>NZ_SBLC01000005.1 GCF_004054105.1 Falsigemmobacter intermedius
GGATGGAGCAGCAGGTGGCGCAGATCTGCAAGGTGCTGAACGTGAAGCTGGACTGACCTTCGGAGCTTGGGTTGCCCGTTGTTCGGCTCTCGCGGCGTCCCTTGGGGGCGCTTGGAAAATCCGCGCAAAGGCCAATCCGCCGCAAATCTTTATGCGCTTCGAAGACCACAGCTCAGTTTTCATACGGCCCGACAATCTGCGGATCGGAAAAGCAGGCAAAACGGCAGAGGCCTTTATGAAAATCTATTTCCCGAGCAACGAAGAGCCTGAAATCCCGAAAGAGGATGACGATCTGCCCAGCCCGTGGTGAGCGGAAAATCTTTATGAATTGCGAAAGGGAGAACCGAGAAGCGCAGGAAATAAAATAGGAGAACGCTTCGGAAATAGAATGTGACGTGCTCAGGCCCTGCCGATTTATGTGGACAACCAAAATCAGCATCTTGGGGCACGGGCGATCAAGGGCGACAATATCAGCACATGCCAACCCGCCCCGAATGACGGGGCTTCATAAGGAGGAGACTAATGGAACCCGCCTATATCAAGGCAACCGAAAGGGATGAGCTCATCGCCCGCAAGCCGCGCCTGCGTCGGGATGAAGCCTGTCGTTATCTCGAAACCCAGTTCGGGTTGAGCTATGCGCCGGCCACCTTGGCAACGCTTGCCACGCGCGGCGGTGGTCCTGCCTATCAGTTGGCGAACCGCACGCCGCTCTATCCCAAGACCGCTCTGGATGAGTGGGCCCTTGAAAAGCTCGGCCCGCTGCGCAGTTCGACCTCCGATACTCTGTAAGCCCTTTTGTCAGCCGCCGCACAGGTGGCCGTTTCGCCCGCTCACGTGGGACATCCATTTTCAAGCATACCTATGATCGAGAGTTGCCGATCAGATTCGCAACTCAGGCTGAGAAGCTCGGATTTTCGATGCGTCGGCCGATCTGGCCTAAAACCATGCTTCACATTTTCGCGATGATGGCTCTGGGTCCAAGCGTCAAATCTGGTTCCACGGTGGTTCCACGAGAGCCGAAATGCAAAAGGCCGCCCCGAAGGGCGGCCATTTTATGCTGGTATTCCAGTAGGATACTGGTGCCGCTGAAGGGACTCGAACCCCCGACCCCATCATTACGAATGACGTGCTCTACCAGCTGAGCTACAGCGGCACCTTTTGCAGTCTTTGGCCTTCAAGGCTTCGGATGCTTCGCCGGATTTACACGCAGGCTCCGGGCTTGGCAAGCGGGCTTTGCAGCCCGCTTCGCACTTTTCTCAGAGTTTTCGGCCTCTTGCTCAAAAGGCGCCGCGCCGGGCCAGTTCTTCGGGGGTGACGGGTTCGGTGCTGACGAAGGGCGAGGCCGCGGGTTTTACCGGTTCGGGCTCATCCTCCGCCCCCGTCTCCGCCTCCGCCTCGGGCGGCGCGGGGGCGGTCTCGGGCTCCGCAGCTTCAGTGGGCTCAACGACCGGGGCGGCAGGGGTGGGGCTTCCGACGATCAGCGGCAGCATCTCTGTGCCGGTCGGGCTTGCGGTGCCGGCGTCGGGGGCCTCTGACCAGCTGAGGGTATCAAAGCCACCGCAGTGGGGGCAGACCGGGACCCAGGCCGCATGGATGCTGTTGCAGCTGCCGCAGACCCATTGCAACCCGCGCGGCGCGCTGAGTGCACGGGCCAGCCAGCCACGCACCACGGCGTCATCTGCGCCCATGCCGCGCTCAATGGCGGCCATGATCGTCAGCACGCGCACCACCGGACGGGTGGTGACCAGATCGCCAAGGGCGCGGCGGGCCGTGGGGAAGTCTTCGGCGGCGATATTCAGTTCCGCCAGCAGCATCCGCGTTTCTTCGTGATCGGGGTGAATATCCGTCAGCACCTCAAAGCGGCGCAGCCGCGCCTGCGGGCTCTCAGAGGGCTCAATCTCTGCGAAGGCTGCGGCCAGTTCGGGATGGGGCTGCGCCTCCCAGGCCGTTTTCAGAACCCTTTGGGCGAGTTTGGATTTACCCTCAGCAATATAGCTGCGCGCCGCCATAGCGGCAGCAGGGATCAGGTCGGGCGAGGCTTTGTTCGCGGCAATCGCGGCCTCGCGGGCCTCGATGGAGCTTTCGCCATCGAGCAGAACCTTTGCCTCCTGCAGCGCAAAAAGGGCGTCGCGGCGCTTCCAGACATCTTTCGGCAACGCCCCGGCCTTCAGCTTAGCCGAGAGGGTGGCCCTTGCGCCGTGCCAGTCTTCGGCTCCGGTCTGAAGCTGCAAAAGCAGATCCTGCATTTCATTGTGACGCGGCTTCAGCGCGAGGGCTTTTTCGGCCAGTTTCAGCGCCGTCTCGGTATCGCCGGCCTCAAGCTTCAGCTTCAGCAGGCCACGCACGGCAACAAAGCGCGCGCGGTCGTCACTCAGCAGCCTGCGATAGGCGGCTTCGGCCCTGGCGCTGTCACCCGCCGCCTGGGCGGCCTCGGCCTCGATCAGGCTGGTGAGTTCCGGGCGATCCAGCAGGCGCTGCGCTTTTTCTGCCCGCGCCATGGCGACGCGGTTCTCACCCGAAGCCAGGGCGATCATCGCCTCTGACAGGGCGTTCAGGCCGCGTCTTTCCCGGTTTGAGCTGAAATAGCGCGACAGGGCCGTGTCATCACCGGCAAAGAAGCGCCCGATTGCCAGCACCAGTCCGATGATCCGCGCCATCAGCCAAAGGCCAAAGACTGCCACCACAGAGGCGATCACGGCCTGCAGCGGTGCCAGCGTGATTTCTTTGCCCATCATGGCGATGCGGATCCCGCCCTGCGCCGAGGAGAGGGCCGCGGCCACCCAGGCCAGCAGCGCCAGGATGATGAAAAAGAGGATCGCTTTGATCAGGGTCCAGGGCATATCCGGCCTCTCACTGCGCGGCTGACTGAAGGAGGGCCGCGGCGGATGTCGCAGCCTCCTGACGGGCGCGGGCCTCAGAAAGCCAGGTCGCCATGGCGGGGGCCGCAGCGGCCGCCGGGCTGAGGGCTTCAGCCTCGCTCAGCGCGGTGGCCAGATTATTGGCCGAAACCGCGGCTTCCATACGCGAGAGCACCGCATCGGCATCGGTCCCCTCCTGGGGGTTCAGCGAGCGGATATTGGCCTGCGAGAAGAGGAAGGCAGTGACGCGGTCCCCCAGCCCCGCCCCCTCAGGCGGGCGGGCATCTGCGGCAAGCGCTGCGCGGGCGGCTTCGGGGAAGCTTTGCTGCAGGGCCGCCAGAGTGCGGACACCGGCGGCATTGGCCTGAAGCTCCTGCGGCAGGGCAAAGCCCGCGGCGGTCAGATCCTTCAGCGCGGCTTCAAGCGAGGTGCCCGCATCGATGGCCGTGGCCAGACGCAGCGCCGCAGCCTCAGCGCGGGTGGCGCTGGCGCGGGTCTCAGCCTCACGTGCGAGTTCTGCGGCCCGGGCTTCCGTGGCCTCGCGCTCTGCCAGCGTGGCGGCGCGCAGGGCTTCAATCTCGGCGCGCAGGCTGTCGGTCTCGCCGCTGTCGGCAAGACCCGCTTTCAGTCGTTCGATCTCGGCTTTCAGACCGACAATCTCTGCCGTCAGGTCCGCGCCGCCTTCCGTCAGGACCTGCGCCTCCGGCAGGGGGCGGTTGCGAAGCTCTTCAATTTCCGCAGCAAGCGCGGAGAGGCGGCTTTCATCTGCGCCGGTCCCGGCAGGCCCTGCGGCCAGTTGTGCCTCCAGCGCCTCGATCCGCGCCATCAGCGGTGCCGTGTCCGTCGCTTCGGGCCTTTGTGCGAGGGCAGTCTCAGCGCGGGCAAGGCGCTCTTCCAGCGAGGACTGCGCAGCGCTGTCCTGCACGGCAATCGGCCAGCCTTTGGGCATATATTGCGCCGCACCATAGCCGATGCCCGCAGCAATCAATCCGCCAAGGATCGGCAGGAAGGGGCCGCGCCGCTTTGGCTCAGCCAGGGGTGGCGGGGATACGGCTGCGGCAGAGGGTGTCGTCAGCGCCGCAGGTTCAGCCTCCGGGATGGGTTCTGGGGCGGATGGCTCCTGGGGTGGAAGATCCTGTGGCGTCAGAGGTTTATCTGTCGCCCCGGTTGTTTCTTCCGGGTCAGTGTGCTGCGCGGAGGGCGGAGAGGAAAAGCGCCTGGCATGCGCCTTCGGGCTTTGGATGGCCTCATCAGCGGGGGTGGTTCCCGCGGAAGTCTCGTTTTGTTCGGTCACCCTCGCCTCCATAACAGTCCTGCGGCGGATGGTCGCCACATTGCCTATAACTATCGGACCCGGCGTCGGTTTCAAGCTTTGGTGGTGAATCCGGGCAGATCAGAGAGCGCGCAGAGCATGCCGTCGAGGTCCGGCGTGGGGGCAACGGCAACCGAAGCGGCCCTGAGCGGCGCCACCGCGCGGGCGGCGGCCGCGCTGATGACCGCCAGCCGAAGTCGGGGGCAGGGCCGATCGGAGAGGGCCTCTGCCAGCAGGCGACCGCTGCGCGGAGAGAAGACCGGGATGATCAGCCGCTCAGGGCTGTGCATCAGCAGATCTGCCGCCTCTTTGCTCAGCGGCAGCGGGTCCTGGGCGTAGACGACAAGCTCATGGATCTCCATGCCTGCGGCATTCAGCCGCCCGGCCAGATTGCCCGCCGCCTCGCGCCCGCGGGCGTGCAGCCAGCGCCCCTTGAGCTGCCGCGCTGTCAGCTCCCGCACAAGCCCCTCGGCATCGCCGCCTACAACCTCGGCCTGCCAGCCTGCGGCTTCGGCGGATTCGGCGGTGCGCGGACCGACGCAAATCGCTGTTCCGCGGCGGCTTTCCAGCGCAGCGAAAGCGGCAACTCCGGTCTCAGAGGTGAAGATCATCCCCTCGGGCTGCCACTCCGGCAGGGCGGGGTGAAAGAAGACCGTCGTCATCAAAGGCGCGATCAGTACATCAAACCCGGTGCCGAAAGCCGCGCGCGCCTGGTCGGCAAAGCGCAGCGAGGCAGGCTCGGGGCGGGTTAGCAGCAGAAGCGGGCGGTATTGTCCGGACATGGGTCAGGTGTTACCTCCCCTTGCAGCCCCCGGCAACGGGGCGGAGGGATTATGGCCGATATACTGACATTTCTGGGTCTCGAGAGCAGCTGTGATGACACCGCAGCCGCCGTGATCCGCCACCGGAAGGGCGAAGCGCCCGAGATCCTCGCGAATATCGTCGCGGGCCAGGAGGCGCTGCATGCCGCCTTCGGCGGCGTGGTGCCCGAGATTGCGGCCCGCGCCCATGCTGAGCGGATGGATCTTGCCGTTGAAGAGGCGCTGGCGGCTTCGGGTCTTGATCTTACGGAACTTGACGGCATTGCGGTGACCGCAGGACCGGGTCTCATCGGCGGGGTGCTGGCGGCGGTGATGTGCGCCAAGGGCCTCTCAGCCGCGACCGGACTGCCGCTGGTGGGGGTGAACCACCTCGCAGGTCATGCGCTGACCCCGCGTCTGACGGATGGTCTGACTTATCCCTATCTGATGCTCCTCGTCTCAGGCGGGCACTGCCAGTTCCTGCGGGTGGACGGGCCCGAAAGCTTCCGCCGCCTTGGCGGCACCATTGACGATGCCCCGGGCGAGGCTTTCGACAAAACCGCCAGACTTCTTGGACTGGCGCAGCCCGGCGGCCCGAATGTTGAACGTGAGGCGGCTTTGGGTGATCCGAAGCGCTTTGTCTTTCCGCGCCCCCTGCTGGACCGGCCGGGCTGCGATATGTCCTTCTCAGGGCTGAAGACCGCGCTTTTGCGGGCGCGTGATGCCATTATTGCCGAAAAGGGCGGGCTGACGGTTCAGGACCGCCGTGACCTTTGTGCGGGCTTTCAGCGGGCCGTGGCGGCTGTCCTGCGCGAGAAGTCGCGTCGGGCCCTGGTGGAATGCCCGGATGTGACGGCCTTTGCCGTGGCGGGCGGTGTGGCGGCCAATCAGATGATCCGGGGCGAGCTGACGGCGGTTGCCACCGCGGCCGGGGTGCCCTTCGTGGCCCCGCCGCTGCGGCTTTGTACGGATAATGCGGCGATGATCGCCTGGGCCGGGATTGAGCGTTTTCGCGCCGGCCACAGCGACGGGCTCGATCTCTCAGCCCGGCCGCGCTGGCCGCTGGATCAGACGGCACCTGCGATGCTGGGGTCGGGGAAAAAAGGGGCCAAAGCATGACGGTCGTCTTAGGGGCAGGGGCCTTTGGCACCGCACTGGCGGTGGCGCTTTCGGTCAAAGGTCCGGTCACGCTTTGGGGGCGCAGTCTGCCCTGGGCTGCGGGGCGTGAGAACCCGCGCCTGCCTGGTGTGATCCTGCCGGAGGCCATCACGCTGACGGAAGATCTGCCCCGCGCCGGAGAGGCTCCGGTGCTGGTTGCCGTGCCGATGCAGGCCATGGGGGCCTTTCTGGCGGAGCATCCTGATGTCGTGGGCAAAGCCCCGGTGCTTTGCTCAAAGGGTGTCGATCTGAGCACGCTTCGCGGGCCCTCGGCGCTGGTCGCGGATCTGATCCCCGGTGCCACCCCCGCCGTGCTGACCGGCCCCAGCTTTGCGGCCGATATCGCCCGCGGCCTGCCCACGGCCCTGACGCTCGCCTGCGCCGATGAAGCGGTGGGAGAGGCGCTGCAAAGCGCGCTCTCAACCCCGGTGCTGCGGCTTTACCGCACCACCGATGTGATCGGGGCGGAACTGGGCGGCGCTTTGAAAAACGTGATCGCCATCGCGGCAGGTATCGTCACCGGGGCGGGCTTCGGAGACAGCGCCCGCGCCGCCCTGATGACGCGCGGCTTTGCCGAGATGACCCGCTTTGCCACCCGGCTTGGGGCGCGTCCTGAAACGCTTTCGGGACTGTCAGGCTTTGGTGATCTGGTGCTGACCTGCACCTCAAGCCAGTCGCGCAACTTCCGCCACGGCTTTACCCTGGGCCAGGGTCTGCCCCCGGATCTGAGCCAGACGGTTGAGGGGCTGGCCACCGCCCGCGCCGTCATGGCCCGCGCCGAAAGCCTTGGCATGGCCGCTGATCTGCCGGTCACCGCCATGGTGGCTGCGGTTTCAGCCGGTGATCTGCCTGTGGCGGAAGCCGCGAAACGTCTTTTGTCCCGCCCCCTCAAAGAGGAATGACCATGTATTTCGCTCTGACCTGCATTGATAAAGCCGACGCGCTTGAGACCCGCCTTGAGAACCGCGCTGCGCATCTCGAGTTTCTCAACGGCTCGGGCAAGGTGCTCTTTGCAGGCCCCTTCATTGAGAACGAAAAGCCCGTCGGCTCGCTGGTGGTCATTGAGGCTGCCGATCTGGCCGAGGCCGAGGCCTTCGCCGCCGCCGATCCCTATGCCAAAGCGGGCCTCTTTGAGAGCGTCACGCTGCGCGAATGGCGTCGGGTGATCGGCTGATGAACTACTGGCTGTTCAAATCCGAGCCGGACACCTGGTCCTGGGATCAGCAGGTAGCCAAAGGTGAGATCGGCGAAGAATGGGGGGGCGTGCGCAACTACCAGGCTCGCAACTTCATGCGCGCGATGGAGATCGGCGATCGCGGCTTCTTTTATCACTCCAATATCGGCAAAGAGGTCGTCGGTGTGGTGGAGGTCTGCGCCAAAGCCCATCCCGACAGCACCTCGGACGATCCGCGCTGGGAATGCGTCGATATCCGGGCGCTGACGAAGATGCCGGTGCCGGTGACGCTGGAGATGTGCAAGCAGGACCACCGCCTGAGCGAGATGGTTCTGGTGACCAACAGCCGCCTCTCGGTGCAGCCGGTGACGCCGGAGCAATGGGCGGTGATCTGTGAACTGGGGGGACTTGAGGGCTATTGAGCCCCGATCCCGATTATCCCTCACTAAAGGGCCCCTCGGGGCCCTTTTTGCTGCGCCGTGGGTGCCGGGTCAGGGCAGATCGGTGCTGCCGCGCAGCCCCTGCATCAGCCGCGAGACGGCGCGGCCGTCGAGGGGCTTGTCGGGCGAGGTCACATCGACACGCGGCCCCTGTCCGCCGCTCCAGCCGATGCGGGCTGAAAGCCGGTGCGGCTCATCGCTTATCACCTCAAGGGTCAGGCTGGCGCTGCTGCTGCGGAAGGTTTCGCCTGCGGCCGCGCAGATGCGCTCGCGGCCCAGATGCCCGCTGGCACCGGTGCAGCGGATCTCAGCCGCCACAGCGGGCGGCGCGAGAGAGAGCAGACAGATCAGAGCGGAGAATGTCTTACGCATGGGCCTGATATAACACATCCCCCCCGCGCATCACAGGGGCAGCACAGGTCACCCGCTCTTGCCAGACGGGCGGGGCCGGGTCAGAGTGAATAACAATCTGTGGTTGTATTTTGCGAGGGCTGTCGGTGCTGATGGTGATCGGGGCGTCCGGGCGAACCGGACAGCTGATGCGCGACGGAGCGGGAGGCGCTCCGGTGATCTGGACATCGCGCCGCGGCGGAGCCGGGCTTGCGCGCTGGCGCCCGGGCGATGCGCTGCCGCCGTTGCACGGTGCATTGGTCCTCTCGGGGGTAACCTCAGGCCCGGCGGAGGGCTATGGCGAGAATATCCGCATCGCCCGGGAGGCGGCTCAGGCCCTGGCGGCGGCTTCGGTCCCGCTTTGTCTTTATGCCTCGACCCAGGCCGTTTATGGCCGGACCGCCGACGGGGGCGCGACAGAGACGGATCTGCCCTGCGCTCCGGGGGCTTACGGGGTCTCGAAACTGGCCGCAGAGAGGGTGTTTTTGCGGGAGTTTCAGGGCCGGTCAGGGCGCGCGGTGGTCCTGCGTCTGGGGAATATCGCCGGAGCGGACCGCCTGGGGCGACAGGTGGCCGAAGGCAGGCCGCTGCGGCTTGATCGCTTTCCCGAGGGCCATGGGCCTGAGCGCAGCTATCTTGCCCCCGCCTGCCTTTGGCGGCTGACGCTGGGACTTCTGCAGGCAGACGCGCGGGGGGCCGAGCTGCCGGAGGTGATGAATGTCTCGGGGGCACGCCCCGTTGCCATGGCGGATATTCTTGCTGCGGCCGGGCTGACCTTTGCCTGGCGCGCCGCCCCTGAAGGCGCTGCGCGGCGAACGACCCTCTCGGTGGCGCGGCTGGCCGGGGTGGTGCCGGATCTGATGCCTGACAGCACCCCGCAGGCCCTGGCGGCTGCGCTCCGGCCCCCGTCTAGGTCTCTCCGATGACGCCCGCAAAGCGCCTGTTCGATCTGGAGGGCGCGCTTTCGTTGGCGCTTTTGCTGGCCGTCCCGTTCGGGCTGCTTTTGCTGTGGCTCTTGCTGCGCGAGGGGAGGCCGCTTTTCTACTGCTCTGAGCGCATGCGCAGCCCCGATCAGCCCTTCACGCTTTGGAAGCTGCGCAGCATGATCCCTGTGGCTGAGGCGGCGAACACCGGGGTTTCCGGCGCGGATAAGTCCGGGCGGATCACGCCGAGCGGGGCATGGCTGCGCCGCTTTCGCCTCGATGAGATCCCGCAGATCTGGAATGTTCTGCGGGGGGATATGAGTTTCGTCGGGCCGCGCCCGCCGCTGCGCCGCTATACCGAGCGGTTTCCACATCTTTATGCCGAGGTGCTGCGCGCGCGCCCGGGCCTGACGGGGCTGGCCACTCTGCGGTTTCATCGCCATGAGGCCCGTCTTCTGGCGCAGTGTCACAGCGCGGCAGAGACGGAGGCGGTCTATATCCGCCGCTGCATCCCGCGCAAAGCCCGGCTCGATCTGATCTACCTGCGGCATCGCTCGCTCTGCTTCGATCTGTGGCTGCTGGCTCAGACCCTGCGGGTGGTCCTCTTTCGGATCAAACCGTAGCGGCGATACACGCAAAGGTTGTAATAATCTGATCCTGCCCTAAGCTGTCCTTCGTTGCGATGTGTATCGGGTGTGAGGTTCATGCGGTTTGAGTTCGTGTCGCTCTCCCTGGTTGGTGCGGGTTTCGCGCTGGCGGTGCTGACGCCTCTGCCCGGTCGGGCCGAGATGGCGCCGGGCGTCAATCTGCGGGCGGGGAGCGGACTGATTGAGATGCCGTCGGCCCTGCCGCAGCCCGATGGCCGGATCAGCGTCTCGGTCAGTCAGGCGGGGGGCGTCTTACGCAATGCAGTCAGTTTCCAGATCACGCCGCGTCTTCAGGCCGGTTTCCGCTACACCGGCTTTCGGCTGCCGCAGAATGCGGCCGGGATCGAAGGGGGCTATGGCCCGGGGGCGAAGTATTTCGACCGCGCCTTTGATCTCAGCTATCTGCTGGTCCGCCAGGGCCGCTGGTGGCCGGCGGTCTCGCTGGGGCTGCGCGATTTCGCCGGAACCGGAATGGACGGGGCGGAATATCTCGTGGCCAGCCACCGGCTGAGCCCGCGGCTGACCGTGACAGCCGGTCTGGGCTGGGGGCAGATGGGCAGCCGCTCTCCCCTTTTCTCAACCGGAGAGCGTTTGGCAGAGCGTTCCTCAGTCACCGGCGGCACGCCCAATATCCGGCAGTGGTTTCGCGGCCCGGCGGCCCCCTTTGCCGGGATCGAATGGCAGGTCAGCCCCAGGCTCGGACTGAAGGCAGAGTGGAGTTCGGATGCTTATCGGGAACTCAGCGGCGATCAGAGGCTGTTCCCCGCGCGCAGCCCTATGAATTTTGGCGCGGACTATCGCCTGACAGAAAACATGACGCTGGGGGCCTATGCGCTTTACGGCTCGCGCCTCGGAGTTTCTTTGCAGATGGGGCTGAACCCGCGGCT
Source organism: Falsigemmobacter intermedius (assembly GCF_004054105.1). Taxonomy (GTDB): domain Bacteria; phylum Pseudomonadota; class Alphaproteobacteria; order Rhodobacterales; family Rhodobacteraceae; genus Wagnerdoeblera; species Wagnerdoeblera intermedia. The sequence continues at coordinate 10,590 of NZ_SBLC01000005.1, forward strand.
GCGCGGGGCGACTGGGTTGCGCGGGGGCGCGCCGCTGCCGCTCTCGCATCGTCCGGACCCTGTCGCCGATCCCGCCGCCTGGTCCGATGCCTGGACGGAGCAGGGCTCAGCCCGGGCCGTTCGCGCGATTGCCCCCGCGGTGCAGCGGGCACTGGCCGAAGAGGGGCTGCGTGCCATGGCTCTCTCAGTGTCGGGGCCGGTGCTGCGCATCAGGGTGCGCAATCTGCGCTATCACTCTGGCGGTCAGGCCATCGGGCGGGCGGCCCGCGCCCTCAGCCGAAGTCTGCCGTCTTCGGTCGAATATTTCGATCTGGTGCCGGACGAGCGCGGGTTGGATCTGTCGGTGATCCGCCTCCGGCGCAGCGATCTGGAAGCGCTCGACCACCAGCCCGATCAAACCGGGCGTCTGTGGCAGCAGCTGCGCCTCTCGGAAGCCGTGCCCGCCGCCGCGCCGCCGATGACGGAATTTTCCCCGGCAAAGCGGCTCTCCTGGGCGATTGCCCCCTATTTCCGCTATTCGCTCTTTGATCCCGACAGCCCGTTTCGCTTTGACACCGGCCTGCGTCTGCGGGGGCAGTGGCACTTCGCCCGGGGCCTGAGCCTTGCCGGCGCAATAGAGGGGCGTCTGGCCGGCACCATGGGGCGTGAGACGCGCTCGTCAAATTCGGTGCTGCCCCATGTGCGCACCGATGATTATCTGCGCAACCGCCGCGATCTGCGCCTGAGAGATCTCTATCTCTCGTGGTATATGCGCCCGGGGCCTGAACTTTATGGCCATATTACAGCAGGCTGGCTGGAGCGCGGCTATGGCGGGGTTTCCGCAGAGCTGTTGTGGAAGCCGGTGAACAGCCGCCTCGCGCTTGGTGCTGAGGTTTATCACCTGCGCCAGCGCTCCTTCAGCGGATTTGCGGATTTTGGCAGGCTGCGGGCAAAGGGCGGTCACCTTTCAGCCTATTATGAGCTGCCGAAAGGCTATCTGGCACAGCTGGACCTCGGCCGTTATCTGGCCGGGGATTATGGCGCCACCCTGACGCTGGAGCGCGAATTCGCCAGCGGCTGGCGGGTCGGGGCCTTTGCAACCCTCAGCAATGTCTCGCGGCAGGCCTTCGGGGAGGGCTCTTTTGACAAGGGCATCCGGGTGACCCTACCGCTGAACTGGGTTGCGGGTCTGCCCACGCGGCGGAAGATTTCGACGACGGTGCGGATGCTGCAGCGGGACGGCGGGCAGCGGCCGGAAGTGCCGGGCCGGCTTTATGAAACCGTCCGCGGCTGGCATGCCGACCGCCTCGGGCGCGAGCGGGGGCTTTTATGGCGGTGATCTGCAGGTCTTTGAGCATCTTCACCCTCTGTCTGCTGCTGCAGGGCTGCGCAGGAACGGTGGACCGGCTGAAATCCGTGGTTCAGGCTGCCCGGCCGGGAGGAGTGGCCGGGCAGACGATACCCGCCCTCACCCCGGCTCAGGCCCGCTCCGGTCAGCTGCTCAGCGTGGAGCTGCCGGGAGGTGCCGGACGTGCGCTGGCGGCGCGGGTTGTAACAACCGGGGGGGCTGAGACCTTCTCCACCACCGATCCCCTCACCCTCACCCTGCGGCAGGGGCGGCTGGTGGAAACGCGGGGCCTGCCGCAGGATCTGATCTCAGCCGATCCCGGTCCGCCGCTTTCTGCCCTGAGGTCCGGAGCGCGCCACAGCGGGCTCTGGCAGGTCATCGGGCCGGATGATCAGGTGACCGACATCCGGCTCGACTGTGCTGTGAAGGTCTGCCGCTCAGGCGGTCTGCGCCGCATCGAGGAGCACTGCACAGGGCTTGGGTTTAGTGTGATTAACCAGTTCGTAACGAATGCTGCGCATTCTCTGCTCTGGTCCCGTCAATGGGTCGGCCCTGCCGCAGGCTATGCGCTGCTGCAGCGGCCGGACCAGCCGGACGTGCCAGTGCCCTCTCCGCTTTGCAGCGGAGAAAGGGAGCCCCCGTCATATCTAGCGGAGAACGCGAAATGAAACTGTCACCTGCCCGTCTGGCCCTGCTGCTGACGACCCTTTCTGTGATGCCCGCCCTGGCGCAGACCGCCCCCGGGGGGCCTGCCCCCCCGCCTGTGCCGGCCGCACCCCCTCCGCCCGCAGCCCTTCCGAACCCCGGCCTTCTCGGGGCAGGTGCCGCCGCTGGCACCACGGTGACTGTGGCGGGACTGGTCGTGGCTGCGGTAGCGGCTACGGTTGTCAGCAATAACGGATCGGATCCACCTGCATCAGAGCCAGGGGCAGGTACCGGGCAGCCTCCCGGCGGTGGTACACTGCCTGGGCTTCCGGATGACGAGGATGGTGATGACGACAGCGACAGCGGAACCGGCTCGACGGGTTCGACACGCTAAGTCTGACCGGATAAGCTTCGGGGCCGGCCTGCTGCCGGCCCTGATATCCGGAGTGCTCAATGCCCGCCTTTTTGCCCAAGCCGCTGCGAAAACCCGTTACCATCGCATATGAGGCCTGGACGTTGATGTCGGACCGCCATGTCGGTCTGATTGCGGCGGGCATCGCCTTCTTTGCCATTTTTGCGGTCTTTCCCGCCATTGCCGCCGTTGTCGCCATCTGGGCGCTGTTTTCTGATCCGCTCGTTGTTGCCGATTACATGTCAGAACTCTCGGATTTCCTTCCGGGAGAGGCTTTCACCATTCTGAACGATCAGGTGATGGGCGTGGCGACCGCAGCGACCAATACCCTTGGCTGGACAACGTTTCTCAGCCTTTGCATCGCGCTCTGGTCGGCGCGGGCAGGGGTGTCGGCCCTGGTGCAGGGCATTAATGCCGCTTTCGGTCTGCCCAATCGCGGTGGTCTGGGGCATCAACTGGTGGCCCTGGTGCTGACGCTGATGCTGGTGGCGACGGCTCTGACCGCAGTGGCGGCCGAGATCGTGGTCCCGCTGGTTCTGGAATTCGCGCCGCTGGGGGCTTTTGAGCCACTGCTGTATCAGCTTGCCCGCCTGCCGATTGCGCCGATTGCCACGGTCATTGGCATTGGGATTGTCTACCGCTACGGCCCGAATATGGACTGGCCGAAGCCCTCGCTGTTCTCTGTGGGGCAACTGGTGGCGGTGCTTCTGTGGCTTGCGGCCTCGAAGGGCTTCACGCTCTATCTGACTAATTTTGCAAATTATAACAAAGTCTACGGCTCTATCGGTGCGGTGATCGCGCTCCTGATGTGGCTCTATCTCAGCGCCTATTCGGTGCTGATGGGGGCTGCGGTCAATGCTGTGTTGCAGGAGCATCGCCGCAAGCGGGCCGCAGAGGCTGAGGCCCCTGCAGCCGCTGTTCAGCCGCCTCAGTAATCGCGCTCATAGTGGATGCCGAGGCCGGTATTCCCATCGGCGGTCGCCCGGCCGCGGACGGTGACGGATTTTGACAGATCAAGGTTGATCGACACCTCGCTCTGTCCGTCGCTGTCGAGCTTCAGATCGACGTAGATATTCTCGCTGAGGTATTTACCGGCCCGCACAGCCGCCGCCCCGTTTTCACTGGCCGAGACGTCGAAATCATCGAGCCCGAAGTTCCTGCGCAGGCTGTCGACGATCCCCGCGCCGCCCTTACCGCTCAGCGTCGCAACCGCAGAGGCAAGCTGCGCCGCCTGCAGGGGGGTCAGCGAGGTCAGGCCACGCCCGAACAGCAGCCGCGCCACGACCTCTTCCTGCGGCAGCTCCGGCGAAGAGGTGAAGGTGATTTCGGGCTGATCGGCGGGGCCGTCAATGATGACGCTGGCCGTGCCATCCACGGTGTCGGTGTTCGCCACCAGCCGGATGCGCGGCACCATGCTGCCTTCCATCTGCAGCGTGCCCTCGGCAAAGTTGAAGCGCTTGCCCAGAAGGTCCAGCCGCCCGCGGATCAGCTCAAGTCCGCCTGAGGGCACCACATTCGCCGTGGTCCCGGAAATCCGGAAGCTGCCGCCAAGCTCTGCGTCAAGGCCGCGGCCACGGATAAACACCTGGTTTTCCGCCAGAACAAAGAGGCTCAGCCCGTAAACCGGCCCGCCCCCTCCTGAGCTTCCGCCCGCGGTGCCGCCTGCACCGCCCAACAGGCCCGCCCGGGCGCGGGTGGCGCGGACGCCGGCCGGCTCATAGACGTGGCGCAGTTCCGGAATGGCCGCCGATCCGCCGAGGCCGGTGGAGGGGATGCGCAGCTCGGTCTCTTCCAGGCGGATGCGGCCCTGGATCATTGCACCACCTGCGAGGGGGCCGTTGATCTCCACCCGCCCGCTGGCTTTGGTCTCATAAAGCTGCGGATCGCGCAGGCCAAGACGCTCGGGCGTCACAACCAGACTGCCCTGGAAGGGCGCCGTCAGGGTGATCGGCCCGTTCACAGTGACGCGGCCCCCGGCATCCGATGCGGCGGAGAGAGCCACCTCGGCCCGGCCCCCTGAGAGGGTCACGCCGCCATTGAGGCCGGAAAAGCCCATCGCCGGGCTGGCGATGGTCAGACGGCCATCGGACAGGCTGACGCGGCCGGAAAGCGAAGAGAGCGCCGGAGCGCCGTTCAGCGACAGATCGAGCCGCAAAGGCCCGCGCAGGGCCACGCCCCCCGTAAAGGCATTGGCGAGCGCCGCATCCGCCGATCCGGTGATGCGCAGAGCGGAATTGGCGAAGTTCAGCCCTGAGATGCCGGCGACCGAGAGATCGATGCCCCCCGGCCCGCGGGCGCGGATATCAAGGTTGAGTGTCCCGTCCTGCTCGGTCACATCGCCCTGCAGCGTCAAAGCCCCGGGCACGCCCTGGACGAGAAGCCCCAGATCATTGAGCCGCGCCTGCAGAGCCAGCAGGCGGCGGTCCCCCTCCTGACGGGCATTGCCGCTGGCGGAGAGTTGCGGGTTCTGCAGATCCAGCTTTTCAAGGCGAAGCACACCTGCGGTGCGGCTTCCGGCGGCGGAGAGACGGGTCACGCCGCGCAGCAGCCGGTCTGCCTCGGCCTGGCCGATCGCAATGTCGCCGGCTTCAGCGTCAATGGCGGCCGTTTCGGTGCCATTGGTCAGGGCATAGGTCAGATTGCCCGACAGGCGCCCGCGATAGGGACCGCCTGCGCGGCTCAGATCCTCAAGCGCAAAGCGCGCGCGCAGATCGCGGCTTTCGGTCCCGGCAAAGCCGCTGATCCCCGCATCCCAGGTCTGCCCCGTCAGTACCGCCTGGCGCAGGGTTACAATTCCGTCTAGCAGATGCGCGTCGATATCAAGCGCGGTCTCGCCGCGCAAAAAGCCGTCGGCTTCAGCGATGCCGGTCTTCAGATCACTGCCGCTGCCTTTCAGGGTCAGGTTCAGGTCATTGTCGAGGGCTTTGCCCTTCAGCGTGGCATCTGCCGAAAGGCTGCCGCCATAGCTGGCCCCCATCACAGAGAGGTCGGTGAAATCCAGACGCGCCGTCAGATCCGGACCGGTAGAGCGGATCCAGCCCTGGCCCTGCACCCGCAGGCTTTGGCCGCGCAGATCAAGGGCGCGGATCTGCGTCCCCTCACCCCCGCGTGCCGCATCCAGCGAGACGAGGCTCTGGCCGCGCAGCAAGCCGTCGACTTCCGCCATGCCGATGCTGAGATCCGTGCCGTCGAGGCTGAGTTGTCCGTCAAAGGCACCCGAGAGGGGCTTCACGCTGCCAGACCAGGACAGCGTGCCTTTGCCTGCCGTGGCGCGACCGGCCAGCACCGAAATGCGGCCCAGATCCTGCAAAACCGCGCCGATGCGGCCGGTGATCTCGGGCTCACCGCTGGCGGTTGATACGTCAAAACTGCCCTCGGCGCTGTAATCCTCGCCCTCAAGCTTCAGGACGCTGATGCGCAAAGGCTGACCGCTCTGCCAGTCAAAGCGGGTCTGTCCGATCAGCCTGTCGCCCAGGGCCTGATCCAGTCCGGCGTCGGTCATCTTCAGACCGGCGCTGTCAAAACTCAGCGCCCCATCCGCCATCGGGCTGCGGTCGGCGGCGCGACCGATACGGCCCTTGCCTTCAAGGCTGAAGACATCGGCGGTCAGTGCAGGGGTGCTCAGACCGGTCAGGCTGCCTGTAAGGGTCCAGGCATCGCTGCTCTGATCCCCGGCAAAACCAAGCCGCAGCTTCGCGGCCCTGACCTCAACCGGATCACCGCTGAGCGGCAGGCGCACCGGCTCGCCGTCAGCGGCAGAGAGGTCAAGGTTCAGATCAAAGGCATTGGGCATGCCATCGGGCGCAATATCGGCGGAGCCGCTGAGCCGCAGTGCAGCGGCATCAATGCGCAGCTCGTTCAGGCGCAGCGCACCCGTGACCGACTGGCTGCCCTCGGCCTTCAGCGAGACATCGGGGCCGAAGAAGTCATGGTAATCCGGCAGGAAAAGCGGCGTGACATCGCCTTTCAGGTCAAGATCAAACCCCTTCGCGCCTTCCTTTTCAGAGGAGAGCCGCACGCTGCCCGCCACACGTTCCTGCCCGTCAGAGCGCAGCGCGACATTGGCGGTGAAATTCTCAATAGGACCCTGGCCCTTGATCGAGAGATCAAGGGCCGGCTCTCCCGGCAGGCCGATCATCCTGGCGGCGATACCGCCCTGCGGTTCCTGCAGCGAGAGATCGAGGCGCAGTTCCCGCGAGGAGTTCACAAAGCCGCCCTCAAGGACCAGCGCCCCGGCGGTGCCATCGGTGCGCTTTAACTCCAGCCGAGCATTGCCCTCACCGTCGCCAAGGTTGGCGCCGCCATCCAGACGGGCGGTGATCTCTTCGCCCAGAACGGTAGGGCCAAGGGTGATCTTCTCTGCCGTGATCTGGCCGATCTGGACCGAGACCGGCAGATCCGGCAGCGAGAAGGGGGCCGCCTCGGGGCTGGGCAGATCTTCGCCCGCGTTGGGCAGCCGTTCGAGAGTGATCTCAGCCGCCGTCAGCGCATTGACCGACACCCGCCCGCCAAAAAGCGCCGAGCGGTTCCAGTCCAGAAGCACATCCGTGAGCCGCAGCCAGACGCCCTCGTCGTCGGCAATGGTCAGGCTGGTCATCCGGGCCCGCGACGAGAGCGCGCCTTGAAACCCCTCAATCCGAACCTCACGGCCTGCGCCGGAGAGGTTGTCTTCCAGCAGCCCGGTCAGAAAACTGCGGTCATCCTCCTGGGCAAAGGCGACCGCCGGGGTCAGGCACAACAGAAAAGCAGCGGTATAGCGCATCAGAAAGCCTGCCCGATCCCAAGATAAAATTGTGCGCCTTTGGCTTTGCGTCCGCCGACAGGGGCCGCAATATCAAGACGCAGCGGACCAACGGGGGTGGCATAGCGCAGTCCCAGGCCCGCGCCGCCGTGCCAGTCGTCGAGAGGGGCCGCCGAGAAGGCTTTGTCAGAGACATGGCCATAATCGGCAAAGGCGACCACACCGATTTTCTCGGTCACTCGGGTGCGCAGCTCAAGCGAGGCTGCGGCAAAGCGGGTGCCGCCGGATTCAACGCCGCTGCCCAGATCCACGCCGAGCGAGCGGAATTCATGCCCGCGCACCGTGCCGCCCCCGCCCGACCAGAAGAGGTAGTCTGAGGGGGTGTCCAGAAGATCAGCCCCCGCGATGATCCCGCCCTGAAGCCGAGCGGCCAGGACCACACGCTCGCCGATGGCGCGATAGCCGCGGGCGTCGATCTTGGCGCGCAGGCCCGAATCCGTGGCTCCCAGACCCGCGAAGGGCATGGCGGTCGCATCAATCCAGAAGCCTTTTTTCGGGTCAAAGGCATTGTCGCGGCGATCCCAGGTTAGCCCTACCGGCAGCGAGATATTGCGGTAGCGCCGCTCGCCCAGACTGTCGACGGTGCGGGTATAGCCGTAGTTCAGATCGGCCCGGCCCGTAAGGCTGCTTGAGAAGATATGCGACAGGCCAAAGCCGCCGGTGAAATTGTCGATCCGGGCATCGCTGTCCTGCACCCGCTCAATTCCTAGCGTCAGACGCGCTGTGGTATCGGGGGTGAAACTCGCAGGCCGCTCCAGCGAGAGGCCGAGTTTATAATCGGGGCCTGCGTCTTTCGCGCCGATGCGGCTGATCTCGCCGTCGATGCGCAGCCGCTCCGCCCCGCCCAGAAGGTTGCGGTGCATCCAGAAGGCGGTCAGCGCAGCCCCTTCGGTCGAAGTCAGCTCTGCCCCGAAGCCCAGACGGCGGCGCGGCATATCTGAGACGGTGGCGGTGATATCGAGGGTATTGCCGGGGCCAAGCGTATCTGCCTCAACCAGCGAGACTGAGCGGAAGACACCGGTGCGGCGCAGACGGTCTGCGGCCTTAGCGAGTTCTTCGGGCGAGTAGCGCTCGCCCTCGGTCAGGCCGGCGATCTTGTAAAGCCGACCCTCACGCATGGCGGTGCGGCCGCGGAACGTCAGTTTGCCGAAAGTCACAACCGGCCCCTGATCGAGGCGGATACGGGCGTTGATCAGCCGGTCTTTGTGGTTCGCGGTCACCGCCTCATCCGCGATGCGCGCCTTGGCATGGCCGCCGTCGCGCCAGTGATCGATCGCCGCTTCTGCCGCCTGACGGATCACACCCGAGCGTGCGGGCTCACCGGTCGCAAAACCTTCCGGCAGTTCGGTGCCGGGGCGCAGGGGCGCGACCTCTGCTGCGCCGAAGGTGAAGGCGGGGCCGGGGGTCACACGAATGCTGATCTTATTGATAGCTTTCGGTGCATTCAGCGGCGCGATGCCCGAGGCCTCACGACCGTCGATCAGAATGTTGATGGTGCCGGAATAATAGCCTTCGGCATAAAGCGTGCCGAGAATGCGGGCGTAATCTGAGCGGGCGGCGGCAAAAATCTCCTGCGCGTCGCGGCGGTTGTCGGTATATGCGCTCTGAGTGAGAGAGGTGCTGCGGATGCTTTCAGCCAGGGCTTCGGGCGCGCCGGAGACCACGAATTCCACCGGCTCCAGCGTATGGGCGGGAAGGGCTGCAACCATCAGCGGCAGAGCCGCGAGACCAGAAATTTGCCAGAACCGTCGCACACTACATCTCCCCGGAGTCCGGTCTGACCCTGACATGAAATGCGCTGCCCGGGCAATGGAGGGGGAACTGAAAAACCGGGGAAGTGTGGCTTCCCCGGTTCAACTTTTCAAAGCTGCGAAGCCTCATTCACTCAGAAGGTGAGCGGACGTTCGCCCTTCGCGTCGCGGATCGAGGTCGGCAGGCCGATTTTGTTCAGAAGGTTGAGGAAGGGCTTGGGATCCAGCTCTTCAACGTTCTTCATCGCGCCCACATCCCAGGTGCCGTCAGCAACCAGCATGGCAGCGGCAACCGGCGGCACGCCTGCGGTATAGCTGATGCCCTGGCTGCCGACTTCCAGATAGGCTTCCTTATGATCGGCGACGTTGTAGATCATCACCTCAGCCGGTTTGCCATCTTTGTCTTTGCCCTTCACCAGGGTCGCGATGCAGGTCTTGCCAGTGTAGTCAGGCGCCAGCGAGGCCGGATCGGGCAGCACGGCCTTAACGACCTTGAGCGGCACCACTTCCAGACCTTCAGCCGTTTTCACCGGCTTCTCAGACAGAAGACCAAGGTTTTTCAGCACGGTGAAGACGTTGATGTAGTGATCGCCAAAGCCCATCCAGAAGCGGACATCCGCCTTGGGGTAGTTGGCCGAGAGCGAATGCACCTCGTCGTGACCGGTCAGATAGGCCTTCTGCTCGCCCACAACCGGCATGTCCCAGGTCTGACCGACCTCAAACATTTTGTTTTCCTGCCACTTCTGGTTCTGCCAGGAGTAGACGGTGCCGGTGAACTCACGGAAGTTGATTTCCGGGTCGAAGTTGGTCGAGAACCAGCGGCCATGCGAGCCGGCGTTGATATCGATGATATCAATCGACTCGGGCTCAGCGACATAGTCGTCAATCGCGAGTTTCGCATAGGCGTTGACCACGCCCGGATCGAAGCCCACGCCGAGGATCGCGGTGACGCCCGCTTTTGCGGCGGCTTCACGGCGCTTCCACTCGTAGTTGCCGTACCACGGCGGGGTCTCGCAGATCTTCGCCGGGTCTTCGTGAATCGCGGTGTCCATGTAAGCCACACCGGCTTCGATGCAGGCATCGAGGATCGGCATGTTCACGAAAGCCTGCGCCACGTTGATGACGATCTGTGCGCCGGTCTCGCGGATGAGAGCGACGACATTGGCACTGTCTCGGGCGTCGAGGGCATGGGCCTTCAGAACGCCGTCCACCTTCAGACTGCCTTTTTCCCGCACAGATGCGATGATCTGTTCGCACTTCGCGGCCGTGCGCGAAGCAATGTGAATGTCGCCCAGGACGTCATTGTTTTGTGCAGCCTTATGGGCCACGACCTGAGCCACGCCACCGGCGCCGATGATAAGGACGTTCCGTTTCATTCTACCCATGCACCTCCAGAGGTTCGTTGATCTTACGAAAGGGCCGCGACGAATTCGTCGTAGCCGAAAGAGCGTTCAACTTTCACGCTGCCGTCGAGTTCTTTGACAGCAATCGCAGGCATTTTAACGCCGTTGAACCAGTTTTTCTTCACCATGGTGTAACCGGCGGCATCCTGAATGGACAGCCGGTCACCGGCTTTGAGCGGCTTATCAAAGCGGAATTCGCCGAAGATGTCACCCGCAAGGCAGGATTTACCGCAGATCATCCACTCATGTTCGCCCGCATTGGGTTCGACCTTTGCGGACTGGCGATAGATCAGCAGATCGAGCATATGCGCCTCGATCGAGCTGTCGACGATGGCCAGGTTCTTGCCATTGTGCAGCGTGTCGAGCACCGAAACCTCAAGGGTTGCGGATTTGGTGATCGCGGCTTCACCCGGCTCCAGGTAAACCTGAACCTGATTTTCATCCGAGAAGCGCTTCAGGCGGTCTGCCAGCTTTTGCAGCGGATAGCCTTCGCCGGTGAAGTGAATGCCGCCACCCAGCGAAATCCACTTCATATCGCGGATCAGAAAGCCGAAGCGCTGCTCAATATGGCCGAGCATCGCGTCAAAGCGATCAAAATCGGCGTTCTCACAGTTGTTGTGGAACATGAAGCCCGAGATCTGATCCATCACCTTCGCGATGTCTTCGGGGTTATGCTCGCCCAGACGCGAGAAGGGACGCGCCGGATCGGCGAGGTCAAAATCTGAGGTCGAGACACCAGGGTTCACGCGCAGGCCACGGGTGTGGTTTTTCGACTGCGCGTCAAAGCGGGTCAGCTGACCAATGGTGTTGAAGATGATCTTATCCGACGAGGCCAGAACCTCATCGATTTCATCATCGGCATAGGCCACGGAATAAGCGTGGGTTTCGCCCGGGAATTTCTCGCGGCCGAGTTTCACCTCATAAAGCGAGGAGGAGGTGGTGCCGTCCATGTATTGCGACATGAAGTCAAAGACCGACCAGGTGGCAAAACATTTCAGCGCCAGAAGCGACTTTGCCCCGGACTGCTCACGCAGCCAGGCAATTTTTTCCATGTTCGGCAGCAGCCGGGATTTGTCGATCAGGTAGCAGGGGGTAGGAAGCATGGCGGGCCCTTCCGGCGACAGGGGTCAGAAGTGCGCGGGCGTGCGCGAGGGGGCTGTAGCGGGTTTACGCCCGCGCCTCAACCGCATTTGGGGTCGCGGCGCGCAAAGACAAGGGGGGAGGCGGCAGGGATTACCCCTGCCGCGCTGAGAGCTTCAGGCGGTGAAGCGAGAAAAGCGCCGTGCAGAGCAACAGAATGCTGAGGAGGGCCAGGGCTTCAAACCCCATATTCTCCAGCATAATCGCACCGATCATCGGGGCCATGGCGCCTGCGAAAAGCGTGGGCATCAGGATCTTTCCCGCGTTCGAGCCATAGTTCTCGGGCCCCATCACATCGGCGATCAGGCCGGGCCGCAGGATCGTCATCGCGCCGAATGCCGCACCCTGGCAGGCGACATAGATCACCGCAAAGACCAGCCCCGCAGAGGCGGCGACCAGCGCGGCAGAGGCCAGCAGCATCAGACACAGCAGGATCATCACGCCACGAGGATTGCTGATCCGGTTGCCCGCCCACATCAGCCCCAGCCGCGAGAGTACCTGTGCCGGGCCAAGGCAGGCGCCCATGGTCACGGCAAGGGCGGTGCTATAGCCCTTCGCCACCAGGATCGGCACGATATAGGTGACGATCATCCAGTGGTTCATGCTGCAGCTGGCCGAGACAAGGATCAGCAGGATCATGGCGCGGCGGCTGCTTTGGGCTGTTGACGCCTCTCCGGCAGGGGCGGCAGCGCTTTGCAGGGGCGGCGGCGCGTGACGGCGGATGGTGCGGGTGGCATAGGCATTCAGCGGCACCACCAGCAAAAGCGTCAGGGCCGCAGCCCAGAGCGTGGCCAGCCGCCAGCCGGGGCCGTTGCCAAGGGCGGCATAGGTCGGAAAGGCGATGGTCGAGGCAAAGCCCGCCACCAGGGTCACCCGGATGATTGCCGCGCGGGCGGCCGGGCCAAGGCGGCGGATCAGGAAGGCAAAGCCCACCTCATAAAAGCACAAAGCCTGAGCCACCCCGATCACCGCCCAGACGGCAATCCACTGCCAGGGCTCGGTAATGAAGGCCAGAGCGGTGAGGGCGATTGCCCCCAGGACAGGGCCGAACAGAAGCATCTCGGGGCCGCGGCCCTGATCAACCTGCCGCCCGCAAAAGGGCGCCATCAGCGCAGCAATCAGCTGGGCGAGCATTGGCCCGGCGGCGAGTAACACCTTGGACCAGCCCGGATCTTCCAGCCAGAAGAGGATCAATCCGGAATAGTTATAATAAATCGTGCTATAGATCAGCGTCATGCTGGCGGCGAGCGCCCAGACGGCGGGACCGCGCGCAAGGCGGTCCCGGAGGCTGATCTCGTTGGTCACAATGCGTAAAGATCCGAGAATTTGGCCTCGAGATAGGCCAGCAGCGGTGCTTCATCCGGGGCAAAGCCACAGGCCGTGCGGATGGTTTCAACCGGGCTGCGCAGTGCACCATGGCGGCGCAGTTTTTCCTGCAGCCAGGCAGTGGCGGGGGCAGCGCTGCCCTGGCTAAGCGCGGCATCGAGATCCGGCACATCCTGGCGCAGCGCCTGATGCAGGCAGCCCGCATAGACATTGCCAAGGCTGTAGGTCGGGAAATAGCCAAAAAGCCCGCAGGACCAGTGCACATCCTGCAGCATCCCCAGAGATGCTCTGGGCACTGCGACACCGAAATCTGCCGCGAAGCGGTCGTTCCAGGCCGCTTCCAGATCTCCGACTTCAAGGTCCCCGGCGATCAGCGCGCGCTCAAGGTCAAAGCGCAGCATGATATGCAGGTTGTAATGCAGCTCATCCGCCTCGGTGCGGATGAAGCCCGGCGTGACGCGGTTGACGGCGCGGTACAGATCGCGGGCCGAGCCGATGTTCAGCGTCATTTCACGCGACAGCCGCGCGTAGAGCCAGGCACTGAAGGCTTCAGAGCGTCCAAGCTGGTTTTCGCAGATCCGGCTCTGGCTTTCATGGACGCCCATGGAAGCGCCTTTGCCGATCGCTGTCAGGGTGTAGCGGGGGGCCACCTGCTGCTCATAAGCGCCGTGGCCGGTCTCATGGATGGTGGAATAAAAGCAGTTCAGCGGATCGCCTTCATCGACGCGGGTGGTGATGCGCACATCCTGGCCCGAACCCGAGGAGAAGGGATGCACCGCCAGATCCAGACGGCCGCGGTTGAAATCATAACCAAAGGCCTCCGCTATCTCGCGGGACAGGCGCAGCTGCATCTCAGCGGGGAAATGGCCTGTCAGCGCCTCCGGGGCAGGGCGGTCGAGGACCCGCTCGCGCAAAGCGACAAGGCGCGGGCGCATGCGGTCGAACATCGCCGCCAGATCCGCGGCTTTCGCGCCCGGCTCATAGTCGTCCAGCAGCGCATCATAAAGATCGCCGCCCGAAGCGAGGCAGGCGGCCTCTTCCCGCTTCAGCCGGATCATTTCAGAGAGCGTCGGCAGAAAGGCTTTGACATCATCGGCGGCCCGCGCCGCCGCCCAGATGCCCTGGGCCCGGCTGCTCAGCGCCGCAAGGCTGCGGGCAAGGCTTTCCGGCAGCTTCACCGCGCGTTCATAGCTGTGGCGGATCTCGCGGATCTGCGCAGCCTCCGCCTCATTGGCGGGGCTTGCCGCATCCAGCAGGTCTTTCAGCCGCGGATCGGTGCGGCGGGCATGCAGAATGCCCTCCAGCGCCGAGAGTTCCTCTGCCCGCTGATCGGCAGAGCCGGCGGGCATCACGGTTTCCTGATCCCAGCCCAGACGGCCCGAGATCTGACCAAGCGCTTCGGTGTCGCGCTGAAAGGCGAAGAGTTCAGCCGTGGCGGTCGTGCTCATGCGGTGCCCTTTGCGATGGAGCCGGCGAGAGGGAACTGCGCGAGATGGCGCGCGCGCAGGATCAGCACCCACAGGATCACAGCCCCGATCTGATGGGTCAGCGCGGTGTGCAGATGCGCCATGGTCAGCACGGTGACGATGCCCAGCACCATCTGCCCGAAGAGCATGACCAGCACCCAGTCAAAGGCGCGGCGCGTGTTCAGATGCGGCGATTTGCGCCCGCGCAGCCAGACCACCACACCAAAGATCATCAGCAGATAGCCCGACATCCGGTGCATGAACTGAACAAGACCCTCATTTTCAAAGAAAGCCCGCCAGGTGGCACCGCCGTCGGGCACATAAAGTGCGTTCGAGGGGAAAAACTCGCCGTTCATCGAAGGCCAGGTCGGGAAGGCGCGGCCCGCATCAATGCCCGCAACCAGCGCTCCGAGCAGGATCTGCAGGAAAGCGAAATGCATCAACCCGGTCGACATTTTAAAGAGCTTCACCTCACGTCCGCGGCGCGCCTTCATCAGATCCGCTTCCGGGCGGCCCAGCAGGAAAATATAGCCGGCGATGACGCCAAGGATCACAAAGGCCAGACCCAGATGGGTGGCGAGGCGATAAGAGGCCACGCGGATCATCTCACCGGTCAGACCCGAAGCCACCATCCACCAGCCGATTGCCCCCTGCAGACCGCCAAGCGCCCCGATGAACAGCAGACGCCCGGTCCAGCCGGTCGGAATGCGTTTGGTCAGGAAGAAAAACGCAAAGCCAAGCGCCCAGATCAGACCGACCAGACGGCCAAGCTGACGGTGTCCCCATTCCCACCAGTAGATGAACTGGAAGTCCGAGAGGCTCATGCCCTGGTTGGCCAGCTGATACTGCGGCGTGGCGCGGTATTTCTCAAACTCCAGCGCCCAGTCGGCTGCAGTCATCGGCGGCAGAGCCCCGGTGACCGGGCGCCATTCGGTGATCGACAGCCCCGAGCCGGTCAGCCGCGTGGCGCCGCCCACGACGATCATCGCAAAGACCAGCAGGAACAGCACCCCGAGCCAGATCCGGATCGCGCCGCGCGCGCCCTTGGGCGTGCGCTCGATCATGCCGCCGCCGGTGCCCGCGCTTTGCGAGCGCGTCCCTTCGACATCTTCGAAAATGCTGCGTTTTTTTGCCATTCCCGGGCCCCCGTATTCGATGGGCTCACCCTAGTGAGGGCGGGGGGGCGCTTCAAGGTGGACTGAGACGGAGAGAGGCAGGGCCTGAAATGCAAAACACCCTCTCAGCGGTGCTGAGAGGGTGTTTTGTTTCACCGAAATGGTGCCCAGAAAAGGACTCGAACCTTCACGCCTTGCGGCACACGGACCTGAACCGTGCGCGTCTACCAATTCCGCCATCTGGGCTCCGTTTCGGTAAGGCAGGATTTAGCTGTGTGGCGGGGGAGGGTCAATGGCGAAAATCACGAAAAGTGAAAATTTCTGAAAATTCTTTTCGCAAATTCTGCCGGGAACTCAGAGACTTAAGAGAGGGAAACCTGCGGGGGGTCTGAAATGCAAAACACCCTCTCAGCGGTGCTGAGAGGGTGTTTTGTTTCACCGAGATGGTGCCCAGAAAAGGACTCGAACCTTCACGCCTTGCGGCACACGGACCTGAACCGTGCGCGTCTACCAATTCCGCCATCTGGGCTCCGTCTCGGTAAGGCAGGATTTAGCTGTGTGGCGGGGGAGGGTCAATGGCGAAAATCACGAAAAGTGAAAATTTCTGAAAATTCTTTTCGCAAATTCTGCCGGGAACTCAGAGACTTAAGAGAGGGAAACCTGCGGGGGGTCTGAAATGCAAAACACCCTCTCAGCGGTGCTGAGAGGGTGTTTTGTTTCACCGAGATGGTGCCCAGAAAAGGACTCGAACCTTCACGCCTTGCGGCACACGGACCTGAACCGTGCGCGTCTACCAATTCCGCCATCTGGGCTCCGTCTCGGTGAGGCAGGATTTAGCTGTGCCGCCGGGGGGTGTCAACACGGCTTTTGCGGAATTTTGCATTTTGGCGGAAGTTTTTGAAATACCGGCTTTTTCCCTGATATGAGGATCACGCGCGCGCGTAGGCTGCGCGTGAAACCGGCTCCGGCCGTCTGGGCGGCGGCTGACGGCTTTCTCAGCGGGCCTGTGTGAAATCTCCCTGTGCCCCGCTTTTCCTGCCGGGACTTCTTGCCGCACCCCTGGGGACGGGGTAAAGGAGGGCAAAAGTGGTCAGGAGAAATCGGATGTCGAAGCTCGTCACAATCTACGGCGGTTCGGGGTTTGTCGGGCGTTACATCGCGCGCCGTCTGGCCAAAGAGGGCTGGCGTGTGCGCGTGGCCGTGCGGCGCCCGAATGAAGCGCTTTTCGTGCGCGGCTATGGTGCCGTGGGCCAGCTTGAGCCGGTTTTGTGCAACATCCGCGATGAGGCCAGCGTCGCTGCCGCGATGCAGGGCGCAGATGCGGTGGTGAACTGCGTCGGCGTTCTCAACAGCCTTGGCAAAAACAAATTCGACGCCGTGCATGTCGAAGGGGCAGAGCGCGTGGCGCGCCTGGCTGCTGCCGCAGGCGTTCCTGCGCTGGTCCATATCTCAGCGATCGGCGCGGATGCGCAGTCGCAAAGCGAATATGCCCGCAGCAAAGCTGAGGGCGAGGCCGCGGTGCTTGCGGCTTATCCGTCGGCTGTGATCCTGCGCCCTTCGGTGATCTTCGGGATCGAAGATCAGTTCTACAACCGTCTGGGCGGTCTGATCCGTATGGCTCCGCTGGTTCCGCTGATGGCGGCCTCGACCCGGATGCAGCCGGTGCATGTGGATGACGTGGCCGATGCGGCTGCCCGCGCCGTTCTGGGGCAGGCGGCCCCCGGCGTCTATGAGCTGGGTGGTCCTGATGTGGTTACCCTGCGTGATGCGGCAGAGCAGGCGCGTGCCGTGATCGGACGCAAGCGGGTCTTCCTGCCGCTGCCGTCCTTCTTTTTTGCGATCCCGGCAACGATCCTGGATATCGTTCAGGGGATCACCTTCGGATTGATCGCCAATAAAACCGTTACGCGCGACCAGCAGCGCTTCCTTGCGGCAGATAACGTGGTCTCGGCAGGCGCAAAAGGTTTTGCCGATCTGGGGATTACGCCCCGCGCCGCAGCGCCGCTGCTTGAGGATTATCTCTGGCAGTACCGCCCGGCCGGGCAATATGCGGCCATCAAACAATCTGCCCGCAATATGCGCGCCTGATCTGTGCCCCGCCCGTCAAACGGCGGGGCAAAATCTTTTGGCGCGGGCCGCTTCGCATGGTATCGGCGCGAAGGGCAGGTTAGAGTGCCCGGGCCGGACGCCTGTCCGGGCCTTTCAGTTCAAGGACGGAGCCGCCTATGTCAGAGCCCATGTCAGAGATCGCATCCCTCAGCTTTGAGGCCGCTATGGCGCGCCTGGAAGAGATTGTGCGGAAACTCGAATCGGGCTCTGTGCCGTTGGAAGAATCGATCGCGCTTTATGAGCAGGGCTCGGCCCTGAAGGCGCAATGCGACCGGGTTCTGCGCGCCGCCGAGGAAAAGATCGAAAAAATCCGCAGCCGCGATGGTGTCGCGGTCGGGACTGAGCCTGCCGAAGGTCTTTGATGTTTCCGACACGTCTGGCCTGCGCACAGGAACGGATCGCGGCCCATCTTGAGCGCCGTATGGCCCATCTGCCTGAGGGGCCGGTGACTGAGGCCATGCGCTATGCCGTCCAGGGCGGCAAACGCCTGCGCGGCTTTCTGGTGCTGGAATCGGCGGCCCTTCACGGCATCGGCGAAGAGATCGCGCTGGATGCGGCGGCGGCGGTTGAATGCCTTCATGCCTATAGCCTTGTGCATGACGATCTGCCGAGCATGGACAACGACGATCTGCGTCGCGGCCTGCCGACGGTGCATGTCAAATGGGATGAAGCCACCGCCGTTCTGGCCGGGGATGCGTTGCAAACCTTTGCCTTTGAGCTGCTGACCCTGCCGCAATCGCTGCCTGCCGGGCGTCGTCTGGCGCTGGTTGCAGAGCTGGCCCGGGCATCCGGGGCCGAAGGGATGGTTTACGGTCAGGCGCTTGATATCGCGGCCGAGACGGCTTCGACGCCGCTGACGCTGGCAGAGATCACCCGGCTTCAGGCCGGGAAAACCGGTGCTCTGATCCGCTTTTCGGCCATGTCCGGTGCTTTGATGGCGGGGGCCGATCCGGCGCCGCTTGCGGCCTATGCCGATGCCATCGGGCTTGCCTTCCAGATCGCAGATGACCTTCTGGACGTCGAAGGTGATGCGGATAAGGCGGGCAAGAAGCTGCGCAAAGACGCAGAGGCCGGAAAAGCCACCTTCGTCTCACTGCTGGGCATTGCGGGCGCGCGCGCCCGTGCCGAAGCGCTGGTTGCAGAGGCGGGGGCCGCGCTGGCCCTTTATGGCTCTGCGGCTGCAACCCTTATCGATACCGCACGTTTTACCATTTCGCGCGACAGCTAACGCCCCGGGAGGCCGCGCCATGAGCAGCACAAATCGCCCTGCCACTCCGACGCTCGACCGCGTCATTGTTCCCGCTGATATGCGCGGGCTTTCGGACCGTGAGCTGAAAACGCTGGCGGATGAGTTGCGCGCTGAGACGATCTCGGCGGTTTCCGTCACCGGCGGGCACCTTGGTGCGGGCCTGGGCGTGGTGGAGCTGACCGTGGCACTGCACGCGGTTTTTGAGGCACCGCGCGACAAGATTATCTGGGATGTGGGGCATCAGTGCTATCCGCATAAAATCCTGACCGGCCGGCGCGAGCGCATCCGCACCCTGCGGATGGAGGGCGGGCTGTCCGGTTTCACCAAGCGCTCGGAATCGGTCTATGATCCCTTCGGGGCGGCGCATAGCTCCACTTCGATCTCGGCGGCGCTTGGCTTTGCGGCGGCGCGGGATCTCGGCGGCGATCCGGGCGATGCGGTGGCGGTGATCGGCGATGGCTCGATGTCGGCGGGCATGGCCTTTGAGGCGATGAACAATGCGGGCCATCTGAAAAAGCGGATGTTCATCATTCTGAACGACAATGAGATGTCGATTGCCCCCCCGGTGGGCGCGCTTTCGGCCTATCTCTCAAAACTTTATGCCGGAACCCCGCTGCATGAGCTGAAAGAAGTCGCCAAAGGCGCGGTGAAATTCCTGCCTGAGCCCTTCCAGGAAGGCGCGAAACGCGCCCGAGATATGCTCAAAGGGATCGCTGTCGGCGGCACCCTCTTCGAATCGCTTGGCATTTCCTACATCGGCCCGATCGACGGCCATGATCTCGACCAGCTTCTGCCGGTTCTGCGGGCCGCAAAATCCCGCGCCACGGGGCCGGTGCTGATCCATGTGCTGACCAAAAAGGGCAAGGGCTATGCCCCGGCCGAGCGTGCGCGTGACAAGGGCCATGCCACCGGCAAATTCGACGTGCTGACCGGCGAGCAGGTGAAGGCACCTTCCAACGCGCCCTCTTACACCAGTGTTTTTGCCAAAAGCCTGATCCGCGAGGCCGAATCGGATGGCAAAATCGTCGCCATTACGGCGGCCATGCCGGATGGCACCGGGCTGAACCTCTTTGCTGAGCGCTTCCCGGCGCGGCTCTTTGATGTGGGCATCGCTGAGCAGCATGCGGTGACCTTCGCGGCGGGTCTTGCGGCGGGCGGGCTGAAGCCCTTTTGCGCGCTTTATTCGACCTTCCTGCAGCGCGGCTATGATCAGGTGGTGCATGATGTGGCGATTCAGCGCCTGCCGGTGCGCTTTGCCATCGACCGCGCGGGCCTTGTGGGGGCCGATGGTGCGACCCATGCGGGATCGTTTGACATCGCCTTCCTGGCCAACCTGCCCGATATGGTGCTGATGGCGGCGGCCGATGAGGCAGAGCTTGTGCATATGGTCGCCACGGCGGCTGCGATCGATGACCGCCCCTCTGCCTTCCGCTTTCCGCGCGGGGAAGGGGTTGGGGTTGATATGCCCGAGCGCGGCGTGCCGCTGGAGATCGGCAAAGGCCGCATCATCCGTGAGGGCAGCCGGGTCGCGCTTCTCTCTTTCGGCACGCGTCTGGCAGAGGTGAAAAAGGCCGCCGAATCGCTGGCCGCACGCGGGCTCTCGCCCACCGTAGCGGATGCGCGTTTTGCAAAGCCTCTCGACCGCGATCTCATCCTGCAGCTGGCCCGCCACCATGAGGCGCTGATCACCATCGAAGAAGGCGCCGTTGGTGGCTTTGGCAGTCATGTCGCGCAGCTTCTGGCGGATGAGGCGGTCTTTGACCACGGGCTGAAGTTCCGCTCGATGGTGCTGCCCGATATCTTCATCGATCAGGCCAGCCCCGAAGCCATGTACCGTGTCGCGGGCATGGAAGCGGCGCAGATTGAGGCGAAGGTTCTGGCAACGCTCGGCGTTGAAAGCCTTGGGAAGCGCGCATGAGCGGGATCCGCACGGACCGCCTGGGCGGCCTGCCGGTGCTTTTCGTGATGGCGGCCCAGGCTGAATATGGCCCGGCGCTGCAGGCGCGGATCACGCCGGTGATGACCGGGATCGGTCCGGTGGAGGGGGCCGTTTCGCTCACGGCAGCGCTTTCGGCTCTGGCCGCACGGCATGAGCTTCCGGCTCTGGTCGTCTCGCTCGGCTCTGCCGGATCGCGCAGCCTCGTGCAGGGGGAGGTCTATCAGGCCTCCTCCGTCTCCTGGCGCGATATGGATGCCTCGGCGCTTGGTTTTGAAAAGGGGCGCACGCCGCTTCTTGATCTGCCCGCAGAAGTCACGCTTGTCGAAGCGGTTCCCGGCCTGCCTCAGGCAAGGCTGTCGACCGGCGGCAATGTGGTCTCGGGTGCCGCTTACGATGCGATCGACGCTGATATGGTCGATATGGAGACCTGGGCCCATATGCGGGCAGCGGCCCGTTTTGGCCTGCCGCTGCTGGGGCTGCGGGGCATCTCGGATGGTGCGGAGGAGCTGCGCGGTTATTCGGACTGGACGGCGCTACTGGGGGTGATCGACACACGTCTGGCAGAGGCGGTGGATCGTCTTGAGGCGGCGCTGGCAGAGGGCATGATTGCCCTGTGAGAAGGGGAAAGTGATGCGTGTTTTATGTCTAGGAACCGGCTATGTGGCGCAGCATCTGGCGCGCGCTCTGCCGGGGGCTGAGATCTTCGGCACCACCAGGGATGCGGCAAAACACGCGGAACTGAGGGCGCTTGGTATCACGCCGCTTTCTCCGGAAGACCTTGATTTTGAAGGATTCACCCATATTCTGGTCTCAGCGGGTCCGGGTGCCGGGGGGGATCCTTTCCTGACCCGCTATGCGCAGGCGCTTCCGACGGCAAACCCGGTCTGGGTGGGCTATCTGTCGGCCACTTCTGTCTATGGCGATCACCAGGGGGCCTGGGTGGATGAAGAGACCCCGCCCGCGCCCACGGGCCCGCGCGGTGCGCAGCGCCTTGCGGCAGAGCAGGCCTGGGCGGCGACGGGGCTGCCGCTGCATATCTTCCGTCTGGCGGGGATTTACGGGCCCGGCCGTTCGCCGCTGGACCGGCTCAGGGCCGGAGATGCGCGGCGCATCGTCAAGCCGGGGCAGTATTTCTCGCGTATCCATGTGGAAGATATCGTTCAGGTTATTCTGGCCTCCATGCGCGCTCCGGCGCCGGGGCTTGTGATCAATGTGGCCGATGATGATCCCGCGCCGCCGCAGGATGTCATCACCTTTGCCGCCGGTCTCCTGGGGGTGGCTCCGCCCCCTGAAGAGGACTTTGAGACCGCGCAGATGTCGGCCATGGCGCGCAGTTTTTATGACGACAACAAGCGCGTCACCAATGCGCGGATGAAGGCCCGTCTGGACCTGGGCCTTCGGCATACTGACTACCGCGAGGGCCTTCGCGCCCTGCTGGCGGAAGGTCACTGAGCGGGCAGTTCGTCCACGCGCAAAAGCTGCCGCCGCCCGTCCTCGTGCCAGAGTATCTCGGTCAGTGAGAGCGGGCGGATGTATTGGCCAAGCGCCTCGGTCGCGGTCTGTCCGGTGGCCCGCTGCACCTGGGTCAGGATCGCGCCGTAATGCGCCACGATGATGACCGTGCCGCCCTGATGCAGGCGCTGCGCCGCGCGTTCAATCCGCGCGGAGGTGGCGTTCCAGCTTTCGCCCTCAGGCGGGCAGAGATCGCCCGGGTTTTCCCAATAGGCGCGGCTCAGCTCCGGGTCGCGGGCTGAAACCTCTGCGGGCAGAAGGCCGTCCCAGGAGCCGAAGTTGATCTCGCGCAGATCCGGGTCATGCGGCAGGCGTGGCTGTCCCCGGTTCAGGGCATCCGCCGTTGCCACCGCCCGGATCAGATCCGACGAGATCATCCGCGCCTCAGCCGGCAGCCCCTCGCGGATCTGCGCGATCAGCGCGGTCTGGGACAGATCCGCCGGAACATCGCGCCAGCCTGTGATGGCTTTTTGATGGGTCGGCCCGTGGCGCAGCCAGAGAAAGCGGGTCATGGCAGATCCCCCTTCAGCGCGAGCGGAAGACCGGCGATGGTGGTCACCACCCGATCGGCCCGGGCCGCAAGGCGCTGATTCAGTCGCCCCTGGGCATCGCGAAAGGCGCGGGCGAGCGCATTTTCAGGCACGATCCCCCAGCCGACTTCGTTCGAGACAAGGGTGATCGGGCAGGGGTGCTCTGTCAGCGCGGCCTCCAGCGCTTCGGTCTCTGCCCCAGGGTCAGATCCGGCGAGCAGATGATTGCTCAGCCACAGGGTCAGGCAATCGACCAGCACACGCCCCTCACGGATCCCGCGCAGCCGGGGCGCCAGATCGCGGGGGGCCTCATGGGTGATCCAGTCGGGGCCGCGATCGATCTGATGCTGCGCGATACGCGCAGCCATCTCGGCATCAAAGGCTTCTGCGGTGGCGATGTAATGCCATGGCCCCGGCCCGCTGCGCACCAGGCCTTCGGCATAGCGCGATTTGCCCGAGCGCGCGCCGCCGACCACGAGCGTCAGATCAGCCACCCGTTGCCTCCATCCAGGCGATGACCGAGGCTTCAAACTCCCGTGGCTTTTCGGCATGCAGCCAGTGGCCTGCCCCGGAGAGCTTCACGAAACGCGCTTTGGGAAACTGCGCGGAGATCAGCGGCTTATGCTCAGGCCTGACGTAATGCGAATTCGCACCGGTCAGAAAAAGTGCCGGACCCTCATAGATGCCTCCGGTCCCCGGCCAGCCGGTGATCTTCTCCATCTCGGCCTCGAGGACGTCGAGGTTCAGCCGCCAGCGCGGCGAATCGCTTTTCAGATCCAGGCTTTGCAGGAAAAACGCCCGCAGCGCCGGATCATCCAGGTTTTCCTGCAGCCGCCGGTCAGCCTCCAGGCGGGAGCCGTTGAGTCCTTCAAGGGGCAGTCCCCGCATCGCGGCGATATAGGCGCTTTGCGAGTGGTTATAGGCAACGGGGGCAATATCCGCGACGATCAGGCGGCGCACCAGATCCGGCTGCGTCAGCGCCAGATGCATCGCGGCTTTGCCGCCCATGGAATGGCCCAGCACATCGGCCTGTCCGCCATGGGCTGCGATCACCTCTGCCAGATCCGCGGCCATATCGGCGTAGCTCTGGCTTCCGGCGCGGGGGCTTTCGCCGTGGTTGCGCTGATCGACGGCCAGGACGGGACCACGGGCGGAGAGCCGTTTCGCAATCGCGCCCCAGTTTCGCCCCGAGCCGAAAAGCCCGTGCACGATCAGCAGCGGAACGCCCGCCCCCTCGCCGTGACGAATGATATTGAGCATATCAGCCCTCCTCAGCCGAAGATCGATTTACGCAGCAGGTTGAGCGCGGTCAGCGCCAGCAGGATCAGCGTCCAGCGGCGGAATTTTACCGGATCAAGCCGGTCCTGAAGCCGGAAGCCCGCGAGCATCCCCACAAAGGCCGGGATCACCAGAGCCACCGAGAAGGGCAGGGTCACTGCGTTCAGCACGCCGGTCCCGAGGTGGGCCATGGCCAGAACCGCCCCGCCGATCAGGAAGATAACGCCCTGAACCCGCACGGTTTCTTTTTTGTCTGCGGCGATCGACAGCAGATAGATGACCACCGGCGGCCCCCAGATGCCCGCAAGCCCGCCGTAGAGACCCGCAATCAGACCGAGCAGATATTCGGCGCGGTTGCGGTGGCGCAGAGCGATTTTCATCGGCCGGCCCGACAGTTGATAAAGCGCAAAGAGCGCCACCGGCAGACCCAGAAGTCCCAGAAGCAGACGGGCCGGGATATAGACCACGAAGGGCGCGGAAATCACGATGCCAAGGATCGTGGCCCCGATCAGGCGGCGATAGGTCCAGGCGCTGTCACAAAAGGCCTGCCAGCCGTCACGCAGCGACTGGTGCAGGTTGGTGGTGAGAACCGAGAGGATCAGCCCCGCCAGCGCGAGCTGCGGCGGCATGATCGAGGCAAAAACCGCCATCATGATCAGCGGCATTGCAAAGCCGATGGCGCCTTTCACAAAGCCCGCAAAGAGCGTCACCAGGACCGCGATCCAGAAGGTCTCTGCCGTCAGCCCGCCGTAGAAGAAATCCATACCGCCCCGCCTTTTCCTTTGCTCTGAAGGGTATAGCCTGTGAATTTCCGTCCCGCATCCGGAAAGATCGCGCAGTCATAATCGAAAAGAATGCAGCGTCACTTTGAATAATTATTGCGCTGCAACTGCGAAATAATTAACCCTTCCCTCAGGCCCCCGGGCCTGAACAGAGAGGGGAAGATCATGGCGGAAGACGGTCGCATGTCCGATCAGAGGGTTGCGGTTCTGGGAGATCTGGAGGCGCTTTGCAGTGCGGTTCAGGCCCCGTTGCAGGGGCTGCTGGCGCTGGCAAAAGACAAGCTGCGCGCCGCGGTCACCGAAGAGGGACGCATCAGCGCAAAGCGGCTTGAAGCCGAACAGCGTGCCGCCCATGGCCTCTCCTGGATCGCGACCTATGTCGAGGCGCTGGCGCAGATGGAGGCCTGGTCGGGCCGCCTGCGTGCAGAGGGCCGCTTTGGCGAGATGGAGCAGCTTTTGCTGCAGATCGGTGCCGGCGAATATCTCGCGCAGCTTTTCGGCGGTCTGCCGATGACCCAGGGCGAAATCCTGCGGCTGTCGGATCTGTGGATCACTGCGGCTGAGGCTGCCCGCTTCCGGACGCCGGAAGTTGAGGCGCTGATCGCCGGCAATTCGGTTCCCGCCCGGGCGCGGCTGATGGCGCTGATGCGCGAAAATCAGGGGCGCGCCACCTTTGGCGCCACGGGGCTTGACGATGAGCTGGAGATGATCCGCGATCAGTTCCGCCGCTTCTCGGATGAAAAAGTCATCCCTCACGCCCATGAGTGGCATCTGAAGGATGAACTGATCCCCATGGAGATCGTGCGCGAACTCTCGGATCTGGGGGTCTTCGGCCTGACGATCCCCGAAAATCTCGGCGGTCTGGGCCTGAGCAAAGCCTCGATGGTGGTGGTCTCTGAAGAGCTATCGCGCGGCTATATCGGCGTGGGCTCGCTGGGGACGCGCTCAGAAATTGCGGCTGAGCTGATCCTGTGCGGTGGCACGGATGAGCAGAAGTCGTATTGGCTGCCGAAGATCGCCAGCGGTGAGATCTTGCCGACGGCGGTCTTCACGGAGCCGAACACCGGCTCAGACCTTGGCAGCCTGCGCACCCGTGCGGTGAAAGCGGAGACCGGTGACTGGGAGATCACGGGCAATAAGACCTGGATCACCCATGCGGCCCGTGCCCATGTGATGACACTGCTGGCGCGGACCGATCCTGCGACCACGGACTATCGCGGCCTGTCGATGTTCCTTGCCGAAAAGACCCCCGGCGATGATGCCGATCCTTTCCCGACCCCGGGTATGACCGGCGGTGAGATTGAGGTGCTCGGCTACCGGGGGATGAAGGAATATGAGCTGGGCTTTGACGGCTTCAAGGTGAAGGCCGAAAACCTGCTCGGCGGTGTGCCGGGGCAGGGGTTTAAGCAGCTGATGCAGACTTTTGAATCCGCCCGCATCCAGACCGCGGCCCGCGCCATCGGCGTGGCGCAGAACGCCCTGGAAGTGGGGCTGCAATATGCCGAAGACCGCAAACAGTTCGGCAAATCGCTGGTCGAATTCCCGCGGGTGGCGGACAAACTGGTTATGATGGCGGTGGAGATCATGATTGCCCGCCAGCTCACCTATTACAGCGCCTGGCAAAAGGACCATGACCGCCGCTGCGATCTGGAAGCGGGTATGGCGAAACTTCTGGGCGCAAGGGTGGCCTGGGCTGCGGCGGATAACGCCGTGCAGATCCATGGCGGCAACGGCTTTGCGCTGGAATATACCATCAGCCGCATCCTCTGTGACGCAAGGATCCTCAATATCTTTGAGGGCGCGGGTGAGATCCAGGCTCAGGTGATCGCGCGGCGTCTGCTCGACTGAGCGCGCCTCTGACTTGACGGGGCGGCGTGGAACATGGACAGGATCGGATATGTCTGATGCTGCCCCCACGCCCTCCCGCCGTAAAAAGGCCGCGCCGCTGAGCTTTCGGCAGAAGTTCCGCCGCTCGGGGCTGAAATGGGTGCTGCGCGGGGTGCTTGGCTTTGTGCTGCTGGTCGTGCTCTGGGTCTGGCTTTTTGCCGCCGTCAATCCGCCCGCCGGGCTTTACATGCGCCAGGAGGGGGCAAGGCTCGGCGGCATCAGCCGGACCTGGGTGGATGTCGATGACATTGCGCCGGTGATGCTGCGGTCGGTGGTGGCGGCAGAGGATGCCAATTACTGCAACCACTGGGGCTTTGATATGACCGAGATCCGCCGCGCGATGAGCCGCGGCAGCAATCGCGGTGCGTCGACCCTCAGCCAGCAGGTGGTGAAGAACGTCTTCCTCTGGCACGGGCGCAACTGGTCGCGCAAAGCCCTTGAGGCCATGTTGACCCCGGTGGTCGAGACCCTCTGGTCCAAGCAGCGCATTCTTGAGGTTTATCTGAATGTCGCTGAATTTGACGAAGGGGTCTTTGGGGTCGAGGCTGCGGCGCAGCATTATTTCGGCGTCTCTGCCGCAAAGCTGAGCCCGACCCAGGCGGCCCGTCTGGCGATGGTGCTGCCCAATCCCAAGGCGCGTTCCGCCTCAAAGCCCTCAGCCGCGCAGCGTCGCCGCACGGCCGCGATTATGGACGGTGCGCAAACCATTGCCGCCGATGGCCGTGCGGCATGTTTTCAGCCCTGATCGGCTTGAGTTTTCAGGCCTTTCAGTGCAAGGAAGATCAGTCTCCCGGAGCCTATGTTCATGAACCGTCTGTTTCATTTCGCCCTCTCTCCCTTTTGCCGCAAAGTCCGCCTGACGCTGGCGGAAAAGCGCATTGAGGTGGAACTGGTGGAAGAGCGTTACTGGGAGCAGAACCAGGAGCTTCTGCGCCGCAATCCCGCCGGGAAAATCCCGGTTCTGAAAATGGGCGACCGGATGTTCTCGGAAAGCCAGGCGATCTGCGAATATCTTGATGAGGTCTTCCCCGAGCCGGCACTGATTCCGCGCGATGCGCTGAAGCGCTATGAAGTGCGGCGGCTCTGCTCCTGGTTTGACGATAAGTTTCACCGCGAGGTGACCTGCAATCTGCTGCATGAGCGGCTGATGAAGAAGGTGACCAAACAGGGCTACCCCGATGGCAAGCGCATCCGCGAAGGCGCCGCGCAGATCAAATATCATCTCGATTACATGGCCTGGCTGCTGGAGCAGCGCCGCTGGCTGGCCGGCGATCAGATGACCCTGGCGGATTTTGCGGCGGCCGCGCATCTGAGCTGCCTGGATTACGCCTCAGATGTGGACTGGGACCGCCAGCCCTTGGTGAAGGACTGGTACGCCAAGATCAAATCGCGGCCCTCGTTCCGATCGCTGCTGGCCGATCAGATCCCCGGCAGCCCGCCGCCGCTCCATTACGCCGATCTCGATTTCTGAGAGAGAGGCGGGGGGCTGCCGCCCCCCGCGCCCCCTGCTTCAAGGGGTGCCTCTGCACCCCTTGAAAATCCCCGGAGGCCCCTGGTTGTGAGCCCATCTCCTGACCTGAGCGGGTTGAAAACCGCGCTGATCGCTGAGGCGAAGGCTGCGGGCTTTGTTGCCGCAGGCTTTTGTCGCCCCGATGCCATCCCCCATGCGGCTGGCGCCCTCGAGGCCTTTGTTGAGGGTGGCTATCACGGTGAGATGACCTGGATGGCCGAGCGCATGGCCTGGCGGGGCAATCCGGCGGCGCTCTGGCCTGAGGCGCGCAGCGTGATCATGCTGGCGGAGAGCTATACGCCGCCGCAGGATCCGCGGCTGGTGCTGGCGCAGTCCGACCGCGCGGCGGTCTCGGTTTATGCTCAGGGCAAAGATTATCATGACCTGGTGAAGAAGCGCCTGAAGCGTGTGGGGCGCTGGCTGATCGACAAAGCGCCGGGCAGTGAGATCAAGGTCTTTGTCGATACCGCGCCGGTGATGGAAAAGCCGCTTGCTCAGGCGGCGGGGCTGGGCTGGCAGGGCAAGCACACCAATCTCCTCAGCCGTCAGTTCGGGAACTGGGTCTTTCTGGGCGCGATTTTCACCACGGTGGAATTTGAGCCGGATCCGGCCGAGGTTTCGCACTGCGGCAGTTGCACCGCCTGTCTGGTGGCCTGCCCGACCGGGGCTTTTGAGGGGGAGGGACGTCTGAACCCGAAGCGCTGCATTTCTTATCTGACCATCGAGCATAAAGGCCCGGTGCCGGAAGATCTGCGCGGGCTGATGGGCAACCGGATTTACGGCTGTGATGATTGTCTGGCCGCCTGTCCCTGGAATAAATTTGCCGTTGATGCGGTCGATCCTGGCTACGGCCATCGGGTCGGCGCTCCGCTGCTGGCGGAGCTTGCAGGCCTGGATGATGCGGCCTTTCGGGCGCGGTTCGCGGGCTCTCCGATCAAGCGGATCGGACGGAATCGCTTTCTGCGCAATGTGCTTTATGCCATTGGAAATTCCGGGCGCGGGGATCTGCTGCCCTGTGCTGAGGCGCTGACGCGCGATCCCGATCCGGTGGTGGCAGACGCGGCCGCCTGGGCGGTGTCGCGGCTGGGGGGCTGAAATCCGGAGCCAGGCGCGGGATTTTGTGTTATCTGTCCGCTGTTTTCGTCAGTCCGGAGGATAAGATGACACGTCATATCGCCGACACGCGCAGTGCGCCGGGCCGGGAGAAGACCCGGGCCTTTTTTGAGATCGCCCGCCGCCAGCGCGAGGTTCATCCCGCCACGATGGAGCTTTTACGCCGCCCGCGACCTGAGGGGGAGCGCGAGCGTCTGGAGGCGTTTATGCGCATTGAGCGCGGGCGCTCTGTCTGACGGCCGGCCATGAAAAAACGCCCGCAGAAAGCTGCGGGCGTTCCTTTTTCAGACCGGCACTTATGCGCGGACCAGAGCCTCATAGGCTTCGGCAATGGCGCGGGTGACCGGGCCGACGGTGTAGCTGTGTTCACCGATCTGACCGACCGGGGTGACTTCGGCGGCGGTGCCGGTCAGCCAGCATTCGTCGAAGGTCGGCAGCTCTTCCGGCAGGATGCGGCGGACGTGGACTTTATAGCCCATGTCTTCGGCCATTTTGATCACGGTCTGACGGGTGATGCCGTTCAGGATGCAATCGGGATCGGGGGTGTGGATCTCGCCGTCTTTGACGAAGAAGATATTGGCCCCGGTGGCTTCGGCCACATAGCCGCGGTAGTCATAGAAGAGCGCGTCCGAGCAGCCTTTTTCCATCGCCGCATGTTTGGACATGGTGCAGATCATATAAAGGCCCGAAGCTTTCGCAGCGGTCGGAATGGTTTCCGGCGAGGGGCGCTTCCATTTCGCGATGTCGAGCTTTGCGCCCTGCCATTTCGCGTCGCCGTAATAGGCACCCCATTCCCAGACGGCGATCGCCATACGGACCGGGTTTCCAAGGGCTGCGACGCCCATCTCTTCGCCTGCGCCGCGCCAGGCCAGAACGCGGATGTAGGCGTCTTTGAAGCCATTGGCGGCCAGGGTCGCATATTTGGCTTCTTCGATCTGATCGACGGTCCAGGGCAGCTCCATATCGAGCATGCGGGCGGAATCGATCAGGCGCTGCGAATGCTCGCGGCCTTTGAAGATTTTGCCGTTGTAGCAGCGCTCACCCTCAAAGACGGCAGAGGCGTAATGCAGGGCATGGGTCAGGAAGTGGACATTGGCATCGCGCCATTCCACCAGCTTGCCATCCATCCAGATCTTGCCGTCACGATCTTCATAAGAACCGGCCATATCGCCTCCTTCGCCCCTCAGGCTTTGCAAAAATTGCGCAAGAGGAGTGTCCCTGTGACATGATCTTGCGAAATCCGGTCTCCGGGTTACCGATTCGGACTTGGAAAGTCAACAAGGCTGACATAAAAACACGAAACGCCTGACAGGAGATCCCCATGAACAGAACCCCGGGTCCGATGGGCGGGGATGCCCTGCTATACCTGACCGACGAACAGATCCGTAAAGGGATTGAGGCAATGTATTTTGCCTATCGCGGCTTTACCTCGGATCCGGACCGGGTTCTTGAAAGCCGCGGCTATGGCCGGGCGCATCACCGGGTGCTGCATTTTGTGCACCGCCGTCCGGGGATGACGGTGAATACGCTGCTGGCGATCCTGGGGGTGACCAAGCAAAGCCTTAACCGCGTGCTCAGGGCGCTGATCGAAGATGGTTTTGTGGAAAACCGCGTCGGGCGCCGCGACAAGCGCGAGCGCCATCTCTATCTGACCGCTGCGGGGACCGAGTTTGAGAAAGAACTCTCAGAGGGCCAGCGCGGGCGGATGCGGGGGGCTTACCGGCGGGCCGGGCCGCAGGCCGTGGCGGGCTTCTGGCAGGTGCTGGAAGAGATGATGGACCCCGAGCAGATGCGACAGTATATGTCTCTGCGTGACGGAGGGACCTGATGAGTGACACCGCCCCGCTGCATCTGCTGGTTGTCGATGATGATGACCGCATCCGTGGCCTTTTGCAGAAATTCCTGATCCGCAACGGCTATCTGGTCACCGTGGCGGATAATGCCGCACGCGCGCGCCGGTTGCTGGCGGGGCTGGAGTTTGATCTTCTGGTCCTGGATGTGATGATGCCCGGCGAAGACGGGGTCACGCTGACCCGTTCGCTGCGCGAGGAGGGGCATGTGCTGCCCGTTTTGCTGCTGACTGCGCGCGGGGAAAGTGCCAACCGGATCGATGGTCTGGAGGCGGGAGCGGATGATTATCTGGTCAAGCCCTTTGAGCCGCGGGAGCTTTTGCTGCGCATTCATGCGATTTTGCGCCGCGTGCCGCAGCCTTTGAAGCCTGCCGCGCCACCGTCGCGCAGTCTGATGCTGGGGCCTTTGCGCTATGACATTGACCGCAGCGAGCTTTGGCAGGGCGATCAGCCGGTGCGGCTGACCTCGACCGAAGTGGCTTTGATGCGGATTTTCGCGGCACGTTCCGGCGAAGTGGTGGCGCGTGATGAGCTGATCGCGGAGCTTGCGGGCGAAGAAAGCCAGTCGAGCGAGCGGGCAGTGGATGTGCAGATCACCCGGTTGCGGCGCAAGATCGAGAGTGATCCCAAGCAGCCGCGCTATCTGCAGACCATCCGCGGTGAAGGCTATCGGCTGGCGCCCGAATAACGGGCGCTTCTGACGGTGTCTTTGCCGCAAAGTCCTGCGGCGGGGAGAGGATCGGGGCGCTGCCCCGGACCCCGGAGTATTTGGAAAAAGCCAAAGCCGGGTGTGGGGCTTTGGCTTTTGTGATCAGGCTTTGCGGCGGACCATGCCGACGATGTCATAGACCTCTTCGAGAATCGGGCGGGCGATGGCATCGGCGCGTTCGGCGCCGCGCGACAGAATGCGGTCGATTTCAGAGGGGTCCTGCATCAGGCGTGCCATTTCAGAAGAGATCGGCGAGAGGACCGCGACCGCGAGCTCTGCGAGTTTCGGCTTGAAGGTGCCAAAGCCCTGGCCTGCGAATTCCGTCAGGACCGCCTCAGCCGAGGTGTTTGAGAGCGCGGCATAGATATTCACGAGGTTTCGGGCTTCGGCGCGTGCGGAGAGGCCCTCTAGGGTTTCGGGCAGGGGCTCGGGGTCGGTAACGGCTTTGCGCAGTTTTTTGGCGATGGTGTCGGCATCATCGGTCAGATTGATCCGGCTGGCATCTGAGGGGTCGGATTTCGACATCTTTTTCGTGCCGTCGCGCAGGCTCATGACGCGGGTGGCGGCGCCTTCGATCACCGGCTCGGGCATGGGGAAGAAATTGACGCCGAAGTCGTGGTTGAATTTCGCGGCGATGTCGCGGGTCAGCTCGACATGTTGTTTCTGATCGTCTCCGACCGGCACATGGGTGGCTTTATAGGCGAGGATATCCGCGGCCATCAGTGCGGGATAGGCATAGAGGCCAAGCGAGGAGGCTTCGGCGTTTTTGCCAGCGGTTTTGTCTTTGAACTGCGTCATGCGGTTCATCCAGCCCAGACGCGCCACGCAGTTGAAGATCCAGCCGAGTTCGGCATGGGCCGAGACCTGGGACTGGTTGAAGAGCACGGATTTTTCCGGATCGATCCCGGAGGCGATATAGGCCGCGGTCAGCTCACGCGTGGCGTGGCGCAGTTTGGCCGGATCCTGCCAGACGGTGATCGCATGCATATCGACGATGCAATAGATCGATTCGATCCCCTCATCCTGCTTTTGGGCAAAGCGCTTCAGGGCGCCGAGGTAATTGCCAAGCGTCAGGCCACCCGAGGGCTGGATGCCGGAGAAAATCCGGTTAGGGAAGGCGGGGGTTGCGGTTGCGTCGGACATTCGGGCCTCCGGGGCTGGAAAAGGCAGTGAAGGCGGCTTATCGCTCAGGGGGAAAGACGTCAACGACGAGGGGCGCCATGAGCACCAACCCGCATCTGCTGCAGTCTCCGCTGAACCCTTTGCCGCCGGTGGTCTGGGCCCTGGTGGTGCCGATGATCCTGCTGGAGGTGATCTTTCAGCTGTCAGGTCAGGGGCTGATCGGGGGGGCGGATGGCATTGGCTGGCGCATGCAGGCGCTGGAGCGGATGGTGTTTATTCCTGAGCAGTTCCTGTGGATGGTGCAGACCGGGCAGTTTCCGCCGCGGGAACTGGCGCGGATTGTGATTTATCCCTTCGCGCATCTGAGTTTCATGCATGCGGCTTTTGTGGTGGTCTTCGTGCTGGCGCTTGGGAAATTCGTGGGGGAATTGTTCCGGCCGCTGGCCCTGGTGGGGCTGTTTTTCGGCTCCTCGATCCTGGCGGCCATGGTCTACGCGGCCCTGGGGCAGAAGGTGCCGCTGGTGGGCGGCTATGCCGGGGCCTTCGGGCTGATCGGGGCTTTTTCCTTCGTGCTCTGGGTGCGGCTGCGCCAGCGTGGAGAGAGCGGCCTGCAGGCGTTCAGTCTGATCGGGGTGATGATCCTTGTGCGGCTGGCCTTTGGGATCTTCGGCGGTGTGGCGCCGGACTGGATTGCCGATCTGGCGGGCTTTGCCGCCGGATTCGGTCTTTCCTTCGTTCTGATCCCCGGCGGGCCGAAGCGGCTGCTGGCGCTGTTGCGGGCGCGCTGAGGCGCGCGTCTAGCAGCGCCGCCAGGTTTTCTGGTCGCTGTTCACGCACCAGCCCTCATCGGTCATCACATCTTCAAAGAGCACATCGGGGGTATGCGTGCGGCCCGGCAGGCAGGTCAGCTCCGTCACCGGGGTCTCGCCTTTCAGAACGGCGACCCCTGCGGACTGCGGATCATTGCCCGTACGGCTGGAGGCAGTCCAGACCTCATAGCGGTAGTCGCCGTTGCGAAAGATCAGCTTTGACCAGATGTTATTGCCAACGCCGGGCCAGGGCTCAACCGGCCCGCTGCTCAGCGGCGCGCTGAGTGCAAGATCGGTCCTGCCTTTCGGGCCGTAGCGATAGTGGAAGGCTCCGTCCGAGAGGCAGACTTCCAGGCTGCGGGTCTGCGAGACGTCGCAGGAGAGGATCATTTTGCCCGGGCAGGCGGCTGAAGCCGCAGCGGGCAGGATGAGGGCGGTGAGAAAAGCAGCGATGCGCACAGGCAGTCTCCGGTCCGGGATCTGTCTGATCTGCACGCGCAAAGCGGCGCCGGGCAAGAAAAATCCCCCGCCTCCCCCGTCAGGAGGAGCCCTTCGGCGGGGGCAGCGTGCCTTTGTTATAGGGCGTCCAGTCGGTGATATCGGGATAGAACTGCCGCCGCCAGGCGCGGACTTTCGGGTTCATCACCCGCCGCCAGAGGGGCGGGATCATCGCCAGCGCCGCCATGGCGGGATAGCCGTGGGGCAGCTGCGGGGCCTCATCGGCGCTCCGGCTTTGCAGCAGGGGAAAGCGGCGGTCGGGTTTGTAATGGTGATCCGAATGGCGCTGCAGGTTGATCAGGAACCAGTTTGAGACCTTATGCGCGGCGTTCCAGGAGTGGCGCGGCAGCACATGCTCATAGCGGCCCTCGCCGAGGTGGCGGCGGGTCAGGCCGTAGTGCTCGATGTAATTTGTCAGCTCCAGTTGCCAGACGGCGCTGAAGGCCTGAACCAGAAAGAGGCCCAGGCCCTCCCATCCGCCGATCAGGAAAGCCAGCGCCAGAAAGCCAAGCTGCAAAGCGCCATAGAGCCAGAAGGGGTTGCGCATGTGCCAGACGGGCAATCCGCGCCGGGCCAGCATCTGTCGCTCTGCAGCGAAGGCTGAGGGCGGGCACTGTGTCAGCACCCGTTTGAAATAGCGGTGAAACCCCTCATTGTAGCGCGCTGAGACCGGGTCGCGGGGGGTGGCAACATAGCGGTGATGGACCAGAAGATGCTCTGAGCGGAAATGCGAGTAGAGCACCATGGCCAGCAGCAGATCGCCCAGGTGCCGCTCAAGGCGGTTTTTCTGGTGCAGCAGTTCATGGGCATAGACGATGCCGACTGCGCCGGAGATCACGCCCAGGCCGAAGAAAAGGCCGATTTTCTCCGCCGTGCCGGTCAGCCCGCCGTGAGTGGCATGATAAAGGCAGGCGAAGACGGCGATGACCTGCAGCGGAAACCAGATCAGCGTGATGAGGCGATACCAGAAAAGATCGCGCTCAGGCGTGGCGGGGTCGGGGTTTTCCTCGTCGAGGCCGCCGGCGAGATCGAGGATCGATACCATGGTCCAGCCCGATAGCGGCAGAGCCGCCACCCACCAGCCGCCCCGGGTGGCCGCGATATAAGCCACCGGCAACAGCAGGAGCGAACACCAGAACGGCAGCGCAGAGCGCCAGTCCTTCAGGGCGCGGGCAGGAGGGGCGGGAGGGGCATCGGGCATTTGGGCTCCTCGGGCTGCGGGTTTGCCGCGCAGGCGGGCGCGGCACCCAGGACTTCACCCTATGGCTGTAGCGCACCTCCGTAAAGGTGGGGCAAACGCCTCCCCGGACGGGCCTGCGGGTGCACAGTGCACTGGTTTGTGATCGGTTGGGGGCGTCTTATGGGGGGCGGAGGGCAGGCTTGTGCGCCTGCAAAGCCCGTCCTTTTTGGCAGGTGTTCGCGCTGCGGGCCTTTTCAGGGCGGGGGCGTTTCCGGTCCTTCGCGCTGGCAGCGGATCAGAACTCGTGGAACTGCGGCGCGGCCAGATCCCAGGCTTTGCGCATGACCGTCGGAAGGGCCGAGGGGGAGAAATCCGCCCGCCACTCACCCTGCCGGGGGGCGGCGTCGCTGCGGGCAATCCGGACCTGAAGGCTCAGGTGGAAATGCGTGAAGGTGTGGCGCACCTCGCCGTTCAGGGTCAGCCAGTCAGCGGTGAGCGGCGGCTCATGTGCCGGAGCACCGCCTGCCACCCAGTCGGATCCGGGAAAGCCCGGCATGCCACCCAGGAGGCCCTTTTCGGGGCGGGTCTCGATCAGCCACGCCCCGTCAGAGGGGCGGCGGGCGATATAGACCACGCCGGCGCGCTCAGGTTTGGCGGCCTTTGGCGCTTTGCGCGGGAGCTCGGCTGCGATGCCAAGACGGCGGGCCGCGCAATGGGAAAAGACCGGGCAGATGGTGCAGGCCGGATTGCGCGGCGTACAGATCGTGGCGCCCAGATCCATCATCGCCTGGGCATAGTCGCCCGGGCGCTCCCGGGGCGAAAGCTCTGCCGCCAGGTCGCGCAGCTTCGGGCGTGCTGCAGGCAGGGGATCGTTCATCGCAAAGATGCGCGAGGTGACCCGTTCCACATTGCCGTCGACGACCACGGCGGGCAGGTCAAAGGCGATGGCGGCAATGGCCGCAGCGGTATAGGGGCCAACGCCGGGCAGGGCGAGAAGTCCGGCCTCGGTCTTCGGGAACCCTCCCGCAGAGGCCACGGCCCGCGCGCAGGCGAGAAGATTGCGGGCGCGGGCGTAATAGCCAAGCCCGGCCCATTCAGCCATGACATCCGCATCAGCGGCTGCGGCAAGGGCTGCCACATCCGGCCATCGGGTGGTGAAACGGTTGAAGTAGTCCTTCACCGCCGCCACCGTGGTCTGCTGGAGCATCACTTCGGAGAGCCAGATCCGGTAGGGATCGGGCATCACGCCTTTTGCGCGATCTGCCGGAGAGATCCGCCAGGGCAGCACGCGCGCGTGAGCATCATACCAGGCCAGCAGGTCTTTGGCGAAGCTTTCACACATTTTTCATGTCTCCGGAGCGCCTCGCGTCTGGCGCAGACCGCCCCGGGTTGTAAGATGGGGCAATCTGCGGGGATGCCCCGCACCTTGCATAAAAGGATGCCTCCGTCCATGGCGCGAAAGCCCGCAGCCCCCGATGACCGCAGCCCGCCCTCCCGGCGTCGGCGTGGTTTTGAATCTGCCGGGGGGCTTTTGACGCAGCGGATCCGTAAGGCGGGCGAAAGCCGGGGGTTTGCGATCAGCCGCCTTCTGACCCATTGGCCGGAAGTGGCCGGGGCGGATCTGGCAAAGCTGACGCGCCCGGTGAAGGTCGGCTATACCCGCGAGGGTTTTGGCGCGACGCTGACGGTGCTGGTGCAGCCCTCCGCCGCGCCCCTGGTTGAAATGCGCAAAGAACGTCTGCGCGAGCGGGTGAATGCGGTCTATGGCTACAACGCCATCGCGCGTATTCATCTGACCCAGACCTCGCCCTATGGCTTTTCGGAGGGGCAGGCCGATTTTGACCACGCCCGCCGCGATGCGCCGCCGCCTGAGCCGGCTCAGCCCGGACCCGAAGCTCTGGCCGTGGCTGAAGATGTGAAAGATGACGGGCTCAGACGCGCTCTGGCGCAGCTGGCCCAGAACGTGCTGTCCCGCAAGCGGACCTGAGAGAGGAAATCCACGATGATGAAACCCTTTGCGGCGGCTCTGGCCCTGGCGACCCTGACCGCCTTTGGCATGACTGCGATGAGCGCGGCGCCTGCCGTGGCTCAGGCGACCGAGCAGAAGAAGGTCGAGATCCCGGAGCTGGTGCTGGGCAATAAAGACGCCACCGTCACCCTGACGGAATATGCCTCTTACACCTGCCCGCATTGCGCGAACTTCCATTCTTCGGTCTTTAAAGAGCTGAAGCGCGATTACATCGATACCGGTAAGATCAAATTCGTCTACCGCGAGGTCTTCTTTGACCGCCCCGGCCTCTGGGCGGCCATGGTTGCACGCTGCGGGGGGGAAATGCGCTATTTCGGCATCCAGGAGATGCTTTACGCGCAGCAGAAAGACTGGGCGGCAGGTGGTGGTGAGGCAACCAGCGCCGCGCTGCAGAAGATCGGTCTGACCGCCGGTCTGAGCCAGGAACAGCTGAACGCCTGCATGACCGATGGTGCTACCGCTCAGGCGCTGATCGAGACCTATGAGGCCAATGTGAAAGCCGATAGCATCACCTCGACGCCCTCGCTGATCATCAATGGCACCAGGCACGGCAATATGAACTATGCCGATCTGAAAGCCCTGCTTGACGCCGAACTGGCGAAGTAATCCTCAGGACTTAAAGCGATTGAGCACCCCGCCTGTCCGTCAGGCGGGGTGTTTTCTTTCCCAAAGGTGCCCCGGAGACCGTCGGGCAAGCTTCGCAGTCACGCGAGGGCTGCACCCTTTCAGGGGACGGAAGTGAAAAGGCCGGGCCGTAACCGGGTCAGGCGCTCAGGGCCATTGGTCCCGAATGCCTGA
Organism: Falsigemmobacter intermedius; assembly: GCF_004054105.1. GTDB lineage: Bacteria > Pseudomonadota > Alphaproteobacteria > Rhodobacterales > Rhodobacteraceae > Wagnerdoeblera > Wagnerdoeblera intermedia. The sequence goes on from NZ_SBLC01000005.1 coordinate 48,880, forward strand.
AGGGTTCGCGACCATTATGCGATCACGCCCCGGTGCTGAGCGGTGGTTGAAAATCAGCCGATCGTGCCGCGCTGACCGCCGGTCTGGGCGCGGTCGAGCAGAAGGTGATCGAGCAGCACGCAGGCCATCATCGCCTCTCCCACCGGAACGGCACGGATGCCGACGCAGGGGTCGTGACGGCCTTTGGTGATCAGATCGACCTCTTCGCCCTGCAGGTTCACGGTCTCACGCGGGGTCAGGATCGAAGAGGTGGGCTTCACCGCAAAGCGCACGACCACCGGCTGTCCGGTCGAAATGCCGCCCAGAATGCCGCCCGCGTGGTTTGAGAGATAGCGCGGGCCGTCATTGCCCATGCGGATCTCATCGGCGTTTTCCACACCGGTCAGCATGGCGGCAGCCATGCCTTCGCCGATCTCGACGCCTTTGACGGCGTTGATGCTCATCATGGCGGCGGCTATCTCGGTATCGAGCTTGGCATAAAGCGGCGCGCCAAGACCCGGGGGAACACCCTCAGCCACCACTTCGATGATCGCACCCACCGAGTTATGCGACAGGCGCAACTCATCCAGATAGCCGGCCCATTCCACCGCTGCCACCGGATCGGGGCACCAGAAGGGGTTGTCCGAGAGGGTGCTCAGATCCATGCGCGAGCGGTCGATGGTTTTCGTGCCCATCTGCACCATATAGCCGGTGATCTTCAGATCGGGCGCAAGCGCGGCCAGCACCTGACGCGCCACACCGCCTGCGGCCACACGCGCCGCGGTTTCGCGTGCCGAGGACCGCCCGCCGCCGCGGTAGTCGCGGTGGCCGTATTTCAGATGGTAGGCAATATCGGCATGGCCGGGGCGGAACGAGGTGGCGATATCGCCGTAATCTTTCGAGCGCTGATCGGTGTTTTCGATCATCAGCTGGATCGGCGTGCCGGTGGTCTTGCCCTCAAAGACGCCGGAGAGGATCTTCACCAGATCGGCTTCACGGCGCTGGGTGGTGAACTTTGAGGTGCCGGGCTTGCGCAGCTCCAGCCATTGCTGGATGTCAGCCTCGGTCAGCGGAATATTCGGCGGGCAGCCATCCACCGTGCAGCCAAGCGCGGGCCCGTGGCTTTCGCCCCAGGTGGTGGTGCGGAATGTGTGGCCGAACGTGTTGAAGCTCATCGCCGCTCTCCTTCTCTGACCGGGCTTTCCTAGCCGGGGAACGGAGCCGGGGAAAGCCCTCTCAGGCGGGGGAGAGCCGCCGTGCCGCCGCCAGAAGCGCCTCAAGCGCAGGGGTGTGCAGATCCCGGGCCGGGGTGATCAGCCCGATCCGGTGCTGCGCGGCGGGGGCAACCAGCGGCAGAGCGAGCAGACGCGGATCGCCGGTCACCATGGCGGCCAGGGCCTCCGGCAGCACGGAATGCCAGTGCCCCGTCGCCACATGGGCAATGAGAGCAAGGACCGAGTTTGATTCAATCGCCGCCTCGACGCTCAATCCGGCATCGGCCAGATGGCCGTTGATGATGCGCCGGTTCTGCATCTCTGAACTCAGCAGACAAAGCGGCAGCCCGGCCAGATCGGCCCATTCGGCGGTGCTGCGCCGTTCAAGCGGCCCGTCCGGCGTGGTCAGCAGCACATAGCGTTCCTGGAAAAGCGGGATCGCCGCCACTTTGCCCAAAGGCTCATGGTCCAGATAACTCAGCCCCGCATCGAGGCTGTGATCCTGCAGACGGCTGAGGATTTCGCCTGAGGTGGCGGAATGGATTTTCACGCGGATGCCCGGATTGCGGCGCAGAAAAGGCGCGGTCAGATCGGCAATGCGCGGCAGAGCCGTCGGGATAACGCCGATGCGCAGCTGCCCCGTCAGCCCATGGCGCACAGCGCGCATTTCCTCGCGCAGGCTGCGGACATCGGCGGTGATGGCGCGGGCGCGCTCAAGCACCCGCTCTCCTTCAGGGGTCAGTCCCTGAAAGCGTGAGCCGCGGATCACGAGCTGCACACCAAGCTGGTCTTCCAGCTGACGGATGGCTGAAGACAGGCTGGGCTGGGCGACCCCGCAGGCCTCAGCCGCGCGGCCGAAATGGCGCTCGCGGGCCAGTGCCAGAAACATCTCAAGCCGGTCAATCATCTGTGCCTCCGCGATCCCCGCCGCATTTTGCCATCGGGGCGCGGCACGGGCCAGAGGCACTTTGCCCGGAACCGCCGCGCAGCCTTGTGAGAGGGCAGGGGGCAGCTTACATCTGGGGCATGAAACTCTCGCTCCCCTTTTTGTCGAAACCGCCCCGGGTCCCGCTGCTGCGGCTCTCTGGCGCGATTGGTGCGGCGGGCCGCTTTGGCGGCGGGCTGAATGATGCGGGTCTTGCGCCGCTGATTGAGCGCGCCTTCAGCGCCGGAAAACCTGCCGCAGTCGCGCTTTTGATCAATTCCCCCGGCGGCTCGCCGGTGCAAAGTTCGCTGATTGCGGCCCGTATCCGGCGGCTTGCGGAGGACAAAAAGCTGCCCGTTCACGCCTTTGTCGAAGATGCGGCGGCCTCGGGCGGGTATTGGCTGGCCTGTGCGGCGGATGATATCTACGCCGACGAAAGCTCAATCCTGGGCTCGATCGGGGTGATCTCGGCGGGATTCGGCTTTACCGATCTGATTGCACGGCACGGTATTGAGCGGCGGGTGCATACCGCAGGCCGCTCAAAAAGCACGGCCGATCCCTTCCGGCCCGAGACGCCGGAGGATGAGGCGCGGCTCAGGATGATCCTTGATCCGATCCATCAGGCTTTTATCGCCTATGTCAAAGAGCGGCGCGGGGCGCGGCTGGACCTGAGCACGCCCGATCTGTTTGAAGGGGCGTTCTGGGCCGGGCGCGATGCCCTGCGGATCGGGCTGGCGGATGGCATCGGCCATGCGGTGCCGGTTCTGCGCTCGATCTATGGGGAGAAGGTGAAGCTGGTCCCTCAGGCCGCGCGGCGCGGGCTTTTGTCGAAACTGGGGCTGAAAGCCGGGGCGGAAGCTCTGGCAGAGGTGGCGGAGGAGCGTGCTCTCTGGGCGCGGGTCGGATTATGATGCTGAAAATTGCAGGGCTGATGTTGCTGGTGCTGGCAGCGCTGGCCGTCTTTGGCCGGGTCCGCTTGGGTCTGCCGGGGGCGCGAAAGCCCCGATCCCTGGCCGCCGCGCGCAAATGCCGAAGCTGCGGACGTCCGGCCATCGGCAAAGGCCGCTGCGGCTGCGGGGCGCCAGAGGCGTGAAGGTCGCGCTGAGCGGAGAGACTTCGGTCTGCGCAGCCCTCAGCCTGGGGTTGCCCGGTCGCGGATATCTTCCGGCGGGGACTGATCTGCCGGATCTGCTGATCTGGTGCGCCCCTGGATCACAATCTGAAGTTGTCTCATCCGCGCTTTTCTCACAGGTCGCGGAGAGTTGGGTGGACTATGCCCGGCGCTGCGGCCCGCCGGTTGGGGACAACTCCGGGGAGAAACGTGTGCAGGGAGCGGTTCTGATGCTCTGCGACCAGGGCAGCGGGGCGGCACTCTCCGTGTTGTCCGGGCAGCTCGCCGCGCTGTCCCTGCGATTCGCACCGAATCTGCGGGTTAATCTTCTGGTGGGGAACTATGCATCCCCGGAAGGTTTTTTGCGCCCTGCCTTCGATTGGCTGGCCTGCAGCCCGGTGGTGACAGGCCAGATCCTGGGGTCAAAGCGGGTCTGACCACGACAGATGCGCAAGGCCATAAGCCGGTCCTGATCTGTTCCGCGACGCTTCGCGCAGTCAGATTCAGGGTCTGGCCTCTTGACTTGTCCACTGCGGGCCTTTTTCCGCCGAAAGAGGGCCGATTCCATGGGGCCGAGCGGGCCAGATTGGTGAATGATAAAAATTATCTATCAATATCAAATAGTTACACTACTGCCTAAAAAATGGGCAAACCGATAAACGTTGTTAAATTTAAGGGAAATTCGACGTTCCCCGATGTTTCTCCGCAGAGTTATCCACATATTCCGTGGATGACTTGGCACTTGATCTTACGAAACGGCCAGGGCAGCCGAAGACGACTCAGAGGCGGGAATCAGAATGATGGACGAAAGACCGGAAACAGAGGGTGAATCCAGGCTGACGGGTCACGCGCTGATCGCCGATCAGGTGCGCCGCCTTGACGGATCTCCCGGCGTCTACCGGATGCTGAATGCGAAGAACGAGGTTCTTTATGTCGGCAAAGCGCGCAACCTGCGGGCGCGGGTGTCGAATTATGCCCGGCCTTCGGGGCATTCGGGCCGCATTGCGCGGATGATCTCTGAAACAACCGCAATGATGTTTCTGACCACAAGGACAGAGACCGAGGCCCTGCTGCTGGAGCAGAACCTCATCAAACAGCTGAAGCCGCGCTATAATGTGCTTCTGCGCGACGACAAAAGCTTTCCCAATATCCTGATCACCGCGCATCCTTCTTATCCGCAGATCACCAAGCACCGGGGCCGCCGGTCGGGTCCGGGGCATTTCTACGGGCCTTTTGCCAGCGCGGGGGCAGTGAACCGCACGCTGACGCAGTTGCAGCGGGTCTTTTTGCTGCGCAACTGCCCGGACACCATGTTTGCCAGCCGCACGCGGCCCTGCCTGCTCTTCCAGATCAAACGCTGCTCAGGCCCCTGCACGGGAGAGATCTCTGAGCCGGATTATCAGGCTCTGGTCGAGGATGCCCGCCGCTTTCTGGAAGGCAAATCCACCCGCATTCAGGCCGATCTCGCCGAACAGATGCAGGCGGCGTCCGAGGCCATGGAGTTTGAGCGCGCGGCCGCTCTGCGTGACCGCATCCGGGCGCTGACCGCCGTGCAGCAGGGGCAGTCGGTGAACCCGCGCACCGTGGCGGAAGGCGATGTGGTGGCCCTGCATCTCGAGGGCGGTCAGGCCTGCGTTCAGGTGTTTTTCATCCGCGCCAACCAAAGCTGGGGCAACCGGGATTTCTATCCGCGCACCGGCGCGGGGGCGGAAGAGCCTGAGATCCTGCAGGCCTTTCTGGCGCAGTTTTATGACGCTCATGAGCCGCCGCGGCAGATTCTGCTGTCCCATGAGGTGGAAGACCCGGATCTGCTGGGTGAGCTTTTGTCGCAAAAGGCAGGGCGGAAGGTTGAAATTCTGGTCCCGAAACGCGGCGAAAAGGCTGAACTGGTGGAAAACGCCGCCCGCAATGCCCGCGAGTCGCTCGGTCGGCGGCTTGCCGAGACCACGGCGCAGTCAAAGCTGCTGGCGGGGCTGGCCGAGGCCTTTGATCTCGATGGCCCGCCGAAGCGGATCGAGATCTACGACAACTCCCATATCATGGGCACCAATGCCGTGGGCGGCATGGTGGTCGCAGGTCCTGAAGGGATGATGAAAGGCGAATACCGCAAGTTCAACATCCGCGGCGAGGATCTGACGCCGGGCGATGACTTCGGCATGATGAAAGAGGTTCTGACCCGGCGTTTCACGCGGCTGTTGAAGGAGGATCCGGAGCGCAGTTCCGCCTCCTGGCCGGATCTGCTGCTGATCGACGGGGGCGCGGGGCAGGTCTCCGCCGTGGCGGAGGTCATGGCAGAGATGGGGGTCGAAGATATCCCCTTCATCGGGGTCGCCAAGGGTGTGGACCGTGATCACGGCAAGGAAGAGTTCCACCGCCCCGGGCAAAAGCCCATGGCGCTGCCGCGCAACCATCCGGTGCTTTATTTCATCCAGCGTCTGCGCGATGAGGCGCACCGCTTTGCCATTGGCACCCACCGCGCGAAGCGGGCGAAATCCATGATGGCGACGCCTTTGGATGAGGTGCCCGGCGTGGGGGCTGCGCGCAAGCGGGCACTGCTTGCGCATTTCGGATCAGCCAAGGCGGTGAGCCGGGCGGGAGTGCCGGATCTGATGGCGGTGGAGGGGATCTCTGCCTCTATGGCGCAGAAGATCCATGACTTTTTCAATGCGAAGGGGTGAGAGGGGTGTCTCTGGGGGAGAGCGCAGGGGCGCTGCCCGCAAACGCAGTGCCTTTGCCCCGGAGTATTTGGAAAAAGCCAAAGCCGGCAGGCGCCTCAGAAGGGGGCGGGGGCGGAGAAGCTTTGCATGACGCCGGTGTCGGGGTGGCGCAGGCGCAGGCTTTCGGCGTGGAGCATCAGGCGCGGGTGGGCCTGGGCCTCGCCCTCGGCATAAAGCGGATCGCCGAGGATCGGATGGCCGAGGGCGGCCATATGGACCCGCAGTTGATGGCTGCGGCCGGTCAGCGGCATCAGGCGCACGCGGGTTTCGCCATTGCCTGTTTTCAGCGCGCGCCAGTCGGTGACGGCGGGCTTGCCGGTTTCAAAGTTCACATGCTGGCGCGGTCGGTTCGGCCAGTCGACGATCAGCGGCAGATCGACCCGGCCTTCTTTCTCAGCCATTTCGCCCCAGAGGCGGGCGGCGTAGATCTTTTTCGGGATGCGGGCCTCAAACTGTTTGCCGAGGTGTCCCTGGGCCGCTTTGGTCCGGGCGAAGATGATGACGCCGGAGGTGTCGAGATCGAGCCGGTGGACCAGCAGCACGTCGGGAAACTCCGCGCGCAGGCGGTTGATCAGACAGTCGCTGCGGTCTTCGCCGCGGCCAGGCACGGAGAGCAGGCCCGAGGGTTTGTTCACGACAATGATCGTTTCATCGGCGTGAAGGATCACGGGCGCCCCCGGCGGGGGGGCATAGATGAAGGTGGTTTCGCTCACGCTGGTGATCCCGGGCTGCTGTCGGGGCGGGTCTAGCGGATTGGGGCCGCGCTTTCCAGCGCCTCAGCCTGAGGTCGCAAGCCGCAGGGCCAGCGCGCCGAACATCAGGCCGGCAAGGCGGTTCAGAAGACTCATGCGGTTGCCGATGCTGCGTCCGGCGAGGCCTGCGAGCAGGCCATAGCCCATGGTGACAAGGGTGCCGGTGGTACAGAAGAGAAGCCCGAGAGCGAGGATCTGTTGCGCGGCGGACGGGCCGTCAGAGGTGATGAACTGTGGCAGGAAGGCGAGGATGAAGAGGATTGGTTTGGGGTTGAGAATATTGGTCAGCGCGCCCCTTGCGATGATGGGCCAGAGCCGGTCGGCGCGGCCGACCTCTGCCTCTGTCGTGCCGGATTTTGCGGTGAAACTTTTAAAGGCGAGCCAGGCGAGATAGGCCGCACCGAGCCAGCGGATGGCGTCGAGTGCAACGGGATGCGCGGCGATCAGGGCGGCGACACCGAGGGCTGCGAGGATCACGTGAAAGAGGCTGCCAAGGCCGGTGCCAAGTCCTGAGGCCATGCCGGCGCGGGGGCCGCCTTTGATGCCGAAAGCGGTGGCGGTGAGCACGTCTGAGCCGGGGATCAGGTTCAGCACCAGGCCCGCGGGGACAAAGGTCATCAGCTGCGGCAGCGTCAGGAAGGTCAGGATATCGGGCATGGTCCCCTCAGGCTCGGGCCGCTTCGGGGCAGAGGGTGGACCGGGGATGCGGGAGCTGCAAGGGCAAAGCAAAGGGCCGTGACGCGGTTGCGTCACGGCCCTTTGGCTGGGTCAGTCTGTTCAGCCGTCGATGCGGGCGAGATCCGCCACCTGGCCGCAGATCGCGCGGATGCGGTGCAGCAGGTTCAGGCGGTTGCGGCGCACAAGCTGATTGTCGCTGTTGACCTGAACGGCGGTGAAGAAGGCATCGATGGGGGCACGCAGGGCCGCCATGGCTGCCATTGCGCTCGCGAAATCTTCGCTTGCCATGGCCGGGGTGATCGCGGCTTCGGCCTGATCGAGGGCCGCGAAGAGGGCCTTTTCCTCATCGCCTTCGGCGAATTTGATGTCAGGGCCGAAGCTGTATTCGACGCCGTCTTTCGCCTCAGCCTGGGTGAGGATGTTATTGGCACGCTTGAAGCCCTGGATCAGGTTGGTGCCGTCTTCGGTGGCCAGCATGGCCGAAAGCGCGCGGGCGCGTTTGACCAGAAGCGTCAGATCGTCATTGCCCGGCATGGCAAGGCAGGCGTCGATGACGTCGTGGCGGATGCCTTCGTCCTTCAGGAAGACCTTCAGGCGGTCGTGGATGAATCCCAGCAGATCGGTGGCAGCATTATCGAGTCTAGCAATAACTGATGCTCTGTATGCGAGTTTTTCTCCCAGGCTTGCCTTTTCCTCAGCTATGGCAAGGGCATACTCTTCACGAGTAGTTGCTCCAATCGCCATAAGTGCACCGCCGACTATAGTAGGGCGGTACTGAGGATCTGCCATATCCGCTTCAGCTTTTGAGATGCGCTCTTGTTCAACAGCGCCAATTTGTTCAGCGACAAGCTTATACTCAGAAGAGATTATTTTCTGAAGCTTTTCTTGTAGGTTCAGGCGCAGATCATTGGTCAGGATCAGACGGATCACACCCAAAGCCGCACGGCGCAGCGCGAAGGGGTCTTTCGAGCCGGTGGGCTTTTCGTCAATCGCCCAGAAGCCGGTGAGGGTGTCGAGCTTATCAGCCAGCGCGACGGCCACCGAAACCGGTGCGGTCGGCACCGTATCGGTCGGCCCGAGCGGCGAGTAGTGATCGCGGGCGGCATCGGCCACGGCAGCGCTCTCGCCTGCGGCAAGCGCGTAGTAGCGGCCCATCAGGCCCTGAAGCTCAGGGAATTCGCCGACCATGGCCGAGCGCAGGTCGAGCTTTGCAAGCTCAGCCGCGCGGGTGGCTTCAGTCACATCGGCGCCGGTGACGGGGGCGAGTTCGGCGGCAAGTGCTGCGATCCGCGCGATGCGGGCCGACTGGCTGCCGAGTTTGTTGTGGAAGGTCACCGCCTTCAGGCCCTCAGCCCAGAGGGTCATGCCTTCTTTGGCCACGCGCAGGTCGTTGTCCCAGAAGAAGCGCGCATCGGACAGACGTGCAGCCAGAACCTTGCCGTTGCCCGCAAGGATGGTCGCGCCATTGTCGGCGGTCTCGGTATTGGCGACCGTCAGGAACTTCTCAATGCGGCCCGTGGCGGGGTTGCGGATCGAGAAGAACTTCTGATGCTCTTTCATCGAGGTCTGCAGCACCTCGGGCGGCAGGCCGAGGAATTCTTCTGCAATCGGGCCCATCAGCGGCACAGGCCATTCCACGAGACCTGCGATCTCGGTCAGAAGGCCTGCATCTTCCACGACCTCCAGCCCTTGGGCAAAAGCGGTCTGGCTGGCGTAGTTGCGGATGATTTCGGCGCGTTCCGCCTGATCGAGGATCACTTTTGCAGCGCGGAGTTTGGCGACATAATCGTCAAAGCTCTGCACGCCAAAGCGGCCCGGTGCGAGGAAGCGGTGGCCTTGGGTGGTATTGCCCGCGACAATGCCCTCGACGTTGAGATCGACCACTTCGGCTCCGGCCTCCGTCGTGAGGATGCACAGGATCGAATGCAGCGGGCGCACCCAGCGCAGATTGCCCGAGCCCCAGCGCATCGACTTCGGCCAGGGGAAGGTGCGGATGGTTTTTTCCAGCACTTCCGCGATGATCTCGGGCGCTTTGCGACCGGGCTTTTCGATGACGGCAAAATAGACCTGGGCCTTTTTGTCGTCGCGAACGGCCAGTTGCTCCAGCGTCAGCCCGGTCGAGCGCAGAAAGCCCTCAATCGCAGGGGCGGGGGCATCGGTGCGCGGGCCCTTGCGCTCTTCGCGCAGAGCCGGGCTTTCGGCCGACAGACCCTCAATGGTCAGGCACAGACGGCGCGGGGTCGAGAAGGCTCCGGCGGAGGCATAGGTCAGACCTGCCTCAACCAGACCGTCGGTGACCAGTTTCTTCAGGTCCTCGCGGGCACGCGCCTGCATGCGGGCAGGGATCTCTTCCGAGAAAAGCTCAATCAGAAGGTCCGGCATGGCTCAGTTCTCCAATGTGCCGTTCAGCTGGTGCCAGGCAAAGACCCGGCCGTCAGGGTAAACTGCAAGAATTCGGTCAACACCGAGGTGAATTTCGCGCTCTGAGAGCAGGGCTTTGGCGGCTCCGCTTTGCAGATCCGCGCCAATGGCGGCGGCGTCAAAGCAGGAGAACCAGGACGGCCCCGTCAGCGGCTCAGGTTTCGCGGCGGGCAGGGCATGGCTCAGCTCACCCGGATCGGCGAGGAGGGCGCAGGCGCGGAACCGCAGCGGCGAAGAGGTGGCGTCGATGCCTTCAAACTCTGACAGCGACAGCGGCTCAACCCCGGTTTCGGTGGTGGCGCGCAGCACCGTGGTCTCGGGCAGCGTGTCGTAATAGGCATAGACCTGCAGCCAGTACATCGCCGCCCCCGCCACAGTGGCAGAGGCGAGGATGGCAATGGCTGCGGTGCGTCCGGTGAAGGCCATCTCAGACCTTCCCGTTCCGGCGCTCGGGCGCGCGCATCATGCGGTGGCCCCTGCGGCTTCGGTCAGCACGAAGGCATCGGCGCATTTCTTCGCCAGCGCCCGGACACGGCCGATATAGGCCTGACGCTCGGTCACGGAGATCACGCCGCGGGCATCGAGCAGGTTGAAGAGATGCGAGGCCTTGATGCACTGGTCATAGGCCGGATGCACCATGATATTGGCGCGGCCATGGAATTTCGGATCCGCAGCGTCAAAGGCCAGCAGGCGCGCGCATTCGGCCTCTGCATCCTCAAAGTGGCGCAGCAGCATCTCAGGCGTTGCGCCGTCGAAGTTGTGGCGGCTGTATTCCTGCTCGGTCTGGCGGAAGACATCGCCATAGGTCAGCGGAACCGGGCTGTCAGGATCGTTGAAAGGCATCTCCATGACGTGGTTCACGCCAAGGACATACATCGCCAGACGCTCAATCCCATAGGTCAGCTCGCCCGGAACGGGGCGGCAGTCATGTCCGCCGACCTGCTGGAAATAGGTGAACTGCGAGACTTCCATCCCGTCGCACCAGACTTCCCAGCCCAGACCCCAGGCGCCCAGCGTCGGGCTTTCCCAATCGTCTTCGACAAAGCGGATGTCATGCAGCGCGCTGTCGAGGCCGATCTCTTTCAGCGAGCCGAGATACAGCTCCTGCAGGTTCGGCGGCGAAGGCTTCAGGATCACCTGATACTGATAGTAATGCTGCATCCGGTTCGGGTTTTCGCCATAGCGCCCGTCGGTCGGACGGCGCGAGGGCTGCACATAGGCCGCAGCCCAGGGGCGCGAGCCGAGCGCACGCAGGATCGTGGCGGGATGGAAGGTGCCGGCGCCCACTTCCATATCATAGGGCTGAAGAACCGCGCAGCCCTGGGCCGCCCAGTAATTCTGAAGACGCAGGATCACATCCTGGAAACAACGGGGTTTCTCGGGGCTGACAGCCATGGTTGACCTCTTGAAAAGCCCTTGTCTCATAGGCAAGAGGCGGGGGAGGGTCAATAAAGGGCTCGATTCAGCGCAGTTTTTGTTAACAAATCTTCCGGGTAGGTCGGATTTTGAAGGAACGGGTGCGGATGGTGCGGCGGTTGAGACTTGGAACGGCAACGGCCCTTGTGGCTCTGGCAGGATGGACCGGAGCGGTGCGGGCGCAGGAGGGGGCCGGACAGGTCTGGATCCAGATCGAGGCGCGAAATTCACTCCCCGCCGCAGAAGAGCGTCTGCAGCGCTGGTCGGCGCAATTGCCCGGAGTGACGGGCTTTCGGCTCTCCTCGGGCTGGATTGCGGTGGCGATCGGCCCTTTCTCTCCCGATGAAGCCCGCGCGCGGCTGAGCGAGCTGCGTGCGGCAGGGATGATTCCCGCTGACAGCTATATTCCCGACAATCGTCTTTTACGTGAGCAGATCTGGTCGGACGGTGGCTCTGCCTATGCGGCTCCGCCCCTTGGTGCGCCGATTGCACCGGTGACAGAGGCGCCGCTGGCCGCGCCGAGGGCAGGAGAGACGGGCGTGGTCGCCACCGAAGCCCCGGCGGAAACCCTGGCCGAAACCCTTGCCGAGTCCCGTGCGGCGGAAGCGCGTCTGACCCGTCAGGACCGCCGCGATATTCAGGAGGCCCTGGCCTGGGCCGGCACCTATACCTCCGGGATCGACGGGGCCTTCGGGCCCGGAACCCGTGCTGCGATCAGCGAATGGCAGGGCCGGATGGATTACGATCCGACCGGGGTGCTGAGCACCGCACAACGGGCCGAGCTTGTCGGGGCCTGGCAGGCCGAGGTTAAGGCGCTGGGGCTGGAGACGGTGAAGGACGAAGAGGCCGGGATCCAGGCGGTGCTGCCGCTGGGTCTGGTGGAATTTGACCGCTACGCCCCGCCCTTCGTGCTCTATCGTCCCAAAGCCAGCAGCGGGATGGAGTTGCGTCTGATCAGCCAGCCCGGCGATCAGGCCCTGCTCGAGGCGCTTTATCATGATCTCGCCGCCAGTGGCCTTGTGCCGGCAGAAGGCCCGCGCGAATTGCGCCGGGGGGGCTTTAGTCTGTCCGGTCGGGACGGCGCGGTGGAAGTCCATGCCCGGGCCGAGCTTGACGGATCTGCCATCCGCGGCTGGCTGTTGCGCGCCCCCGCCGCTGAGGCAGAGCGCAGCCTGCGGGTGATGCAGAGCCTGTCAGCGGGCTTTAAAGGCCTCGGGCGTCAGGTGCTGGACCCCGGTCTCGTGCCGATTGATGAAGGTCTGCGTGCGCGGCTGCAAAACGGGCTGGAACCGGCCCCTCCGCGCGCGGCGCTGAGCGGGTTTTATATCGATGCCTCGGGTCAGGTGATGACCGCCCTGGCTCCGCTTCAGGGCTGCCGCGAGGTCTATCTCGACAATGTGACCCGTGCCGGGATCAGCTGGCAGGATGCGGATCTGGGGCTGGCCGTGCTGCGCCCGGAAAGCCCGCTTGCGCCCGCCGTGGTCGCAGGCTTTGCCGCGGCGCTGCCTGCGAAAGGCGCTGAGGCGGTGCTGAGCGGCTTTTCCTTCGGGGCGGGGCTGTCGCTGCCATCGGTCAGCTTTGGCCGGTTTGAAACCGGGACCGCGCCGGATGGAACGCCGGGCCGCGCCACGCTGCGCATGACGGCGACCGAGGCAGATGCCGGTGGGGTGGTGCTGGGGCCGGATGGCCTGGTGATCGGTGTGCTTTTGCCCGAGACGGAGGTCGCAGGAACCGCGCTGCCCGAGGGGGTCGCCCTCATCGCGCCTGCGCCGCAGATCCTGCAGCGCGTCTCAACCGGGGGCCCGCGTCTGCAGGCCGCTCCGGTGACGGCGGGTGTGAAGGCCCCCGAAGATCTGACCCGCATGGGATCAGATCTTGCCGTTCAGGTGATCTGCCGAAGCTGAAAGCCTCAATCAGCGTCGGGCCGCGTCAGGCCCGATGCGTAAACCACTCCGGCGAGGACGCCTCCCGCCAGGGGGGCGACGATGAAGACCCAAAGATCCGCCAGCGCCCTGCCGCCCACAAAGAGCGCAGGCCCCATCGAGCGGGCCGGGTTCACCGAGACCCCGGTGACATTGATGCCAACAAGGTGAATGCCCGCAAGCGTCAGGCCGATGGCGAGCCCCGCAAAACCCGCAGGGGCCGCCGAAGAGGTGGCGCCAAGGATCACGGTGACAAAGACAAAGGTCATCACGAATTCAAAAATCAGTGCGGCGCCAAGGCTGTATTCGCCCAGGTAACCCGGACCATAGCCGTTCTGCCCGAGGCCGTTGACGGCGATGTCGTAACCCGCCGTTCCGCTGGCAATGACCCAGAGCGCACCGGCAGCGATGATGGCGCCGATGATCTGTGCCAGCATATAGCCCACGGCTTCGGCCATGGGCATGCGGCCTGAGCTGACCATGCCGATGGTCACAGCGGGGTTAAGATGGGCGCCGGAAATCGCGCCAAGGCCGTAGGCGGCGGCAATCACACCGATCCCGAAGGCCATCGCGATGCCATGCATCCCGATTTTATCGCCCATCAGAACGGCAGCACCACAGCCGAATATCACAAGAACAAAAGTGCCGAGCGCCTCTGCAAAGAGTTTACGCGACATGACAATACTCCCTCCCCGCAACGCAGGGTTACTGGTCCAGCCCGCTGAAAAAGCATGGCCCTGCGCAGGGCAGGTGGCGTTGCGTTACGGGCGTTTTGAGCTTATCTCAGGGGCAGCCACGCCGTCAGGGGGGGAATTCCTTTGCGCGATCTCAAGCTGCCCGAACAGCGCCACCCGGAAAAAGCCCACCGTCCGGACAATGCCCAGCCGAAGAAACCCTCCTGGATCCGGGTCAAAGCCCCGACCTCTGAGGGCTATAAACAGACCCGCGATATTCTGAAGTCGAACAAGCTGGTCACCGTCTGCGAAGAAGCAGGGTGCCCCAACGTGGGTGAATGCTGGAGCCAGGGTCACGCCACCATGATGATCATGGGCGAGATCTGCACCCGCGGCTGCACCTTCTGCAATGTGGCGACCGGCAGGCCGCAGGCACTGGACGCCTTTGAGCCGGGCCGCGTCGCCCATGCGGTGCAAAAGCTCGGGCTGAACCATGTGGTCGTGACCTCGGTGGACCGCGATGACCTGGAAGACGGCGGGGCAGAGCATTTCGCCCAGACGATCCGGGCGATCCGCCACCGCTCGCCCGATACGACGATCGAGGTGCTGACGCCGGACTTTCTGAAATGCCCCCCCTCAGCGCTGGAGAAGGTGGTTGAGGCACGCCCGGATGTCTTCAACCACAACCTCGAAACCGTGCCCGGCCTTTATCACGAAGTCCGTCCCGGCGCGCGCTATTTCCATTCGCTGCGTCTTTTGCAGCGGGTCAAAGAGCTTGACCCCTCGATGTTCACCAAATCCGGCATCATGATCGGCCTTGGCGAGGAGCGTCATCAGGTGCTGCAGGTCATGGACGACATGCGCTCGGCGGATATCGATTTTCTGACCGTCGGCCAGTATCTGCAGCCGACCCCCAAGCACCACGGGATTGCGAAATTCGTGACGCCGGAGGAATTTGCAGCCTATGAGAAAGCGGCGCTGAACAAAGGCTTCCTGATGGTCTCGGCCACGCCGCTGACCCGTTCGAGCTATCATGCGGGCGATGACTTCCAGCGTCTGCGCGCCGCGCGTGAAGCGCGCCTCGGGCGCGGCTGAGCGATCTCTGTTTGATGAAAACCGCCCTCGGGGGCGGTTTTTTCATGGCAGTGCTGCGCGGTAGCCCTCAAAGGTCACATTGCAGGCGATCTGCCGGGCGCGGGCTTCCTCAGCCGCGGAGCGGATGGTCCAGCACAAAACATCCGCGCCCTGTTCGCGCAGCCGGGTAACCGGTGCGCTGTCGAGATCGCGGTGGTGATGTGAGATAAAGGTGGCGCCGGTGGCCTCATAATCCGCGATGGCATTCAGCCGGGCGAGGGTTGCTTTCGACAGCCCTTCAGCCTCTGCGCCGCGCCAGGTCATGGTGGTCAGCCCCCGCGCCACATCTGGCAGATACCGCGCAAGCAGGGTGACGATGCCTGGATCAAAAGACATCACCGCCAGATCGCCACGATAGCCGCGCAGAAGCGCTGCTGCGGCGGCGACAAGCCGTTCCCCCCCGTCGCGCTGGGCTTTGAACTCGAGGAGCAGCGGGACTGCGCCGGATACAAGCGCCAGAACCTCTGCAAGCGGTGGCGGAGCCTCACGGCCCCCGAGGAGCGTCAGGGCCTTAAGGCGGTCAGACGGCGTTTCATCCACACGCCCTGAGGCGCCCGTCAGCCGGGTGAGCTCTTCGTCGTGAAAGACAAAGACATCCCCATCCGCGCTGAGTTGCAGGTCCAGCTCAATGGCATAGCCCGCCGTCATCGCTGCCCGGATCGCCGCAAGGCTGTTCTCCGGGCAGGTGGTATCCGCATTGTGCAGGGCCCGATGCGCCACGGGCAGGCGTTTTAACCGCTCCGGCAGCCGTGGCGCGGTCATGGCTCAGACCAGTTCGAAGATGGCTTCGACTTCCACAGCCACGCCAAAGGGCAGCGAGGCGGCGGAAACGGCCGAACGGGCATGACGGCCGGCATCGCCAAAGACCTGGACCATCAGATCCGAGGCGCCGTTGATGACCTTGGGCTGCTCGGTGAACTCTGCCGTGGAATTAACAAAGCCCACCAGCTTGACGACACGCGCAATGCGGTCGAGATCGCCACCGCAGGCCGCGCGTGCCTGGGCGATCAGCGCCAGTGCACAGCGCTTTGCGGCGGCCGCGCCGTCTTCCGTGCTCAGGCCGGCGCCGAGTTTGCCGGTGATCAGCCCCTCAGGTCCCGCGCTGATCTGGCCCGAGACGTAAAGCACATTGCCGCTTTGGACGGCGGGGACGTAGTTCGCCGCCGGGGCGGGTGCGTCGGGCAGGGTGAGGCCAAGTTCCGCAAGGCGGGCGTCGATTTTACCGGTCATCTGCAATCTCCTGTCGCATCAGCTCAACTCTCCCGGAAGGCCCGGGTGAAGTAATCCGTAAAGGGACGCATCAGGAACTGCAAAGGAGTTCGCTCCTCCGTGCGGATCCAGGCTTCAACCGGCATGCCCGGGCGCAGGGTCACGCCGGGCAGACCTGCGGTAAGCTCTGCGGGCAGAGAGATCTCGGCGCGGTAATAAGGCAGGGGGGATTGTGCCTCACTGTGGGCATCGGCGGACAGTTTTGTGACCCTGCCGGTCAGTTCGGGCAGTTTTCGCAGCGAGAAGGCGGGAAAGGTGATGCGCACCTCCTGGCCTTTGTGGACCTGATCGATATGGCGATCCGGAATCCGGGCGCTGATGAGGAGAGGGCGGTCCTGCGGGACGATATACAGTGCAGGCTCAGCCGGGCGCAGAACCGCGCGGGGGGTGGTGATCGCAAGGTTGAGCACGATCCCCTCTGCCGGGGCGCGCAGCTCCAGGCGGTCGATGCGCTCGAGGAGCGTCCGGCGACGCTCTGACAGCTCATTGAGATGGAGCGCGGTCTCTCGCAGCTCCATCCCGGCCTCGGTGCGGCGCGTGGCCTCAAGGCGCAGGATCTCAAGGGCGGTTTCCGCGATCCGCTCTCCGGCCTGAGCCCGGGCGGCCAGCAGTTCTGCGCGCGCGCCCGCCAGCCGTGCCGCCTCCCGGCGCAGGGCGAGAGGGCGGCTGATCTGGGCGAGACCTTTGTCGAAAAGATCCTGCTGTGCGGTTAATTCCTGCGCGATCAGACTGGCCTGCTCATCCAGAGCTGAGGTCTGCGCGATCAGGCCCTCGCGCAGGATGCGCGTCTGGGCGGCCCGCAGTTCAAGTTGGGCGCGCTGCTGGTTGAGGCTGGCGAGGCGGGTCTCAAAGAGGGCAGTCTGCGCCGCGAGCACAGAGGCCGTTTCCGGCGAGCGCGCCGCCTGGTCGCGCAGTTCCTGCGGCATCTGCGGCAGGCTCAGCCCTTCCTCTTCCGCTTCCAGTCGTCCGCGCCGGGCGAGAAGCCCGAAATACTGCGCCTCAAGGATCGCCAGTTCAGAGCGCAGCAGTCCGCCATCAAGACGCAACAGCACCTGACCCTCCGTCACGCGGTCGCCCTCGCGCACCAGGATCTGCGCCACGGTGCCACCCTCAGGGTGCTGAAGAACCTGCCGGTTCTCAGCAACCTCAATGCGCCCGGCGGTCATGATGGCGCCCGCGATCGTCGTCCTAAGACCCCAGGTGAGGCTGCCTGCCAGGAGCAGCGCCACGGTCAGCAGGCCCAGCAGAACATGACCGCGCGCAGACCATTGCGGCTTGCTCATGATGCAGCCCCCGATGCGGCGGCGCGGATTTCGCTGTGGTTGCGCACCTGCGCCCGCAGCACCTGATCGCGCGGGCCAAAGGCCGTGGAAAGACCGCCCTCAAGTACCAGAAGAAGATCGCATTCCTGGATGGCGGCGGGACGATGCGCCATGATCAGCACGGCGCCGCCTGCGGCTTTCACGCTGCGCACGGCCTGATTCAAGGCGCCCGACCCCTCTGCATCAAGGTTAGAGTTCGGCTCATCCAGAACCAGAAGCACCGGATCGCCGTAGAGCGCGCGAGCAAGGCCGATGCGCTGGATCTGACCGCCGGACAGCGGTGCGCCCGATGCGGAAAGGCGGGTCTCATAGCCGTCGGGGAGTTGCAGGATCATCTCATGGGCCCCGGCGCGGCGCGCCGCGCGCAGAATGGCTGCGGGTTCAGCTGTGGGATCGAGGCGGGCAATGTTGTCGGCGATCGTCCCCTCAAAGAGGGCTACGCGCTGGGGCAGGCAGCCGATCAGCCGCCCAAGGTTTTCGCTGTCAAACTGTTCAAGCGGCACCGCGTCCAGGCAGACCCGCCCCGCGCCCGCCCGCCAGTGACCGCTCAGCGCCCGGGCGAGGCTGGATTGTCCCGCACCGGAGGGACCGATAACGCCAAGGGCCTGCCCGGGACGCAGATCAAAACTGAGGCCGCGCAGCACATTTGCCGGGCTGCCCGGGGGGGCGAGCGTCAGGTTTTCCACAGTCAGATGCGCCCTGGGGCGGGGCAGATCCATCCGGGGAGGGGCTGCGGGCACGCGCGTCAAAAGTTGCGCAAGCCTGGCATAGCCTTCGCGGGCATGAGTGATCAGGCCCCATTGCGCAATCACCGCCTCTACCGGGGCGAGGGCGCGGCCGAGCAGAATGGATGCGGCAATCATTGCCCCGGCCGTCAGCTCCCCGCGCAGAACCAGAAAGGCGCCAAGGCCCAGCATCAGCGATTGCAGCAGCAGCCGGAGGGTCCGGCTTAATGCGCCAAAGCCGCCACCGGTATCAGAGGCCTGCAGGGCTGCAGCCGTGCGTGCGCGCCGCGCCGCACCCCACCTTCGGAGGGCGTTGCCCTGCATGCCGAGGGCGCGCAGCGTGGCGGCTTCGCGGTGGTACTGAGCGGCCAGATCTTCCTCCTGGCGGGCGGTCTCGGTGAGCAGACGCAGGGGCCCGCGGCTCATCCGTTCATTAAGCAGGGTGATCAGGATCAGGGCCCCGCCGCCTGCCAGGGCGAAGGCGCCGCAAAGCGGATGAAAGATGAACAAAAGCGTGAGGAACACAGCCGCCCAGGGGAGATCGAAGAGCGCCATAAAACCCGGTGAGATCAGCAACCGCTGCACGGCCTCAAGATCGCGCCGGGCGCTTTGGGCAAGCGGGTCGTCCGGGAACTGCACCGAGAGGCGGGCGGCGGCGAGAAAGACGCGCCCGTCGAGGCGGTCCTGAAACACCGCGCCGATCCTGGCGGCAATGCGTCCCCGAAGGTGATCGAGCAGCCCCATGGCCATGAAAAGAAAAGTCATCAGCCCGCTCAACGCGATAAGCGTGGCTTCGGACTGCGAGCCCAGCACCCGGTCATAGACCTGAAGCATGTAAACCGGTGCAGCCAGCATCAGCAGATTGACCATGGCGGTAAAGAAAAAGACCGTCACAAACAGCCCGCGCCGGTCGCGCAGCGCAGCGCGCAACTCCGCCGGCCCCATGCCTGTCTGTGCCATTTTCATCGACTGTTCCCCGCTGCCATTGCGCAGTACTGAGCCAGAAAACTGTTAATATTTTGCACTAAACCTGTGCGTCCATTGCGGTTGACGCCGGGAGCGTTACCTATATGAGGGCAGCCGGAAGTTTCTCTGCCCAAGACCCGGCTCCTGGTGAGGTATCACGTGACCGTCCTGACATCTGCCAAATCATCCCGCATCACTCTGGCGTCACTTGCGGCTGCGGCTCTGTTGTCGGCCTGTGCGCCGGCGACCCGCAACCCTGAGGATCCGCTGGAGCCGGTGAACCGGGCGGTGCATGGCTTTAACCTGGCGGCAGACCGTTTTGTGCTGCGCCCGGCTGCGGTGGTGACCGGCCCGGTGCTGCGCAGCCCGGTCGGGACGGCGATCAGCAATTTCTCGGACAATCTTGGCACGCCGCAGGCCGTGGCCAACCACCTGCTGCAGGCGCGTTTTGCAGATGCAACCCACAGCGCCTGGCGCTTTGCGGTCAACAGCACCATCGGTCTGGCAGGTCTCTTTGATCCGGCCACCGCCATGGGGCTGGAAGAACGTGATACCGATTTCGGCGCGACGCTGAATGCCTGGGGCGCCGGAGAGGGGCCGTTTGTGATGCTGCCGATCCGCGGGCCCTCGAATGCGCGCGATGCGGTGGGAGAGGTCGTCGATCTGTTGACCGATCCGCTCGACAATGTGCTCAGCGACGGGCAGCAGGAAGTGGCCACCGGGGCCTTCGTTCTGTCAAAAGTCGGTGATCGCGCCCGCTATTTCGAAACTGTGGACTCGATCCTTTACGGAAGTGCCGATAGTTACGCTCAGACGCGGTTGATGTATCAACAGAACCGCCGCTTTGAACTTGGTCAGGAGGCCGGAGACGATGCGTTCATCGATCCGTATGAAGACGCTGACAGCAACTGACCCGCGCCGTCGGGCCTTGCTGGCAGGAGGCGCGGTCTATGCCGGGCTGATGCTGGCAGGCGCGCCGGTTATGGCATTTGACGTCAATACGGCGCGCAGTCTGATCGACCGCGCGATCGCCGATGTGAATGCGACCATCGCATCGGGCAAAAGCGAAGCCGCCATGCTGCGCGATTTTGAGGGCATCTTCGCCCGTTACGCCGATGTGAACGCCATCGCGCGCTCGGCTCTCGGGCCGACGGCGCGTTCGCTCTCAGGCCAGCAGCTTGCGGCTTTCACCGAGGCGTTCCGGGTCTATATCGCGCGCAAATACGGCCGCCGCTTCCGCGAGTTTATCGGCGGGCAGATCGAGGTGACCGGCGCACAGCCGATCAAAAGCTACTTTGAGGTCAGCTCGATTGCGCGTCTGCGTGGTCAGGCTCCTTTTGATGTGCGCTGGCAGGTCTCGGACCGCTCGGGCAAGCCGTTGTTCTTCAATATCATCATTGAAGGCATCAATATGCTTGCCACCGAGCGCGCGGAGATCGGCGCAATGCTGGATCGGCGTCGCGGGGATCTGAACCTGCTGATCCAGGATCTGAAGTCGATCTGAAGCTGATCTGAAATTTTCGTGAGAATCACCAGATGGGGGCCGCAGGGTCCCCATTTGTCGTTTCAGACCCCGGGCGCAAACGGCTCTCGATGGGAATTTATATCACATTGTATGTATTACATACTTTGGTGTGGACTGAGTCCGGGTAATCATCGTAAAGTTCTTCTGCTGGTTGCAGCCTGTCTCTGACATGAGGTCGTGTTTATGCCTGTGATTGTTCTGATTATTCTCTCTTCGCTGGGCTGGCTCATGTCGGTTGTTGCGGTTGTGAGCCTCAGTGGTGTCGGGCTGTGGTCGGTGCTGGGGATCTGGCTCTGCCTGATCCTGGTCTTCGGGGCGACGCTCCGGCGTGCCGTAGGCTCCGGCAACGGGGCCGCAGCGCGGTTCCAGATGGAGCTTGCGGCGGATCTTGAGGCGCTGGCTGAGCGTGACCTCGGTGTGAATGCCGCTGGTGACGCGATGGCGCGGCGCTTCTGACCAAACTCTCTTTGCTCCGCCTGACCCGTCTGAGCGCTGCTCAGGCGGGGTTTTTCATGGGCAGAGCTGCCTTCGGACCCGCGCTGAGGGGAATTACCCTCTCGCCCCGGCAGGCCGGTTTGCCTATAAGCAGGCATGCCAGACGGAGTGTTCTAATGCCTGCAGACCTTTCCCCCATTGACCGCGCCAAATATGCTGCCTCCCGCCGGGCGGTGGATTTTGTTGAGGACGGAATGCGGGTCGGTCTTGGGACCGGTTCGACCGCCGCCTGGATGGTGCGCTGCCTTGCGGAACGTGTGAAGGCGGAAGGTCTGACCCTGCAATGTGTGCCGACCTCGACCCGCACGGCAGAGCTGGGGCGCGAACTCGGCCTCAATATCGTCACCCTCGAAGAGGCGGGCTGGCTGGATCTGACCATCGACGGAGCGGATGAATTTGATCCCGAACTGTCGCTGGTCAAAGGGGGCGGCGGTGCGCTGCTGCAGGAAAAAATCGTGGCGACCGCTTCGGACCGGATGATTGTGATCACCGATGCCGCCAAAGAGGTGAAGACCCTCGGCGCTTTCCCGCTGCCGGTGGAAGTGATCCCCTTCGGCTGGCAGGCGACGCGGACGCTGATTGCCGAACTGATCGGCGGCTCGGATGTGGACGGCCATGAGATCACGCTGCGGATGAACGGCGATCAGCCGTTCCGCACGGATGAGAACAACTACATCCTGGATCTGCACCTCGGCCGGATCGGCAACCCGCGTGAACTGTCACTCCTGCTGAACCAGATTGCCGGTGTGGTCGAGAACGGTCTTTTCCTCGATATCTGCGATACGGTGATCGTAGGCTATGGCGATGGCCGGGTCGAGCTGCATGACATGGCGACCCGCACGCCGGGCACAGAGCCGGTTCCGGGCAATGTTTTCACGGACGGGGACCTCTGAGCCTATGACGGTGGATGTCCGCCGCTCAGCCCGCGGCACGCTTTCCTCTCTGCTCAGCCTCGGGCTTTTCCTCGGGGCGGGGGCCATGCTGCTCAGCCGGGAATATATGGCCACGCGGCCCTCGGTGCTGATGGCGGTCGTGGCTGTGCTGCTGCTGCTCTGGGCGGGGGTGATTGCCAACGGGCTGCGTCGTCCGGTGCTGATGTCCGGTGATGACAGCGGCGTTCGGGTCCGGCGGCTGATCGGGCATCATGCCTTCGCCTGGAAGGACCTGACGTTTGCGAATTTTGACGGCTCGGATCGCGCGGTGATCCTGGGCGGATTTATCAATGGCAATATGCGCTATGCGGCCATCGCAAAGCGCCCGGCCAATGCTGCGGATCTCGGTGACATGGCGGCGCTTTTTGCGCGTCACCGCCCGGATCTGCCGAAGACTATGGGACCGCCGGGGGCCTCCCTCGCGCAGACGGAGGAGAGCGCGACATGAGCGACGCACAGGCTTTTGACTACGACCTTTTTGTCATCGGCGGCGGATCAGGCGGCGTGCGCGCTGCGCGGATCGCGGCCGGCGAGGGCAAGGCAAAGGTCGCTCTGGCCGAGGAATACCGTCTGGGCGGCACCTGTGTCATCCGCGGCTGCGTTCCCAAGAAGCTGATGGTGTTCGCCAGCGCCTTCCCGGGCCAGATAGAGGATGCTGCGGCCTATGGCTGGCAGGCCTCGGTCGGAAGCTTTGACTGGACCGCTTTTCGCGGGAAACTTGATGCGGAGCTTGACCGTCTTGAGGCGGCCTACCGCTCAGGTCAGACCGTGGCGGGGGTGACGCTTTATGCGGCCCGTGCAACCCTGACCGGCCCGCATTCGGTGCGGCTGAGCACGGGGGAAGAGTTTACCGCCAAGCACATCCTGATCGCAGTGGGCGGCAGGCCGATGGTTCCTGATCTGCCGGGGGCAGAGCTGGGCCTGACCTCGAATGAGATGTTCCTTCTCGATCAGCTGCCCGAGAGCATTCTGGTCGTGGGCGGGGGCTATATCGCCTGCGAATTCGCCTGCATTCTGCATGGCCTCGGCGTGAAGGTGACCCAGGCGTATCGCGGCCGGCAGATTCTGCGCGGCTTTGATCTGGAAACCACCGGCTATGTGCAGCGCGCCATGGTTGAACGCGGCATTGATCTGCGCCTTGAGAGTGATCTGGCGAAGCTGGAGAAGGCGGAAGGCGGCATCCGTGTCACCGACACCAACGGCGGAACGGCCACCTATGGGGCGGTTCTTTTCGCCACAGGCCGGGTGCCGAATTCTCAGGGGCTGGGGCTTGAAGAGCTGGGCGTGAAGCTTGGGGTGAAAGGCGAGATCATCGTTGATGACTACAGCCAGACCTCAGTGCCTTCGATCTTTGCGGTGGGCGATGTCACCGACCGCGTGAACCTGACCCCGGTGGCGATCCGTGAGGGCCATGCCTTCGCTGACACCGTCTTCAAAGGCCATCCGCGCACCGCGGATCACAGCCTGATCCCGGCCGCAGTCTTCGCGCAGCCGGAGCTCGGGACGGTGGGTCTGTCGGAGGAAGAAGCCGCGGCCCGGGGGGCGATCGAGATCTATTCGACCTCTTTCCGGCCGATGCAGACGCTCTTTGCCGGGCGCGACGACCGGGCTTTCTTTAAGCTGGTGGTCTGTGCCTCCACGCGCAAAGTGCTCGGGTGTCATATTGTCGCGCCTTCCGCGGGTGAGCTGATCCAGCTGGTGGCGATTGCGATCCGTATGGGCGCAACAAAAGAAGATTTCGACCGGACGATGGCGGTGCATCCGACCATCGCTGAGGAACTCGTGACCATGAGAAATCCGGTCAGAACCGTGGGAACCGCTTGATTTCAGCGGATCAATACCCAGTTTAGAGCGAACCGGATTGTGTGAGAAGGAACAGGGAATGGCAGGCAGCGGAGGACCATGGGGCGGCGGCTCGGGTGGCAACGACGGCGATAAGCGCGGCCAGCAGGGCGGCAACGGCGGTGGCGGCGGGCGCAAGCCCGGACCCGAGGGTCCTCAGATCCCCGAAATCGACGAGCTGATGAAGAAGGGCCAGGAGCAGCTGCGCGTCCTTATGGGCGGTCGCGGCGGCAATGGTCAGGGCGGCGGACGCGGCCCGCAGGGGCCCTCTTCGGGCAGCCCGCTCTTTTCCAAAGGCACGGCGCTGCTGGCGGTCGTGGGCGCTGCGGTTGTCTGGGGCATGGCCTCTTTCTACACCGTAAAGCCTGAAGAGCGCTCGGTTGAGCTGTTCCTTGGCGAATATCGCGGCATCGGCAACCCGGGTCTGAACTTCGCGCCCTGGCCCCTGGTCAAGGCTGAGATCGTTCAGGTGACCGGCGAGCGTGTGACCGATGTCGGCACCGGCCGTGGCGGCGTTCTCGACACCGGCCTGATGCTGACCCGCGATCAGAATATCGTGGATATCGAATTCCAGGTGGTCTGGAACGTCTCGGACCCCTCGCAGTTCCTGTTCAACCTGCGTGAGCCCTCGGATACCATTCGCGCGGTCTCGGAATCCGCGATGCGTGACATCATTGCGCGCTCGGAACTCTCGCCGATTCTGAACCGTGACCGTGGTGCCATTGCCTCGGATCTGCGCGCAGCCGTTCAGGCCACGCTCGACAGCTATCAGGCCGGGATCAACGTGGTGCGGGTGAACTTCGACCGCGCCGATCCGCCGCGTGAGGTGATCGACAGCTTCCGCGAAGTCCAGGCCGCTCAGCAGGAGCGTGACCGCCTTGAAAAAGAGGCCGACGCCTATGCCAACCGCGTCACCGCCGGTGCCCGTGGTGAAGCCGCACGTCTGATGGAGCAGTCAGAGGCCTATCGCGCCCAAGTGGTGAACGCCGCCCAGGGTGAGGCCAGCCGCTTCCTTGCGGTCTATGAGGAATATGTGAAGGCGCCGGAAGTGACCCGTCGCCGGATGTATCTTGAGACCATGGAAGAAGTGCTTGGCGGCGTGAACAAAGTCATTCTTGACGGCGTGAACGGCGGTGAGAACGGCCAGGGCGTGGTGCCCTTCCTGCCGCTCAATGAGCTGAACCGTGGTCTGACCGCTCCGGCGGCCGGTGCTGCGCAGACGGGGGTAAGCCAATGAACAAACTGAATCTCGCAATCCCCGTCCTGGTGCTGGTTGCCGTGGGTGTTCTGTCGTCGGTCTTCATCGTCGACGAACGTGAAAAGGCCATGGTCCTGCAGTTCGGTCAGGTGAAACAGGTCAAGGAAGAGCCGGGTCTGGGCTTCAAGATCCCGCTGATCCAGGAAGTGGTCACCTATGAGGACCGTATCCTCGGCCTGCAGACCCAGCCGCTGGAAGTGACGCCGCTTGATGACCGTCGTCTGGTCGTCGATGCTTTCGCCCGCTGGCGCATCACCAACCTCGTGGATTTCCGTGAGGCCGTGGGCGCAGGTGGCGAAGAGGCGGCCCAGGTGCGTCTGGAGCGGATCGTGACCGCAGCGATCCGTGAGGTCCTCGGTGGCGTGCCCTCGAACCGTGTGCTCTCAGAGGACCGGACCGCGCTGATGAACACCATCCGTGACAACGCGCGTCGTCAGGCCGCGTCGCTGGGCGTCGATATCGTTGACGTGCGTCTGACCCGAACCGATCTGCCCGAGCAGAACCTTGCCGCCACCTATGCCCGTATGCGGGCAGAGCGTGAGCGTGAGGCTGCAGATGAGCGCGCCCGTGGTGAAGAAGCCGCGCAGCGCGTTCGCGCCGCGGCAGACCGCACCGTGGTCGAGCTGACCTCTGACGCGCGCCGTCAGGCCGAAGTGATCCGCGGTGAAGCCGATGCCGAACGGAACCGCGTTTACGCCGAAGCCTTTGGCCGCGATCCGGAGTTTTTCGCTTTCACCCGTTCGCTGACCTCTTATCAGCGCGCGCTGAAGGCGGGGAATTCCTCGATCGTGATGCAGCCCGACAGCACCTTCTTCGAGTATCTGCGCAGCGATCAGCCGCCGGCCCCGGCCGCGCAGTAATCACGCTGCCACACAGCTTTTCAGAAGGGCCGGTCCAGCTGGGGCCGGCCTTTTCTTTTGCCAGAGCGGGCAGCGGGGGCGGGGCGGCTGTTGCGCTGTCGCTTTGATCGCCGCGTTTCACAAGCGGGGGAGAATGTTGCAACACTCTTTGCTTTCCCGGTTGCATTGCCCATGTTCGACGGGAATGGGGGCACTCCGCGCCCCATGACCAAGACGGAGGATGTCTTAGAGATGAATTCCAGTCCCATGACTCTGCCGCAGCGCCCGCTGCGTGCGCTCTGGCTGGGTGTCGTTGCGGTGGCTTTTGCCCTGTCGCAGACGGTGGCTGTAGAAGCCCGCGGCGCCCCGGACACCTTTGCGGATCTGGCGGAAAAGGTCAGCCCGGCAGTCGTCAATATCACCACCTCGACCGTGGTTGAGCAGCCTACGGGGCAGGGTGGCCCGCGCTTCCCCGAAGGGTCGCCCTTCAATGAATTCTTCCGTGAATTTCTGGAGCGCGATCCCGGCCAGCAGGCGCCGCAGCGCGGTCAGGCACTCGGTTCGGGCTTCGTCATCTCAGAAGACGGCCTGATCGTGACGAACAACCACGTCATCGAGGGTGCCGATGACATTGAGATTGAGTTTTTCTCGGGCAACCGCATGAAGGCCACGCTGATCGGCACAGACCCTCAGACCGATATTGCGGTGCTGAAAGTCGAAGCCACCGAGGCGCTGCCCTTCGTTACCTTCGGCGATGCCGACGCCTCGCGCGTGGGCGACTGGGTCATGGCGATGGGCAACCCGCTCGGCCAGGGTTTTTCGGTCTCGGCAGGGATCGTCTCGGCGCGCAAGCGCTCGCTCCAGGGCGCTTATGACGACTATATTCAGACCGATGCTGCCATCAACCGCGGCAACTCGGGCGGCCCGCTGTTCAATATGGACGGCGAAGTCATCGGCGTGAACACTGCGATTCTCTCGCCCAACGGGGGCTCGATCGGCATCGGCTTCGCCATGAGCTCGAATGTGGCTTCGCGCGTTGTGCAGCAGCTGCGTGAGTTCGGCGAAACCCGCCGCGGCTGGCTGGGTGTGCGGATCCAGGACGTCAGCCCCGACATCGCTGAGGCCATGGGCCTGCCGAAAGCCGCCGGTGCGCTGGTCACCGATGTGCCGGATGGTCCGGGCAAAGAGGCCGGGATCCTCGCCAATGACGTGATCCTGAAATTCGATGGCGCTGACGTTGCCGATACCCGAGCGCTCGTGCGTCAGGTTGGCGACACCGATGTCGGTAAAGCCGTTCCGGTCGTGGTGCTGCGCGGCGGTAAGGAAATGACCATCGAGGTCACCCTGGGCCGCCGGGAAACCGCGGAAGGGGAAGGCAGCGCCAGCCGTCCGGGCGCTCAGGTGAAACCGCAGCAGCAAGACCTGATGGGCATGCGTCTGCGCCCGGTGACCGAAGCCGAAGGCAAAGCCGCAGGCGTCGCTCAGGGCCTCTTTATTGAGGCGGTTGAGCCGGGTGCTGAAGCAGGCACCAAAGGCCTGCGCGCGGGGGATCTGCTGACCGAAGCAGGCCAGCAGCCGCTCAGCTCGGTTGAGGATCTGCAAAAGCGGATTGAGGAGGCCAAAGACGCCGGTCGCAAATCGCTGCTGCTGCTGGTGCGCCGCGGAACCGATTCGCGTTTTGTCGCCCTCGCCGTTGAGTGATCAGCGCTGGACAACTCTGGAAGGCGGCTCTGCGGGGCCGCCTTTTTTAATGCGCAATCAGACCCAGCGACAAAGCCGCCGCCCGCGACAGGACCGGTGAGTTCAGCCCCGCCGCCGCCTGATAGCGTTGCAAGGCCGCACCCGTGGCCGCGTTGGCCAGGCCCGTGACCGGGCCGTCATAAAGTCCCCGCGCCTTCAGCGCCCGCTGCAATGAGGCGTAGAACAGATCCGCGCCCCCCACTTCCGGCGGGCAGGGAATGCGAAACCAGATCCGGCTGCGCGGGCGCAGCTCCCGCTGGCGGCTTTCGCTCACGATCCCCCGCAAAGGGTCGAGCCGCTGCTCGGTAACGGTCTCAAAAAGGGCCGGGCGCTCTTCAGTGTGCCAGCACCGGCCCGCATCAGGCGGCGGCGGCGTGAAGTGCAGCTCTGCGCTCAGATCCGGCAGCGCGCGGGGTGGGGCGACCTGCGGGCCGGTTGCGCAACCACTGAGCGAGACCGCTATGGCTCCGCAAAAAATCAACCTGCGCATTCCGCCCTGCCTGCTGTGTGAGGCGCAGTCTAACGACAGCCTGTGGCACTGGTCAAACCTCTCGCGCTGCATTATCTCATTGGCAACACGCAGACAGCAGCATCAGGAGCCCCGGTCATGGCCCGCATCACCTATATCGAGCACAATGGCACCGAGCATGTTCTCGAGGTGGCCACCGGTCTGACGGTGATGGAAGGCGCACGCGACAATGGCGTGCCGGGCATTGAGGCCGATTGCGGCGGCGCCTGCGCCTGCTCGACCTGCCACTGCTACGTCGATGCTGCCTGGGTGGACCGGCTGCCGCCGAAAGACCCGATGGAGGCCGATATGCTTGATTTCGCCTGGGCACCCGATCCGGTGAGATCGCGTCTCACCTGCCAGATCCGCGTCTCTGATGAGATCGACGGGCTGGTGGTTCATCTTCCTGAGCGCCAGATTTAAGCGCGCTCACGCCCCCGTCCTCCGGCCGGATCAGGGGTGACCTCCCCGGCCGGATTTCAGACCTGAGGGGCTTATCATGACCGAACTCGCAGCACTGATGCAGACCATTGGCGCGAATGCCCGCGCCGCTGCAACCGGGCTCGGTTATGCCCCGCCAGAGCAGAAGACAAAGGCGCTTGAGACGGCCGCAGACTACCTGATGGCCCATCAGGAGGATCTGCTCGCAGCCAATGCGCTCGATATGCAATATGGCCGCGACAAAGGCCTCACCCCCGCCATGCTCGACCGGCTGGAGCTGACCCCGGCGCGCATCGCAGCCATCGCGCAGGGGCTGCGTGATGTTGCAGGCCAGCCCGATCCGGTGGGCCGCGTGCTCTCGGAATGGGACCGCCCCACGGGGCTCCACATTCAGCGCGTCTCGACCCCGCTCGGCGTGATTGGTGTGATCTATGAATCGCGCCCCAATGTCACCGCCGATGCCGGTGCGCTCTGCCTCAAGGCAGGCAATGCCGTGATCCTGCGCGGCGGCTCGGAAAGCTTCCACTCCAGCGCCGCGATCCACCACTCCATGGTGGAAGGCCTGAAAGCCGCAGGCCTGCCGGAAACCGCAATCCAACTCGTGCCCGTCCGCGACCGCGAGGCCGTTGCTGAAATGCTGCGCATGACCGATTACATCGATGTCATCGTGCCCCGCGGCGGGAAAGGCCTCGTAGGCCTCGTGCAGCGTGAAGCCCGCGTCCCGGTCTTTGCGCACCTGGAAGGCATCTGCCACATCTATCTCGACAAAGCGGCTGATGCGGAAAAAGCCCGCCGTGTGGTGCTGAACGCCAAAACCCGCCGCACCGGCATCTGCGGTTCTGCGGAATGCCTGCTGATCCACCGCGACCTTGTCGATACCCTCGGCGCGCAGATCATCGCCGATCTCATCGCCGCCGGCGTCGAAGTGCGCGCAGGCGAGGGCCTTCACCATCTGCCCGGCGTGACCAGAGCCGCCGCCGATGACTTTGGCCGCGAATATCTCGATATGATCATCGCGGCAGCCGTGGTGGACGATGTCGACGGCGCCATCGCCCATATCCGCCACTATGGATCGAACCACACCGAATCGATCCTGACGGAAGATGACGCCGCGGCCGATCGCTTCTTCCAGCGCCTCGACAGCGCGATCCTGATGCGCAACGCCTCGACGCAATTCGCAGACGGTGGGGAATTCGGCATGGGCGGCGAAATCGGCATAGCCACGGGCAAAATGCATGCCCGCGGCCCGGTGGGTGCCGATCAGCTGACGAGCTTTAAATATCTCGTCCGCGGTGACGGCACGATCCGCGCCTGATCAGGCGAGGCTTCTTCGGGCTTTGGCTTTTTAAAAATACTCCCGGGAGGGGTTCGGGGAGGGCAGGCAGCCCTCCCCGATTTTCATTTCAGCGCCTCGACCGCGCCCAGAAACCGCGAAATCTCGGCCTCATCATTGAAATAATGCACCGAGGCCCGGACCAGGCTCGACAGCCCGCGCGCCCCGAAATCAAGCCGGGCAGAGCTGTGGTTTGAGACCGAGACATTGATCCCCTGCACCCGCAGCGCCTCATAAATCTCACGGGCCTCCAGGCCGGCCTTCTCAAAGGTCACAATCCCGCAGCGCGTCACACCCAGATCGCGCACCCTCACAGCGTGAAGCCCCGAAAGCCCCTCGCGCAACTCTGCCGCAAGCCCGCTCACCCGCGCCTCAATCGCCGGAAGGCCAAGGCCCCGGGCATAGCGCACCGCCTCCATCAAACCGACGCGGCCGCCGACATAGGTCTCCCAGGTCTCAAACCGCCGCGCGCCCTTTGCCAGGGTATAGCCCTGGTCTGCAGTCCAGTCGGCCGCGCGCATATCGGCAAAGGGCGGCTCAATCTGATCGATCACCCGGTCTGAGACCCACAAAAACCCTGTCCCCCGCGGCCCGCGCAGAAACTTCCGCCCCGTGCCCGAGAGGATATCACAGCCGATCTTTTGCACATCGAGATCAATCTGCCCCACCGACTGACAGGCATCGAGCAGATAGAAAAGCCCATGTGCCTTCGCCACCCGCCCCACGGCCTCTGCCGGGTTCACCAGCCCGCCCTGGGTCGGCACATGGCTCAGGGCAATCAGCCGGGTTCTCGGCCCGATCAGCCGCTCGAGCGCGGCGACATCGATCTGCCCGCTTTCATCCGAGGGGCAAAGATCGATCTCCAGCCCGCGCCGCTTCGCCTGCTGCAAAAGCGCGATGTAGTTTGAAACATATTCCGAGGCATGGGTGATGATCCGGTCACCAGGCTGCAACGGCAGGCCGTAAAAAGCCATATCCCAGGCGCGGGTCGCGTTCTCAACCCAGGCCACCTCATGGGGTTTTGCGTTCAGAAGCCCCGCAAATTCGGTGTAAAAGGCGTCCAGCTCCGGGGCCATGCGCCGCTCAACCTCATAGCCGCCCAGTTCATTCTCCAGATCAAGCACCCGCTTGACCGCCTCATAAACCGGGCGCGGCATCAGCGATGAGCCTGCATTGTTGAAATGCAGCACCTTTTCGACGCCATGGGTCTCAGAGCGGATGCGGGCGATATCGAGCATGAAAAAACCTCCGGGAGTGACCTCCCGAAGGCTCTGATGTTCCGCCGTCCGCCGCAAGGGCAAAGGCGCTTAAAGCGCGCGCCAGCCGATGTCTTTGCGGCAGAAGCCCTCCGGCCAGTCGATCTGATCGACCATGTCATAGGCCAGCACACGGGCCTCAGCCAGGCTGTCAGCCCGGGCGGTGATGTTCAGAACCCGACCGCCATTGGCCAGAATTTTGCGTTCACGCTCAATGGTTCCGGCGTGGAAGGCCATCTGCGAGGAGGTCTCGGGCAGGGCGGAAAGACCCCGGATCTCGGTGCCTTTTTTGTAATCCCCCGGATAGCCCTCTGCCGCCATGACAACAGTGAGCGCGTGGTCATCAGCCCAGTTGACGGTGATCTCATGCAGACGCTCTTCCGCGCAGGCCAGCAGCAGATCGAGGATCTGTGCGCCCAGGCGCATCATCAGAACCTGGCACTCCGGGTCGCCAAAGCGGACGTTATATTCCACCAGACGGGCATAGCCGTTTTCGATCATCAGACCGGCGTAAAGCACGCCCTTAAACGGGGTGCCACGGCGGGCCATTTCATCGACCGTCGGCTGCACGATCTCGCGCAGCACCTGCTCCTGGATCGCCGTCGTCAGAACCGGGGCAGGGCTGTAAGCCCCCATGCCGCCGGTGTTCGGGCCGGTATCACCATCGCCCACGCGCTTGTGGTCCTGGGCGGTGCCGACCGGCAGGATCGATTTGCCGTCCGACAGGATGAAGAAGCTGGCCTCTTCTCCGGCCATGAACTCTTCTATCACCACTTCCGCACCGGCCGCCCCGAAAGCGCCGCCGAACATATCGTCGATCGCCGAGAGAGCCTCTTCCTCGGTCATGGCGACGACCACGCCTTTACCGGCGGCCAGGCCATCGGCCTTCACCACGATCGGCGCACCATTGGCACGGATATGGGCCTTTGCGGCCTCAGCATCGGTGAAATGGCCATAGCCTGCGGTCGGCGCATTGCAGGCGTCGCAGATCTCTTTGGTAAAGCTTTTCGACGATTCCAGCTTTGCCGCCGCCGCCGAAGGACCGAAATGCAGGATACCCGCTGCCGCCAGCGCGTCGCCCACGCCCGCCGCCAGCGGCGCTTCCGGGCCGATCACCACGAAATCAATCGCCTCTGCCGCGACAAATTCCAGCACCGCATCGGCGCTCAGGATGTCGATATCCACCTGCCGCGCCAGCGAGCCCATGCCCGCATTTCCGGGAGCCACGAAAAGCCGGTCGCATTTCGGGTTCTGACGAATTGCCCAGACGAGGGCATGTTCGCGCCCGCCACTGCCCAGCACCAGAATGTTCATCGCCGCCTCCGCTTGGCCTTTTGCTGCGCGCGTTCTAAGGTCTGGCCGACATGAGAACAAGTGAAGCCTGATGATTGATCTCTTCGAAGAGGAGCCGCAGCGCGGCAATGCCCCTGAGTTAACCGTCTCGGAGATCTCCGGCGCGGTGAAGCGCGTGCTGGAAGGTGAGTTTTCGCGGGTGCGGGTGCGGGGCGAAGTCGGTCGGGTCTCGCGCCCCTCATCGGGGCATCTCTATTTTGATCTGAAAGATGCCAATGCCGTTCTCGCCGCCGTCTCCTGGAAGGGGCAGGTGGCAAAGATGCAGATGCGCCCCGAAGAGGGGATGGAGATCATCGCCACCGGGCGTCTGACCACCTTTCCGGGGCAGTCGAAATATCAGCTGATCGTCGATGACGTGGCCCCGGCAGGGCTCGGCGCGCTGATGCTGATGCTGGAGAAGCGCAAAAAGGCGCTGGCGGCGGAGGGGCTTTTTGATCCCGCCCGCAAAAAGCCGATCCCGGCGCTGCCCGCGGTGATCGGAGTGGTGACTTCACCCTCAGGGGCGGTGATCCGCGATATTCTGCACCGGCTGCGCGACCGCTTTCCGCGTCATGTGCTGCTCTGGCCGGTGGTGGTGCAGGGCGAGCGCTGCGCCCCGGAAGTGGCGGCGGCGATCCGTGGCTTCAATGCGCTGCAGCCGGGCGGTCCGATCCCGCGCCCCGATCTGATCATCGTGGCCCGTGGCGGCGGCTCGCTTGAGGATCTCTGGGGGTTTAACGAGGAAATCGTGGTTCGTGCGGCAGCCGCCTCGGAGATCCCGCTGATCTCGGCGGTGGGCCATGAAACCGACACCACGCTGATCGATTACGCCGCCGACCGCCGTGCGCCCACGCCGACTGCGGCTGCGGAAATGGCGGTCCCGGTGCGGTTTGAACTGATGTCGCTGCTCGATGGTCAGGGCGCGCGGCTGTCGCGGGGGATCACTCAGGCCCTGACGCTGCGCCGCCAGCGTGCGCTTGATCTGGCCCGGGCTTTGCCGCGTCCGGAAGGTCTGGTGCAGCCGGCGCGTCAGCGTCTTGATCTGTGGGCGGACCGTCTGCCGCAGGCCCTCAGCATCGGCGTCGCGCGGCGGCGCAGCCGCCTGGCAGAGCTTGCCGCTTCCGTGCGTCCGATGGCGCTGTCGCGGCTGACCACAACGGCCCGCGAGCGTCTGGCCGAGCGGGACCATCGCCTTTCCGCCGGTCTGACACGCCGCGCAGGCGACGCCCGCCAGCGGCTGAATACCCTCTCAGAGCGGCTCACCCCGGCGCTTGATCGTCTGGTAGCAGAGGAGGCCCGGCGCAGCGCTGAGGGTCAGGCGCGTCTGAAGGCACTGACGGCGCGGCTTGATGCGGCCCCCCTGCGCCTGATCGCCCGGCTGAGTGAACAGCTTGAGGCCCGCGACCGGCTGCGCCAGACCCTCGGGCATCGTGAGACGCTGCTGCGCGGCTATGCCGTGGTGCGCGGTGAGGACGGCCATGTCGTCACCTCCCGCGCCCAGGCAGAGAAGGCGGGGGCGCTGGATCTTGAGTTTGCGGACGGCCATATCGCCACCGGTGCGGGTGCGGCGTCCAAACCCTCAGCGCCAAAACGTGGCCCGAAAACTTCCCCCTCAGGGCAGGGCAGCCTTTTCTGAGACGGCCTTTCCTTTCACAGGGGGCCTCGTCACGATGGAACGTCAGAACAAAAAAAGGGGGCCTGGCCCCCTTTTTTATTTGCGTGTCACCGGCCTCAGAACTGCTCAAGAAGCCTGCGCAGATAATCGCGCTCTTCTTCGGGGCGGTGCTGCTCGCCGGAGCGGCGGCGCAGCTCTTCCAGCAGATCCATGGCGCGGCGGTTCGCATCCATCCCCTCGCCAAGCGCCTCTTCGCTGCCGATCCCCCCGGAAGACCCCGCCTGCCGGCCCAGAGGGTCACGGGCCTGTCCGCCGCGACCCCGGCCCTCGCCCGGGCGCTGGCCATCGGGGCCTTCGGTCCCGGCCTCGCCCTGGCGGGTGTCACCGCGTTCGCGGGCCTCGGCCTCTTCAAACCGGCGCATGCCTTCGCGCAGGGCCTCCATGGCCTCGGCCTGACGGTCGAGCGCGCCGGGAAGATTGTCGTTGCGCAAAGCCTCCTCAGCCCCCTCCATCGCCTCGCGGGAGCGGTCGAGCGCGCGACGCCCTTCATCGGCCTCCGGCCCCCCGTCGCCCGGCATTTCGGTCTGACCAAGGGCGCGCAGACGGTTTCTCAGGTCGCGCTGGCGATCGGCAAGCGAGGGCGGCTCCGTCCCCTCACCCGGCTCACCGCTCTGCCCCTGGCCCTGGCCTGCACCCGGGGCTTCCCCCTGACCGCCACCGTCAAAGCGGCGCTGCAGATTTCGGAAGGCCTCATCCGAGAGGTTCTGCTGCTCGCGCAGGCTGTCGGCCAGATCGCGCATCCGGCCCTGACCCTGACCCTGGCCGCGCCCCTGACCGCCCTCGCCCTGGGTGACCTGCATATTCTCCATCAGCTGACGCAGCATCTCCATCAGTTCCTGCGCCTCGGCCATTTTGCCCTCGGCCATCAGCTGTTCAAGCTTATCGAGCATCTGCTGCAGCTGATCGGCCGACATCTCAAGGCTTTCGGTATCAGCGCTCTGCTCTGACGGCGCGCGCTCCTGCTCTTTGGCGAGCTGCTCCATATAGTCGTCCATCGCCTCGCGCAGCTCATCCATCAACTCGCGGATTTCTGAGGGGCTGGCGCCGTTCTTCATCGCCTCATCAAGGCGGTCCTGAGCGCGGCGCAGCCGCTCGAGCGCGGAGTTCAGATCGCCCTCTTCGAGCAGAGCCGCGATTGAGAAAAGCTCCTCCGACAGCGCGTCGCGGGCCTCATCAGAGAGGGCGCCCGCCTCCATCTGGCGGATGGCCGTGCGGATGCGCAAAAAGGCGCGATCGTTGCGGATGAAGTTCTCCGGCGCCCAGGTGACGGCGCGCAGGATCTGCGCGCCCCGCGCGGCGGTGCTGCGGTTCCACAAAAGATCGCGCCGCACCTCAGCCACCACCGCCGCCAGCGGGTCAAAGAAGCGCCGCCCCGGCAGAAGGCTGTGCAGCGGCTCGCTTTCCCCGGTCTGTCCTGCTGCATCGGTGACCTGAAGGGTCAGAATGACCGGCAGATTGGCGAAGGGATGGGCCGCAAGATCATCGGTCAGAACGCCTTTCACCTCGCTGCGCCGCCCGCGGAAGGGCAGCGGCAGATCAAGGACCAGCGCCTCGCGCGGTTCAGGATCAGCGGCGAGGGCATAGCTGCGGTCAATGGCTGCGAGATCAAGGGTAATGGTCAGCTGACCGGCGGTGATGCCGTAATCATCCCTGGCCTCAAAGGGCAGCTTAAAGGTGCCATCGGCCTGCCGCTCCGGCACCGCCGGTTGCGTAACCTGCGGGGGCAGATCGGGCAGCACGCCGATCTCCCAGTTTTTTCCGCCCTCGCCGGTGATCGTGAGGCTGCCGTGCTGTCGGATGGTGAACTCAGCCCCTTCAGGCCCGGAGGGGGTCTCCGTTCCCGAGACGGTCTCTTCCAGCCCCAGGGCACCGGCCTCGCCGTAGAAGCGCAGCAGGGCTTCAGACCCATGGGGGGCCTCAAAGCCCTCGTCTTCGAGGGCGTTCAGATAGATCGCGGGACGTCCGGTATAGGCGGGCGGGCGGATCCAGCCCTCCCAGACCGGGCCGGAGGCCGGTTGAGGCGCTGTCCCCCCTGCGGGACGCAGATCGGTAATCGAGGAAAATGAGCCAAAGAGTGCCCCTACCGCTGCCAGCAGCAGTGCAGTAAGGCGCAGCGCATAAGGATCGCGGGGCGCCAGATCCGGGGAGGGAGCGACCGGCTTTGCCCCGGCTGTCGCCGCCACCATGCGTGCCTGATGCGCGGCCCAGAGCGCGGCGGAGGCCGGATCACCCGCGCCCACCGCCTGAGCATCGCCAAGCGCCGCAAGCGGGCGGCCGGGCAGGCGGGCATCAACCCGGGTCAGGGCCTCTGCTGCCGTGGGCCGCTGAAAGCGCCGCAGTCCGAGGACAAAGAAGCTCAGGACCAGCACGGCCCAAAGGCCAGGGAGCGTCCAGAGCGCGGCCGGAGGCAGCCCGCGCAAAAGACCTAAGGCGGCTAACCCCGGCCCCGCGAGCGCAAGCGCCGCCACAGGCCAGAAGGCGCGCGCCCCGCGCTCAACCCAAAGGCCGATCCGCGTCAGCGCCAGGATGCGGCGCAGACGCGGGGAATTCAGAAGATCAGCGCTTTGGTTTTTCGTCATTCACCCGTCCCGAAGGCGGTGAGAGTCACAGCCATTGCGGGATCGTATCGCGCGCGAGGATTTCGTCAAATGTCGGACGCGCCCGGATGACCGCAAATTGATCGCCCGAGACCATAACTTCGGGAATCAGCGGGCGGGTGTTGTATTCCGAGGCCATGACCGCGCCATAAGCCCCGGCTGAGCGGAAGGCCACGAGGTCTTCGGGCTGCAGTGCGGGCAGGGCGCGGGCCTTGGCGAAGGTGTCGCCGGTCTCACAGACGGGGCCCACGACGTCGAAGGGTTGCGGCTCGGTTCCTGCCTCTGCCTCGATAACCGGGATGATGTCGTGATGCGCGCCATACATCGAAGGCCTCACCAGATCATTCATCGCCGCATCGAGAATCAGGAAGTCCCGGCCTTCGCCCTCTTTGACATAGATCACCGAGGAGACCAGAAGCCCGGCATTGCCCGAGATCAGACGGCCCGGTTCAATCTCCAGCTCACAGCCGAGATCGCCGAGCACGCGTTTGACCATCGCGCCATATTCCGCCGGAAGCGGCGGGGCTTCATTCGAGCGGGTATAGGGGATCCCCAGACCGCCGCCGAGATCGAGACGGCGGATGTTGTGACCATCCTCACGCAAAGCCAGAGCCAGCGCGCGCATCTTGGTATAGGCTTCTTCAAAAGGGGCGAGATCGGTCAGCTGGCTGCCGATATGCATATCGACGCCCACGACATCGATCCCCGGCAGGCCGGCGGCCATTTTATAGATCTCACGCGCTTTGGCGATCGGGATGCCGAATTTGTTTTCCGACTTGCCGGTCGAGATCTTCTCATGGGTTTTGGCGTCCACATCCGGGTTCACCCGCAGGGTGATCGGAGCGACTTTGCCCATAGAGGCCGCAACCTCCGAGAGGACGAGCAGTTCAGGCTCTGATTCCACGTTGAACTGGCGTACGCCGTGCTCCAGCACAAAGGCCATTTCTTCGCGGGTTTTGCCGACACCAGAGAAAACGATCTTTTCGCCCGGCACACCGGCGGCCAGAGCGCGGCGGTATTCGCCGCCCGAGACCACATCCATCCCCGCGCCAAGCTTTGCCAGCACCCGCAGAACGGCGACGTTTGAGTTCGACTTCACCGCAAAGCAGACCAGATGCGGATTGGGCGAGAGCGCCTCGTCGAAGACGCGGAAATGGCGCTCAAGCGTGGCCGCAGAATAGACGTAGAAGGGGGTGCCCACCTCTGCCGCGATCTCTCGGATCGCGACATCCTCTGCGTGGAGTTCGCCGTTGCGATAGAGGAAGTGGTCCATGGTGCCTCGCCGGATCAGATGGTTCCGGCCCGGTATAGCAGAAGCCCCCGCCCCTTCAACGGCTGCGCGAGTATGAGATCAGCCGCGGATGCCCGGCTGGCTGTTATAGGTCACACCCATCCGCGCATCGCCTGAAAAGCTGACACCATCAGTCTGACGCGGCGCTTCTCTCGGGGGGACGGGCGGGCCATCGGCGCCGCAGGCGCTGAGCAGCAGGCTGCCCGCGATCAGCAGGGCGGGAAAGTAAGGCATCTGTGTCTCCGGTTGTCACGGGCTGACGGCGATGCGTGCACCGCCGACGCGCCCTGAGAGAGAAGGATAGACCGCCAGCCCCCCGGTGCCGATTGAGATCCCGGCGTTCAGCCGGGGCTGCGTCACGCAGCCCGCAAGCGGCAGGAGCATCAGCAACACCAGGGGGAGAGCGCGCAGGGTCATGCCAGCAGTTCTTTCCACCGGGCAACCTGGGCCCGGACCTGATCCGGCGCGGTGCCGCCATAGGACTGGCGCGAGCGGACCGAATTCTCCACGCCGAGCACGGTGAAGACATCCTCGGTGATGCCCGGGTGTTGCGACTGCATCTCTTCAAGCGAGAGATCGGGCAGATCGACGCCTTTGTCTTCGGCCAGTTTGACGAGGCTTCCGGTGACATGGTGAGCGTCGCGGAACGGCAGGTTCAGCGAGCGCACCAGCCAGTCCGCGAGATCCGTGGCAGTGGAGAAGCCCGAGGCGGCGGCTTTTTCCAGGCTTTCGCGGTTGGCGGCCATATCAGTGACCATGCCCGTCATCGCTGCCAGCGCCAGCAGGAGCGAATCGGCGGCGTCAAAGACCTGCTCTTTGTCTTCCTGCATATCCTTGGAATAGGTCAGCGGCAGGCCCTTCATGATGGTGAAGAGCGCAACCGTCGAGCCCATGATCCGGCCGATTTTGGCGCGGATGAGTTCGGCCGCATCGGGGTTTTTCTTCTGCGGCATGATCGAGGAGCCGGTGGTCCAGCGATCCGAGAGGCGCACAAAGCGGAACTGCGCCGAGGACCAGATCACCAGCTCTTCGGCAAAGCGCGACAGGTGCATCGCGCAGATCGACGCGGCCGAGAGATATTCCAGCGCGAAGTCGCGATCCGAGACCGAATCGAGGCTGTTGGCGGTGGGGCGGTCAAAGCCGAGTGCCGCAGCGGTGGCAAAGCGGTCGATCGGGAAAGAGGTCCCGGCGAGCGCTGCCGCGCCGAGCGGGCATTCGTTCATGCGCTTGCGGGCATCTTTGAAACGCGAGAGATCGCGGGCCAGCATTTCCACATAGGCCATCATATGGTGGCCCCAGGTCACCGGCTGTGCGGTCTGCAGGTGGGTGAAGCCCGGCATGACCCAATCCGCGCCGGCCTCGGCCTGGGCGAGGAAGGCACGCAGCAGAGCTTCGATGCCGTCAATGGTAGCGTCGCATTGATCGCGGACCCAGAGGCGGAAATCGACGGCGACCTGGTCATTGCGCGAGCGCGCAGTATGCAGACGGCCGGCCGGCTCGCCGATGATCTCTTTAAGACGCGATTCCACATTCATGTGGATGTCTTCGAGGTCTTTGCGGAAGGTGAACTTCCCGGCTTCAATCTCTGACAAAACGGTGAGAAGGCCTTCCCGGATCGCCTCGGCATCTTTATCGGTAATGATACCCTGAGCGGCCAGCATGGCGGCATGGGCGCGCGAGCCGGTGATGTCCTGATGTGCGAGGCGTTTGTCGAAGCCGATCGAGGCATTGATCGCCTCCATGATCGCGTCGACACCGGCGGTGAAGCGCCCGCCCCACATGGCATTCGAGGCTTTGGTATCGGAAGGAGCAGAGGTCATGGCAGGCCTGTCTGGATTGCGGATTATGATGGCATTGGCGGGGTTTTACACCGCGCTGGTGCCTTTATCAAATCCTGCTCTGGCAGATCCCGCGCTCTCGGCGTTGCGGGTGGGCGAGATGCGAAAGCTGATTGTGCATGAGGTGGCTGAGACGGTTCCGGAGATTGCCTTTGCCGATGGCGGGGGGGCTGTGAAAAGCTTTGCGGACTGGCAGGGCCGGGTCCGGGTGGTGAACTTCTGGGCCACCTGGTGTGCGCCCTGCCGTGCGGAGATGCCGGGGCTTGACCGTCTGGCGCGGGAGATGCCCGAGGTTTCAGTTCTGACCATTGCAACGGGGCGAAACCTGCGCCCGGCTTTGGATAAGTTTTATGCCGAGACGGGGATCACCGATCTGCCGCTGCTGCTAGATCCGAAATCGGCGGTCGCGCGCGGCATGGGGGTTGCCGGGCTGCCGGTGACGGTTGTTCTGGACAAAGAGGGGCGTGAGGCCGCGCGTATGATCGGTGAGGCTGATTGGGCCTCAGAAGAGGCGCGGGCGGTTTTGCGCGAGCTTGCCTTGCGTTGAGGGGCGCGCGCCGGGGCGCTGCCCCGGACCCCGGAGTATTTTGAAAAAGCCAAAGCGCGCCTGCCGGTGCCGGGCGGGCGGACATAAAAAAGCCCGGCCGGAGCCGGGCTTTTCAGATTATTCTGAACCTCAGTTCAGGCGCTGACCCACTTCGGCGATCGAAGCGTCGATCAGGGCGCCGGCGCTTGCTGCCGACATCTGACCGGCCAGGACGTCGCCGGCAGCGGCAACAGCCACGGCAACGGCGGTTTCACGCACTTCGCGGATCGCTGCGGATTCTGCCGCGGTGATCTGCTCTTCCGCCGCCTGCAGTTTGCGGGCGATGGTGGCCTGCAGCTCTGCCTGGGCAGAAGCGGCGGCGGCCTGGGCGTCGGAACGGGCGTTTGCGACGATGCGCTCTGCCTGTTCACGGGCGTCCTTCAGCTTCCGGTCGTAAGAGGCGACCAGAGCTTTGGCTTCGTCATGGAGACGGCGGGCCGTCTCCAGATCTTCGCGGATTTTGGCTGCACGGCTGTCGAGCAGGCCCATAACGAGAGCCGGCACTTTGAAGTACAGCAGAATGCCCACGAAAATCAGGAAGGCAATCAGAACCGAGAAGTCGGTGTTTTGCAGCGTAAAGAACGGACCCGAGGCTGCGTGAGCCGGGAGCGCACCGAGAAGCAGGGCGGGAATGGTGTAACGCATTGCCTCAGCCTTTCAGACGCGCGGCCACGGCCGCATCTACGGAAGTCGCATCGGTCCCACCCAGAGCCAGAACCAGCTCTTTGGCGGTGTCTTTTGCCACTTCAGTCACGTTGGCCAGGGCGGAGGCGCGGATTTCACCAATCCGGCGTTCCGACTCAGCGGCACGTGCGGCGATCTCTGCATCCGCCTTGACGGTGGCTGCATCGAGTTGTGCCTGAATTTCAGCTTTCGCCTGTGCGATGAAACGTGCCGATTCGGCGCGTGCATCTGCCAGAGCCTTGAGATAGGCGGCTTCGGCGTCACGGGCTTTCTGTTTCAGTTCTTCAGCAGCCGCCAGATCATTGGTGATCAGGCCTTTGCGTTCGGCGAGAACCGAACCGATGCGGGGCATCGCGAAGACTTTCAGCAGAACGAAAATCAGGACCAGGGCGACAAGTGCCCAGAAGATCTGGTTCGGGAGCCAGTCTACGCAGAGTTGCGGCAGGCCAAGGGCGCCACCATTCTGATCGACACAGGCACCCGCCACTTGAGTAGTTTGGTTTGCCATGTCAGTCCTCCATCGGAACCATTCTTGATCGGAAAGGGCGCTGGCTCAAACCAGCGCCGCTTCCGTTCGGATGGTGTCCTGGATCAGACTGCGAACATCAGCAGCAGAGCGATCAGGAACGAGAAGATCCCGAGAGCTTCAGCGAATGCGATGCCGACGAACAGGGTCGCGGTCTGGCTCGAGGCAGCAGCCGGGTTACGCAGCGCGCCTTCGAGGTATTTGCCAGCGATGTTACCAACGCCGAGGCCAGCACCTGCGAGACCGAAAGCCGCGAGACCTGCGCCGATGTATTTGCCCATAAGAGCGAGTTCGCCTTCCATGATCGTGTCTCCTTGGTTGGAATGGCTGAGATAGGATGTTCTTACCCGGGATGGGCGCACCTTAGTGGTGCGCGTCACCCACAGCGTCTTTCAGGTAGACGCAGGTCAGAATGGTGAAAACGTAGGCCTGGACGGCAGCAACCAGCAGTTCCAGCGCATAGATGCCGACCATACCGGCAAATGCGAGCGGAGCGACCACGGTGGCGGCAGCGAAGCCTGCGAAAACTTTGAGAACGGCGTGGCCTGCGAGCATGGCGCCTGCAAGACGAACCGAATGCGAGACCGGGCGGATGAAGTACGAGATCACTTCAATGATCGCCAGGATCGGGCGCAGCGCCAGGGGCGCCGAGGAGACCCAGAACATCGACAGGAAGCCGACGCCTTTGCGGGCCAGACCGATCAGGGTCACGCCGAAGAAGACCAGCAGAGCGAGCGTCACGGTGGTGGCGATCTGGCTGGTGGGCGAGAAGCTCATCGGGATGAGGCCGAGAACGTTCGCGAAGAAGACAAACATGAAGAGGGTCAGCACATAGG
Organism: Falsigemmobacter intermedius; assembly: GCF_004054105.1. GTDB lineage: Bacteria > Pseudomonadota > Alphaproteobacteria > Rhodobacterales > Rhodobacteraceae > Wagnerdoeblera > Wagnerdoeblera intermedia. Next base: position 91,639 of record NZ_SBLC01000005.1, read on the forward strand.
GGAAATATTTGATCCCCGCATGGCCGGTGACATCCTCAACCATGTCATGCACGAAGCCGTAAAGGACTTCAGCGATCGACTGGCTGCGGCCCGGAACAACCGCGCGGCGGCTGGTGCCGATGACCATCACAAGACCCACTGCGGCGACGGCCAGCATCAGCCAGAGCGTTGCGTTGGTCGGCGTGTACCAATGCACGGGGCCATCCCCGAACAGAGGCTTCACGATGAACTGGTCCATCGGATGGATCGGAAGACCGCCTTCAGCCGCCACGTTTAATCCCTCATCTCATTGTCGGGGTCGCCCCCGGCTTTTTTGCCAAGCTCCGACGCGGTGCGGAGCATCGTCCGGATCCCGGCTGCAAAGCCAAGCAGGACAAAAATAATCATCAGAACGGGCTTCGTCCCGAAGAGACTGTCCAGCCCGTATCCCAGTCCCAGCCCGAGCCCCATGCCCGTCACCAGTTCCAGAACCATGCGCCAGGCAAGCTCTCCGCCGCCGACGCCGCCCATGCCACCGGATACCTTCTTCTCGCGTCCCTTCAGGGCATCCAGACGCTCTTCCAGCGCTTTCAGCCGCTCAGGATCGGGATCATGCGACATCGCAAAGGCCCTCCGGTGCAGTTGGGGGCAACCTAGTGAGGGGGGGCTTATGAGTCAAGTAAAGCGGCGGGAAAATATCTGATCTCAAGTGCTTGATATTAAAAGAAATTTTGAGTTCAGGTGAATCTTTTTCCACAGGCGCGGCGCGTCCCGGGCCGGCGCGCAAATTCAACCTCGCGGTTGACCTTCGGCAATTCACCGCCTAGCTCTCAGCTTTGACCCGGCTGATTGTGGCCGTCTTCTCTTCGGTGGAGGAGGCGGTGGCGCGGCGGGGTCCCGCTGACGGAGCCGCCGCTTATGACGCCCGACGATCCTCTTTCTGCGACCTTTGCGGCTCTGGCCGATCCGACCCGGCGGGCGATCCTCGGGCTTTTACTCGAAGACGATATGGCCGTCACCGATGTGGCAGAGCCCTTTTCCATGTCGCTTGCGGCGATCTCAAAGCATCTTCAGGTCCTGGCTGAAGCGGGGCTCATCAGCCAGGAGAAGCGCGGTCGCGTAAAGTGGTGCAAGCTCGAGCCGGACGGGCTGCGCGCGGCTTCGGTGTTCATGCAGGGCTTCGGGCAGTTCGATCCGGTCGATCTCGACGGCTTTGAGCGGTTTTTGCAAAGCGAGCTTGCGGAGATGACGGAGGATCAGCCCAGCCTGCCTGAGGAGTGAACGAGCGCCAGCCAGCGGGTCAGCACATCGACCGACTCCGGCTCATCGAGGAAAGGAATATGGGCGCGGTCCGGAACTTCGGCGAAGATCATATCGGGGCGGCGCTTCAGCATCTCTTCCGTCGCGGCAAGGCCCAGAAGGTCGCTGTTGGCCCCGCGAAGGAGCGCCATGGGGATCGGCGCGCATTTGTCGAAAAGCGGCCAGAGGTTCGGCGAGCCATTGGCGAAGGCCGCCAGAAAGGCCTCGCGCAGCGCCGGGTCGTAATTGATCATCAGGCCGCCCTTGCCGTCGGGGCGGGCATGCCGTGCGGCCTCTTCTGCCCAGCGGCTGGCGGGAACATTGTCCATGCCGGGGTTTCCCGCCTCCAGGGCGCGGGCATAATCTTCCGGGGTTCCGGCTGTGGGATTGACGCCGAGGTAGTCGTTGATCCGGGCCAGCCCCTCTTCCAGAAGTTCCGGCCCGACGTCATTGAGGCAGACCCCCGCCACCCGGTCGCGGGCCGTCGCGCCGAGAAACAGCGAGATCATCCCCCCGCGTGAGGTGCCAAGAAGCGCCGCGGAAGCAATGCCGAGATGATCAAGAAGCTCCAGCGCGTCGCGGCCTTCGCGCGGCACCGTATAGGTCTCAGCGCCGCTCCAGTCAGATTCGCCCCGGCCCCGGTAGTCCATACGCACCACCCGCCAGCCCTGGGGCAGATGCGGCAGCATATAGTCAAAATCCGAAGTGTTGCGCGTCAGGCCCGACAGGCAGAGCAGCGCCGGACCCTCGCCCTCATCGAGATAGGCGATCTTTGCGCCATCCGAGGCGGTGAAAAAGGATTTTGCGGTCATGGCAGCGTCTCTCCCCAAAGCTCTCACGTCACGTGGGGTGAGACTGACACGGGGACTGCGCCGCGAAAAGCCCCCGCAGCGGGCGGGGGCCGGAAAGCCGGGGGCTTACGACTTGCGCCGGATGCGGATGACCACATCCACGCGGCTGACCTCAGTGCCCTCAGGGGCGCGGGGCAGGCCGGTGATCTGCAGACCCTCAGAGGGGGCATCGGTCAGCTCTGCGCTGTCTTCCCAGAAGAAATGCGGGTGATCGTCCATCCGGGTGTCGAAATAGCTGCGCGCACCATCGACGGAGACTTCATGAAGAAGGCCCGCGTCACAAAAGGCCTTCAGCGTATTGTAGACAGTCGCAAGCGACACTTTCTCGCCCGCCTCACGGGTGGCGGCAAAGAGGCTCTCTGCGGTGACATGGCGGTGACCGCCATCGCCGATCAGCAGCGCCGCAAGGGTCTGGCGCTGGCGCGTCGGGCGCAGACCGCCACGGCCAAGCCAAAGCGTGGCGCGGTCGAGGGTGGCCGGGGTGAGGGTCGAGAGAGCATCGTACATAGCTGAGAGATAGGCCCCCTCTGCCCGGGGTTCAATGCGAAATCCCGCTCTTTCAGCGCGCCCAGAAGCGTATGGTAAAGAGGACATAGACTGAGACCAGCTCAAGTCGCCCCAGAAGCATGCCGATTGTCATGATCCATTTGGCCGGATCAGGGAAGCCGCCGACCGCTCCGGTCGGGCCGACCTCGGGTCCCCAGACGGGGCCGATATCGGCAATGGCGGTCCAGGCGGCGGTCAGGGCTGTGCGGGGCTGAAGCCCGGTCATTGACAGGGCGATCGCCAGCACGGCGAAGGTCGCAATGAAAAGGGTGAAGAAAACGATGACTGAGCTGATGACCTCCTGCTCAACCCGCCGTCCCTGCAATCGCAGCGGATGGACGGCGGCGGGTTGCAGCAGGCGGCGGATCTGGGTGGTGATCGCGCGGAACATTATCAGATAGCGAAAGACCTTGACCGAACAGCCGGTGGAGGAGGTGCAGCCCCCGATGAACCCCACGATCAGCAGGACCATGAAGGGCAGCGGGCCCCATTGCCCCGGATCCCCGCTCAGCAGTCCCGTGCCTGAGAAAATCGAGACGACATTAAACACACTCTGGTGCAGCGCGGGCCAGAAGGGCTGTGCATCGCGGATCACCCGCCAGGCCAGCACCATGATGATCGCATAGAGGGTCCAGCGCAGATAGGCCCGCACCTGCAGATCCTGCCAGAGCGGCTTCACCTCTCCACGAAAGAGCTGAATGAAGCGGATGAAGGGCAGGGTGGAGAGGATCATTGCCACCACGGTGATATAGTGCAAAGGCACCGCGAATTCCGTGAAAGAGGTGTCGCGGTTCGAAAAGCCCCCGGTCGAAAGGGCGCTCAGCGCATGAATGACCGCCTCAAAGGTCTCCATCCCGAAGGCGCGGTAGGCCAGGGCGCAGCCCAGGGTCATCACCAGATAGATGCTCAGCAGTGCTTTTGAGATATCGAGGGCGCGGGGCAGAACTTTGCCAAGGGTGTCAAAGCCCTCGGTGCGAAAGAACTGCATCCCGCCGACCTTCATGACCGGCAGAAAGATCAGCGCGACGATGACAATCCCCAGCCCGCCGAGCCAGTTGAGCATGGCGCGCCACAGGTTGATCCCCATTGGCAGCGCATCAAGGCCCGTGATCACGGTGGTCCCGGTGGTTGTGAGGCCCGACATCGCCTCAAAGACCGCATCAGTCCCGCTGAGACCCGGCGCTCCGGTGACGAAAGGCAGCGCCGCAAAGAGCGGCAGCACGACCCAGACCCCGGTGGTCAGTACGAAGCTCTGCCTGAGATCCAGCCCCCCGCTGATCGCATTGCGACAGGCAATCGCGGTAAAGAGCCCGCAGCAGAAGGTGATCGCCGCCGCCCCGGCAAAGGCGCGCCAGTTTGCAGATCCCGCAAGCAGATCCACCGCCAGCGGCAGCAGCATCAGCGCGCCGAGCGTGGCAGTCAAAAGGCCGATCACATATCCGACGGGGCGCAGGTCCAGCATGGCCCTGACTGTCCTGTGATGGTGTGGAGTGTCAAGCGCGGCTTTGCAGCGACTTGCGCGGGGCGGAAAGATCGGGCTATGGCCGCGGCTGAACACGCTCCCAACGGATCTGAGGCCCTGACATGCCGCGTTATGCGCTGCTCATCGAATATCATGGCGGCCCTTTCAGTGGCTGGCAGCGTCAGGCCGGTGGGCAGCTTTCGGTTCAGGGCGTGATCGAGGCCGCTTTTACCAAAATCGGGCCCGATGCGCCGACGATTGCTGCTGCGGGGCGGACGGATGCGGGCGTCCATGCCGCAGGCCAGGTGGCCCATGCGGATTTGAGCCGTGACTGGGATCCCTTTAAGCTGGCCGGGGCGTTGAATTTTCACCTGCGCCCCCATCCGGTTTCGATCCTGGCGGCTGCGCGGGTGGAGGAGGACTTTCACGCCCGCTTCTCGGCCGTTGAGCGGCAATATCTGTTCCGGCTCCTTTGCCGCCGTGCCCCCGCCACCCATGATCGCGGTCTGGTCTGGCAGGTGCCGCATCAACTCGACGTCGCGGCCATGGCTGAGGGCGCGCAGCATCTGATCGGGCTGCATGATTTCACCACCTTCCGCGCCACCCAGTGTCAGGCGAAGTCGCCGGTGAAGTCGATCGACAGCATCAGCGTCACCTCTCATCCCGTGCCGGCGGGGATGGAAGTGCAGTTTCGCCTGCGCGCGCGGTCCTTCCTGCACAATCAGGTCCGCTCGATCGTCGGTACCCTTGAGCGGGTGGGCGCGGGGGCCTGGTCCCCCGATCAGGTAAAAACGGCGCTTGAAGCCCGCGACCGCTCGGCCTGCGGGCCGGTCTGCCCGCCGGAGGGGCTTTATCTGACACGGGCGGTTTATCCGTCAGACCCCTTCGGAGGCTGAGCAGGGCCGCCCTCAGGTCCCTGTCCGGGTGTGCCTGATTTGCCGTGTCAAATCGGCAACTGAGCATTACGCAGAGTAACTCACCATTTCGTGAAAGATAATCACGTTTCCGGGAAATGGCGGAGAGTAACGAATTTTTGCCGACAAAGTTTCGCAAATACGGCGAAAAACAGCTGTGACATGAAGAACACATTTTAGTGACAGTGCTGCATCTTCCCTGGAACAGATCGGGTGCCTACATCGTTGTCATCGCAGCCGGCCGGAGGGCTAGCGCGAAAACCTTTCGTCGTCGCAAAGGCGCGAAGGGGCATGTTGGATAGTGAGGATGCCCTGAGGTTGACCCCTCCTGAGCATATAGGTGATGCAATGAAAAAGATTTTGCTTTCGACTGCAGCTGTCGTCGCAACCGCTGGTGCCGCTCTGGCAGGTGGTGTTGCTGCTCCGGTCATGGAGCCCGTGATTGCTCCCGTCGTCGTCGCTGCGGCGCCGGTTGGCGCATGGCAGGGCGGCTATGCCGGTGCGAACCTCTCTTGGGGTAAAGTCGGAATTGACGGCTATGACGACCTTGACGGTGCCGGTATTGCGCTGCGTGGTGGTTATGACTGGCAGAACGGCAACACCGTCTTCGGTCTGGGCGCTGACTACGACTTCGGTAAGCAGAAAGCCGATTTCGTTGGTGGTGAGCAGGCTCTGAAAAATGCCGGTACCGTCTTTGCCCGCCTGGGTTATGACGCGAATGGCTGGCTGCCCTATGCATCGCTTGGCTACACCTGGGCGAAAATGGAAGGCCCTGTCGTTAACGAGAACGTCGATGGCTACACCATCGGTCTGGGTGTTGAGCGTAAGTTCACCCCGAACTGGGCTGGCTATGCCGAAATCTCGCACACTGACTTTGGCAACATCGACGCGCTCGGCGTTGACGCCGACATGCAGAAAATCAAACTCGGCGTGAACTACCGCTTCTGAGTTTATGATCTTCGGATCAGAAAGGGCACCGCTTGCGGTGCCCTTTTTTCATATCCCTGCGCCACAATACGCGCGGTGCGGAACAGCAAAAAGCCCCGCTTATGCAGGGCTGTCGGATCGTCAGTAAGAGGAAGTTTGGTGGAGCCAAGGAGGATCGAACTCCTGACCTCTTGCATGCCATGCAAGCGCTCTCCCAGCTGAGCTATGGCCCCACCTTTTTGAAGCAGCTTCCCGCTTCGTGAGGCAGTATTTACGGGCGCTCCGCCGCAGGTGCAAGAGGGAATTTATGCGAAAAGATCATTTTCTTTCAGCGCCCTGGGGCGGACCGTCTGACGGTTGCCTGGGGTGGTTGTAAGGCAGGCGGGCGGAGGGGGCATGGAGCGCCGGACGGGCTGGACGGGTCATCACCGCGCGCGTTTTGGACTGTATTTCAGATCCTGCCGTTTCTGCTGCTCTGGCTTCTGTTTCTGCGCGTTCTGACCCCCGGCGCGCTGGCGGTCGTGGCGGGGTCAGCCTGGTGGGGCGCGGCCTTCCTCTGGGGGGCGGCTTTGCTTTTGCGCACGGCCATTCCCCTGCTGCCGGTCTGGCGGCTGACGCCTGCAGGGGGCACTGAGATTTTGGGATGGCCTGCGGTTCCCGGCCGGGCACTTATGCTGCCGGGCGCTGTCGTGCCGCTGATGGCCCTGGTGCAGGTCCTGAGGACCAGCGGTGTTCTGGCGGTTTCAGGGCTGAAGCGCTGGATAAAAGGTCCGAACCGCCGCTGAGGGGCAGGCAGCGCAGTGGCAAAATGCAAAAAGCCCCGCGTGACGCAGGGCTGTCGGATCGTCTGTAAGAGGAAGTTTGGTGGAGCCAAGGAGGATCGAACTCCTGACCTCTTGCATGCCATGCAAGCGCTCTCCCAGCTGAGCTATGGCCCCACCTTTATACGGTGCCGAAGCGTTCCGGCCTCGTGCGGGCTATTTGCCTGAGGGCGCGGAGGGGTGCAAGAGCAAAAGTGCACCCCTCGCGCAAATTCTCAGTTTTCGTCTTCGCCGCCGGCGACATCCGCGAGATCGTCGAGCGAGACGGTCTCATCATCATCTTCCAGCAGTTCTTCATCGATGTCCGCATCATCGGCATCGGCTTCGATCAGATCATCTGCGTCCAGCTCATCATCGAGCAGGTTCGAGGATTTCGCTTCCTGTGCGATGATCGCACCGGCGGCCTTGCGGCGCACGGTCTCAATGTCAACGATCTCGCCGGTATAGGGGCTGACGATCGGGTTACGGTTCAGGTCGTAGAAACGCTTACCCGTGGTCGGGCAAATGCGTTTCGTGCCCCATTCTGCCTTGGGCATTTTGTGTTCCCCTGCAAGTGTTGGATGGGCCGGATCGACGTCCCTTGTCACAAGCTCCGGCTCCTGTCAAATCCCTAAGTGGGTAAGCAGCGGAGACCTGTCAATGGCGCGCATCAAAGGTCCGCCAGGCGGACCCGACGAACTGGAGATTACTTTGCGCCGCTCGGCACGGGCAAAGCGGATCTCGCTCAGGGTTTCGGGGCGCGATGGCGCGGTGACGCTGACACTGCCGCCCAGGGTTCCTGCGGGCGAGGGGCTGGCCTTCGCGCGGGAGCGGGCAGATTGGATCGTCAGCGCCATGGCGAAGGTGGCCCCCGCCGAACGGGTGGCTGAAGGTGCGGTTATTCCCGTTGAGGGCAGGGAGTTAACCCTTGTCACCGACGGCATGCGCGGCGCCGTGCGGGTTGAGGGGGACTGCCTGATTGTGCCCGGTTCTTCCCCGGCAGTGCGGGTTCAGGCCTTTCTGAAACATCTCGCGCGGCAGCGGCTGATAGCGGCGACCGACCGTTATGCGGCGCTTCTGGGGCGGGGCTATACCTCGATCACGCTGCGCGATACGCGCTCCCGCTGGGGCTCCTGCACGGCCACGGGCGCGCTGAATTATTCCTGGCGTCTGGCCATGGCCCCGCCGGAGGTGCTTGCCTATGTCGCAGCCCATGAGGTGGCGCATCTGGCCGAGATGAATCACTCCCCCCGCTTCTGGGCGGTGGTTGAGCGGCTTTATCCCGGCTGGCAGGTGCAGCGGTCCTGGCTGAAGGCGCATGGCAACCGGCTGCAGTCTTTGCGCTTTGAGGATTGAAGCCCGCATCAGAGGGGGCGACAATAGGCTATGGTTCTGCGTGCACGCCCCTCCGATTCCGCTCTCTCCGCCCATGACCGGCTTTACCGCGTGCTGCGCTCACGGGTGATGCATGGCGAATTGCCGCCCGGTCAGGCCCTGACGCTGCGCGGGCTGGCGCAGGAATTCGGGATGTCCGTCACCCCGGTGCGCGAGGCATTGCAGCGCCTTGTGGCGGAAGGCGCGCTTACGCTCTCGTCCTCGGGGCGGGTCTCGACGCCGGAGCTGACCAATGAGCGCATTGAGGAGCTTGCCGCCATTCGCGCCATGCTGGAGCCGGAACTGGCCGCGCGTGCGCTGCCGCGGGCGCATTTTGCGCTGATTGACCGGCTGTCAGCGATCAATGATCTCATTGCCCAGGCTGTGCTGATGAAGGATCCCATCGCCTATATCCGGGCGAACCTTGAGTTTCATCGCACGCTTTATCTGCGCGCCCAGGCCCCGGCCATGCTGGCGATGACCGAAACGGTCTGGCTGCAGCTTGGCCCCACGATGTCCGCGCTTTACGGCCGCGTGCGCCGCAATGAGCCGCCGCAGCACCACCGCACGATTCTGGCCGCCCTGCGCGCCGGGGATGAGCCGGGCCTGCGCCTTGCGGTGCGGACCGATGTGACCCAGGGGTTACGGCATCTGGCGACCTGAAGCTCAGGCCGTCCAGCGGGCTTCATTGGCGCGGATGGCTTTGATGCGCTCGGCGGATTTCGGATGGCTCAGCGCCCAGGCGGGGGCAGAGGCTGCACGATTGCCGGTCAGACGGTCCAGCTTCTCAAAAAGTGAGATCTGCGGCGCGGTGCCGATCCCGGATTTGATCAGCAGCGCAGAGGCCCAGGCATCGGCCTCAAACTCATCGCGACGCGACATCCGCGCGGCCAGCGCCCCGGTGATCATATTGGCCATGAACATCGCGATCAGCGGGCCGACCACGGGAATCGCGCGCAGGAAAAGAGCCACAAGCGAGACGAAGACCGCGTTCTGGCCTGAGAAATCGATCATCCTGCGCCGCGTGTGACCAAGCGCCACATGCGCCAGTTCATGCGCAATGACAGAAGCCAGCTCCTCTGCCGTCACCGATCCCGACCGGAAGCGGTCATAAAACCCCTTCGTCAGAAAGATCCGCCCGTCAGGGGCCGCGAGCCCGTTTACCGGCTCAATGTTGAAGAGATTGACCCTGATCTCAGGCAGATCGAGCGCCGCGGCCATCCGCCGTGTCAGGCGCTCAAGCTCGGGGTCTTTCAGGGGCACGGATTGCGCATCAAGCATCTGTTTCGTGCGCCAGGCCGAGAACATATAGGCCGCAAGGCCCCAGCCGATGGCCAGAAGAAGGGGGATCAGTTTTATCATGACTGCAATCTGGGAGTGCGCCTGCGCGATGTCAAACCGCCCGCTTCACTCTTGCATCCCCGCGCCTGTCGCTGTTTTGAAGATCCCGAGACGATGGAGAGAGCCATGACCCTGACCACCCCTGATGAGATTGCCGCTCTGTTCACCCGCGCCGGTGACTATACCTTCGTCCGCTGGGGCCGCCCGATCGTTCCGGTGGTCTTCGGGGTGGAGGAAAGCACCCTCACCATTCTGAAGGGCGCCATTGAAGCGGTGGTGGCGCTTGCGGGCCATAAGATGGCCGAGCAGGACACTGAGTTGGGCGCCAATCTGATGTTTTTCTTCATCCGTGACTGGGATGATCTGATCGGCGTGCCGAACCTTGAGCGGCTGATTGACGGGCTGCCGGATCTGGTGACGCGTCTGAAGGGCGCTGATGCCAATCAATACCGCATGTTCCGCTTCGATGACGCGGGCGCGATCCGCGCGGCATTCGTCTTTATCCGCGTGGACAAAGACCTTGCAGAGGTTCCGGCAGAGGATCTGGCCCTCGATCAGGCGGTGCGGATCATCTGCCTTTGGGGCGAAAACGCTTTCCCGAAAGGCACTCTGGTGAAGGCGGGCGCGCATACGGTGCTGGATCCCTCGCTCGCGGCGGTGATCCGGGCGGCCTATGATCCGGTGCTGCCTGCGGTGGCGAAAGACGCCAGCCACGCGCTGCGCCTTTTCGCGCGGGCACAAACCATGGGAGTGGGCGATGCACCGCTTTGATCTGCGCGTCTATTATGAGGATACCGATCTCGCCGGGATCGTCTATTACGCCAACTACCTGAAGTTCATCGAGCGTGGCCGCAGCGAATGGCTGCGCGCACTGGGCTTTGATCAGCGCGCGCTGAAGGAAGAGACCGACACGGTTTTTGCCGTCCGCCGCCTGGAGGCCGATTACATCGCGCCGGCGAAATTCGACGATGCTTTGACGGTGCTTTCAACCGCGGAAGCGGTCACGCCCGCGCGGCTGGTGCTGGCGCAGCAGGTGCTGCGCGGTGAGGAGCGCCTCTTTGAGGCAAAGGTCACTCTGGTCGCGCTGAATGCGGCAGGGGGTCCGACGCGGCTGCCAAAGCCTCTGCGCGACGCCTTTGCCGCGCTCGTCTGAGGCAGATTTGCTGTGACAATCCCGGTCCCGCCGCTTAGAAGGCGGGCCTTCTGACCGTTTGATCCCAAAGGACCTCTGATGAGCATTGATCTGCTGCGCGCGCCCCAATTCCTCGTGACCCATTCGGGCGGCTTTCACGCGGATGAACTGCTCTCCTCGGTGATCCTGACGCGGATTTTCCCTGACGCGCAGATCCTGCGCACCCGGGATGCCCAGGCGATCACCCCGGCGGACGACCGCATCATTTATGATGTGGGCCGGGGCTATGACGTTGAGGCCCGCATCTTCGACCACCACCAGAAAGACGCGCCGCTGCGCGAGGATGGCCAGCCCTATTCCTCCTTCGGTCTCATCTGGAAGCATTTCGGCCCGGCCTATCTGACCGCCTTTGGCGTGCCGGAAGAGCATCAGGGCTCGATCCTGCGCTCTTTTGATACGGGATTTGTGCTGCCGGTCGATCTGGTCGACAACGGCGCGCTCAGCCCTTCGGCGGCCTGCCCGCAGCTGGGCGATCTGACGCTGCCGCTGCTTCTGGAAAGCCTGAAGCCGGTCTTTGATGACGATGCCGAAGGCGCCGAAGACCGCGCTTTCCAAAACGCGCTCTCAGTTGCCCGCGCTTTTGTCGAAGCCTCCATCGCCCGCAAAGCGGCGAAGGCCCGCGCCGAATCGCAGGTTATGGCGGCGATCGAAGCCGCTGGCCCCAGCCGCGTTCTGGAGCTGCCGCGCGGCATGCCCTTCCGTCCGGCCGTGCTGAAGGCTGGCGCTGATCATCTGCTCTTTGTTGTCACCCCCCGGGGTCCTGCAGAATGGACCATCGGCGGTATTCGCAAAAACAACGATGATTTCGCCCAACGCGCCGATCTGCCGCTGGCCTGGGCCGGGCTGACCGATGCGGATCTTGAAGCCGCCTCTGGCGTTCCGGGCGCGAAATTCTGCCACAACGGCCGCTTCATTGCCGTGGCCTCGTCGCGCGAAGCGGCGATCCGTATGGCGGAACTTGCGGTGGCAGAAGCGGAAGCCCAGGGGATCTGAGGCTTGCGGCCCGGTCAGAACCACTGACCGGGCTCCATCAGTCCCAGTTCCATCAGCTGGCGCGAAGACCACTCAAAGGGCACCGAATGCGCCCAGGCGAAGGAGTGAATGGCCTCGCGCGAGCCCGGGTTGATCCTGAGCGCCTTGGCCGTGCGGAAGGAGCAGACCGCCCCGGAGAGGTTGTGGTGCCAGGGGCAGTTGAGGGTGTTATATTCCTCAATGTTAAAGCTGTGATCCTGGCGGAAGATCAGCCCCGGCACCGCGCGAAAGAGGCTCACCCGGTCGATTCGGCGCTTTGTCCAGGGCACATGTTCCTCGAAACGCCAGCGCAGCCCGCCAAAGAGATCAAACTGACGGGGTTTCGGCTCCCAGTTCTTCAGCGGATCGCCGCGTTGCAGCGCATAATAGCCGATGCGGTCAAGCATCGCAGTTGCGCGGTCCACGCCGTCGGGTTGGCGGCGCGTATCGGCGGCGTAAAGATCGACCACCGGGGTGACGATGGTGTCGCGCCTTTCCTCGGACTGGAAGGTGCAGACATCCAGCACGCTGCGCGTCTCGCAGAAGGGATAGTGCAGATATTCGCCGTTGTAGCAGTAGTGCAGCCAGGCGCCCGGCGCAGCCGCGATCATGCGGTTGACCGCAAGGCTCAGTGCGTCTTCCTGAAAAATATTGCCGCGGATGCGGTGGACCTGCGACGGCGCCTCTTCCGGCCAGACCAGAAGATCATCGCAGAGCACGGCGATCTGCCCAAAGCCCAGAGCGGAGAGATGCTGCAGCGTTGAGGCCAGTTCGACCGCGTCTTCCGCAAAGACAAGCGCTGCGGGGCGAGACCGGAAGTCTGCGGCATGGGCGGCGAGAAAATGGTCCATTCCGTCGAAAATCATGCGGCCTCAAATCCTGGTGGCGAAACCCGGGACAAATTCCCTCAGCCTTCTGCGGGATGCAAGCGTTGCGGCTGGTGGCAGGGGTGGTGTAAAAGCCCCCTGAACTCTGAGGTATGCCATGTCTGACGTTAAAAATGATCCCGTCACCGGGGAAATCTCTGCACCGAAGCGTCTTTTTATTAAGACCTATGGCTGTCAGATGAACGTCTATGACAGTGAGCGCATGGCTGAGACCATGGGCGCGCAGGGTTATGTGCTGACCGATAAGGCAGATGATGCCGATATGGTGCTGCTCAACACCTGCCACATCCGCGAGAAGGCTTCGGAAAAAGTTTACTCAGACATTGGTCGTCTGACCAAGCTGAAAAATGCGAAACCTGATCTCAAGATCGGCGTCGCGGGCTGCGTGGCGCAGGCGGAGGGGGCTGAGATTCAGCGCCGCGCCCCGGTGGTCGATCTGGTGGTCGGCCCGCAGGCCTATCACCGCCTGCCCGAGATGATGAAACAGGTCGATGCCGGGCATCGCGCACTCGATACCGATTTCCCCACTGAGGACAAGTTTGAGCATCTGCCGAAGATCCGCACCCGCTCGGCGCCGGCGGCGTTTCTGACCGTGCAGGAGGGCTGCGATAAATTCTGCGCCTTCTGTGTGGTGCCCTATACCCGCGGTGCGGAAGTCTCGCGCCCGGTGGAGCGTCTGTTGCGAGAAGCCCGCGATCTGGCGGCGCGTGGTGTGCGCGAACTCACGCTGCTGGGGCAGAACGTCAACGCCTATCACGGCACTTTTGACGGTGAGTCCTGGGGCCTTGGCCGTCTGCTGCGCGAGATGGCTCAGATTGAGGGGATTGAGCGGCTGCGTTATACCACAAGCCACCCCAATGACATGGATGACGATCTGATCGCGGCCCATGGCGATTGCGCGAAACTGATGCCCTATCTGCACCTGCCGGTGCAGTCCGGCTCGGACCGCATTCTGAAGGCGATGAACCGCAAGCATACCGCTGAGCAATATCTGCGGCTCATTGAGCGGATCCGCGCGGCCCGCCCCGATATGGTGCTGACCTCTGACTTCATCGTCGGCTTCCCCGGCGAGACCGATGAGGATTTTGAGGCGACCATGGATCTGGTGCGCGCGGTCGGTTACGGCATGGCCTACAGCTTCAAATATTCGGCCCGTCCCGGCACGCCTGCCGCCGAGAAAGCCCCGGTTCCCGCCGAGGTCGCGGATGAGCGTCTGCAGCGTCTCCAGGCGCTTCTGACCGTGCAGCAGCGCGCCGTGCAGCAAAGCATGGTCGGCCGCGAAGTCACCGTGCTTTACGAAAAGCCCGGTCGTCTTGAGGGGCAGATGGCGGGCAAATCGGATTATCTGCACGCGGTCCATGTCCACGACCCGGAAGGCAAAGCCGGTGACCTCGTGCGCGTGCGCATCACCGAGGCGCTGCAGAATTCTCTGACCGGCGAGCGGATTGTTTCCTGATCCGGGAATAACAATCCCTGCGCGAAAGTGGGGTATAAATTACTGGACTTTTCACACTTCGGGGGCAAAATCGCAGGATTATTATAGTCTGTGATTTTTCCACGGGGAGATATGTTCGGTGAAACGCGGTATTTCAGAGAGGCTGCGGTTTTTGACCGGAGCATTTCTTTTGGCGGGAGTTATCGGCTTCGGCGCGCCGGTGCTGGCGCAGTCTGCACCTGCTTATAATCCGGCCACCGCCGAGACCTTCGGTCCCGACGGCAAACCCCGGGTGACCGGCCGGATCGACTGGGGTCTGTGGATTGATCCGGATGGTTGTATGCATTGGTGGGCCGATGGCGGGCTCGAAGGCTATATGGTGCCGCGCCGAGACCCTAAAACGGGCAAAGCCGTCTGTCTGAAGCGCAACACCTGCGCGATTGAAGGCACGGATACCCTCTTTGCGACCGATTCTGCCCGCCTGACCGCCAGCGGCCGCGCCCGGCTGGAAAACCTGTTCCGCAACCAGGGGGCCTTTGGCTACGCCATTTACGGCCATACCGACAGCCGCGCCTCGGATGCCTATAACATGGATCTGTCTAAGCGGCGTGCGCAGTCGGTCGCCAATGTGGCCCGTGCCGTCGGCGCGAATGTTGAGCGCGTGGAGTGGCATGGAGAGCGGCAGCCCCGCGCAACCAACAGCACCGCAGCGGGCATGCAGCAGAACCGCCGCGTCGAAATCGTCTGCTATCGGTGGTGACCATGATGATGAAACCTTTCGCAGGCGCTTCGCTTCTGATGGCCTTCCTTGTCTCCGGCTGCAGCGGCCTTGGCCCCTACAGCGGGGATCCGGATGCCTATATCGCGGTGGCTCAGGACCGTGGCTCGGATAAAACCGCCATCATCAACCAGCGTGCAGCCATCGCCTATGACCCCGATGGCTGCCAGAACTGGATTATCGATGACGGTGTTGAGGGCTATTCCTCGCCACGCTTTGATCCGGCGACCGGTATGGCCAATGTGTGCAACAACCACTTCCCGCCGGGCACGGTGATTGGCAACTATCAGTCGCCCAACAGCGGTCTGCGCGACTGGATCCCCGGCCGTCGCGGCGCGGCGCGGAACTGATCCGGCAAAGATGCCCTGAAAGGCCGCAGTCCGGGATTGCGGCCTTCTCTCATGGTCTCGGCTGATTTTTGCGCATGGCGTCTCACTTCAGGCAGTGGCACAAGGGCAGGGCCGGAGGCGGCTTGCTCCGGTGAGAATGTGGGCGCAGACTGGCTGCGTTCCATCCAACTGCCAGGGAGATCCGTTTGGGCAGCACCCCGATGACCCCGTCCCGCCGTTCCGCGCCTGTGCCGGAAACGGTTCTCGAATTTCCGGACAACCGCCTTTTGATCACGCTTTGCGGGGAATATGACCGCAACCTTGTGAAGATTGAGCAGGACACCGGGGTCAATATCCGCCGCCGCGGCAATCAGCTGACGGTGCTCGGAGAGCCCGACGGCCGTGAACAGGCGGCGGGGATTCTGCGCGCGGCCTATGCGCGCCTCGAAGAAGGCCGCGATGTCAGCGCCGGTGATCTTGACGGCATGCTGCGCCTTGGCCCCGGCACTGCGCCTGCCGATCAGATGGAGATGTTCTCGGGCGAAGGCTTTGAGCTTCGGACCCGCAAAAAGCCGGTGGCCCCCCGCACGGCCGCCCAGAAAGCCTATGTGGCCAACCTTTTCCGCCATGAGCTGAACTTCGGTATCGGCCCTGCGGGGACCGGCAAGACCTATCTGGCGGTGGCCGCAGGCGTCACCATGCTGATCGGTGGTCAGGTGGAGCGGATTATCCTGTCGCGCCCCGCCGTGGAAGCGGGCGAGCGTCTGGGCTTTCTGCCCGGCGATATGAAGGAAAAAGTCGATCCCTATATGCAGCCGCTTTATGACGCGCTGAATGATTTTCTGCCCTCGAAACAGGTGGAAAAGCTGATGCTCGACAAGCGGATTGAGATCGCGCCGCTGGCCTTCATGCGGGGCCGTACGCTGTCCAACGCCTTTGTGGTGCTGGATGAGGCGCAGAACGCCACCACCATGCAGATGAAGATGTTTCTGACCCGCCTGGGTGAGGGGTCGCGCATGGTGATCACCGGCGACCGCACCCAGATCGACCTGCCGCGCGGCGTGCAAAGCGGTCTGCGCGATGCGGAACGGATCCTCGACGGGGTGAAGGGGATTTCCTTTAACTACTTCACCGCCTCCGATGTGGTTCGTCACCCGCTTGTCGCCCGCATCATCGAGGCTTATGACCGCGACGATGAACAACACGCTGGTTGATATTGTGATCGAAGAGCCCCGCTGGGAAACCGCGGGGCTTGAAGCCATCTCTGAGCGCGCCTGCAAAGCCGCGCTCGAGGAACTGGGTGTGACCCCTGAGGGGTTTCTGGTCTGCGTCATGGGCTGCGACGATGCCCGGATCGCCGAGCTGAACGCCGATTTCCGCGGCAAGCCCAAACCCACCAATGTGCTCTCCTGGCCCTCAGAAGAGCGCGGTGTTGAGACGCCCGGGGACAGCCCCGACCTCCCGGAACCGGGTGATGAGGATGATCCCGAAGAACTGGGCGATATTGCCATTGCCTATGACGTCTGCGTCGCCGAGGCGAAGGAGCAGGGCAAGAGCTTTGAGGATCATGTGACGCACCTGGTTCTTCATGGATTCTTACACCTTCTCGGCTATGACCATATGACCGAGCAGGACGCCGCTCTCATGGAAGGAATTGAGACGCGCGCTCTTGCAAGACTGGGTATCGCCGACCCATATTAATTTTTACCTGCGCCCCTTCAGGGGCGCTTTTCACACCGGAAAGGACCAATGGGCAGTAGCACCGATGGCTTGATGGCAGCGCATGGCGCGCCGGAAGCTGAGCCTGAGCAGGAACGACAGGGCGGACTTTTGTCCCGCCTCTTCCGTAAGGCCCTCACCCCCGTGGCCCATGGCCAGAATGCCGAGGCGCAGACCGCTGCTGCGGCCGGGATCTCCAACCTTCGCCGACTGCGTGTGGAAGATGTCGCCGCCCCCAAGGCCGATATCGTCTCCGTCCCGCTGACGATCAGCCGGGATGAGCTGACGGAGGTGTTTCGCGAACACGGATTTTCGCGCCTGCCGGTCTATGACGGCTCGCCCGATGAGCCGCTGGGCGTGGTTACGCTGAAAGATTTCGCGCTGAATTACGCGCTGAAGGACCGCACGGGTGACTTTGACCTCAGAGCCCTGCTGCGTCCGCTAATCTATACGCCGCCCTCGATGCCGCTGGCCGATCTTTTGCATAAGATGCAGGCGGAGCGGACCCATATGGCGCTGATGATCGACGAATACGGCAGCGTTGACGGCGTTGTGACCATCGAGGATCTTCTGGAGACGGTGGTCGGCGACATCATGGATGAGCATGATGTGGTCGAGACCCCCGCCTGGGTTGAGGAAGCTCCGGGGGTCTGGCTCGTCGAGGCCACGGCCGCGCTGGAGGAGCTTGAGGCCGCGACTGGGCAGAAGCTGCGTGTGGAAGCCGAAGATGAAGAGATTGATACCCTTGGGGGTCTCGTCTATCTGCGCGCGGGTCAGGTCCCGGCTTCGGGGGAGATCATCACCCATGAAAGCGGCGCGGTGATCGAAGTGGTCGATGCTGAAGCGCGTCGGATCAACACCCTGCGCCTGCGACTTCCCGAAGCGGCCCCGGCCTGAGGCCCTCTCAGGGCGTGAAATCAAAAAGCCGCAGCTTTTGCTGCGGCTTTTTCAGTCCCGTAACAGAAAGAGAGGCCGCAGCCCTCAGCCTCAGGCGGCGGCCAGTGCGATAAAGCGGTCGCAATCGTCCTCAGTGGTGGCCCAGCTGGTCACCAGACGGGCGTAGTCATCGCCGCGCAGGTAGAAAACGGCCCCCGCCTCGCGCAGCTTTTCGACCGTTTCCTCGGGCAGCTTGACGAAGAGGATGTTTGCCGCCGCCTCAGGGGCAACCGCCACACCCGGGATCTTCGCCAGACCCTCCGCCAGACGCGCAGCCATGGCATTGGCGTGGGCAGCATGGGTCAGCCACTGGCCCTGCGCAATCCAGCCTTCAAACTGTGCCGCCAGATAGCGGGTTTTCGAGAACAGATGGCCCGAGCGTTTGCGGCGCAGCTCAAACTCAAAGGCTTTCTCCGGGTTAAAGAAGATCACCGCTTCCGCCCCCATCAGCCCGCCCTTGGTGCCGCCGAAGGAGACGATATCGACGCCTGCCTTCCAGGTCAGCTCTGCCGGCGTGGCCCCCGAGGCGGCCACAGCATTGGCAAAGCGCGCACCGTCGAGATGCAGCGGCAGGCCGTGGGCTTTGGCAACCGCAGCAATGGCGCGGGTTTGCTCAACCGTATAGAGGGTGCCGCCTTCGGTGATATTGGTCAGCGTCACCGCACCGGGCTGCACCGAATGCACAACGCCGGGCTTCTGGCCGCGAATCGCTTTGTCGAGCGCCTCGGGGCACATCCGGCCATGCTCACCGGGCACCAGCAGCAGCTTGCCGCCGGTGAAAACCTCCGGTGCGCCGCATTCGTCTTCCTGGACGTGGGCATTGGTGTGACAGAAAACCGCGCCCCAGAGGGGGCTGACCGTGGCCAGCGACAGGCAGTTCGCCACCGTTCCGGTCGAGACAAAATAGACCGCGGCCTCCGGCGCCTCAAAGAGATCGCGAATCACCTGAACGGCCCGTGCGGTATGGGCGTCATTGCCATAGGGCATGGCGAAGCCCTGGTTAACGGCGGAAAGCGCCGCCATCACCTCGGGCGGGCAGGGCGCTGCGTTGTCAGAGGCGAAAAACATCAGGGCGTCTCCTCGATGATATAGTCTTCCCAGTCATCCTCATCGACCTCGGTTTCCGGGATGGTCCAGCCTTTGACGGAAGCCCCGGCCTTATGCACCGACTGCGGATCACCTGAGATCAGCGGATGCCATGATTTCAGGGGGTTACCCTCATGTAGCAGCCGGTAGGCACAGGTTTTCGGCAGCCAGTAGGCCACTTCGGGCAGCTTTTCCGCCGTCAGCGAGACGCAGTCGGGAACGAATTGGTGACGAATGGGATAGTGCTTGCAGCGGCAGCTTTGCCCGTCGAGCAGGCGACAGGCAACCCGCGTAAAGCAGACCTCGCCGTCATCTTCGAACTCAAGCTTATTCAGGCAGCATTTGCCGCAGCCATCGCAGAGTGCCTCCCATTCTTCGGGCGACATCTCAGTGAGCGGGACGGTTTCCCAGTATTTCGGACGCAAATCAGACATTGGGGCGTTTTGCGCCCTGGGGGCGCGTTTGGGAAGGGGGAAAAGAGAAAGGGTTGCGCGGGGCGCAACCCTTTCCGAGATCTACGGAGATGGTCCGGTTAGGCATCAGCGATCCTTGCCGTCCCAGTCAGGGTTCTTGAACCCTTGGGGCTGCCCTCAGGCCACGGCCCCCCTGACTGTCCCGACACCTCTCTCCAATATCACTCTCGACACTGGACCACCTCCTTTCAATGCGTTGCCGTTGGGCTCAGGCTGGCACAGATGGAGCGGTTGTCAAACAAAATTACACCATATCTGCCCGGGCGCGGCGCAGAACCGCGCGGAAGGGGATGAGTGTGATGACCACAAGGGCAATCTTTACCCCCCAGTCCGCCACCGCCAGCGAGACCCAGAGCGGCACTTCAGGCCCATAGCCCAGCAGCGGCAGCATTTCGCCGGCCCAGCTCACGTCATTGGAGGGTTCCAGCCAGACAAGCGCCGCCGAGAAGGCCAGGGTAAAGAAGAGCAGCGTGTCGAGCATGGCCCCGAAGAGCGAGGAGACCAGCGGCGCGCGCCACCAGCTGCCATGACGCAGCCGGTCAAAGATTTCCACATCGAGAAGCTGCGCCAGAAGGAAGCCCATGGCCGAGGCAAATGCCACGCGGCCGGTGACCAGCGGGCCGAATTCGCCCTCAATCTGCGTGCCGATGATCGAGCAGGCCAGTCCGGTCAGAAACCCTGCCATCACCACCTTGCGCGCAGCTGCCGCGCCGTAAAAGCGGTTGGTCAGATCGGTGATCAGAAAGGCGATGGGATAGGTAAAGGCCCCCCAGGTCAGCCACTGCCCGAGCAGGAACTGAACGAGGATATTTGAGGCCACCACAACGGCAGCCATCCCGAGGATACCGGGAATGAGATTCATAGCGATGATCCGTTTTATCAAGGTCGCGGAGACTTGGTCCGCCACGCCTCATGCGCAGCCGACGCGGGCCTCATACTCCCGGGCGGGCGCTTCGGCAAGTGGCTCGCTTGACCGGGGGATCGGGCCGCGCCATCCTGCCGCCGGGCGAAGCCGCGCCGAAGGGTTTGGAAGTTATGGAAATTTCACTTGTGGAGGCGGTCGGCGCGATTCCCGCCCGGGACTGGGATGCCTGTGCAGGCGGCGACAACCCTTTCACCACGCACCGCTTTCTGACCGCGCTCGAACGCTCCGGCAGCGTGGGAGAGGGCACCGGCTGGCTGCCGCGCCCCATGGTGCTGCGCGAGGGGGGAGAGGTCCTCGGAGTGGTGCCGCTTTATCTGAAGCTGCATTCGCAGGGCGAATATATCTTCGATCATGCCTGGGCTGATGCCTTTGAGCGGGCAGGCGGCAGCTATTACCCGAAGCTCCAGGTCGCGGTGCCCTTTACCCCCGCCACCGGCCCGCGCCTTCTGCTGCGCCCGGGCCAGGACGCGCGGGGGCGGCAGGCGCTGTTGCAGGGGCTTCAGGCAGTGGCAGAGCAGAACGGGCTCAGTTCGGTGCATATCACCTTCTGCACGGCGGAGGAGGCGGCTTCGGCACCCGCGCCCTGGCTCAGCCGGATCGGCGAGCAGTTCCACTGGGAGAACCGCAATTACGCCGCATATGATGACTTCCTCGCCGCTCTGTCATCGCGTAAGCGCAAGGCTTTGCGCAAAGAGCGTCAGGCCGCGCAGGGCTTTGGGGGGCGGATCCTGCATCTGACCGGCAAAGCCCTGCGCCCGGAGCATTGGGACGCCTTCTGGACCTTCTATCAGGACATCGGGGCGCGCAAATGGGGCAGGCCCTATCTGACCCGGGCTTTCTTCGACGAAATCCACGCGACCATGGCCGAGGACATCCTGCTGGTCCTGGCAGAGCGCGACGGGCGCTATGTGGCGGGCGCGCTGAACTTTATCGGGCGCGACACGCTTTATGGCCGCTATTGGGGGGCGGTTGAGGATCACCCCTTCCTGCATTTCGAGCTGTGCTACCACCAGGCCATCGATTTTGCGATCGCGAAGGGGCTGTCCCGGGTTGAGGCCGGGGCCCAGGGCGAGCATAAACTCGCCCGGGGCTATCTGCCGGTTCCGGTCTGGTCGCTGCACCACCTGCCGGAGGCGGGCTTTCGTCAGGCCGTCTCAGACTATCTTCAGCGTGAGCGCGAGGCGGTGTCTGAAGATATCGAGGCCCTGCAGGATTTGGGTCCCTTCCGCCGGGATCAGGCGATCTGAAGCGTCATAAACACGCTGTTGGGATCTTCCTTATAGCCCTCAAAGGGGCCGCAGTACTGAAAGCCCGCGCGTTCATAAAGCGCGCGCGCCGGAGCAAAGATGTTCTCGGCACCGGTTTCAAGGCTGAGGCGGCGATAGCCCGCGCCCTCGGCTTCCATCACCAGATGCTGCAGCATCTGCTGCGCAAGTCCCTCGCCACGGTGCTCAGCTAGCAGATGCATGCTTTTGATCTCGGCGTGATCGGCAGTGATCTCTTTCAATGCGCCCATAGCCACCGCTTCCCCGTTTTTGCGCATCACATAGAAGCGGATGCCGGGGGCCGCCAGGGCATCGGCAGGCAGCATGTGGATCGATTCGGGCGGCGTTTCTGCATGCATGGCCTCGGTATGGCGGGCATGGAGCAGGGCAAGGTCATCCTGAACGGGGTGTTCAAGGGCAATAGAGATCATCAGCGGTTTCTCCCGTAGTCATCCGCAGTTTAACAGGCGCAGCCCATAAAAAAACACCCGCCTTCGGGGCGGGTGTTGGTCGCAGTGATCAGGCTCAGTCCTGATTGCGGATGATTTTGACCAGCGGGTCGAACATTTCCGAGTTGGCCGCGATGAGCGAGCCTTTCTCAAGGATGCTGTCGCCTTCGCGCACCGGGGCGACCATGCCACCGGCCTCTTTGACGATCAGCAGGCCGGCTGCGATGTCCCAGGCATTCAGATTGCGCTCCCAATACCCCTCGTAGCGGCCTGCAGCCACATAGGCGAGGTCAAGCGCTGCCGAGCCGTAGCGGCGCACACCGGCGCAGACCGGCATCAGGCGCGCCAGATCCTGCAAAGTGGCGGGCAGAGGGCCAACGCCGCCAAACGGGACGCCGGTTGCGAAGATCGATTCGATCATCTTATTACGGCCCGAGACGCGGATACGGCGGGTGTCGTTCAGCCAGGCACCGGCGCCTTTTTCGGCGACGAACATCTCATCTTTCGCCGGGTCAAAGACCACAGCCGAGACGATCTCGCCCTTATGCTCGAGCGCGATCGAGACCGACCAGTGCGGCAGGCCGTGCAGGAAGTTGGTGGTGCCGTCGAGCGGGTCAACGATCCAGCGGCGGGTCGGGTCAGCACCGTCCTGGCCGCCGGTCTCTTCGCCCAGCCAGCCATAGGTCGGGCGCGCGCCCAGCAGTTCTTCCTTGATGATGCGTTCGGCTTCGCGGTCGGCTTTCGACACGAAGTCGCCCGGGCCCTTGGAAGAGACCTGCAGGTTTTCGACCTCGCGGAAGTCTTTCACGAGCGAACGCCCCGCTTTGCGCGCGGCCTTGATCATCAGGTTGAGATTGGCGCTGCCTTGCATGGGCGTCTCCTGTCGGGGGTCAGAGGGGGGCTATAGGGCGATCAGCCCGGAAATGGAAGGGGGCGGTTCAGCGCAGCGGGTCAGAATAATGGTGTTTTCCGCCTCTGGGGTCGGTAACCGTCCAGCCGTCGGGGGTTTTGGTGAAATACTGCGGGTTGATCGGCACTTTGCCGAAGCCGCCGGGAATGTCGAGGATATAGCTCGGAAGCGCCGTGCCGGAGATGCGGCCCCTCAGCGCAGCCATCAGCGCCATGCCCTCCTCCAGCGTGGTGCGGAAATGGCCCGCGCCCCGCGCCAGATCGCAGTGATGCAGATAATAGGGTTTGACCCGCAGCCGCAGCAGCGCACGGAAAAGATCCTCCAGCGCCTCAGGGGTGTCATTGACCCCGCGCAGCAGAACCGATTGCGACAACAGCGGAAAGCCCGCATCGGCCAGGCGTGAAAGCGCCGCCCGCGCCTCCGGCGTCAGCTCCTGCGCGTGGTTGGTATGCACCACGATCCAGACCGGAACCTCGCCCTTCAGCACCTCCAGCAGATCAGGCGTGATCCGCTCGGGTGCCACCACAGGCACACGCGAATGAATGCGCAGAAGATCCAGCGTGCCGACGGCGCGCAGCTTTTCAAGCACCAGCCCCAGGCGGCGGGGTGATAGCACCAGCGGATCGCCCCCGGTCAGGATAATCTCACGGATCGCAGGCGTTTTGCGCAGATAGTCGCAGATGCGCTCAATCGCCTCCATGGGCAGGGTGCCGCTGTCGCCGACTGATTCGCGGCGAAAGCAGAACCGGCAGTAAACCGCGCAGGTCTGCGTCAGATGCAAAATGGCCCGGTCCGGGTAACGATGCGTCAGACCCGGCACCCGCTCATGGGCGTGATCGCCGATCGGATCGGCCAGATCGCCCTCATGGATGACCAACTCATCCACCGTCGGCACGAACTGCCGCCCCACGCCGTCATCGGCAGTTTGCAGCGCGCTCTGCATGGCCGGAGAGATCAGCACACGGAATTCTTCCGTGACACGTTCCAACTCTTCGCTCTGCTCAGGGCTGGTCAGGCCCGCGCGGGTAAGCTGCGGGATGCTGCTCAGGGCCTGTGACATGGGAAACTCCGGGGGGATCAGGTGAAGCCGCTGATGTAGGGCGTGGCGTCCGCGCCTGCAAGCGGCGCATTGGCGCTGGACCTTTGGCGCGGTCCAGGGTCACCTGAGGGCAATCCATAAGACGGTTGCCATGCGCCTGCTGATTTCCTTTGCCGCGATTTTCGTTTCTGTTGTTCTGATGCAGCTTGGCTCGGGCGGGGTGGTGCCGCTCGACGCGCTCTCCGGGGTGGAGCTGGGGTTTTCGGCCTCAGCCATCGGGATGATCGGCTCGGCACATTTCTTGGGCTTTCTGATCGGCTGCTGGTGGACCCCGCGCCTGATGGGAGAGGTGGGGCACTCCCGCGCCTTTGCGGCGCTGACGGCGGCAGGCACCATCGGGATCCTTGCGCATATGATGGTGACGGACCCGATCGCCTGGGGGGTCTTCCGTATGGCGACGGGGCTCTCGGCGGCGGGCTGCTATACGATCATTGAGGCCTGGCTGCAGGGCAAGCTGACCAATGCCAACCGGGGCAGCGCCATGGGGGTCTACCGGATCGTTGATATCGGCGGCAGCCTGGCGGCGCAGATGATGATCGGCTTTCTCGCGCCCGCGAGCTATTTTTCCTATAACCTGCTGGCGCTTCTCGCCTGTGCCGCGCTTTTCCCGCTGGTTCTGACAAAGGTTGAGGCGCCGAAATCCAGCCTCGCGCCCCGTCTGCGGCCCATGCTGGCCTGGAAACGCTCACCACTGGGTGCAGTCGGTGTGGTGGTCTCCGGCGTCACCGGCGGGGCCTTTCGGATGGTGGGCCCGCTTTACGGTGTGGCCGTGGGGCTGGAGCCCAAGCAGATCGGGGCGTTTCTCTCGGCCTATGTGATTGGCGGGGCGGTTGCGCAGTTTCCGATGGGGTGGCTCTCGGATAAATACGATCGCCGCACCGTGCTGGCCTGGCTTTCCGCGGGATCGGTGGCGGCCTGTGTCTTTACAGTCTTCGCTCAGGATTTCGGGATCTGGGCGGTTTTTGCGGGGGCCACGCTCTTTGGTCTGACGACCATGCCGCTCTATTCCATCTCATCCGCCCATGCGAATGACTTCTCCAATGACGATGAGCGGGTGGAGCTTTCGGCAGCGCTGCTCTTTCTTTACGCCATCGGTGCGATTGCAAGCCCGGTGATCGCCTCCGCCCTGATGGAAAGCTTTGGTCCGGGCGGCATGTTCGGCCTGAACGCGGCGGCGCATTTTGCGCTACTGATCTTTGGCCTGATGCGGATGCGGGTCGGGCGGCAGCCGGAGAATCCCACGGCCTGGACCTATCGGCCCAAGACCTCATTTCTCTTCGGGCGGCTGATGCGCAAGCCGCGCCGCCCGGAGCAGTAAGGCTTAACGAAGGGTGGCAATCGGCCCTTCTGGGCGGCCGTGGATGAACTGATCGACGTAAGGGTCGCCCGAGTGGTCAAGATCGGCCACCGGTCCCAGCCACTGCACGCGGCCCTGGTAAAGCATGCAGACCTGATCCGCGATGGCGCGCACCGAGGTCATATCATGGGTGATCGAGATCGCGGTCGCGCCCATCTCGGTCACAAGGCCGCGGATCAGATCGTTGATGACGCCCGACATGATCGGATCAAGCCCGGTGGTCGGCTCATCAAAGAAGATGATCGAAGGGTCCGCCGCAATGGCGCGGGCAAGGCTGACGCGCTTTTGCATGCCGCCCGAAAGCTCTGCCGGGTAGAGATCGGCCACCCGCTCGGGCAGGCCCACCCGGGCCAGCTTTTCAATGGCAATGGCGCGGGCCTCATCGCGCGGGCGCTTTTTCGCGCCGCGCAGCAGGCGGAAGGCGACATTCTCCCAGATCTTCAGCGAGTCAAACAGCGCGCCGCCCTGGAAGAGCATTCCGAAAGTTTGCAAAAAATCCTCACGGTTGGCAGCGGTCAACTCGGTGCCATTCACAAGGATCTGCCCCTTGTCCTGCGGCACAAGGCCAAGGATCGTCTTCAGCAGCACGGATTTCCCGGTGCCCGATCCGCCAATGACCACCAGGTTCTGGCCCTTTGGCACCTCAAGGCTGACCCCGCGCAAGACGTGGTTTGAGCCGAAGGATTTATGAACGTCCTGAAGTCGGATCATGAGGTAAAGAACACTTCCGTCAGCGCATAGTTCGCCGCAAGGATCAGGATGGAGGAGGCCACGACCGCCGATTTCGTCGCAGCGCCCACGCCCTGGGCCCCGCGCCCCGACATCATGCCGTGATAGCAGCCCATCAGCGCCACGATGGCCCCGAAAGCCGCGCCTTTGACCAGTCCCGAGCCGACATCCCAGACCTCAAGATAGGTCCAGGTGTTGTAAAGATAGCTGCCCGAGTTGAAATCGAGCCGCGTGGTGCCGACCAGCCAGCCACCCATGATGCCGATGATATCGCCCACGGCGACCAGCACGGGCATGGAAAGCGTGGCCGCCACGACCCGAGGCACCACCAGATATTTCACCGGATTGGTCGAGAGCGTGGTCAGCGCATCAATCTGCTCGGTCACCTTCATGGTGCCGATCTCGGCGGCGATGGAGCTTGCTACCCGTGCTGCCACCATCAGCCCGCCTAAGACCGGACCAAGTTCGCGCACCATACCAATGGCGACGATTGAGGGGACGGCAAATTCGGCCTGAAAGCGCGCGCCGCCCGAATAGATCTGCAAAGCCAGCGCGCCCCCCGTGAAAAGCGCGGTCAGCGCCACCACCGGCAGCGAAAGCCAGCCGATGGCCAGCAGCTGGTTCAGCAGTTCGCGGCCATAGAACGGCGGGCGCAGGATATGCGAGATCACCTGTCCGGCAAAAATCACCACCCGGCCCAGTCCCCCGATCAGATCAAGGGTCAGGCGGCCAAGGCGTGCCAGCGGCTGCGCCAGCGCCCGGCTCATGCCGCGCCGTGGTAGCGCCGCGTATAGCGGTGCCCGAGCGAAGTGAGGATTTCATAGCCGATGGTTCCGGCCACGCCGCCCAGGGCATCAACCCCCTGATGCGGACCCAGAATATCCAAAGTCTCCGGCACCTGATCGAGGTGGCTCACATCCACGGTGATCAGATCCATTGACACACGGCCCAGGAGCGGGCAGGGGACATCGCCCGCCCAAAGGGTCGCTTTGCCCGAAAGCGCGCGGCTCAGCCCGTCGGCATAGCCAGCGGCAAGGGTCGCAACGCGGGTCGGCTGCGTGGCGCGGAAGCCCAGCGAATAGCCGACATATTCCCCCGGCTGCACCAGGCGGTGCTGAATGACCGGAAGCGACAGGGTGACGACCGGCAGAGCCCCCTCAAAAGGCAGGCCGCCATAAAGGCCGACGCCTGGGCGGGTCACGTCAAAATGATATTCCGGCCCGAGCAGAATGCCCCCGGTGGCCGAGAGCGAGCGGGCAATGCCAAGGCCATCGGTCAGGGTGTGGAACGTCTCAAGCTGGCTGCGGTTCAGCGCCGTCTCAGGTGCATCGGCGCAGGCCAGGTGGCTCATCAGCAGGGTCGGGCGGGCATCAAGCACGATATCGGCGATTGCCGCCCAGTCATCGGCCTCAAGGCCCAGACGGTTCATGCCGGTATCAAGCTGAATCCCGAAGGCATGGCCGGGCAGGTTTTCAAAGTGGCGGGTCACCTGCTCAACGGAATTGAGCATCGGTGTCAGGCCGAAATCGCGGATGAGCCCGGTATCGCCGCCACAATGGCCGCCGAGCACATTGATCTCAAACCCATCGCCAAGCGCCTGACGGACCTGAGCGCCTTCTTCCGCCACAGCGACGAAGAAGCGCCTCGCGCCCGCGCCGGCCAGCGCCCGGGCAACGGTGCCCGCGCCAAGGCCATAGGCGTCAGCTTTGACCACCGCAGCGGTCTCAGTGGTTGCAGCAGAGACACGATCCATCGCGCGCCAGTTGGCGCAGATCGCAGCGAGGTCAATGGAGAGAATACCGGTAGCCATAGCGCGGTTTTGACACTGCCACAGCGAAGGTCAAGCGCGAAATCAGAAGCGGCCCTGTACGCAGAGCAGAGTTGCGCGGGCAGGGGGGCAGGGGGGGCATGTTTCGGGTGACCGCTTCGCCCCGGCGGGTCAGGGTGCCCGGCCTCAGCCGGAAAGCCCCGCTCCGAGCAGCAGAGATCCGAGCGGGCCGAAGAAGACGCCTGTCAGAATTTCTGCGCAAAGGAGCGGAAGCTCGGGGAAAGTTGCAGCGGGCATGGCAGTTACTCGTGTATACGACGGCGGGCCGCCCCGGTGTCGGGGCGGCCCTCAGATTTTACAGGCGCTCAATCGCCAGGGCGATGCCCTGACCGCCGCCGATGCACATGGTGATCAGCGCCAGCTTGCCGCCCGTGCGCTGCAGTTCATAGAGTGCTTTGATGGTGATGATCGCGCCGGTTGCGCCGACCGGGTGGCCGAGTGCGATGGCACCGCCGTTCGGGTTCACCTTTGCCGGATCCAGATCCAGCCCGCGCGAGACGGCCAGCGCCTGGGCCGCAAAAGCCTCGTTCGATTCGATCACATCGAAATCCGAGACCTTCAGGCCGGTTTTCGCCAGCAGCGCTTTCACTGCCGGGATCGGGCCATTGCCCATCCGGGTGGGATCGACGCCCGCATGGGCGTAGCCCAGGATCCGCGCCAGCGGCTTCAGACCGGCTGCCGCGGCCGCATCGGCGCGGCCAAGGACGAGTGCGCCTGCGCCATCATTGATGCCCGAGGCATTGCCCGCAGTCACGGTGCCATCTTTCAGAAAGACCGGTTTCAGACCGCCGAGGCTCTCCAGGGTCGAGGCTTTCGGATGCTCGTCTTTCGCAAAAAGCGTCACACCCTTGCGCGACTTCAGCTCCACCGGAACGATCTGGCTGTCGAAATGGCCGGCTTCAATGGCGGCGATGGCGCGGCGCTGGCTTTCAACCGAGAAGGCGTCCTGCTCTTCGCGGGTGATATTGCCGTCTTTCGCCTGGTTCTCGGCGGTCACGCCCATATGACCGGTGCCGAAGGGGCAGTGGAGCGTGGCGGTCAGCATATCGATCGCCTTGCCGTCGCCCATCTTCTGGCCAAAGCGGGCGAAGGGCAGGTTATAGGGCGCGCGGCTCATGGCCTCGGCACCGCCTGCCAGGGCGAAGTCGGCATCGCCGAGCATCAGCGATTGTGCCGCTGAGACAATGGCCTGCACGCCCGAGCCGCAGAGACGGTTGACGTTCATCGCCGGGGTTTCCTGGGGAATACCGGCCTCAATGGCGGCCACGCGCGAGAGATACATGTCGCGCGGCTCGGTGTTGATGACATGGCCGAAGACCACATGGCCGATTTTCGCGGCGTCAATCCCGGCGCGCTCAATGGCGGCTTTCGACACGATCGTCGCAAGCTCGCAGGGCGGGGTATTGGCAAGGCTGCCGCCAAAGCTGCCGATGGCGGTGCGGGCACCGGAGAGGATGACGATATCGGACATGATAGTTCCTTCTGTAAAGCGCTGTCAGAAGGGGGTGTCAGAGGCGGGCTCCTCCCGTTGGCTCTGGCCGGGCCTCCCTCCCTGCTGAGCTATTCCTGCGCATTGCGCCTCTCTGGTCAAGCGCTGCGCGGCCCTGCGACGCTGCGTTGCAGAATAATTTCTGCATCGCAGGAGGGGACGGGCAGATCGGAGGGGGCGAATTTCTGGCTCCTGTCTTCGGGCATGCCTGAATATTATGTGGATCGCCGGAAAGCCGCGGGTGAGGGGGGCGTCGCCTTCGGGGAAATTTCTTGACCGCCCGGGGCGCTGGTGTAGCCTCAAAGCTGACCGATTGGTCCGATTTGAATTCGGAGATGACCAGGCACGCAAGGGGCGCAAGACCTCTGCGGCGATCCGGGGAGCAAGCCATGACGCCAGCGGGCCCGAACCTGAGGATTGAGGCCCCGCGGCTGCGGGACAGCCGCGACGAGTCTTTGCCCTGTGTCGCAACCGACCGCTGTGCCTTTGCCACGGATCAGAAACCCACGGGTGTGGGCGATTTCTCGAAGATCCCGAATGGCACCGGGGGTCTGCAGGACCTTCTGCCGGTGCTTTGGGCGCAGGGTGTGAACACAGGGCGGCTGACGCCCTGTGAATTTGTCGCCGTCGCCTCGACCAATATTACCAGGATCCTGAATATGTATCCGAGAAAGGGCGCGGTTCTGGTCGGGGCCGATGCGGATCTGGCGGTCTGGGAGCCGGAAAAGGAGGGGGTGGTCACGGCTGCCACCCAGGAGTCAAGAATAGATTACAACGTCTTTCAGGGGCAAAAGCCGAAAGGTCGGCCGCGCTATACCCTGAGCCGGGGGCGGGCGGCTTTTGAAGAGGGTAAAGGGCGGCCCGCGCCGGGCCGGGGGCAGTTCACCCCGCGAGCACCGCGTCCGGCAGTGAACCGCACGCTGTCCGCCTGGAAGGAGCTGAGTGCGCGGCGCCCGGTCAGCCGCAGCGGCATCCGCGCAAGCGGCGTCTGAGGGAGGCAAACGCATGAAAACGGCACTTATTGTGGCGGGTGGCAGCGGCATGGGGGCCGCCTCTGCCCGGGCGCTGGCGGCAGAGGGTTATCGGGTGGGAATCCTCTCCTCCTCGGGCAAAGGCCAGGCGCTGGCGGAGGAATTGGGCGGGATCGGGGTGACGGGCTCCAACCGCTCGGAAGCCGATATGCGCGGGCTGGTTGATCAGGCCATGGAGGCCTGGGGGCGGATCGATGTGCTGGTGAACTCTGCCGGGCATGGGCCGAAAGGCCCGCTGCTGGATCTGAGCGAGGAGGACTGGCGCGAGGGGTTCGACATCTATTTTCTGAACGTCGTGCGCGCCGTGCGGCTGGTGACCCCGGTGATGGAGCGGCAGGGCGGGGGCGCGATCGTGAACATCTCCACCGCCTGGGTCGATGAACCCTCAGAGATGTTTCCGACCTCGGCGGTGGCACGCTCAGGTCTGACGGCTTTTACCAAACTCTACAGCGATCGCTATGCGGCCCTTGGTATAAGGATGAACAATGTCCTGCCCGGCTGGATCGACAGTCTTCCGATGAAAGACGAGCGCGCGGCCGCCGTGCCGATGCAGCGCTATGGCACCGCCGGGGAGATCGGAAAGACGGTGGCTTTTCTGGCCTCTGAGGCCGCAGGCTACATCACCGGCCAGAGCCTGCGGGTCGACGGCGGGCTGATGCGCAGCATTTGATCTGAGACCGGAACCGGCTGGCAGAGCCGGACTGACCATAAGGGGACGCGATCAAAGATACGTTAAACCTGGCCGAGCCGGTGATCGAAGCGGAAGGGCTGAACCTGATCTTTCAGGCCGCAGACGGGCCGGTTCAGGCCCTGAAAGATGTCTCTCTGACCATTCTCAAAGGGGAATTTGTCAGCTTCATCGGCCCCTCGGGCTGCGGCACGACCAACTTTTTACGCTGTATCGCGTCGCTGTAGCATCCGACCTCTGGGCGGCTGAGCGTGAATGCTCTGAAGCCCGATGAGGCGCGGCGCGCGCAGGCGGCGGAAGTGTGACGCTGCAGCTGAAATGGGTCACTCAGGCGCAGTGCGCGGGTTATTTCGTGACGCTGGATAAGAGGTTCTACGAGGAAGAGGGGCTCAATGTGACCATCAGGCCGTTAGGGCCCCGATGTGGCAATGGTTCAGGTGTTGATGGGGGCGGATGTGATGGTGGCCTGGCTGCCTTCGGCGCTGGCGGCGGAGGAGCGGGGGGCACCGGTGCTGAATATTGTGCAGCCCTTCAAATCCTCGGGGATGATGCTGACCTGTCTGAAAGATTCCGCTGTGGCATCACCTGCGGACTTCAGAGGTCAAGACCCTGGGTGTCTGGTTTGGCGGAAATGAAGATCCCTTTCTGAACAGGATGAGCCGTCTGAACCTGAAAACCGATGGCTCGGCTGTGACGGTTCTGAAGCAGGGGTTCAACGTCGGTCCGCTGCTTTAAAAGCAGGCGGCCTGCATCTCGACCATGACTTATAACGAAGACTGGCAGGTCATCGATGCGGGCGTGAAGTCTGAGGATCTGGTCACCTTCAAATATGAAGATGAGGGGGCGCGACCCTTGAGGACGGACTCTATGTCATTGAAGAAATGCTCAAAGACCTCGCCTTTGTGGAGCGCATGGCGATATTTATCAGCGCCTCGATGAAGGGGTGGAAATATGCCGGGGAGCACCCCGATGAGGCGGCGGAGATCGTGTTGGAGAAGGATAAGACCGGAGCGCGGACCGGGGAGCATCAAAAGCGCATGGCACAGATCGCCCCCCGGAGGTGATCCGGGGGGCGGTGTCGTTACAGAAGGCCGGCTTTGCGGAAGAGGTCGAGCACGCTTTCATCGGGGCGCGCGCCGAAATGGGTGATCACCTCAGCCGCGGCGATGCAGCCCATGCGGCCTGCGGTTTCGAGATCACGCCCGGTGGCCAGGCCATAAAGGAAGCCTGCCGCGAACTGATCGCCCGCGCCGGTGGTGTCGAGGGGCGCGATACGGCTGACGGGAACGTCGATGGAGGTCGCGCCCTGACGGATGGTGACGCCCTCGCCCGAACGGGTGCAGACCACCAGCGGGCAGTGTGCGGCCGCCAGATCCAGCGCTTCGGTCAGAGTTTCGGTCTGATAAAGGGCGGCCCATTCGTGTTCATTGCCGATGACGAAATCCATCTCTGCCACCAGGGCGCGGAAATCCGAGCGGTGGCGATCGACGCAGAAGGGGTCTGAAAGCGAAAGGCCCGCGCGGCCCCCGGCATCGCGGCAGAGGCGTGCGGCTTTGAGGAAGGCCGCTTTGCCGGGGTCTTTGTCGAAGAGATAGCCTTCAAGGAAGAGGATTTCACTGTCGCGGATCACCGCTTCGGGCAGATCTTCGGGGCCGAATTCGGCAGAGATGCCGAGATAGGTGTTCATTGAACGCTCACCGTCGGGCGAGACGAAGATCATGCAGCGCGAGGTTGGAAGAGCCGCATTTTCGACCGGGGCCACCGGAAAAGCGATGCCTTCGGCCGCGAGGGCGTCGACTGCGAAATGGCCGATCTCATCATCGGCGACCTTGCCGATGCAGGCGGTGCGCAGGCCAAGCGCGCCAAGGCCCGCGATGGTATTGCCGACCGAGCCGCCGGGGATCTGGCTGCGGTCGGTCATACCGGCATAGAGCGCTTCGCAGCGCGGCTGATCGACAAGGGTCATCACCCCTTTGGTGATGCCAAGCGCTGCGAGGCCCTCGTCCTCCATGCGGGTGAGCACATCGACAATGGCATTGCCGATGCCGGTGACCTGATAGGATTTCATATGGTTTTGTCCTCGCTGTGACAGAGGTCAGCAATGATGCAGGCGCCACATTTTGGCTTGCGCGCGACGCAGATATAGCGGCCGTGCAGAATCAGCCAGTGATGGGCATGTTGCTGGAACTCTGCGGGAATGTTGTCTTCAATGGCGCGTTCGACCTGATCGACGTCGCGGCCCGGGCAGATGCCGGTGCGGTTGCCGATGCGGAAGATATGGGTGTCAACGGCCTGCGCCGGAATGCGCCACCACATATTCAGCACCACATTGGCCGTTTTGCGCCCCACTCCCGGCAGCGAGACGAGGGCCGCCCGGGAAGAGGGGACCACACCGCCGTAATCGCGCACGAGAATCTCTGAGAGCTTCATGACGTTTTTGGCCTTATTGCGGTAAAGGCCGATGGTCTTGATGTGTTCAATCAGCGCCTCTTCGCCAAGCGCCAGCATTTTGGCGGGGGTGTCGGCGATCTCAAAGAGTCTGGCTGTGGCGCGGTTCACGCCGATGTCTGTGGCCTGGGCAGAGAGCGCCACGGCCACGAGCAGCGTGTAGGCATTGGTATGGTTGAGCTCTCCTTTCGGTTCCGGCTCGGAGGCCTGAAACCGGGAGAAGATCTCATGCAGGGTGGCATAGGGGAGCTGAGCGGTCATGGTCTGCTTTTGCCTCAGATCCTCATAGCGGAGCAATGCGCAAATTCCGGGTCGGGGCCGGACGCGCCCTGGGTGTAAGGTGTGGGGAGAGGCGGGGGCTGCCGCCCCCGCACCCCCGCCTGAAGGGGGCAAGTGCCCCCTTCAGACTTCCCTTTGCGAGAAGGCGTTGCGGGCGGGTTGAGCGGAGTTCGGGATGGGCGAGCAGAGTTATCATTATCAGGTGATCGCCCGGGCGATCGGCGTTCTGGAGGCGGGCGCAGGGGATCTGAGTCTGAGCGATCTTGCGAAACGCTGCGGAATGAGTGTTGCGCATTTTCAGCGTATTTTCAGCGCTTGCGCAGGGATATCGCCCAAGCAGTATCAGCAGTTTCGCCGTCTTGTTGCCGCGCGGGATCTGCTGCGCCGGGATCTGCCGCTGCCGGAGGTGGCTGACGTCCTGGAGCTTTCAGGCACGGGGCGGCTTTATGATCTGATGATCCGCTGGGAGGCGATGACGCCGGGTGACTATGCCAGGCGCGGGCAGGGGCAGCGGATTTCCTGGGGAGGCATCGACAGCCCCTATGGCCGGGCTGTGGTTATGGCGACGGAGGTCGGGATCTGCGGGATCGGCTTTGTGGCGGAGCGGGGCGAGGCTGCGGTCTTCGCAGATCTTGTGGCGCGCTGGCCGGGAGCCGTGTTTGAAAAGGCAGAGGCGCAGATCGAGGCTCTGGCTGGTGCTGCATTTCAGGGAGGCGGAGCAGCGCTGCACCTGATCGGTGCGCCTTTCCGGCTGAAAGTCTGGGAGGCTTTGTTGTCGATCCCGCCGGGCGAGGTGATCAGTTATGGGGCGCTGGCGCAGAGCCTTGGTCAGCCGCGCGCGGCCCGTGCCGTAGGGCAGGCAGTGGGTGCCAATCCGGTCGCTCTGCTTATTCCCTGTCATCGGGTGATCCGGGCAAGCGGTGCCTTTGGCGGCTATCACTGGGGCGAGGGGGTGAAGGCCGATCTGCTGGCGAAAGAGGGAATTTCACTCGGGGCCGAGTGAGTGCGCAAAACGACCTCATTATGGGGATTAAATTTGCAGCGCATTGGTGCGGTTGACATGCAATCTTACCCCAGACACAGATCTGATTACGCCCTTCGCCCGTTTGGGAACCCGAGTTTCTCTCGGGAGTTGTCAGGCAGACGCTATGGCCGAAGTCCTGATCCTGGCCCGCCTGCATGTGATCTGTCCCGCGTGATTTTGCCGAGCGGGCGGAAAACCGCGTGTCGGTTGTGGCGAGGGTTCAGCTTCGGGCTGTGCCCGTGTAGCACCATCGCGCCCGGGCTCCGGGCCGTTATCGGAGTGAGATGAAGATGAAACTCAAGACCCCTGCCCTCATTGCTGCTGTGGCTCTGATTGGTCTGACCGCCTGTGATCCCTATCCCCAGGGCGACCCCTATAACACCCGTGCCCGCACCGGTGCGATGACCGGCGCGCTGATCGGCGGCGCCATCGGCGCAACCTCGAACAGCTCGACCCGTCCGCTGGCGACCCTGGCCGGTGCGGCTGTGGGTGCGGCTGTGGGCGGCGGCATCGGCGCTTCGCTCGACCGTCAGGCAGCAGAGCTGCAGGCGGCAACCTCGGGCAATATCGGCGTTGTGAACGCCGGCAGCCACCTCGTGGTGACCATGCCGCAGGATCTGCTCTTTGCGACCGACAGCGCATCAGTCCGTCCGGATCTGCAGAACGATCTGCGCGCCGTTGCCGGGAACCTGCGCCAGTATCCGAACTCGAACGTTGAAATCATCGGTCACACCGACAGCACCGGTGATGCGGGCTACAACCGTCAGCTCTCGCAGCGCCGCGCTTCGGCTGTTGCGTCGGTGCTGATGGCTTCGGGCGTCCCGTCGAACCGACTGCAGACCATTGGTCGTGGCGAAGATGCGCCGATCGCATCGAACCTGACCCCGGAAGGCCGCGCGCAGAATCGTCGCGTGGAAATCCTGATCCGTCCTTACCAGTAAGGTTCAGCTTCTGAACATCGGGCCCGCCGCTTCTGAGAAAGCGGCGGGCTTTTTCACAGCCTGCGCATTCATGCTTGGCAGGGGGGGCGAAGGCCGCTAGTCCTTTGCCCCGAAATCCACCGCGCCCGGAGACCGGAGCCCCTAATGAAAAAGCAGCTTGCCATGACGCGCGATCCTGCCGCCACCGCCCGCACCCTCTCTGAAGCTCTGCCCTATCTGCAGCGATATGCCGGCGCCATTGTGGTGGTGAAATTCGGCGGCAATGCCATGGGTGATGAGGCCGCGATGGCGGAATTTGCCCGCGATATCGTGTTGATGCGTCAGGTCGGTGTGAACCCGGTTGTCGTTCACGGCGGCGGGCCGATGATCAATGATCTTCTGAGCCGCCTGGGTATCAAATCGGAATTCGTGCGCGGCAAGCGCGTCACCGATAAGGCCACCGTTGAGGTGGTTGAAATGGTGCTGACCGGGCTGGTCAACAAGCGGATCGTCCAGGCCATCATGGATGAGGGCGGCCGCGCTGTGGGCCTCTCGGGCAAAGACGATGATCTGATGGTCTGCGAGGCCGATGATCCCGAACTGGGCTTCGTCGGTCGCCCGGTTGAGATGAATGTGCAGGTGCTGCGCGATCTCTTTAATGCGGGGATTATCCCGGTTGTTGCGCCGGTCGCCACCGGCATGAATGAGAATGAAACCTTCAACGTCAATGGCGACACCGCTGCCGGTGCGATTGCAGGCGCGTTGAAGGCTGATCGTCTGCTGCTTCTGACCGATGTGGCGGGGGTGAAAAACGCGAATGGCGAAGTGATGACCCAGATCACCCCTGAGGAGGTCATTCAGATGACCGCCGATGGCGTGATCGCGGGCGGTATGATCCCCAAGACCGAGACCGCGCTTAAGGCGCTGGAGGAAGGGGTTCGGGCGGTTGTCATCCTGGATGGTCGCGTGCCCAATGCCTGCCTGCTGGAGCTGTTCACCGACCAGGGCGCGGGCTCGATGATCCGCACCACTGAGCCGCGTGTGAAGCCGCGCGAAGCCTGAGCCTGGCGGTTTGCACCGCTGACCCGGATCGTTGACTTTTCGACGGCACCCCTCGGGGTGCCGTTTGCCTTTGGGGATGTCTTCATGATGCGAAGCGGCGGACCTGGCCGAAAGACGCCGCCTCTGCAAAGCCTTTGCAGGCAGCCGATCCGCCGCGCTTGCCCGATCTCGCGCCCGCGTGCCAGAGTGGGAGGATCATCGGCCTGGTATATGAGGAATGTCATCCATGAGCTCCCTGCGCCTGATCCTGACCCGCCACGCCAAATCAGACTGGGGCGACCCGGCTGCCCCCGATCATGCCCGGCCGCTGAATGCCCGGGGTCGCCGGGCCGCCGGTCTGATGGCAGACTGGCTGGTCTCTCGCGGGGATCTGCCGGGCGAGGTGCTCTGCTCGGACGCGCAGCGCACCCGCGAAACCTGGGATCGGATGGCCCCGAAATTTGCTGAGCGCCCGCCCGAACTGGTGCTGAAGCCCGCGCTTTATCATGCGCCGGCGGATGTCATGCTGGCGGTGCTGCGCGGGGCGAAGTCTCCGGTGGTGATGATGATCGGCCACAACCCCGGCATCGCGGAATTTGCGACCCGTCTGGTGGCGCGTGTGCCGCAGGACAGCGATTTTTCCCGCTATCCGACCGGGGCCACGCTGGTTGCGGATTTTGAAGCGGCAAACTGGGCTGAGGTCACCCCGGGGTCAGGGGCGGTGATCGACTTTATGATCCCGCGTCGTCTGGAGGGCTGAAGCTTTCCGCTTCCGCCCTGCCTGTTGCCGGCAGAGGCCCTGCATAAGAAGTGCTCCGGCCCGGGGTCGGAGCACCTGTCTTTTCTGCGCGGCTCAGCCCGGCTCACCTAAAAAGCCCGAGACCAGACGCGCAAGACCGCTGCGGGCCTGATCCACCAGATCGGCATAACCCGTCAGCGTAGGGGCGGCAGCGGGCAGCGCGGCTTTCAGGTCATCATTCTTCAGGTAAAGCACCGCCAGAAGCAGCGCGAGCAGGATCATCAGCGCAAAGCCGCGGGCAAATCCGCTGCGCTGTCCGGCGGGCTTCGAAATAGCCTCACCGGCGGCAAAATCGCTGTGGGGGGT
The DNA here is from genome assembly GCF_004054105.1 of Falsigemmobacter intermedius. Classification (GTDB taxonomy): domain Bacteria; phylum Pseudomonadota; class Alphaproteobacteria; order Rhodobacterales; family Rhodobacteraceae; genus Wagnerdoeblera; species Wagnerdoeblera intermedia. The sequence goes on from NZ_SBLC01000005.1 coordinate 129,565, forward strand.
GCTTTCCAGCGTCGAATTGATCTGCTCGATATCAGGGAGCAGGTCGCGGCGCGAGGCGCGCAGCGGCACGGTGGGCACTTCGGTATCCACCGGCTCATCGGCGGGCGGCGGCTCTTCGATGAAACGGGCTTCCTCGATCTCCTCCTCCGGGCGGGGGGGCGGCGGCGGGAAGACCCGCGGGTCTGAGCCGGTCTCAGAGCCTGCGGTCTCTGCTTCCCCGGCTAGGGGCTGGTCGCGGACCTCCGCCTCGGGTTCAGGCCCGAAGGGGGCATGGGCCTCTTCTCCCGGCGTCCCGGATGCGGAGAAAATCTCCTTCGGCTCCGGGGTCAGCACCTCCGGGGCAGGAGGGGGGGCTTCGACATCTGCCTGCGCGATGGCAGGCGCGGCCCCGAGCGCTTCGGCGGCACGGGCGGCCGTTTCGCGCGCGGCCTCCTCGCGCAGGATGGCGAGCATCTCCTCATCGAGCGGTGCGCGGCGCAGCGGCGGCAGATCCGTATCAGACAGCGGCGGCAGATCGGGATCATCATCCTCAAACTGCTCATCCGCCGCCGGGCGGAAAGAGGCCGTCGAGATGCGGCGCGGCACGACCGGGCCGGGGGGCGGGGCAGGGATGGCGCTGGTGCGGCCCGGCTCAAACCAGACATGGCTGCAGGCCGAGCATTGCACGTCGCGCCCCTCAGGCGGAATCATCTCCGCCTCAACTTCATATTGCGCGTCGCAATTTCCGCAAATCAGCCGCATTCAGTACCCCGCCTGGTCGCCAGATCTTTTCTGGCAGCGCCTTTGCGGATGTTGTAGCAAGGGAGCGAAACTTCTTCCAGTCTGTGCGGTATCTGCGCAACACGCGAAGACGGGAAGCGACATTGCCGCCACGAAGCCCGGACGGGCGGCGGCAGGCGGGATGAGAGGGACGGCGTGATCGGTTTTGAGAATGTGGGCTACAGCTATGGCGGGGCCGAGCTGTTTTCGGGGGTCTCGCTGACGCTGGCGCCGGGCTCTTTTCATTTCCTGACCGGGCCTTCGGGCGCGGGAAAAACCACCTTCCTCAAGCTGTGCTATGGCGAGCTGGTGCCGACGACGGGGCGGCTGACGCTGTTTGACGGCGAAGTGCGCTCAATGAGCCGTAATGACGTCGCCATGGTGCGGCGTCGCATCGGGGTGGTGCACCAGGACTGTCAGTTCCTGGACCATCTTCCGGTGGCGGCCAATGTGGCGCTGCCGCTGACCGTTTGCGGCCGCGAGGCGGATGTGGCGAACCTGCAGGATCTGCTGACCTGGGTGGGATTGCGGCCCCATGCAGATGCGCTGCCGCCATCGCTTTCAGGCGGAGAGCGCCAGCGCGCGGCTGTGGCCAGGGCCGTTATCATGTCGCCCGAGGTGATCCTTGCCGATGAGCCGACCGGAAACCTCGATGCTGAGATGTCGATGCGGCTTTTGAAGCTCTTTATCGAGTTGAACCGTATGGGAAAAACCATCGTTCTGGCCACGCATGACATGAATTTGATCCGCGCCACCAAGGGCCAGGTTCCGGCCCGCGTTCTGCGTCTGCAAAACCGGAAACTCCAGCTTGCGGGGGCGGATCTGTGAGCCGCGTGACGCTGCCTTTTACCGACGCTGCAGCCGACCGCGTGGTGCCGCCGACGGGGCACACGGCCTGGTTGACCGGCTTTACCGCCGCCGCCATGACCTTTCTGGCGGCCTTTGCGCTGGCACTTTCGCTGGCTTCGGGCCGTCTTGCGGATCGCTGGCAGGAAGCGCTGAGCAATACCGCCACCATCCGTATTTCGGCTCCGCCCGACCAGATTGAGGCGCAGACCCGGGCGGTGCTGACGCTGCTCTCGACCACCCCTGGTGTCGGCGAGGCGAGGGCGCTGTCGGATGTGGAACAGCGCGATCTGCTTGAACCCTGGTTCGGGCCGGATCTGCCCGTCGACAGCCTGGCGCTGCCGCAACTCGTTGAATTCTCCTCCGTGGGGCAGGGCTATGATGCCCAGGGGCTGCGGCTGCGGCTGCAGGCCGAAGCGCCCGGCGCCGTGCTCGATGATCACACCCGCTGGCGCCGCCCTCTGGCCGTGGCAGCCGAGCGGCTGCGTCTTCTGGGCTGGCTGTCACTTGCCCTGATCGGCGGCGCGATGGCGGCGATGATTACGCTTGCGGCCAATGCGGCGCTGGCGGCCAATGCCCAGGTGATCCGCGTGCTGCGGCTGGTGGGGGCGACCGACGGCTTCATCGCCGGGGCTTTCGTGCGCCGCTTCACGCTGCGCGCACTTGCAGGATCGCTTGCGGGGGTGGCCCTGGGGGCGCTGGCCATATTTGCGCTGCCCTCAGCCGATGAGGCGGGCGGCTTTCTGACCGGGCTTGGCTTTCAGGGCTATGGCTGGTTCGCACCGCTGAGCCTGCCGGTGCTGGCAGCGCTCGTGGCCTTTGGGGCCACTCGGGCGGCGGCGCGGAAAAAACTTTCGGAGCTGATGTGATGGGACCTTTGCGACTGGCCCTGCAATATGTGCTTTCGGTCCTCTTCATCATCCAGATGTATGTGATGATGGCGGTGATCGCGCTGGCGTTTTTCCCCTGGGCGCTGTTTTCGCGTCGCGGGGCGATGATGGCCTGTCATGCCTACTGCGGCTGGGTGCGCTTTTCAGCGCGCTGGATGGTGGGGCTGCGCAGTGAGATCCGCGGCACGCCGCCCGAAGGGCCGGTGCTGATCGCGTCAAAGCATCAGTCGTTTCTCGATATTATTCTGCTCTTCTCGGCGCTGCCGCATCCGCGCTTTGTCATGAAGCGCGAGCTTTTGTTCACGCCGATCCTTGGCCAGTACGCGATGCGGATCGGCTGTATCCCGGTCAATCGCGGCAAAGGCATGAGCGCGCTGCGCGAGATGCTGAAGGCGGCGAAGACCGGGCCGCATGCCAATGGACAGCTGATCATTTTCGCCCAGGGCACCCGGGTCGCACCGGGCGCAAAGGCGCCCTATAAGATCGGCGTCGGTGCGCTTTATCAGGCGCTGAAGCGCGACTGCGTTCCGGCGGCGGTCAATGTGGGCCTTTTCTGGCCGCGTCGGGGCCTTTTGCGCAAACCCGGCACCGCTGTGCTTGAGTTTCTGCCCGTCATCCCGCCGGGTCTGAAAGTAGAGCCCTTCATGCAGGTGCTCGAAGAGGTGGTTGAGGCGCGTTCAGATGCGCTGATGGCTGAGGCTCTGGCCGATAAAGCCTGAGGCGGGGCGGGGCTGCCCGCCCCTTCGGTCTTGTGAAAGGATGTCCTGTGCTTTCTCCCGGTTTGCGGCTCTATCGCTTTTTGCGCGGTGCGGCGCCTGGTGGCACGCAGAGTATCGCCGGAGAGCGTCCTGCGGGGCGGCTGGCGTGGCTGCATGCGCCCGATGCGGCGGCGGCCTCTGCCTTCACGCCGCTGATGGCGCGGCTGCGGGACGAGGGTCTGGCCGATCATTTTTTGCTGACCTGTGCCGAACCGGGCGTGGCGGGCACGCTTGAGCCGCCTGCCGACGAGCCTGCACTGGCGGCGGCTTTTCTGGATCACTGGCGGCCGGATTTCTGCATCTGGGCCAAGGGCGGTCTGCGCCCGGTCCTGCTCTATGCGGCGGCGGCGCGCAGCCTTCCGGTGATCCTGACCGGCGGGGAAGATCCCGGCCTTGGTGCGGGGCGCATTGTGCCGCGGCTGATGCGGGGGCTTTTTGCCGGGATGTCGCATATCCTTGTCACCGATCAGACGGCGGCGCGCGCGTTTCTGCGCGTGGGTGCGCCGCCGGCCCGCCTTGAGGTGGCGGGGCGGATGGAGGAGGCCTCGCACAGTCTTCAGGTGCCCGAGGCCGAGCGCGAAGCACTGTCGAGGATCCTTGGCACCCGCCCGGTCTGGCTGGCCGTGGGCGTGCCTGAGGAAGAGGAAGATCTGGTGATCCGCGCGCATCTGAAAGCGCTGCATGGGGCGCATCGGCTGTTGCTGATCCTTGTTCCCGCCTCTGCGGCGCGGATCCCGACGCTCCTGCGGGAACTGCCGGGGCGCTATGGCCTTGAGACCGGCTATCGCGCCGCCGATGAGGACCCGGACGAGGAGACCCAGGTCTATCTGGCCGAGGATGATGAGCCGGGTCTCTGGTACCGCCTGGCCACCCAGGTCTGGGCCGGGGGCAGCCTGAAAGGCGAGGGGCCGATGCGCCATCCCTTTGAGGCGGCGGCTGCCGGATCTGCTCTGCTGCACGGACCGCGCTTCGGCGCTTTTCAGACCGCGCTCGAGCGGCTGCAGGCGGCGGGCGGCTCGCGCCTTGTGACGCGGGGCGAAGACCTGGGGGATGTGGTGGGCGATATGCTGGCGCCCGATCGCTGTGCGCGGCTGTCGCAGGCGGCCTGGGCCGTCAGTTCAGAGGGCGGTGAGGCCACCGACCGTGTGATTGAGGCGCTGCACGCCCTGCGCGCGCCGAAAGGACTGCGCTCATGAGCCATGCTCCCTATTGGTGGTTCACCCCGCCCGAAGCTCCCGATCTGCGCGCAAGGCTGCTGGCCCCGCTGGGCGCGCTCTATGCCGCTGCCACTGCCAGGCGGGTGGCGCGCGCAGCACAGGGGTATCGTGCGGGGGTGCCGGTGATCTGCGTTGGAAATATCAATGCAGGCGGCACCGGTAAGACTCCCACGACCATCCTTCTGGCGCAGCGTCTCTCCGGGCCGGGGCGGCGGGTCTTTATCGTCTCTCGCGGCCATGGCGGCAGCCTGACGGGGCCGGTTGTCGTGGATCCCGCCCGCCACCGCGCCGCAGAGACCGGGGATGAGCCGCTGTTGCTGGCCGCCTTTGCGCCGGTCATCATCGCGCGCGACCGCGCCGCCGGGGTGAAGCTGGCGGAGGCTGAGGGGGCGGATCTGATTCTACTTGATGACGGGCATCAGAACCCTTCGGTTCAAAAGGATCTCTCCATCGTGGTGGTGGATGCCCATCGCGGCTTTGGCAACGGGCGCTGCCTGCCGGCCGGACCTCTGCGCGAGCCGGTGGGGCCGGGTCTGGCGCGGGCGGATCTTCTGCTCTCCATCGGTCCTGAGGTGGCTCAGGAGCGGTTTTTCAATACATGGGGGGCTGCGATCGCCGGGGTGGATCATCTGCGCGCGGTCCTGAAGCCTCTGCAGATGGGGATGGACTGGCAGGGAGAGCGGGTGATCGCTTTTGCCGGGATCGGCCATCCCGAAAAGTTCTTCGCCACGCTGCGCGGTGAAGGGGCTGAGCTTGTCGGCACCGTGGCGCTGGGCGATCACGAGGTTTTTGCCCCTGCGCTGCTGACCCGGCTGGAGCAGGAGGCAAAGCTGAAGGCGGCGCAGCTTGTGACCACGGAAAAAGATGCAGCCCGTCTGCCGGATCATTTCCGCCGCAAAGTCCTGACCCTGCCGGTCCGGCTTGAGGTGACGGGCGGGGAAGACCACCTGGCGGCGGCACTGGCGCGGCTGGGCTGAGTGTTCTTCGGAGAGAGGTTCCGATTTGCCGCGGGTTGATTTGCCTCTCATGTCATAATGTCAAAAGACCCCGGCCATGGCCGGGGTCTTTGGTCTGTCAGCCTGTGAGCTGGCGCGACAGGCGCTTTAGTGGTCAGCCTGCATCGCGGCCGCGCGGGCCTCTTCCTCAGAGCCTTTCGCGCCGTTGAAAAAGGCGTTCAGGCCGACGGCGGAGAGCGAGGCCAGAAGAATGCCGCTTTCGATCAGCGGATGAAGGTCATGGGGCAGCCAGATCAGGTAGTTCGGTGCGATCAGCGGGATCATCCCCATGCCCAGCGAAACCGCGACGATAAAGAGATTGGAGCGGTTGGTGGCGAAATTCACGCCCGCCAGAATGCGCACGCCGGTTGCGGCGACCATGCCGAACATCACGATGCCCGCACCGCCCAGCACCATCGTCGGGATCGATTCCACCAGGGCTGCGACCTTTGGCAAAAGGCCAAGGACGATCAGAATGACACCGCCCGCCACGCAGACCCAGCGCGAGCGGATCCCCGTCACGCCGACAAGGCCCACGTTCTGGCTGAAGGAGGTATAGGGGAAAGTGTTGAAGATGCCGCCGATCAGCGTGCCAAGCCCGTCAGTGCGCAGACCTGCGGAAAGGCTCGCGCGGCTCAGCGGTTTTTCAGTCATGTCGCTGAGCGCCAGAAACATCCCGGTGGATTCGATCATCACCACGATCATCACCAGGGTCATGGTCAGGATGAGGATCGGATCAAAGGTCGGCATGCCAAAGTGGAAGGGCAGCACGATCCCCACCCAATCGGCATGGCCGACTTTTTCAAAGCCCATCTGGCCGCTGAGGACGGCCACCACAATGCCGATCAGAATGCCAAGGAGGACCGAAATATTGGCGATGAAGCCGCGGCCGAATTTCGCGATCAGCAGGATCGAGGCCAGCACCACAGCCGAGACCAGCATGGCTCCCCGGGTTGCATAGGCCGGGTTATCAAGGCTGGGCGCAAGACGCACCCCCGCCGGCGGAGCGGGCAGGCCCGCAGCGGCCGCCGCTTCGGTTGCGGCGGTCAGCCATTCGACATGGGCGGGATCAACGATTTTAGGGGCGGTGGGGCCGACCGGGGTTCCGAAGATCCAGTTGATCCCGACCCGCATCAGGCTGACGCCGATGACGAGGATGATGGTCCCGGTGACCACCGGAGGAAAGATGCGCAAAAGCCGCGAGATCAGCGGGGCGATGAAGATCCCGATTACACCTGCGCCGATGATGGAGCCGAAGATGGCGCGTGCGCCCTCATATCCGGGGTTGGTCTGGGCCATGGCGACCATGGGGCCGACGGCGGCGAAAGTGACGCCCATCATGACGGGAAGCTTCACCCCGAACCAGGGCCCTGCGCCGAGGGCCTGGATGAGGGTTGCGATGCCGCAGACGAAAAGATCTGCCGAGATCAGAAAGGCCACATCTTCCGGCGAAAGCTGCAGCGCGCGGCCCACGATCAGGGGCACCGCCACTGCGCCTGCATACATCACCAGAACATGCTGAAAGCCGAGCGCGAAAAGTCTCGGGGGTGGCAGAATTTCGTCCACCGGGTGGATGCTGCGGGTCATTGGTCTCTCTCCCTCGGGCGCGGCAGTAAGGACGGCAAGAGCCTGTGACCGCGCCCGGTCACAGCCTTGGGGCAGGGGGTATCAGCTTTGCGGGGCGATCACCGTGAAGGGCTGATCATAGGTGAATTCTTCGAGGTTGGGCGTGGCGCCAATACGGTCGACCACCGCGAAAAGCCCCGGCGCCTGCAGGGGCGTCAGGACGCCGTGCCAGGTGCCGCGGTGAAAATTGATCGCCTGACCGGGGGCGGACAGAAAGGCCCGCGGTTTTGCCTGCGGCCCATCGGCGACGATAATGAGGAAGCCGTGCTCAGACATCGGGATGAAGGCCTGGCTGCCGTCAGGATGACGTTCGATGAGGCTGAATTCATAGGGCAGGCTGCGGGGGCGGGCGTTGAAAAGCGAGATGCCCGCGCGGCCCTCGGGGCCGAAGTCCAGAGCGGCACGGTCATTGTGGCGCTGGCACCAGCCCTCATTGATGAGGCGGAACTCTCCCGTGGCCTCCAGAACGTCGCCGTAGGGGGCGAAGGCTTCGGCGGTCAGGGGTTCGGGCGTGATCCGGCGATCTGTCATTTGCGGCCTTTGTTCTGGTGGTGAGGCCGGGGGCTGCCTGCCCCCGGACCCCCGGGAGTATTTTTAAAAAGCCAATCTGCTCAGCGGGCGGGGCCGAAGGCGCCGGGGCCGCGCAGTTTTGCGTGGCGGTTGACGTCTTTGTAGAGCAGGTAGCGGAAAGGCTCGGGGCCGGCGGCGTAGCAGGCCTGGGGGCAATAGGCGCGCAGCCACATGAAATCACCCGCCTCAACCTCAATCCAGTCCTGGTTGAGTTTATAGACCGCCTTGCCTTCGAGCACGTAGAGGCCATGTTCCATGACATGGGTTTCCTCAAAGGGGATGACGCCGCCGGGCCGGAAGGTCACGATATTGACATGGGCATCGTGGCGCAGATCGTCGGGTTCAACAAAGCGGGTGGTGCCCCAGCGCTCATCGGTGTCGGGCATCCAGCGCACGGCCACGTCCTGATCGCGGTTGACGAAGCTTTCGGGGGGGGCGATCCCCTGAGCCGGCTCCCAGATTTTGCGCAGCCAGTGGAAGCGGGCCGGGGTGGATCCGGTCGCTTTGAGGGCCCATTGGGTGCCGGGTGCGATATAGGCATAGGAGCCGCCGGTCAGAGCATGGGTCTGACCGTTCAGGGTGAGGCTGGCCTCGCCTGCGGTGAAAAAGAGCCAGGACTGGGCACCGGGATCGTTGTCGGGGGTTTCGGAGCCGCCGCCCGGGCTGACCTCCATGACATATTGCGAGAAGGTCTCCGCAAAGCCCGACATCGGGCGGGCGATCATCCAGAGGCGGGTATCGGTCCAGCCCGGCAGATAGCTGGTGACGATATCTGAGAAGCAGCCCTTCGGGATGAAGGCATAGGCCTCGGTGAAAACCGCACGCTGGGTCATCAGGGCGGTCTGCGGGGGCAGGCCGCCGGTGGGGAAGAAATAGCCGCTCATTTCAACAGATCCTTCAGGCGCAGTTCTGCGATGCGTTCGACCTGCCTGCAGGCCTCGGCGAATTCGGTGGCATTGTCGTTGGCAATCCGGGCGCGGAAGGCGGCGAGGATTGAGGATTTGGTGTGATCGCGCACGGCGATGATGAAGGGAAAGCCGTGACGCGTTGTGTAGTCGGCGTTCAGCTGTTCAAAAGTTGCGCGTTCCTCATCCGTCAGCGCGTCGAGGGCGGCGCTGGCCTGTTCGGCGGTGGACTCGGCCGTGAGCCGTTTCGCCTGGGCGAGTTTGCCGGCGAGATCGGGGTGTGCGCGCAGCACACCGAGGCGTTCTTCTTCGCTGGCCGAGCGAAAGGCGCGGGCAAGGAGCGAATGGACGCCCGTGGCGCTGTCATGGGCCGGGCCCATTTCCATCTCAAAGGCGCGTTCGGCAATCCAGGGGGAATGCTCAAAGATGCCGCCGAATTTGGCGACAAAGGCCTCGCGCGACATCTGCGAGGGGCGTTCGCGGCGCCGGGCCGGGTGTTTTGCGGCCCAGTGCTCGGCGATCTGGGTGCGGGTGGCAAACCAGGCGCCGCCTTTGGCCTGCGCATAATCCAGGAAGCGGATGAGACCCGCGATTTTGCCCGGTCGCCCGATCAGGCGGCAGTGCAGACCGATGGAGAACATCCGGCCGCCTTCGGCGTGAAGCACGTCGAAGCTGTCCTTGAGGTATTGGAAGAACTGCTCGCCCTCGATGTAGCCGGGCGCGGTCGCAAAGCGCATGTCGTTGGCTTCGAGGGTATAGGGGATGACCAGCTGATCGCGGTCGCCCGCTTCCATCCAATAGGGCAGATCGTCGTCATAGGTATCCGAGATCCAGTCGAAGCCCTCTTCGGCGGTCAGCCGCACGGTGTTCATCGAGCAGCGCCCGGTGTACCAGCCGCGCGGGCGTGCACCGGTGACTTCGGTGTGCAGGCGGATGGCTTCGCGGATCTGGCGGCGCTCTTCCTCCTCGGGCATGTCTTTATGCTCGACCCATTTCAACCCGTGGCTGGCGATATCCCAGCCCGCGCTTTGCATGGCGGCGACCTGCTCAGGCGCGCGGGCCAGAGCGGTGGCCACGCCGTAGATGGTGACGGGCAGATTGCGCGAGGTGAAGAGGCGGTGCAGACGCCAGAAGCCGGCACGCGCGCCATAGTCGTAGATCGATTCCATGTTCCAGTGGCGCTGGCCCGGCCATTGCGCGGCGCCGGCGATATCGGAGAGGAAGGCTTCTGACTGGCCATCGCCATGCAGAATGTTGTTCTCGCCACCCTCTTCGTAATTCAGCACCAGGCTGATGGCGACGCGTGCGCCGCCCGGCCAGTCTGCTGCCGGGGGGGTGGGGCCATAGCCGGTGAAATCACGGGGGTAACGCTGCATCTCGCTCTCCTTGCCATCTGCGAAGGAGAATTTACCCTGAAAATGCGGAGATGTGTTTTCAAGAAAATCCCGAAAGACCTATGCTCAGGTAAGAATCGCGCTTTGCCGTTCCGCGCGGCAAAGTACTGCAAATCCGGGCAGTTGTGAAAGGAAGTCTGATGGCGGGATGGCTGACCACCCATGTGCTTGATACCGCGCGGGGCTGCCCGGCGGAGGGGTTGAGCATCACACTTTACCGTCTCGACGGGGATCGCCGCGAAGAGCTGGTGACGCTGGTCACCAATTCGGACGGCCGCACCGACAGCCATATTCTGCCTGCAGAAACCTTCCACACCGGGCAGTATGAGCTTCTGTTCCGCGCCGGGGAGTATCTGCGGGCCACGGGGCAGGCGGGGGCGGATCCGCTGTTCCTTGATGAGGTTCCGATTCGTTTCGGCATGTCAGATCCTGAGGCGCATTATCATGTGCCGCTGCTGCTCTCTCCCTTCGCCTATTCGACCTATCGGGGCTCGTGAGGTGGCTTTGGTGATTCGCGCGCCGCAGGCGGGCGACCGGGAGGCCTGGGGGCGGCTTTATCAGGGCTATGCCGCGTTTTACCGCTCTGAGCAGAGCGAAGAGATGCGCGAGCGGGTCTGGTCCTGGATCTTGGAAGGCCGCGCCGGGCAGCAGGCGCGGGTCGCAGAGCTTGACGGGCGCCTCGTTGGTCTGGCGCATTTCCGGCCCTTCCTGCGTCCGCTGGCGGCCAGCACAGGCGGCTATCTTGATGATCTCTTTGTAGAACCCGGCACCCGAGGGGCCGGCGTTGGCCGGGCGCTTTTGCTGGAACTGGGTGAGGTTGCGCAGCGCGAGGGCTGGTCTGTGATCCGCTGGATCACCGCCAGCGACAATGCCACGGCCCGCAGCCTCTATGACACTCTGGCCAAAGCGACGCCTTGGGTGACTTATGATCTGACGCCCGGGGCCTCTTAAGTCATTGAAACTCATAAAGGGATAGCGGGCGGGCATTGACCTTGCCCCCGTCTGCCGACAAAATTGACAGAGCCCGTACCGAGGAGGTGCGGGCTTTGGCGTCTATCGCAGGCCGTATTAATTTATTTTAAGGTTGAAATGATTAAGGCGGTCGCTAAAGTTTTCACGACCGGAACGCCGGCGCACCCGGGTGTCAGACCTGTGGGAACAGAAATAGGGAGAGGCTGATGAGGAAACTGCTTTGTGCCGCCAGCATGCTGGCTTTGACCACGCTCCCGGCGATGGCGGAGCCGGTAAAGATCGGCGTCATCACCACGCTTTCGGGCCCCGCAGGCTATATCGGCGAGCAGGTGCGCGATGCCATCCAGCTGGCCGTTGACCGCGAAGGCGGCAAGCTGGGCGGCGTTGAGGTGGAACTGGTCGTCGAGGATGACGCCCTGAACCCCGGCACCGGTCGTCAGATCGCGGAAAAGATGGTCTCGGATGAGGACATCAAGGTTCTGACCGGTATTATCTTCTCCAACGTCTCAGGCGCTGTGGTGCCGGATGTGGTGGATAACGGCGCTTTCTACATCAGCTCGAACGCGGCCCCTTCGAACCTTGCGGGCAAAGAGTGCCACGAGAATTACTTCGTAGTCTCCTGGCAGAACGACAGCCTGCATGAGGCGACCGGCGTGGCCGCCAAATCGCTGGGCTATAAAAAGGCCGTGGCGCTGGCCCCGAACTATCAGGCCGGGAAAGACGCCATCGCGGGCTTCAGCCGTCTTTTTGAAGGCGAAGTGGAAGAGATCTACACCCAGCTTGATCAGACCGATTTCGCCTCAGAGATGGCCCGCATCCGCGCCGCCAATCCGGAAGTCGTCTTCCAGTTCCATCCCGGTGGTCTGGGTCTGACCTTCCTGAAGCAGTATCAGCAGTCGGGTCTGCTGGGCCAGGTGCCGATGGTGGTCTCGGAACCCTCGATCGACGGGGTGATCCTGCAGGCGGTGGGCGAGGGTGCCGTGGGCATCAAAGGTTCGACCCATTGGGAAGTGGACTTCGACAACGAGGCCTCGAAAGAGTTCGTCTCGTCCTGGAAAGCGAAATACCCGGATCGCCCGATCACCTATTATGCGCAGGAAGCCTATGACTCGGCGCTGCTGATCGCCTCGGCGCTGGCCAAAGCGGGCAGCCCGGAGAAGGCGGATGAGTTCCGTGAGGCGCTGCGCGCGGCGGATTTCGCCTCGACCCGGGGTGAGTTCAAATTCGGCCCGAACCAGCACCCGGTGCAGAACTGGTATCTGACCGAAGTGGTCATGGGCGAAGACGGCAAGCCGGTTGGCAAAAGCCAGGGCAAGATCCGCGAGATGGTGGGCGACGTCCACGCCGCTGACTGCAAGATGTAACTCTTTGCGGCGGGGCCTTTTTCAGGGCCCCGCATGCCTTTTGCGTCGCGCCTGCGGCCGGCCCTGAACCTGAACGGCGGTTCTGATGATCCTGATCCTTGAGCAGCTTCTGAACGGGCTGCAATATGGCGTGATGCTGTTTCTGATGGCAGCGGGCCTGACGCTGATTTTCGGCATCATGGGGGTGATCAACCTCGCCCATGGCTCGCTCTTTATGGTCGGGGCCTATGCGGGCACGCTGGCGGCGGCGCAGGCGGGCAGCTTCTGGGTGGGCATTCCGGTGGCCATTGTCGCGGCGGGCGTCACGGGGCTGGTGGTTGAAGCGGTGGTGATCCGCCGCCTTTATGCGCGCGATCACCTGGATCAGGTGCTTGCGACCTTTGCGCTTTTGCTGATCGCAAACCAGGGTGTCACTTATTTCATCGGCCGCCAGCCGGTGCCTGCCAATATCCCCGCAGCACTTGCCAGCCCGATAGAGCTGCTGCCGGGGCTGTTTTATCCGCCCTACCGCCTTGTGATCATTGCCGCAGGGCTGCTGGTGGCGCTGGGGCTTTACTGGCTCATCAACCGCACCCGCATCGGGATGCTGGTCCGCGCAGGTGCCACCAATCGTGAGATGGTCCGCGCGCTGGGCGTGGATATCCGGCTCCTTTACACGGTGGTCTTTGGCCTTGGGGCGCTGCTTGCGGGGCTTGCGGGCTATCTGTCGGGGCCGATTTCTGCGGTTCAGGTCGGCATGGGCGAGCAGGTGCTGCTTGCCACTTTCGTTGTGGTCGTGGTGGGCGGCGTCGGCTCAATTCGCCGGGCTTTCTGGGCGGGGATCCTGCTGGGCGTGGTCGACACCCTGCTGCGGGCTTTTCTGCCGGGGATGCTGCGTCAGGTCATGCCGGCGTCTGAGGCGGATGCCCTGGGCATCGGGATCGCTTCGATGGGAATTTATCTGCTGATGGCGCTGGTTCTGCTGATCCGCCCCAAAGGCCTCTTTGCGGCGGGGCGGTGAGCGTGGAGAAAGCTAAGATTTCCGGGTTGGCACTGGGGCTGGTGGTTCTGCTGGCGATGCCCTGGCTGATGGAGACCTTCGGGTCATCCTCCTCACTCTCTCTTGCCTCACGCATTCTGGTCTATTCGATCGCCGCGGCCTCGCTGAATCTGGTGCTGGGCTATGGCGGGATGATCAGCCTTGGTCACGCGGCGTTTTTCGGTATGGGCGGCTATGCGGTGGGCATTCTTTACGCCCATAACGGCGGCGATCCCTTTCTGGGGCTGATCCCGGGCTCAAACCATCTCCTGGTGACGCTGCCTGCGGCCATGCTGCTCGGCGGTGCGGTGGCGGCGCTGATCGGGGCTTTGTCGCTGCGCACCTCGGGCGTGCAGTTCATTATGATCACCCTGGCCTTCGCGCAGATGCTCTTTTTCTTCTTCGTCTCGCTGAAGGCCTATGGCGGAGAAGACGGCATCATCATCCGTCGCCCCAATGAGTTTTTTGGGCTGAACCTGCGGGACCGCACCACGGTCTGGTATGTGGTTCTGGGCTTCTGGCTGATCTTCATGCTGGCGCTCTGGCGGGTGATCGGCTCGTCCTTCGGGGCGGTGCTGAAGGGGATGAAGCAAAATGAGCGGCGCATGGCGGCCATGGGCCTCGCGCCCTACCGCTATAAGCTTTACGCCTTCATCCTCTCGGGTATGGGCGCGGGGCTTGCGGGGGCGCTGATGGCGAACCTGATGCGCTTTACCAGTCCGGACATGCTGCACTGGACCAAATCGGCCACGCTGATGACCATGGTGATCCTGGGCGGCGTCGGCACCTTCTTTGGCCCGCTCCTGGGGGCTGCGGCCTATCTGGTGCTTGAGACCTGGCTCGGTGGGATGACCGAATACTGGCAGTTCTGGCTGGGGCTTATTCTGCTGGCGGTGGTGTTGGGCACCAAAGGCGGGCTGGTGGCGCTGATCGCGGCGATCTGGTCGCGGCTGACGGGGAGGGCGCGGGGATGAGCGGCCGGGTTCTGGAAGTCGAAGGTCTGGTCAAGCGCTTCGGCGGGCTGACGGCGACCGATCACGTTACCCTTGATCTGAAACGCGGCGAGATTCACGCCCTGATCGGACCGAATGGCGCGGGGAAATCCACGCTGATTAACCAGCTTTGCGGCGAACTGCCCCCCGATGAGGGGGAAGTGCGCATCATGGGGCGCGATGTGACCCGGCTTGGTGTACCCGAGCGGGTGGCCCTGGGGCTGGGACGCACCTTTCAGATCACCTCACTGCTGACTGAGATGACGGTGGCGGAAAACATCGCCCTTGCGGTTCAGGCGCGGCGTGGCGGCAACTTCCGCCTCTTTGACCGGCTGCGCGGGCGGCGCGATCTCTGGGCCGAAACCGAGGCTCTGTTGCGGGGCAGCGGGCTGGAAGCACGCGCCGATGTGCGGGTCTCAGGGCTCAGCCATGGCGAGAAAAAGCAGCTTGAACTGCTGGTGGCCCTGGCCGGAAAGCCCGCCTTTTTGCTGCTCGATGAGCCGATGGCAGGTCTTGGCCACAGCGAGAGCCAGGAGATGGTGCAGGTGCTGCGCCGCATCGCCGCGGATGTGCCGATGCTGCTGGTGGAACATGATATGGAAGCCGTCTTCGCGCTGGCCACCCGGATTTCCGTGCTGGTTTACGGGCGCATCATCGCCACGGGGAGTGTTGAGGAAATCCGCAACCATCCTGAGGTGCGCGAGGCCTATCTCGGCCAGGAGGATGAGCTGTGCTGAAGATCGACGCGCTTTCCGCCGCCTATGGCGCAAGTCAGGTGCTGTTCGATGTCTCACTCTCGATCCGAGAGGGGGAGGTGGTGACGCTTCTGGGCCGCAACGGCATGGGCAAGACCACGACCGTGCGCTCGATCATGGGGCTGTTGAAGCCCCAGGGCGGGCAGCTGGAATTTGGCGGGCAGAGCATTCGTGGTCTGGCACCCGAAAAGGTCGCGCGTCTGGGCGCAGGGCTGGTGCCCGAGGGGCGGCAGATCTTCACCACGCTGACGGTGCGAGAGAACCTGGTGGCCACGGCGGCGAACCGCCTCAAACGCGCCAATCCCTGGAGCTTTGAGAAAGTCTGTGAGCTGTTCCCCCGACTGGGCGAGCGGGCGGGGCAGATGGCGGGTACGCTCTCGGGCGGCGAGCAGCAGATGCTGGCGGTGGGCCGGGCGCTGATGACCAATCCGAAGCTTCTGATCCTTGATGAAGCGACGGAGGGGCTGGCCCCGGTGATCCGGGCTGAGATCTGGGGCGTGATCGGGCGGCTGAAGGCAGAGGGCCAGTCGATCCTGCTGATCGACAAGAACCTCAGCGTGCTGAAACGGCTGGGCGACCGGCATTATATCATTGAGAAGGGCCGCACCGTCTGGTCCGGCTCTGCCGCCGAGATCGACCGCGACCGCGAGAAAGTTCAGGGCTGGATCGGGCTTTGAAAAAGCCGGGCAGTTCGCCCGGCTTTTCTCACTCAGCCTCAGCGCCCCAGGAGGCATCCTGCATCTCGCGCAGGCGCGAGGCGGTGCGCTCAAACTCAAAGGCCCCGGCGCCTTCTTCGTAAAGCTTTTCCGGGATATCGGCGGCTGAAGCGATGAGGCGCACTTTCGCCTCATAAAGCGCGTCGACCAGGGTCACAAATCGCTTGGCCTCATTGTTATTGGCCGGTGACAGGCGCGGGATGCCCGTCACGATCAGCACCCGCACGGCCTCTGCGATGGCGAGGTAATCCCCCGGGCCCAGCGGCTGCTTGCAAAGCGCATCGAAGGACGAAAAGGCGACCCCGCTGGCCACACGCTCAAGCGTGAGTTCACGCCCGTTGACCTGCAGCGCCATGGGCTCACCGGCAGCGCCTCCGGTCAGATCATCCCAATAGCCCTGCAAAGCCGCCCGCGCGGCGGCATCATCAGGCGAGAAATAGACCTGCGCCCCGGCCAGGCGGTGCTGGCGGTAATCATTCGGGCTTTCGAGGTGGTGAACGTCGAAATTCTCATTGATCCAGGCGATGAAGGGCAAAAACAGCGCCCGGTTCAGCCCGTTTTTATAAAGATCTTCCGGGATGCGGTTTGAGGTGGTGACAATCACCACACCCGCCTCGCTCAGCAGCTTGAAAAGCCGTCCGACGATCATCGCATCGGTGATGTCGGTGATCTGCATCTCATCAAAGGCCAGCAGGCGCAGTTCAGAGGCAACCTTCGCCGCAACCGGGGCAAGGGCATCCTCAACACCGGTTTTGCGCACCTCATGCATGGCATGATGGATTTCCTGCATGAAGGCATGGAAATGGATGCGCCGCTTGGCGGTGATGGCGGTGTTCTCGACAAAGAGATCCATCAGCATGGATTTCCCGCGCCCGACGCCGCCCCAGACGTAAAGACCCTTCGGGGGCTTTGGTGCGGCTTTGCGGAAGAGGCCGCTCAGGAAACCCTTCGGCTGCGGCGGATTGGCTTCGAGCCAGCGGCGCAGGGCTTCAAGGGCGGGCAGAACGGCCTTCTGCGCCGGGTCAGGGCGCAGGGTGCCTTCGGCGGCACGGGCCGCATAGATCTCGGACAGAGTGCTCATGCGCAGGGCTTAGCGCGACGATTTGCCAAGGGGAAGAGGCTTTGACGCTCAGCCCTTTCCGGCGCGGGGGCCGAGTTTCAGATGCACCTCTTCCAGATCTACCGGGCCCTTGGGGAATTTATTGTCCGGGTTGTCAAAGTCATAGCGGAAGAGCTGAAAATCTTTGCGGTAGATCTCCCACATCAGGTGGCGCGACAGATCATCGAAATAAGCGCTGACCGGATGGGCGCGTTTGGGCCCGTGGCCTTCCGATTCGTTGAATTTCGGAATCGCCGCGAGATCGACGGGATGGGGGCTGTCGATCCGGTCCAGCACCTTCTGCATCCCCTCATTAAAAGTCTCAGTCGGGAAGATGTGGTCGTACCGCCCGCCATTGACGATGAAGGTCGAGATATGGCCCGACATGGCCGACCAGTGAATGTCGGGTTCCATGGGTTTGCGAAAGCGGATGGTGTCGCGCGCAAAGAGCAGAAAGCGCCGGAAACTGGCGATCTGATCAAATTCCTGCCTGCCGTCGTCCCCGCCGACCTCGATGCCGTATTTCTGGATCAGCAGCGGCACCAGATTGCCGCGATAGCGCCGCCCGTTGCGCTGAATGCCGCAGATCTTGTCAAAAAAGCTTGAAAGAATGCGGGCATAGGGATTGCGCACACAGGTGAAGGTCGGGGCGCTGTGGCTTTGGACCGCGGCGGTGATGGCGCTCTGGCCGCCCTCCTGGGCCCATTTGTGCAGACCCGTGGTGCTGTCGTGGATGTCGCCGTCGAAGAAGCGGCCATGATCGGAGTAATACATGATCTGCCCGATGGTCGAGCAGGCGCATTTCGGCACGACGCGGTAAATCACGCTGCCGCTTTCCGTCATCCAGGTTCCCGGAAACCCCATGCAATCGCCCTCAATCTCAATGCGGCTCCGCGCTCGCTGCGGACCCGAGGCCTGGTGTGCCGCTGACAAAGTCTTTTCAATCTTCGTGCGTCATCATTAGACAGGAAGGTGGCAGGGACAAGGCAATCAGAACCGCAGATGGCTAAAATCGCTTATATTTTGCTGTGCCACAAAGACCCGCAGGGCGTGATCGATCAGGCGGGACGGCTGACGGCCGCGGGGGATTTTATGGCCATCCATTTTGACGCCCGCGCGTCAAAGGCCGATTATGAGGCGATCCGCACGGCGCTGGCCGGCAATCCTTCGGTGGTCTTTGCGCAGCGGCGGATCAGATGCGGCTGGGGGGAGTGGAGCCTTGTGCAGGCCACGCTTGAGGCGCTTTATGCCGCCGTCCCGGCTTTTCCCCGCGCCACGCATTTCTACATGCTGTCGGGTGACTGCATGTCGATCAAATCCGCCGAATATGCCCATGCGCTTTTGGACGGCGAAAGCGTTGATTACATTGAAAGCTTTGATTTCTTTGCTTCGGACTGGATCAAGACCGGTATCCGCGAAGAGCGTCTGATCTATCGCCACTGGTTTAATGAGCGGGGGCGGAAGGCCTGGTTCTACCGCTCGCTGGAGTGGCAGAAAAAGCTGGGGCTGGCGCGGAAGATCCCTGAGGATCTGCAGATCATGATCGGCAGTCAGTGGTGGTGTCTGCGCCGGCTGACGGTTGAGAAACTTCTGCAGTTCGTGGCCGCGCGCCCGGATGTGACGCGGTTTTTCCGCACCACATGGATCCCCGATGAGACGTTTTTTCAGACCCTTGTGCGCCATCTGGTCCCGGGATCTGAGATCCGCTCGCGCACGCTGACCTTTCTGATGTTCACCGACTATGGCATGCCGGTGACCTTTTATGACGATCACTATGATCTGTTGCTGGCGCAGGATTATCTCTTTGCGCGCAAACTCTCCGTCGATGCCCGGCGGCTGAAAGAGCAGCTCGGCAGTCTTTATACCGCCACCGGCATGGCGTTTCCGGTCTCGGGTGAGGGGCGGCGGCTTTATCAGTTTCAGGCAGGCCGCGGCAGGCTGGGGCGGCGCTATGCCCCCCGCGCCTGGGAAGCCGGGACCAGTCTTGGCCGCGACCGGGTGCTTCTGATCGTGGTGTGCAAAAAATGGCATATCGCTAAGCGTCTGGTGGCGCGGGCGCGGGAAATGGCCGGGATCGAGGGGGTGGACTATCTCTTCAATGAGGACAATTGCCCGCTGCCGGATCTGGGGGGGATAGAGTCCACGCCGGACAAGCGGATGCGGCATCGCCGCGCGCTTTTGAAGCTTCTGTCCGAGAGTTTCCGCTCAGACCGGATGATGATCTGTCTGGACCCTGAGAGCTTTGATCTGATCCGGGACTTTTATGCCGACCGCAGCGAGATCCGGCTTTTGGATATCGTCTGCGATTTCTCGGATGCGTATCTGCGCGGCCATGCCTTACGGGTGGGGCTGGCGGGGGAACATACGCCCCCGGAGGTGATGGCCGGGCTTTTGCCCACCCTGCGCCATGACATGATCTTTGAGGCTGAGCGGCTGCGCGACGCGGGATTGCCGGGTTATGAGCGGGTCTGGCAATCGGCTGAGCCAGGTGCCAACCTCTTGCCGCTTGCGCGTTTCCTTGGCATCTCTGAGGCTCAGGCCCGGGAGATCCTCGGCGATGGCACGCTTTTCCAAGACTGATCGCGGAGGATCAGATGACGTCTTACAGCTATGACACCAGTAATATCTTCGCCCGCATTCTGCGCGGTGAAATTCCCTGCAAAAAGGTGCTGGAGACTGAGCACAGCCTGGCATTCCATGACATCGCCCCCCAGGCTCCGGTGCATGTTCTGGTGATCCCGAAGGGTCCTTACGTGAACGCGGATCATTTTGCCCGTGCGGCCTCGGATGCGGAGATCGTGGATTACACCCGCGCGATCGGGAAGGTCTGTGAAGAGATGGGTCTTTGCCCCGATCGGGGCGGTCTGGGCTATCGTCTGGTGTCGAACGGCGGTGAGGCGGGCGTGCAGGAAGTGCCGCATCTTCATGTGCATATCGCCGGAGGCCGCGTGCTGGGGCGCATGCTGGCGAAGGCGGAATAAGACGAGCGGGGGAGGCGGGGCGCTGCCCCGCACCCCGTCGGGAGGGGCGGCGCCCCTCCCGATCCCACCCCGATCTCCCGTCTGAGCCTTCAGAGGGTGGCGGCGAGGCGGGCGGCCTGATCGATGGCGCGTTTGGCGTCAAGCTCTCCGGCGACATCCGCCCCGCCAATGACATGGGGGCTGCGGCCCTGCGCGATCAGCCGATCGGCGAGATCGCGCAGAGGCTCCTGTCCGGTGCAGAGGATGACGGTATCGGCGGCGAGCAGTTCCGGTCCCTCACGGGAGATCACCTCAAGGCCATCGCGGGTGATGCGGCTGTAGCTCATACCGCCGCGCATTGTGACGCCCTTCATGGCGAGGGCCGTGCGGTGGATCCAGCCGGTGGTTTTGCCAAGGTGGCGGCCGGGTTTTTCGGCTTTGCGCTGGACGAGGGCGACCTGTCGCGCCGGGGGGCGCGGCTGCGGGCCTTGGGGCGCAAGGCCGCCCGGAGTTTCAGACGGATCGCCCACGCCCCATTCCTCATTCCAGAGACCGATATTCAGGCTCGGGCTTTCGCCCTGATGGGTGAGATATTCGGCCACGTCAAAGCCGATGCCGCCAGCGCCTGCGATGACCACACGTGGGCCCGCAGCCGCGCCCTTCAGCAGATCGACATAGCCCAGAACGCGGGCGCCATCTTCCGTGGGGATGCCCGGATCGCGGGGGGTGATGCCGGTAGCGATCACGACCTCATCAAAGTCTGTCAGCGCCTCCGGCGTGGCCTCGGTGTTCAGGCGCAGATCAACCCCTGACGTGTTTACCATGGTCGAAAACCAGTCGACGAGGCCGTGGAACTCCTCCTTGCCGGGGATTTTGCGGGCAAGGTTCAGCTGTCCGCCGATCTCTGTGCCGCGCTCAAAGAGGGTAACCTGATGGCCGCGGGTGGCTGAGGTGATGGCGGCGGTCAGTCCGGCGGGACCTGCGCCCACCACGGCGATGCGGCGCGGGGTGGGCGCGGGGGAGTAGGTCAGTTCCGTCTCATGGCAGGCGCGCGGGTTCACGAGGCAGGAGGTGAGGCGGCCTGAGAAGGTATGGTCAAGGCAGGCCTGGTTGCAGCCGATGCAGGGCGCGATTTCCGCCGCCCGACCGCTTTGCGCCTTAGCGACGAAATCCGGATCGGCAAGGAAGGGCCGCGCCATGGAGATCATATCGGCCTCACCGTCTGCGAGGATCGCTTCGGCCACATCGGGGGTATTGATGCGGTTGGAGGCGATGACCGGGATCGAGACCTCAGGGCGCAGTCTGGCCGTCAGCCAGGAGAAGGCGCGGCGCGGCACCGAAGTGGCAATGGTCGGCACCCGCGCCTCATGCCAGCCGATGCCGGTGTTGAGCACCGATGCGCCCGCGACCTCGACGGCTTTGGCCAGTTGCACCACCTCGGGCCAGGTTGAGCCATTGGGGACGAGGTCGATCAGCGAAATGCGGTAGATGACGATGAAATCGGGGCCCACGGCCTCACGCACGCGGCGCACCACCTCAACCGGCAGGCGGATGCGGTTTTCATAGGCGCCGCCCCAGTCGTCGGTTCTGCGATTGGTATGGCGCGTGATGAACTGGTTGAGGAAATAGCCCTCGGATCCCATGACCTCGACGCCGTCATAGCCCGCGGCCCGGGCGCGGACTGCCGCTGTGACAATGTCAGAGATCTGCTTTTCGATCCCTGCTTCATCCAGCTCAAGGGGGGTGAAAGGCGAAATCGGGGATTTCACCGCCGAGGCCGAGACGCAGCCTTTGCCATAGGCATAGCGGCCCGCATGCAGGATCTGCATGGCGATGCGGCCCCCGGCCTCATGCACCCGGTCGGTGACGATGCGGTGGTTTGCGATGTCCTCTTCGGTGAAGAGCCCCGCCGCGCCCGGAAAGACCCCGCCTTCGCGGTTGGGGGCCATGCCCCCCGTGACCATCAGCCCGACACCGCCACGCGCGCGGGTGGCGTAGAACTCGGCCACGCGGTTCCAGTCGCCGGTTTCTTCAAGTCCGGTGTGCATCGATCCCATCAGCACGCGGTTGCGCAAAGGCACGCCGCTGAGGGTGATCGGCTGAGAGAGCAGGGGGTAATGGCTGGTCATGGCGGGTCCTCCGGCGGGCAGGTTGCGCGAGAGGCTGCGGGCTGTCACGGGGAACCTCGCGTCAGCGGCTCAGCCCTCAAGCTCTGCGGAGGGGATAATCGGGAAGAACACCCCGCCCGAGCGGATGCCGAACCAGCGGCTGCCCTCGTGATCGGCATGTTCCCCCAGATCAATGAGGCGGTAAAAGCTTTTGCGGTCGATCCTTGCCTCAAGCCCGCGGCGCACCATCACATAGGGGGCAGGCTCGCCGCTTTCGGGATCGCGGGTGACGCGGATCGGGTGGTCGGGACCGGCGGTCACCTCATCCTCAACATGGGTCACAAAGGTCAGCCGCTGATCGGGGCCGGGGTCCTCGATGCGGAAATCCACTGCGACGAAGGGCGCGTCTTCGACCCGGATGCCGACTTTCTCCACCGGGGTGACGAGGAAATACTTGCCGTCCTCGAGCTTCAGGATGGAGGAAAAAAGCTTCACCATCGCCGGGCGGCCGATGGGGGTGCCAAGGTAAAACCAGGTGCCGTCGCGTTTGATCTCCATATCGAGATCGCCGCAGAAATCGGGGTTCCACAAATGCACCGGCGGCGGGCCTTTGCGGGCGCTGTCGCCTGCGGCCTTCATCAGGCTGTCGGCATTCGGGGTCTGCGGTTTCTCAGTCATCACCAGTTTGCCATTTGTAACGGGGCGCTAAGTTTGATTGACTGACATATAGGGACCCCAGCGGAGAATGTCATGTCGGCAGAGCTTTCGGAACAGATTGAAGTGCTTGGTCAGAAGCTGGCTCAGGCGCGCGCGGCGGTGGCAACGCGTTTTCTCGGTCAGGATCAGGTGGTCGATCTGGTCTTTGCGGCGCTTCTCTGCGGTGGTCATGCGCTGCTGGTGGGTCTGCCAGGTCTGGGCAAAACCCGGCTTGTGGACAGTCTCGCCACGGTCATGGGGCTGCAGGGCAGCCGGGTGCAGTTCACGCCCGATCTGATGCCCGCAGATATCCTCGGCTCTGAGGTGCTGGAGGCTGATGCCGAGGGGCGGCGCAGTTTCCGCTTCATTCCCGGCCCGGTGTTCTGCCAGCTTTTGCTGGCCGATGAGATCAACCGCGCCTCTCCGCGCACACAGTCCGCGCTGTTGCAGGCCATGCAGGAGCATGAGGTGACGGTGGCCGGAGTGCATCATGCGCTGGGCAGCCCCTTCCACGTCCTGGCCACGCAAAACCCGCTGGAGCAGGAGGGGACCTATCCTTTGCCCGAGGCGCAGCTCGACCGCTTTCTTGTGCAGATCGATGTGCCCTATCCCGACCGCGCGACGGAGCGGGCGGTGCTGCTGGCCACCACCGGGGTTGAGGAAGCGCCCCTGGCGCAGGTCTTTGACAGCGCGGGTCTTCTGGCCGCGCAGGTGCTGCTGCGGCGGATGCCGGTGGGCGAAGCGGTGGTCGATCAGATCCTTTCGCTGGTGCGCGGCTGCCGCCCGGGCGAAGCCGATGCTCTGCCGGAGGTGAGCGCGTCGCTGGCCTGGGGGCCGGGGCCGCGGGCGGCTCAGGCGCTGATGCTGCTGGTGCGGGCGCGGGCGCTGATGCAGGGCCGGTTTGCCCCTTCGGTTGAGGATGTGGCCGCCATGGCGCGGCCTGCGCTGATCCACCGGGTGGCGCTGAACTTCGCCGCCCGTCAGCGCGGCGAAGATGCGGCTGCGCTGATCGACCGGGCCGTGGCGCGTCTGCTGCCTGAGGCCGCTGCCGCATGAGTGAGCGCAAGGCGCTGCGCCCTGCGGCGGAAGGGCTTGCCACGACGCTGCCGCCCCTGATGGCTGCGGCTGAGCGGCTGGCGGCCTCGGTCCTGACTGGTGGGCATGGCCGGTCGCGGGCCGGGCGCGGGGAAGAGTTCTGGCAGTTTCGCCCTGCCACGGCGGGCGATGCCATGCGCCGGATCGACTGGCGCCGCTCTGCCCGTTCGGACCAGAGCTTTGTGCGCGAGACGGAATGGCAGTCGGCGCAGTCGGTGATGATCTGGGTCGACCCCTCGCAGGCCATGGGCTTTGCCGGGGCCTTAGCGCAGCATCCCCCGAAATCTTATGTCGCGCGGGTGCTGGCACTGGCGCTGTCGATCCTGCTGCTGCGCGGGGATGAGCGGGTGGGGCTTCTGGAGCCTGAGCTGCCGCCCGGCGCGGGACCGGTCCAGCGCGCGCGTCTTTTTGCAGCCCTTGAGGGGCTGAGCAGTGAGGCCGATTACGGCACACCCCCGGCAGGGCCGCTGCCCGCCCGGGGGCGGGTGGTGCTGATCTCGGATTTCTTCGCCGATCCGGCGCCGCTTCAGGCATTTCTGGAACGCGCGGCCGGGCAGGGGGTGCGCGGCGCTCTGGTTCAGCTTCTTGATCCGGTTGAGCAGGCTTTCCCCTTCGCCGGGCGGACCCGCTTTGAATCGATGAGCGGGGCTTTGCGCCATGAGACGCTTCAGGCCAATGATCTGCGCGGGGTCTATCTTGCGCGGCTTGAAGAGCGGCAGGCGCTGCTGGGGTCGCTGGCGGGCTCGGCGGGCTGGCAGTTTCATGCCCATTCGACCGGCGCGCCTGCGGCGGCTGCTTTGCTGTGGCTTTACCGCGCGCTGGAACAGGGGGCGGGCTGAGGGATGTGGATGCCGGTGAACCTTGCCTTCACGACCCCGCTGCTGCTTTGGGGGCTGCTGCTGCTGCCTCTGCTGTGGTGGCTGCTGCGTGCTCTGCCGCCTGCGCCGCAGCGGCTGCGCTTTCCGGGGATTGTGCTTCTTGAAGGCTTGCGCGACCGCAGACCTGAGGCAGAGCGCACGCCCTGGCCGCTGATGCTGCTGCGCATGCTGGCGCTGGCAGCGCTGATTATCGGGCTGGCGGGGCCGGTTCTGAACCCCGAACCGGCTGAGACCGCTGAGGGACCTTTGGTGGTGCTGATCGACGGCACCTATGCCGATGCGCGGGACTGGCCGCAGCGCCTGGCGCGGGCCGAAGCCGCGCTGGCGGCGGCGGGGCGTCAGGGGCGTCCGGCGGCCCTGGTGTCGCTGAGCGATCTGCCGCCCGGCGATCTGGTTTTCCAGACAGCCGATGCCCAGATTGCCCGCCTGGGCGGTCTTTCCCCTGCGCCCTGGGACTGGGGGGCGGAGGTCGCGGCGCTTGGCGGGAAGGTGCCTGAGGGGGCCTCTGTTCTCTGGCTCTCGGACGGGATTGACCGGCCGGGTCGCGCAGATCTCGCAGCGGCCCTGCGTGCGCGGGCGGATCTGCGGGTCTGGCAAAGCCCGCGCCCTCTGATCGCGCTGTCGTCGCCGGTGATTGCCGAGGGCATGGTCCGGCTGGATCTGCGGCTTGCCGAGGCCGCGCCGGGGCTCTCTGTCACGGTGCTGGCCATCGGGCCGGATCCCTCAGGCACCCCGCGGGAACTGGCCCGTGAGACCGTTACCTTAGGCGAAGGGCGCTCAACCCCGGTCAGCTTCGCCCTGCCTGCCGAACTGCGCAACCGCATCACCCGTTTTGAGATCGAGGGGCAGCGCGGTGCCGCCTCCGTGGCGCTGGCCGACGACAGCCTGCGCCGGCGCAAAGTGGCGCTGGTCGCCGGGCGTGAGGACCGCGGGGGGCTGCAGCTGCTCTCGCACCTGCATTACCTGCGCGAGGCGCTGGCTCCTGCGGCGGATCTGAGCGAGGGGGATCTGAGTGATCTGCTGCGCGCCGGGCCGGATGTGGTGATCCTGCCGGATGTGGCCGTGGTGACCCCGGACGAAGAGACCGCTCTCCTCAGTTTTGTCGAGAAAGGCGGTCTTCTGCTGCGCTTTGCCGGGCCGAAACTGGCGGCGGCCTCCTTTGAGGCCGGCGACCCGCTCATGCCGGTGCGCCTGCGGGCGGGGGGCCGGACGGTGGGCGGTGCGATGAGCTGGGGCGCGCCGCGCGCGCTTGCGCCTTTCCCGGAAGCGAGTCCCTTTTACGGTCTGACCATCCCCGAGGAGGTGACCGTTCAGGCGCAGGTTCTGGCGGAACCTGACCCGGATCTGTCGCGGGCGGCCATTGCCATGCTGGCAGATGGCACCCCCCTTGTGACCCGCGCCATGCGGGGGGCGGGGCAGGTGGTGCTTTTTCACGTCACCGCCAATTCCGACTGGTCGGGGCTGCCGCTCTCGGGCCTCTTTGTTCAGATGCTTGAGCGGCTGACGATCCTGTCGGCCACGCCCGGCACCGCAGCCAGCGGGATTGAGGCCCGCTCTTTTGAGGTGCGCCGCGCCATGGACGGCTTCGGACGGCTGAGCGAGGGGACGGCCTTTGCCGCCGTGGCCGGTGCAGATCTGGTCGCCGCGCGGGCGCAGGGGGCGACCGGGCCGGGACTGCCACCGGGGATCTATACCGCCCCCGGCAGCCAGCTTGCGCTGAATATCACCGGGGCCGATCGCGGGTTCACCCCCGCAAGCTGGCCTGCCGGGCAGAGCATCGAGGGGGAGGTGACCACGCTCCCGCCACAGCCGCTGAAAGGCTGGCTCCTGCTGGCGGCACTGGCGGCGCTGATGCTGGATATCCCCGCGAGCCTCTGGCTTTCGGGGCGGTTGCGCCGCTTCGCGGGGGTGGCGCTTCTCGCCCTCGCGCTCCCCTTCATGCCGCAGGATCCGGCCGCCGCCGACGACCGCCGCGCGGTGGCCGCGACCTCTGAGGTGGTTCTGGGCTATATCCGCACCGGAGATCCCGATCTTGACGCCCGCTCAGAGGCGGGTCTGCGGGGGCTGGGGCAGGTGCTTTATAACCGCACCACGATTGAGCCCGGGGCACCGGTCGGCGTCGATCCTGAGACGGATGAACTGGCCTTTTTCCCCTTCCTCTACTGGCCGGTGCTGGCCGATGCGCCCATGCCTTCTCCTGCGGCTTACCGGAGGCTGAACCAGTATCTTCAGACCGGGGGCATGATCCTTTTTGACACCCGCGACGGTGATGTCGCCGATTTCGGCTCTGCCACGCCTGAGGGTCGCACCCTGCAGATGATCGCGCGGCCTTTGCAGATCCCGCCGCTGGAGCCGATTGCCGAAGATCATGTGCTGACGCGGACTTTCTATCTGCTGCAGGACTTCCCCGGCCGTCACGCAGGCCGCCCCGTCTGGGTTGAGGCCGCGCCCGCCGATGCCGAACGCGCCGAGGGCATGCCCTTTCGCAATCTCAATGACGGGGTGACGCCGGTGGTGATCGGCGGTAATGACTGGGCCTCAGCCTGGGCGACCGACGCTCGCGACGTGCCGCTTTATCCCGTGGGCCGCGGCTTTGCCGGAGAGCGGCAGCGCGAGATGGCCTGGCGCTTTGGCGTCAATCTCATCATGCATGTGCTGACCGGGAATTATAAATCCGACCAGGTCCATGTGCCTGCACTTCTCGAAAGGCTGGGCCAATGATCCGGGCGCTGATCTGGGACCCGCTTCTGCCGCTCTGGCTGCTGGCCGTTCTGGGGGGGCTGGCGCTGGCGCTGACGGGGCTGGCGGTCTGGCACCGCATGGCGGGCGCGGTCTGGCGCGGGCTTGCCTTTCTGGCACTGATGCTGGCGCTGGCCAATCCGTCGCTGCGTGAAGAGGACCGGCTGGCGCTGTCGGACATCGCGCTGATTCTGGTGGATGACAGCGCCAGTCAGCAGATCGCGGAACGCCCGGGTCAGACCACGGCCGCGCTTGAGGCGCTACAAAGCCGCCTCCGGGCGCTTCCGGGGCTTGAGGTGGAGATGCGCCGCATCACCGATCTGCCCGATGTCGCGGATGGCGCAGAGGGCGGGACTTACGCCATGGCGCATCTCGCTGAGGCCATGGCCGATATTCCCCGCGACAGGCTGGCTGCGGTTTTCGTGATCTCGGACGGGCAGGTGCATGATGTGGCCCAGGCCCCGGATCTGCCCGCTCCGCTGCATCTGCTGCTGACCGGAGAGCCACAGGACTGGGATCGCCGCCTTGTGATTAAAACCGCGCCGCCCTTCGCCGTGATGGGAGAGCCGGTGAAGATCGTGCTGCGGATTGAGGATCAGGGCGCGGTTCCTGCGGGCCTGTCGCCCGAGGCCCCGTTGACGGTCCGCCTTGGGGCAGAGCCGCCCATGGTGATGCAGCTGCCGGTGGGTGAGGATGTGGAGCTTGCGCTGACACTGCCCCATGCCGGGATCAATGTGCTGCAGCTCTCGCTGGCCATGGCTGACGGGGAACTGACCGATCGCAACAATGCCGCCGTTCTGCGCATCAACGGCGTGCGCGACCGGCTGCGGGTCCTGCTGGTATCGGGTGAGCCCCACGCCGGAGAGCGGGTCTGGCGCAACCTGTTGAAATCCGACGCCTCGGTCGATCTGGTGCATTTCACCATTCTGCGTCCGCCGGAAAAGCAGGACGGGGTGCCGGTTTCCGAGCTTTCGCTGATCGCCTTTCCGGTGCGGGAGCTTTTCGTCGATAAGATCCGCGAATTCGATCTGATCATCTTTGACCGCTATCGCCGGCGGGGCATCATGCCGATGTCCTACCTTGAAAACGTGCGCGATTATGTGCGCGAGGGCGGGGCGGTGCTTATCTCAGCCGGGCCGGAATTCGGGACGGCAGACAGCCTCTGGCGCTCGCCTCTCGCAGAGGTTCTGCCCGTCGAGCCGAGCAGCCGGGTGTTAAGCGATGGCTTCCGCCCGGCGCTGACCGATCTGGGGCGTCGCCATCCGGTGACCATGGGCCTCGATGAGGGCTATCAGCCTGAGGGCTGGGGCCGCTGGTTCCGCCAGATTGACCTGCGCGCCACTGGGGGGCAGGTGGTGATGGAGGGTCTGGAGGGCCGCCCGCTTCTGGTGCTTGACCGTGTGGGCGAGGGCCGGGTCGGGATGCTGGCGTCCGATCAGATCTGGCTCTGGGGGCGCGGATTTGAGGGCGGTGGTCCGCAACTTGAACTGCTGCGCCGCCTGGCCCATTGGACCATGAAAGAGCCCGAGCTTGAGGAAGAGACCCTGACCGCAACCTCGCGCGGCCTTTCGGTCACGATTGAGCGCCATACCCTGGGCGCGCCACCGGGCATGGTTGAAATCACAAAGCCCGATGGCAGCACCGAAAGCCTGACCCTGAGCGAAGTCTCTCCGGGCCTCTGGCGCGGTCTCTGGGAGGCACCGGAGATCGGCCTGTACCAGATGCGCGAGGGGGATCACCGCGGGGTCTTTGCGCTGGGCCATGCCGCCCCGAGGGAGTTCGTCGGGACCATTGCCTCTGAGGCTCCGCTGCAGCCCGTGCTGAAAGCCTCGGGAGGCGGTGTGCAGCGCCTGAGCGGGGGGCATCCCGAGATCCGCCGCATCAGCGAAGGGCGCGCCGCCTTTGGACGCGGCTGGCTGGGGGTGCCGGAGCGCGGGGCCTTTGCGGTGCAGGATCTGCGCATCCGCCCGGCGCTGCCGCCCCTTGCCTGGGCCGCGCTGATCGCGGCGCTGATCCTGCTGGCCTGGATGCGTGAGGGGCGCCTGGGGCGCCGGTAAGGGGAAGCCCGTTGCGAGGGGCAGCAGGGCCGGGACCGGCCCTGCATCGTGCTCAGACGCGCCGAAGATCTTCGGGCAGGCGCAGCAGCAGGCCCGGGTCGGGGCAGATGTCATCCCAGACCGCCATCAGGCTTTCATGGCCCACGCCAAAGAAATTGCCCGACTGCTCCAGCATATCCGCCATGATCTGGAAATGCAGATGCGGCGACCAGCCGCCGTTTTCATGCCAGTCGCCGAAATGCGCAATTGGCTGCCCCGCCTCGACACTCTCGCCGGGCTTCACAAGGCTCGGCAGCGTATCGGCGAGATGGCCATAGAGGGTGTAAAACGGCAGGCCCCCACCGTCATGTTCCAGGATCAGCGTATGGCCGTAGTCCAGCGGATCGGCGTTATAGCCGACCGAGCGCACCACACCCGGCAGCGGCGCATAAACCGGCGTCAGGGCGGGGGCGAAGATATCGATCCCCAGATGGATCTGCCGCCGCTCGGGGCTGGCGGCATCGGCGAACTGATCTGAGGCATAGCAGCTGCGCTTTTCGCCGCGCGGGCCGGTGCCATAGGGCAGGTTCAGCGCCTCAAACCAGGGATCAAACGCCCGGTCGGAATATTCCGGCATCGCCGGATCACTGCCATCGGCGCGCAGCAGCCGCGCATTGCTGTGATCGGGCAGGGGGCGCACCACGGGCTGCACCTCGGCCTGAGCGAGCCAGGCTTTCAGCTTAGTGACCCCGGGGACGGCCTCACCGCCCGAGCCTTTGCGCAGCAGGGCGCGCAACAGCCCCTGGTCAACCTGCGAGAGCCGCGCCTGCACCTGAGGCGAAGAGCCCGCGATCAGGCTTTCAAGCTCATCCGCCGCGGCACCGGACTGCAAAAGCGCAGTGTAAAGGTCGGGGACATCGGGCAGGCTTTGGGTCATTCTCTTCTCCTCGGGCAGGCTGTGGCGCAGAGTGACGCCGCCCTGCGCGATTTGGCAAGAGGGAGCCGGAGGCCCCGGTCGGGGTTGTCCGCAAGAGCCGAGATCAGGGAAGAGAGCCGATATGCGACTGACTGACCCGGAAATCGAGACCGCACTGGCGGAGTTGAACGCCGGCTGGCGCTGTGACGGGGCGGCCCTGCATCTGCGTGTCGGCCGCCGCGATTTTGCCTCAGCGCTGGCGCTGGTTAGTCAGGTGGCAGAAGCGGCAGAGGCGCAGGATCATCACCCGGATGTGTCCTTCGGCTGGGGCTGGTGCAGCTTCCGGCTGACCACCCATAGCGATGGCGGCCTGACAGCGAAAGATTTGAAGCTTGCGCGTGCCATTGACGCAATAATCGCATCATAAAGATCGGCATGCGCGACAGCATTGCTCTTGCTCCGCGCCTGTCCACGGCTTATCCCATGGCGCAGCCAGTTGCGAAGGATAAGCCCGATGAGCACCAACCAGCGTTTCGACAAATCGAAACTTCCGAGCCGTCACGTCACTGAGGGTCCGGCCCGCGCGCCGCACCGCAGCTATTTCTACGCGATGGGCATTTCGGAAGAGGAAATTCACCAGCCCTGGGTTGGTGTTGCGACCTGCTGGAACGAAGCGGCACCGTGCAACATCGCGCTGAACCGTCAGGCGCAGTCGGTGAAAATGGGTGTGAAAAAGGGTGGCGGCACGCCGCGTGAATTCACCACCATCACCGTGACCGACGGCATCGCCATGGGCCATGAGGGCATGCGCTCCTCGCTGGCCTCGCGCGATGCGATTGCCGATACGGTTGAGCTGACCATGCGCGGCCACTGCTACGACGCACTGGTGGGTCTGGCAGGCTGCGATAAGTCGCTGCCGGGTATGATGATGGCCATGGTGCGTCTGAATGTGCCCTCGGTCTTCGTCTATGGCGGCTCGATCCTGCCGGGCAAACTGAACGGCAAAGACGTTGTGGTTCAGGACGTGTTCGAGGCCGTGGGCAAACATGCTGCCGGCACCATGTCGGATGCGGAACTGCAGATCCTTGAGCGCGTGGCCTGCCCCTCGGCCGGTGCCTGCGGTGGTCAATATACCGCCAACACCATGGCCTGTGTGTCGGAAGCCATTGGCCTCGCGCTGCTGAACTCCTCGGGCGCGCCGGCACCCTATGAGAGCCGCGACCAATATGGTGACTTCTCCGGCCAGGCCGTGATGAAACTCATCGAGAAGAACATCCGCGCCCGTGACGTGGTGACCCGCAAGGCGCTGGAAAACGCCGCCCGCGTGGTGGCCTGCACCGGCGGCTCGACCAACGGCGGTCTGCACCTTCCGGCGATCGCCCATGAAGCGGGCATCGACTTCGATCTGTTTGATGTCTGCGACATCTTCCGCGACACCCCCTATTTCGTGAACCTGCGTCCGGGCGGCGACTATGTTGCCAAAGACCTGCACGAAGCGGGCGGCGTTCCGGTCGTGATGAAGGAACTGGCCCGCGCCGGTCTGCTGCACCTCGACTGCCTCACCGCCTCGGGCGAAGAACTGGGCGATGCGCTCGGCCGCATCACCCATGATCCCGATGGCAAAGTCATCCACTTCATCGATGCGCCGATTTCGAAAACCGGCGGTGTTGTCGGCCTGCGCGGCAACCTGGCACCCGATGGGGCCATCGTGAAGGTTGCGGGCATGTCGGAAGAAGAGCAGGTCTTCACCGGCCCGGCCAATGTCTTTGAATGCGAAGAAGAGGCCTTTGAGGCTGTTCAGAAGCGTCAGTACAAAGAAGGCGATGTGATCGTCATCCGCAACGAAGGCCCCGCAGGCGGTCCGGGCATGCGTGAGATGCTCTCGACCACGGCGGCCCTCTCGGGCCAGGGCATGGGCAAAAAAGTGGCGCTCATCACCGATGGCCGCTTCTCGGGTGCGACCCGTGGCTTCTGCGTGGGCCACGTCGGGCCGGAGGCCGCGCATGGCGGTCCGATCGCGCTGATCAAAAACGGCGATATGATCACGCTCAACGCGGTGACCGGCGAAATCTCGGTCGATCTTTCGGACGAAGAGCTGGCAAAACGCAAAGCCGAATGGGCCGGTCCGAAGAAGACCGACTACAACTCGGGCTCGCTTTGGAAATACGCCAAACTGGTCGGCTCGGCCCGTTACGGTGCGGTTACCCACCCCGGCGCCAAAGCGGAAACCCATGTCTATATGGACCAGTAAGGTCCGTCGTGCGGCGGCGGGGCTTGGCCTCGCCCTCGCACTCACTGGCTGTCAGATGACAGGCACGACCGGGCCGGAGAAGCAATCGCGCTTCTCCGGCCCGCCGCCGTCAAAGATGGCGGTTGCCGGGGGGCAGCTTATCGTCTCGGGCCCGCCGGGTTATTGCATTGACCGCGAGACCAGCCGCGATGACGCCGGCCGCTCGGCCCTGGTGATGCTCTCGCCCTGCCGTGGCATGGGGGCCGGGATCTTCGCGCCCCGTGCGGCCCATGAGGCGGTGATGACGGCGGCAGTCGGCGCGCGTCCCATGGTCACTGAGCCGGAGCGGATTTTGCCCGCGATGCAGGCTTTTGCCGCGACCCGTCAGGGCCGTGCAGCGCTGTCGCGCTCAGGCGAGGCGCAGGATATGCAGATCCGCCACATGTTTGCCGAGGGGGATGTCGTCTACATGCGTCTGACCGATCGCGGCCGGTTCGCCTGGGGGACGGTCCAGCCGGAATACTGGCGGGCGGTGGTGCCTGCCGGGGGGCGCATGGTCAGCCTGTCGGTTCTGGCACTGCCCCAGGCACCGCTCTCTGATCGTGACGGGATGGCGCTGCTGCGGGCCTTTGTTGCAACCGTGAAAGCAGGCTCGGCGTTACCCGCATCCCGGGGGTGAGTCAGGTTTGCCCGACCGTGACCCTTTGAGGGCAAATTATTAAGCTCCCTCTGTCAGACCCTATGGCAGAGTGACGAAAGCAGGTAAGTTCCGATGGCAGCCCGGCTGCAAACCCTTCTGAGCAGGCTGAACAGTCGCAAAGCGCCGGAGCCGGAGAAGCGGCCTGTCCTGAGTGAGGGGGCAGCACCCGGGCTGAAGGGGCTGGCAGGGTTGGAATGGGCCTGGTCGGCCGATCTGGCTGCCGGGCCTTTTGCCACGACCGCCGGGCAAAGCGGCAGGATGGTCCTGCCGGGTGTGAAGCTTTTCCACGATGCGGGTGCCGGAGAGATTACCCTGCGCAGCGGCGAGGGGGCCGGGCTTGATCTGGGTCTTCAGGGCTTCAGCGGCAGCTTTCTCTCGCTGGTCTTTGACCTGCCTGCTGAGGCGGTTCAGGGGCTGCGCGCGCGGCATCTGATCCGCCTTGATACCAGCGTCAGCGCAGATCAGGGGCTGCGGGCCTATGCCCGGCTGAACATCCGTCATGGCCCGAACACGGAGCAGATCTCCCGCGAGCTGACCGGGCCTTCGGGCATCGCAGGGGTGGCTGAATTTGACATGTTCTATGTCGGTTTGAACGAAAGGCGGGTCGAAGCGGCCTGGATTGATCTGATTTTCAATCCCGCTGCGACGGGTCGGATCGGGGTCACGGATCTGACCGTCAGCCGGCGTCCCCGGGCTGCACTGTAAGACAGCTACCTCTCAGGGCCGCAGAAATTTGGCACCGGTTGAGGCTTTGGGCTCGTCCGTCATCTGCGGAAGACTGCCTGCGGGGCGGCGGTGAAATTCCTCATCGCTCAGGGCGGATTTCAAAACCGGGATCACCCCTTCAAGATCGCTGCCAAGCGCCACTTTGCGCCCCTCCAGCTCTGCCTTTGCCGCCACCACCGAAACCACCTCCGCCAGACCGTCGCTTCGCAGCGAAAAGACGGGTGCCCCTGAAGAGCCGAAATCCACATCGCAGGACATCACCAGCATGCCCGACTGACGGCTCAGGACATGGCACAGATCCTGCAGCGAGGCGGCCTCAGAGCGGTCGCGCGCATAAGAAACCACCCCCACCTCCGCCCCCCGCTCGGGGCTCTTGCCGGTGTCATAGGGTTTCAGCGACGGCAGCCGGATCGGCTGATCCAGTTCCAGCAGGGCAATGTCGTAACGGACGCGGGAGGCGTCCTCTTCCGGCGACCAGAGGTAATCGGGATGCGCCGCCGCCCGGCGGATCTGGCGATAAGCGGCGGCGCGGCCATTGCGCCATCCGGCTCGAAACTCCATCCGGGTGACGGGGACCGGCGCGCCGCTCTCCCGCTCGCGCAGGCAATGGGCGGCGGTCAGGATCAGATCCGGTGCAATCAGGGCTGCCGTGCAAAAGCCCGTGCCGCCCAGATCCAGACGCCCCACCGCTTCCCAGCCGCGGCTGTCGGTCCCGGTTTCCAGCCGTCTGAGCCCCTCCGCCCCGGCGGGCGCGGCGAGGCCGGCCAGAAGGCCGAAGAAAAGGGCGGCAGGCTTCAGCACGTCTTTCGTCTTTCTTGGCGCCCTGCGGCAGGGTCCGGTTCAGCTCCGCTCGCTGAGGGCAGGCGGTTTGGGTCCGCCCGTCGCCCAGTCCAGAAGCTCTGCCGTATGAACGACCGGAACCCGGCTGGCGTTCCCGATCTGCATCATACAGCCGAGGTTTCCCGCCGCAATCACATCAGGCCGGCGCGCTTCGAGCTTTGCGACCTTATCCGCCTGCAACCTATGAGAGATTTCGGGCTGCAACAGATTGTAGGTCCCGGCAGAGCCGCAGCACAGGTGCGGATCCGCCGGTTCGCGCACCGTGAAGCCTGCCTTTTGCAAAAGCTCCCTGGGAAGGCTGCGGATCTGCTGGCCATGCTGCAGAGAGCAGGCCGAATGATAGGCGATGGTCAGCGCCTCCGGGGCGGCACTGCCCTCGGCCAGGCCTGCGCGGTCCACCCATTCGGTCACATCCCCGGCCAGGGCCGCAACAGTGGCAGCATCCTGTGCAAGCTCCGGATCCTCGCGGAAGAGGTGGCCATAGTCCTTCACCGTTGTGCCGCAGCCGGAGGTATTGATGATAATCCCGTCCAGCCCCGCGCCCCTGACCTCTGTCATGAAGGCGCGGATGGTGGCGGCAGCGCTGGCCTTTGCTTCCGCCTCGCGGCCCATGTGATGGGTCAGCGCCCCGCAGCAGCCCGCGCCTTTCACCACCACCACCTCAGCCCCCAGCCGCGTCAGAAGGCGGATGGTGGCGTCATTGATATCGGTGTTGAGCGCCCGCTGCGCACAGCCGGTCAGCAGGGCAAGCCGCAGCTTCTGCGTCCCTTTTGCCGGAAAGCTTTGCGGATCATCATTGCGCGAGACGGGGGGCAGTCGGGTGGGCACCATGTCCAGCATGGCCCGCAGACGCGGATCGGGCATCAGCCCGCGCAAGGGCCTTGCCAGCCGCCCCAGCCCGAGGGCGAGGCGAAAGCGCATCGGGTGCGGCAGCACCTTCGCAATCAGGCTGCGCAGCGCGCGCTCAGCCAGCGGGCGCTTCCAGGTCGCCTCAATATGGGCGCGCGCGTGGTCAACCAGATGCATGTAATTCACCCCCGAGGGGCAGGTGGTGCGGCAGGACAGGCACGACAGGCAGCGGTCGATATGCTGAACGGTCTTTGCATCTGCCGGCCGGCCCTCTTCGAGCATCTCTTTGATGAGATAGATCCGGCCGCGCGGGCCGTCCGCCTCATCTCCCAGAAGTTGATAGGTGGGGCAGGTGGCCGTGCAAAATCCGCAGTGAACGCAGGCGCGCAGCTGTTTATCGGCCTCGCGCAGGTCAAGGTTGGTGAGTTGCTCAGGGGTAAAGCGGGTCTGCATCTCAGGCCTTCTGCGGTGGGGTGTCGGGCGAAAACAGCCCCTTAGGATCATATTTCGCGGCAATGGCGGCACTGAGACGGGCCGTGACCGGATCTTCAGGCTGGCGCAGGGCCAGGCCCGCGGGAAGATCAGAGGGCGCCTTCAACAGCCTTGCATGACCGCCCTCAACGGCTGCTCTGGCCTGAAGCGCGCGCAAAAGCGCGGGCGCATCGGCGGCGCGACAGCCGACAGAGAGCCAGCCCCCGCCCAGATCGCTCAGCACCTGCGCGGCGGCCGTTTGCGCGATCACCTCCAGCAGCCCCGGCATATGCGAGGGGCGGGCGGAGTGGCGGATCACCGCCTCAGCCCCGCTCAGCGGTGTCAGATCGCGGATATCTGCCCAAAGGGCGGCTGATGCCGCGCCCTCCATCAGCGTCACATCGCCATGTGCGAGCCGCTCGCGCAGTTTTGCGCTGCGGTAGCGGGTCTGCTCGTCAAACCCTTCAAGCCGCAGCCAGACCCGGCCCGCTGCGGGATCTGACGCCGCCCCTGAGAGATCCCAGGGCGAGGTCAGCGCCCGTGCCATGACGGCGGCCTGATCGCGGGCGGGAATGCCCTCCAGCACCAGCGTTACCTCCGTCTCCGGCAGCGGCTGCAGGCGGAACGACAGCTCACTGAGGACGCCGATACGACCCTCGCTGCCGGCCAGCAGCTTCACCAGATCATAGCCGGTGACATTCTTCATCACCCGGCCGCCGTTTTTCACCACCCGACCGGTGCCATCCACAAAGCGCAGGCCTATCAGGCAGTCGCGGCAGGCTCCCGCCTGCAGTCGTCCCGGCCCCGAGGCATTGAGCGCCGCAACGCCGCCGATGGTCGAAAGGCCGCTGCGCCCCTGAAGCGCTGCGAAATCCGGCGGATCAAAGGGCAGGCGCTGACGCTCAGCCGCCAGCAGGCTGCGGATCTGTGCAAGCGGCGTCCCGGCCTGCACCACCAGGGTGAGTGCCGCGGGCTCATAAAGCGTGATGCCCGTCAGGCCGCGGGTCTCCAGAACAGCGCCCCGGGCCGGAAAAAGACTGCGGGTGCCGCCGCCCCGGATCTGCATCGGCGCGCTCGCAGTGGCGAGAAGGTCGGCGAGTTCGGCTTCAGACTGCGGGATCATGCGCGGCCCTCGCGGCGGCTTTGCGAGACAGTGAGCGGAAAGACCTTGGCGGCATTCAAAAGCCAGTGCGGGTCAAAGACATCCTTGATCTGCATCTGCGCCTCCAGATCCGCCGGGGCAAACTGCACCTCCATCAGATCGCGCTTTTCCACGCCCACGCCGTGTTCTCCGGTCAGGCAGCCGCCGACTTCGACGCAGAGCCGAAGGATATCAGCCCCAAGCGCCTCGCAGCGGGCGAGGTCTTCGGAATCATTGGCGTTATAGAGGATCAGCGGATGCATATTGCCGTCGCCTGCGTGAAAGACATTGGCAACCTTCAGCCCGTATCCGGCGGAAAGCTCAGCAATCCGGCGCAGAACGAAGGAGAGTTCACTGACCGGGATCGTGCCGTCGAGGCACATGTAATCCGCCATCTGTCCCATGGCGCCGAACGCCGATTTGCGGCCCAGCCAGATGCGCCGGGCCTCATCTTCAGAGCGGGCTTCGCGGATCTCTACGGGGGCGAAGTCGCGGGCAATTTTGCTGATGCGGGCAAGCTGCGCGGCCATTTCTTCCTCTGCGCCCTCTACCTCGATGATCAGCAGGGCCTCGCAGTCGGGGTAGCCCGCTTTGGCGAAGGCTTCGCAGGCGCGGATGCAGGGGGCATCCATGAATTCAATGGCGACCGGGATGATCCCGGCGCGGATGATGGCGGAAACGCAGGCCCCGGCGGCCTCGGAGCTGTCGAAGGCCAGAAGCACGGGGCGCGCGCCTTCGGGCTTTGGCAGGATGCGCAGCGTGGCTTCCGTCACCACCCCAAGCTGGCCTTCCGAGCCGCAGATCACCCCCAGAAGATCAAGTCCGGGGCTGTCGGCGTAAGGCCCGCCAAGCGTGACGACGGTGCCATCCATCAGAACCACCGTGACGCCCAGAAGGTTATTCGTTGTCACGCCGTATTTCAGGCAATGCGCGCCGCCCGAATTCATCGCGATATTGCCCGAGATCGCGCAGGCCAGCTGACTGGAGGGGTCGGGGGCATAGAAGAACCCCTCTTCGGCCACCGCCGCGCTGACCGAAAGATTGGTCCGCCCGGTCTGGACGCGGATGAAGCGGTCGTCATAGCTGACCTCCAGCACCCCGGTCAGCCGCGCGACACCCAGGATGACCGCATCCGCCGTGGGCATCGACCCGCCTGCGAGCGAAGTGCCCGCGCCGCGCGGCACCACGGGCACCCGCAGACCGTGCAGATAGCGCAGCACCTGAGAGATCTCTTCGGTCGAGCGCGGCAAAACCACACCGAGCGGCGGGCAGCGATAGGCCGAGAGCGCATCACATTCCCAGGCGCGCAGCGCCACGGGGTCTGAGATCACACTGTCAGCGGGCAGGATCGCCCGCAGTCCGGCCAGGATTTCTTCTCTCCGGGCCAGGATCTGCGGGTCGGGCAGGGGCATCTGCATGTCTTTGGGGCTCCTCCTCCCCGGGGTCTTGCAAAGGCGTCAGTAACCGAGGGCGCAGCCGTCCTTCCTCGGGTCAGAGCCCCCCTCGAAGATGCCGCTTTCGTGGCAGAAAATGGCCTGTGCGCCGCCCAGGGGCTCATCGCTCCAGGTGACGGTATGGCCCATATCGGCAAGCTCTGCGGCGGTCTTCTGATCATAGCCCCGCTCCAGCCGCAGGCTGTCGGTGCCCGAGAACGGCCCGCAGAAGCTGCGCGGGGCATCAATGGCGCTTTGCAGATCCATGCCGTAATCGCGCAGGTTCGAGACCAGCCGCGCATGGCCTGCGGGCTGATAGGCCCCGCCCATGACGCCGAAGGGCATCACCACCCGGCCGTTTTGCGCCAGTATGCCCGGGATGATCGTGTGCATGGGCCGCTTGCCGCCTGCTGCCTCATTGGGGTGGCCTGCCTCCAGCGAAAAGCCCGCACCGCGGTTCTGAAAGCTGATGCCGAATTTCTCTGACGCCAGACCCGTGCCAAAGGCGTGAAAGGTCGAATAGATCAGCGAAACCACCATGCCGTCGCGGTCCGTCACCGAAAGGCAGACAGTGTCTTTGTGAATGGCCTCGGTCGCGGCGGCCACGGCGGGCAGGGCGCGTTTGGGATCGATCAGCGCGGCAAGCTTTGCCGCCGTTTCCGGGGCCAGCATATGCGCAAGGCGCGTGGTGTGATCGGGGTCGGCGATCATCCGGTTGCGCGCATCATAGGCGAGCTTCGTGGCCTCGGCCTCAAGGTGGGTGCGCAGGCTGCCAAAGGGGTCCATCGCCGCCAGATCGAAATGGCTCAGGATGTTGAGCATCAGAAGCGCCACCACTCCCTGACCGTTTGGCGGATGCTCAATCAGCTCAGCCCCCTGATAGGGGGCAGAGACCGGAGTGTCGTAAAAGGCCGTGACCGAGGCGAAATCCTCAGCGCTGTGGCAGCCGCCGAGGGCGCGCAGGCTGGTGAGCATATCTTCTGCCACCTCGCCCTCATAAAAGCCCCTGGCGCCTTCGCGGGCGATGCGGCGCAGCACTTCGGCCTGGCCGGGGGCGCGGAAGATCTCACCCACTTGCGGCGGGCGGCCCCAGGGCAGAAAATGGGTTCTCGCGGCGCCCTTCAGCCGCCCGGTCTCCTGCCAGTCAAAGGCGGTGCGCGGTGCGACCGGCACCCCCTCTTCGGCGGCGCGGATCGCCGGGGCCAGAACCTGGTCCAGGGCCAGGCGTCCGTGGTCGGCATGAAGACGGCAGAAGGCGGCAATGGCCCCTGGCAGAGTGACCGCTTCGACGCCATAAAGCGGCATGCTCTGATGGCCTGCCGCGCGCAGCGCCTCCGCGCTCAGGGCGGCCGGCGCGCGGCCTGAGCCGTTGAGCGCCAGCACATCTTCGCGCCCCGCCGGTTTGATCAGCACAAAGGCATCGCCCCCCAGACCCGTCATCTGCGGTTCGCAGAACCCCAGAACCAGGGCCGCGCCAATGGCCGCATCGGCGGCGCTGCCTCCGGCCTGCAAAAGGCTGATCGCGGTGAGAGAGGCGAGCGGGTGAGAAGAGGCACACATCCCGTTGGTGGCATAAACGGCCGAACGGCCCGGTTTTTGAAAGTCCCGCATCTCATCGCCAATCGCTGCTGCGCCGGAGCGGCGCAGGTCTTTAAAATTGGTCTCAGCCTAGTCTGAGGCATTCGCGGCTGTCCACCTCGACCTGTCTGCCGCGCAGGTTTTCGCGGCCCGCGCTTCTTTCTTCAGCAGGGCTGCGCTTTCTGCTTGCCATGGCAGATTTTCCGGTGTTATCAGCAGTTTCAGATCCTTGGGCGGGTATGGTGTAGTGGTAGCGCCTCAGCCTTCCAAGCTGATGGGGCGGGTTCGATTCCCGCTACCCGCTCCAAAGGATCTTATGGCGCTGCGGCGCCGGTTTTCCCGAAATTGAGATGAGCAGATGAGCAGCGCGGTCGCTGTCGTTGTCACGTTTCGTTGTGCTTTTGCCGGCCTGCCCGGCGGAATGAAAAAGGGCGGGAGATGCTCCCGCCCTGACTGTTATGCTTTTGCGGCATCCGCTTTTGCGAAGTCCCAATAGAGATCGCGGGCGATGGTGGTGTATTTGCCCGGTGCCTCATAATGGGTGCCGTCAAATTCTTTCACCGGGGTCACTTTGGCGAAGTTGCCCGACAGGAAGACCTCATCTGCGGCGCGGAAGTCTTCGTATTTCAGCACGGCTTCATGCACGGTATAGCCTGCAGCGCGCAGGTTTTTGATGTGACGCGCGCGGGTGATGCCCGACAGGAAGGTGCCATTGGCGATCGGGGTGAAATATTCACCGTCTTTCACCATGAAGACGTTGGCGGTGGCGGTCTCTGCCACATTGCCCATGATGTCGGTCACGAGGGCGTTGGCATAGCCTTTCGACTTCGCCTCAACCAGCATCCGGGCGTTGTTGGGATAAAGGCAGCCCGCTTTCGCGTTGCAGACCGAGTTCTCCAGCAGCGGGCGGCGGAAGCGGGTGGTGGTCAGCGTCGTCGGGGTGTTGAAGTCCGGCATCGCCACTTCTTCGAGGCTGATCGCAAAGGCGGTCGAGTTTTCCGCCGGTGCAACCCCCAGTTCCGAGCCGTCGACCGCCCAATACATCGGACGCACATAAACCGCAGCGCCCGGGCCATAGGCTTTCAGAC
Source organism: Falsigemmobacter intermedius (assembly GCF_004054105.1). Lineage (GTDB taxonomy): Bacteria > Pseudomonadota > Alphaproteobacteria > Rhodobacterales > Rhodobacteraceae > Wagnerdoeblera > Wagnerdoeblera intermedia. The sequence goes on from NZ_SBLC01000005.1 coordinate 170,925, forward strand.
CTTCACGGATGATCGCAACCATCTCAGCGGGGTCCATGGTCGGCGTGATCATCAGCGCTTCGGCCGAGCGGTTGACGCGGGCACAGTGCAGATCCAGATCCGGGGTCATGCCCTCAAACAGACGCGCACCGTCAAAGACGTTCGAGCCCTGCCAGATGCCGTGGTCTGCTGCTTTCATGACCGCAAGATCGCCGTCGTGCCAGCTGCCTTCAAACCAGGTGCGGATATTGGTGCCGAATGCCATTAGAGTCTCCATCGCTCACTGCGCGTTACCAAACACCCGCACCGGGAAAAGGTCCAGACCCCGGCCCCGGAACGGGTTGTCACACCAGGGTTATTTTTCCCCCAGCTCCTCCAGTCTGCTTTGTGTTTCAGCACGCAGCTGTGCCAGATCCTGCAGCGAGGCCTGCAGCGCAGTGATCTGCTCCTGCAGCGCGGCGGTCTGACGATCTGCCATGGCGATGAAAGCGCGAAGCTGGCTGGCGGTGCCCTGGGTCTCATAAAGATCGAGCCACTGGCGAATCTCTTCCAGCGAGAAGCCGAAATGACGGCCCCGCAGGATCAGCTTCATCCGCGCCACCTCACGCGGACCATAGCTGCGGCTGCGCCCCTCTTTATGAGGATTGAGCAGCTCAATATATTCATAATAGCGCAAGGTTCGCGGTGTGACGTCGAAGCGGGCGCACATCTCTTTGAAAGAGAGTTGAGGGTCAGTCATGGGGGGCCTCCTGCGGGCGCAACCTAGTCCGATCGGGGCAGGGCTGCAATCGGGGCTTGCGCAGGGCAGGCGGGATGGCTCAACTGTGGGCACTGGATCGGAGTTCCGTTATGGCAGAATTAACGCCGCAAGCTTATCTCGATGCCCTGCCGCATGCCCGGGCGCTGAATATGCGCTTTGACGGTATGCATAACGGGAAGGTTCGCATTTCAATGCCTTACAACCCGGCCCTGATCGGGGATCCCACAACGGGTGTGATGCATGGCGGGGCTGTTTATGCCCTTCTGGACACCGCCAGCGGCATCGCGGTGACCACCCATCCGGTCAGCGGCGGCGGCACCGCCACGCTTGATCTGCGGATTGATTATATGCGCGCCGCAACCCCCGGCCAGCGCATCTGCGCTGAGGCCTTTTGCTATAACATGACCCGCACGGTCGCCTTTGTGCGGGCCGTGGCTTACGACGACAACACCGAGAAGCCCGTGGCCACGGCCACCGGCGCTTTCACCAATGAGCACGTGAACCGGAGCCTGGCCGAATGACGCTGCCCCCGCGCCCCCGTCCCGAACCCGTCCAGGTCATCAAACTGCGCCGGGATGCGGCGCTGTCAGCGCTGATCCGTGCAATTCCCTATGTCAGCTTCATGGGCTTTCAGTTCGACCGCCGCGGGGATGAGCTGACTGCGACCATGCCCTATCAGGATATGCTGATCGGCAACCCGCTGCTGCCGGCGCTTCATGGCGGGGCAACGGCGGGCTTCCTTGAAACCACTGCGGTGCTTGAGCTTTGCTGGCAGACGCTTTGGGAAGATGTTGAGCAGGGCCGGATTCTTCCCACCGATCTTGAGGCGGGCTATGTGCCGAAACTGCCCAAAACCATCGACTTCACGGTGGATTATCTGCGCACGGGCCTTCCGCGCGATGCCTATGCCCGCGCCCGCGTGAACCGCTCGGGGCGGCGCTATGCCAGCGTGCATGTTGAGGCCTGGCAGGACAATCGCAACCGGCTGCTGGCCCAGGCCACCGGGCATTTCCTGATGCCGGAACGCCCCTGACCACCTGACCCTGCGAGACCTGCATGACCGAGATTTCCCAAAAGCGCGTGTTGCGCATTGCGCTTCCGGTCGTGCTGTCGAATGCCACCGTTCCCCTGTTGGGGGCGGTGGATACCGCCGTTGTGGGGCAGATGGGGCTGGCCGCGCCGATCGGGGCCGTGGGCCTTGGGGCGGTGATCCTCGCGTCCGTTTACTGGATCTTCGGTTTTCTGCGGATGGGCACCTCGGGCCTTGCGGCTCAGGCCATCGGGCGCGGGGACGGGGCGGAGCGTGATGCGATTTTGCTGCGCGGGCTGATGGTCGGCGGGCTGGCCGGACTGCTGATGGTCGCGCTGCAATATCCGCTGATCCAGGCTGCCTTTCGCATCGCACCTGCGAGCGCGGAGGTCGCAGAACTCGCGCGGAGCTACCTGGGCATCCGGATCTGGGGTGCGCCTGCGACCATCATGCTTTACGCCATTACCGGCTGGCTGATTGCGCTGGAGCGCACAAGGGCGGTGCTGGCGCTGCAACTGGTGATGAACGGCGTCAATATCGCGCTGGATTTCTGGTTTGTGCTGGGGCTGGACCTCGGGGTGCCGGGCGTTGCCATCGCCACGCTGATCGCAGAGATCGCGGGGCTGAGCCTCGGGCTCTGGCTCTGCCGTTCGGCTCTGCGGCCTCTGGCGCTGAGGGCGCAGGTGTTTGTGGCCGGTGCCTGGGGCCAGATGCTGCGGGTGAACCGCGATATCATGATCCGCTCAGTGATCCTGCAGGGCAGTTTCACGACCTTTCTGTTTCTGGGTGCGGGCATGGGGGATGTCACACTCGCGGCCAATCAGGTGCTGCTGCAGTTTCTGGAAGTGACGGCCTATGCGCTGGATGGATTTGCCTTTGCGGCAGAGGCGCTGGTGGGCCAGGCGGTGGGGGCCAGGCGGCGTGCCGATGTGCGCCGCGCGAGCGTGATCACCGGGCAATGGGCGCTGGCCGGGGGGCTGGCACTGGGGGCCCTTTATCTGCTGGCGGGACCATGGCTGATCGATCTGATGACCACCTCGCCTGAGGTGCGGGAGGCGGCGCGACTGGCTCTCCCATGGCTGGTGGTGCTGCCGCTCCTGAGTGCGGCGAGCTATATCTTCGACGGGATTTTCATCGGTGCGATGCTGACGCGTGAGATGCGCAATGTGATGATCGCAGCCGTGGCGGTCTATGTGGCGGCTCTGTTGGTCCTTGTCCCTGCCTTTGGCAGCCACGGACTTTGGGGCGCGCTTTTGAGCCTGAACGCAGCCCGCGGGATCGGCATGGCGCTGATGTACCCCCGGGCCGAAGCGGCAGCGGCCTGAAGGCCGCCGCCCTTTCTTCTCAGTTCACAATGGTCGCTTCCGTGGCGGCGCGAAGCTCTGCCTCAGTCACGCCATCGGCGCATTCGACGATTTTCAGACCGCCTTCGACCACGTCAAACACACCCAGATTGGTGATGATGCGGTTGACCACGCCCTTGCCGGTCAGCGGCAGGGTGCATTCTTTCAGCACCTTCGACTCACCGGTCTTTGAGGTGTGATCCATCACCACGACCACGCGCCCCACACCGGCGACCAGATCCATCGCGCCGCCCATGCCCTTCACGAGCTTGCCGGGCACCATCCAGTTCGCCAGATCCCCGGTTTCCGAGACTTCCATCCCGCCCAGGATCGCCATAGCGATCTTGCCGCCACGGATCATCGCAAAAGAGGTGGCGGAATCGAAATAGGCCGTCTGCGGCAGTTCCGTGATGGTCTGCTTTCCGGCGTTGATCAGATCCGGGTCTTCCTCCCCCTCATAGGGGAAGGGACCCATGCCCAGCATGCCGTTCTCTGACTGCAGCGTCACCGTCATGCCTTCGGGAATGTAGTTCGACACCAGCGTCGGAATGCCGATCCCGAGGTTCACATACCAGCCGTCCTGCAGTTCCTGCGCGGCGCGGGCCGCCATTTGATTGCGATCCCAGGGCATTATGCGACCTCCCGCTTGCGGACAGTCCGCTGCTCAATGCGTTTTTCGTGCTGACCCGTAATCAGGCGATGCACATAGATGCCCGGCACATGGATGTGGTCGGGATCGATGCTGCCCATCGGCACGATCTCTTCGACTTCGGCGATGCAGATCTTCCCGCAGGTCGCAGCCGGGGCGTTGAAGTTCCGCGCCGTCTTGCGAAACACCAGATTGCCCGAAGTATCGGCCTTCCAGGCCTTCACGATCGAGAGGTCTGTCACCATGCCGCGCTCAAGGATATAGGTACGGCCGTCGAAGTCTTTGTGCTCTTTCCCCTCGGCAATCACGGTGCCGACGCCGGTCGCGGTGTAGAAACCGGGGATGCCCGCGCCGCCTGCGCGCATACGCTCAGCCAGCGTGCCCTGGGGGTTAAACTCCAGTTCCAGCTCGCCCGAGAGATACTGACGCATGAATTCCGCATTCTCGCCCACATAAGAGGCGATCATCTTTTTCACCTGGCGGCTTTCCAGAAGCTGGCCAAGGCCGAAGCCATCGGTGCCCGCGTTATTGGAGGCAATGGTGAGATTTTTCACGCCGCTCTCGCGGATCGCCGCGATCAGCAGTTCCGGAATACCGCAAAGGCCAAAGCCACCGGCGGCAATCGTCATTCCGTCAAACAGCACGCCGTCCAGCGCCGCTGCTGCGGAAGGGTAGGTTTTATTCATTCGGACGGGCCTCCCAAGCTTCCCTGAGAATTTGTGGCCCGCCCTTGGTAACCTGTCAATCGCCGCGCTGCGGCAATCACTCGGTCAGCGCATCATCCGCCGCGGCCTTCTTCGGCGCGGCCTTCTTTTTCGCGGCAGGTTTGGCGGCTGCGGCCTTTTTCGCCGGGGCCTTTTTCGCAGCCGGTTTCTTCGCTGTCTCAGCCTTCGGCTTCGCAGCCGTCTTCCGCGCGGGCTTTTTCACGGCTTTGGCGTTGACCAGCTCAATCGCCTGTTCGGCCGTGATCTCTTCCGGAGTGGTCTCTTTGGGCAGCGTGGCGTTCACTTTGCCCCATTTGATATAGGGCCCATAGCGGCCCGGCATGACCTGCATTTCGCCGCCATCCGGATGCTCGCCCAGCGAGCGCAGCGGCTCGGCGGCCGCGCCACGGGCAGCCCCGCGGGCCGCTTTCTGCGCCAGAACTTCGACGGCACGGTTCATGCCGATGGTGAAGACCTCTTCGGCGTCAGCAAGATTTGCGTAGACTTTCCCGTGCTTTACATAGGGCCCGAAGCGGCCAAGTGCGGCTTCGATCATCTCACCATCTTCGGGGTGCGGACCAATCTGGCGCGGCAGCGACAGCAGTTCTAGCGCCCGCTCATAGGTCAGTTGATCCGCGGCCCAGCCCTTCGGCAGGCTGGCGCGCGGGGGTTTGGGCACATCGGCCGTGGCCTCCCCCTTCTGCACATAGGGGCCAAAGCGGCCGGTGCGCAACGTGACCTCAACGCCGAAGTCATCGGTGCCCAGCACCTTACCGTCCAGCGCCGCCGCCGGATCATCCGCCGAGACCGAGATCGGGCGGGTGTAGCGGCACTCAGGGTAATTGCCGCAGCCGATGAACGCCCCGCCCGAACGCGCGGTTTTCAGATGCAGGCGGCCTGAGCCACAGGTCGGGCAACTGCGCGGATCTGAGCCATCGGCCCGCAGCGGATAGAGGTGGGGTGCGAGAAAATCATCAAGCTTGTCGAGGACTTCACTGATCCGCAGATCCGAGGTCTCACCGATTGAGGCCGAGAAATCACGCCAGAATCGCGCCAGAACGTCTTTCCAGGCCCGATCCCCCGCCGAGACGTCATCCAGTTCCGCCTCGAGATCCGCGGTGAAGTCATATTCGACGTAGCGGCGGAAGAAATTCGTCAGGAAAGCCGTGACGAGCCGCCCCTTATCCGAAGGGATCAGGCGATTCTTGTCCTTGGTGACATATTCGCGGTCCTGAATCGTGGTGACGATCGAGGTATAGGTCGAAGGCCGCCCGATGCCGAGTTCTTCCATCCGCTTGATGAGCGTGGCTTCGGTATAGCGCGGCGGCGGCTGGGTGTGGTGTTGCAGCGCCAGCGAAGCGCCGTCCTGGCCCAGAACCATATTGGTCGCGCGGTCCGGCGGCGTGCCGAATTCGGCGCCCTTCACATAGTCCGGGCGGCGCGCGTCTTTGGCACGGGTGACCGGCTCGCCCTGCATCACCTGGGGCAGTCGGGCGCTGTCCTCGCCGTCGTCATCGTCGCGGCCTTCGTCATAGACGCGCAGGAAGCCGTCAAACTGCACCACCTGACCGGTGGCGCGCAGTTCCACCTGGGCATCCGCGCTGGCGAAATCCACTGTGGTCCGCTCAAGCCGGGCTGAGGCCATCTGCGAAGCGATGGTGCGCTTCCAGATCAGATCATAAAGGCGGCGCTGATCAGAGTCGGTGATTTTCAGCTGCTCAGGCGTGGCCGAAAGCACCGTCGGGCGGATACATTCATGTGCCTCCTGGGCGTTCTTTGCCTTGTTTTTATAGATGCGCGGGCTGTCGGGGACGTAATTCGCGCCGTAGATGTCTTTGATCGCCGCACGGGCTGCGGTGATGGCTTCAGGCGCCATATCGATGCCGTCGGTCCGCATATAGGTGATGTGGCCCGCCTCATAGAGACGCTGCGCGGCCGCCATGGTGGCTTTCGAGCCCATGCCGAATTTGCGGCTGGCTTCCTGCTGCAGGGTCGAGGTCATGAAGGGCGGGAAGGGGTTGCGGGTCGCGGGCTTCGCTTCCACCGATTTCACGCTGAAGTCGCGCTTGTCGATGGCCGAGACGGCCAGCTCCGCCGCCGCCACCGTAGCCAGATCGAATTTATCGAGCTTTTTGCCGCCGAGAACGGTCAGGCGCGCCTCAATCTGCTGGCCGCGCGGGGTCAGCAGAGTGGCGGTCACCGACCAGTATTCGCGCGGGTTAAAGGCCTCAATCTCCATCTCGCGCTCAACGACAAGGCGCAGAACGACCGATTGCACCCGGCCTGCCGAGCGCGCGCCCGGCAGCTTGCGCCACAGAACCGGCGAGAGGTTAAAGCCCACCAGATAGTCCAGCGCCCGGCGGGCCAGATAGGCCTCAACCAGCGCGGTGTCGACATCGCGGGGCTTTTCCATCGCGGCCAGGATCGCGGGTTTGGTGATGGCGTTGAACGCCACGCGGCTGACCTTCTTGCCCTTCTTGATCGAGGAGGCGAGCGCCTCCTGCAGGTGCCAGGAAATCGCCTCCCCCTCGCGGTCAGGGTCGGTTGCGAGGATCAGTTCGTCATCGGTCTTCAGCGCATCGGCAATCGCTTTGATATGCTTTTTGCTGTCGGCCGCGACTTCCCATTTCATCGAAAAATCGTCGTCAGGCAGAACCGAGCCATCCTTGGGGGGAAGGTCGCGAACATGGCCATAAGACGCCAGAACGGTATAGCCGGGGCCAAGATATTTGTTGATAGTCTTGGCTTTAGCGGGCGACTCGACGACGACGACTGGCATGGGGTCCTTCCTTGGCGCCACCAGGACAGCGGCAGCGGAGCAACATGGGGGTTGCCGGGCGGGTTTGTCAAGGAAGGCTGATCCTCACCCCTGGCGTGTGCCGGGGCTGCACAACAGGCCGCCAGGCCGCCGCTCGACGGCATTTTCAAGTTCCAGATGCAAAAGAGCGGGCGCCAGCTCAGCGGGGGGGATGCCAAGCTGGCGCAGCAGCTGATCCTCCGCGACCGGAGCAGGGGACAGCAGCGTCAGAATGCGCTCGCGCAGCGTGGGGCCGGGGCTGCGCTTTGCCGCAGCCGCCATGGCGCGGGCGATCGCTGCGCCCTGGCCGAGGGGGCGGGGGGGCGCGCTTTGCGGCAGCGGGTTGCGGGGCGGCGGGCGGCCCGTCACCTCCATCACATCACCGGCATGGCGGATCAGGGTGGCACCGTCGCGCAGCAGCATATTGCAGCCCTCGGCGCGCGGATCGAGCGGATGGCCCGGGACCACCAGCACCTCTCTGCCCTGATCAAGCGCATTGCGCGCGGTGATCAGACTGCCAGAGCGTTGTGCGGCCTCGGTGATGATGACCGCACGGCTGAGGCCTGAGATCAGCCGGTTGCGCAGCGGGAAATGGCGGGTCATGGGCTTCATCCCTGGCGGCTGTTCACTCAGCAGGGTGCCGTGGCGGGCGATCAGCCGCGCAATATCGAGGTTCTCTTCCGGCCAGGGGCAGTCGGCACCGCCTGCCAGAACGGCGATGGTGCGGCTTGGCCCGGCCCCTTCATGTGCTGCGCGGTCAATCCCGCGCGCCAGACCTGAGCAGATGATAAACCCCGCATTGGCCAGTTCAGAAGCCAGTTCCTTCGCAAGCCGCAGCCCCGCGCTGGAGGCATTGCGCGCGCCCACTATGGCCAGCGCGGGGGCGCGCAGCGGCAGAAGACTGCCCGCAATCCACAGCACCGGGGGCGCATCGCTGAGCGTGCTGAGCGCGGCGGGATAATCCGCCTCGCCATGGCGCAGCAGGCGCAGCCCGGCGCGGGCGCCCCGGCGAAGTTCGTCTTCAGCACTTCTGACGGGGCAGGGGGTATAATCAGCGGTGCCCGCCGCCGCAGCAATGGCGGGCAATGCCTCAAGGGCGGCAGCGGCAGAGCCATGTTCCGCGAGCAGCCGGTGAAAGGTCACCGGACCAACCCTGGGGGAGCGAATGAGGCGGAGCCACGACAATCTGTCGTCTTCCGCGGTGGGTGGGGTGAAGGGTGTGGTGGAAGATAACAAACGCTTTTCCATCGCAACCTCGCCTCATCCGCACAGCCAGATTGCCCCTGATTGGTTAACCCCCGGTAAATTTTCCGGGGGCAAACCGATTATTTTCGCGCTATGCGTGTTTTTCTTCGCGCTCAGGCTGCAGAGCCGCCGACGGTCAGCCCGCCCAGCAGCAGAGAGGGCTGGCCAACGCCCACGGGCACCCACTGACCGGCTTTGCCGCAGTTGCCCACACCGGGATCCAGCGCGAAATCATTGCCGATCCCGCGGATCAGCCCCATGGCGGTCGGACCGTCGCCGATCAGCGTGGCCCCTTTCAGCGCCTCGCCGACCACGCCGTTGCGCACGCGGTAGGCCTCGGTGCAGTTGAAGACGAATTTGCCGTTGGTGATATCCACCTGCCCGCCGCCAAAGCCGACGGCGTAGATGCCGTCTTTCAGATCGGCCAGCATGGCTTTGGGATCATCTTTCCCGTCGATCATGAAGGTATTGGTCATGCGGGGCATCGGGATATGGGCATAGCCCTCGCGCCGGCCATTGCCGGTCGGGGCCACGCCCATCAGCCGCGCATTCTGGCGGTCCTGCATGTAGCCGACCAGAATGCCGTCCTCGATCAGCACGTTGCGCGCAGAGGGCGTGCCCTCATCGTCGATGGTGACCGAGCCACGGCGGTCCGCGATGGTGCCGTCATCGACGACGGTGACGCCGCGGGCGGCCACCTGTTCGCCGATGCGGCCCGAGAAGGCCGAGACGCCCTTGCGGTTGAAATCGCCCTCAAGGCCATGGCCCACCGCCTCATGCAGCAGCACACCCGGCCAGCCGGGGCCGACCATGACATCGAACTGCCCCGCCGGAGCGGCCACGGCGCCCAGGTTCACGCCCGCAATGCGGATCGCTTCGCGCACAACACCCTGCCAGTGCTCACGCTGCATCAGACCGTCAAGCGTGATCCGCCCGCCGCCCCCCGAAGAGCCGGTCTCACGGCGGCCGTTCTCCTCAAGGATGACCGAGATGTTCAGCCGCGCCATGGGGCGGATGTCACCGATGCGCAGCCCCTCGGGGCGCAGGATCTCAATCTCCTGCAGTGAGGCGGCCATGGAAGCTGTCACCTGAACGACACGGGCGTCAAGCTCACGCGCGAAGCTGTCGATCTCGCGGAGGGTCTCGACGCGAATCGCAAACTCCGAGCCCGAAAGGGGATTTTCATCGGTGTAAAGGCGACGATTGGTCCCGGCGGGGGCGTCGGCAAGGGTGCCGCCGCCTTCTCCGACGGCGAGTCGTGCGGTTTCAGCCGCGCGCCGAAGGGCGGAAATTGAGATCTCAGTCGCATGGGCATAGCCCGCCACCTCACCGCGTACGGCCCGAAGACCGAAGCCTTCTGAGGCGTCATAACTCGCCTGACGGATGCGCCCGTCGTCGAGCACCAGGGCCTCAGAACGCTTGCGTTCAAGGAAAATCTCGCCATCATCGGCCCCCGACAGGGCCTCCCTGAGAACGGCGAGTGCCTCGGCCTCGTCGAGGCGGGTCTCAAAGGGACGGAAGCGATCCTCAGCCATCGGGATACCTTTCTGCTGGTCTGCACATGTCCTGACTGAGAGCAAGCTTTGCCACTGTCAACGATGGTTTCGCTTGTCCCGGGTGCGACAATATGGTTTCTCCCCTGGACAGGAACAACGGGATTCTGCCTTTTACAGGGGAGGGTCTGCGCTAAGCGGCAGATTTCGCCGCACCACGACGGGACGTACGGGATTTTAACATGCGTTTTGCAACCACTCTTCCGGCCAGCCTGACCGCAGTGGCGGCCGTGCTCGCCGCACAAGCTGCATCGGCTCAGGACAGCCTGCCGGTGGTCGGTCGTCCGGTTGATAAGGCCATTGGTTTTCAGCCGGCTTCAACCGAACTGGCCCGCGAACTGCAATGGCTGGACGGCTTCATTCTCTACATCATCACCGCGATCACCATTTTCGTGACCGGCCTGCTGATCTGGAGCATCGTGCGCTACAACCGCCGTGCGAACCCGAAGCCCGCAACCTTCACTCATAACTCGCCCATCGAAGTCGCATGGACGGTTCTGCCGATCATCATTCTGATCGTCATCGGTGCCTTCTCGCTGCCGGTTCTGTTCAAGCAGCAGGAAATGCCGGCGGCCGATATCACCGTGAAGGTGACCGGCAAGCAGTGGTACTGGACCTATGAGTACCCCGAGCATGAAGTTGAATTCGACAGCTATATGATCGGCGCTCCGGCGACCGGCGGCGACAACCGTCTGACCGCTGAAGTTGAGCAGCAGCTGATCGATGCCGGTTACACCAAAGAGGACTTCCTGCTGGCCACCGATACCGCAATGGTCGTTCCGGTCGGCAAAACCATCCTCGTTCAGGTGACGGCGGCAGACGTGATCCACTCCTGGACCATCCCGGCCTTCGGCGTGAAACAGGACGGTGTTCCGGGTCGCCTCGCACAGCTGTGGTTCAATGCCGAGAAAGAGGGCATCTATTTCGGTCAGTGCTCGGAACTCTGCGGCATCGCCCATGCTTACATGCCCATCACGGTGAAAGTCGTCTCGGAAGCGGAATACGCCGCCTGGGTTGAGCGCGCGAAAGCCGGTGAATACGCCTATCTGCCCAAAGCCCAGACCCTCGCTTCGGCGAACTGAGCCAAACTGACTGACGGAGGTCCGGGCCGCACTTCCTGCGGCCCGTGACGGGAGACGGAAGAATGACTGATCTGCGCGCCAGCGAAATGACTCATACCGCCCCCAATGAGGCGGGTTTCGGTGACTACGTCGCTTTGCTGAAGCCGCGCGTCATGTCTTTGGTGGTTTTCACCGCCATGGTGGGCCTTCTGGTGGCGCCGGTTTCGGTGCATCCCTTTGTGGCGGCCACCTCGATCCTTTTCATCGCATTGGGCGGCGGCGCGTCGGGCTCGCTGAACATGTGGTATGACGCCGATATCGACCGGGTGATGAAGCGCACTTCCTCGCGTCCTGTGCCCTCGGGCCGGGTGCAGCCGGGGGAGGCGCTTGGTCTGGGCCTTGCGCTCTCGGGGATTTCGGTTCTGATGCTGGGACTTGCGGCCAACTGGTTTGCCGCCACCTTCCTCGCCTTCACCATTTTCTTCTATGCCGTGATCTACACGATCTGGCTGAAACGCTCGACGCCGCAGAATATCGTCATCGGCGGCGCCTCGGGGGCCTTCCCTCCGATGATCGGCTGGGCCTGCGCCACGGGCGGCATCTCGATTGAGAGCGTGATGATGTTCATGCTCATCTTCTTCTGGACGCCGCCGCACTTCTGGGCCCTGGCGCTGTTCATGAACGCGGATTACGAAAAAGCCGGCGTGCCGATGCTGACCGTGACTCACGGCCGCAAAGTGACCCGCAATCATATCCTTGGCTATACCGTGGTGCTGGCCCCGATCGCGATCGGCGCGGCCTTCACCTCCATCGGCGGGCCGCTGACCCTGGCGGTGGCGCTGGTGCTGAACGCCTGGTTCCTGATCGGTGCCTTCCGCATCCGGAAACGCGAAGAGGCGGTGGCAAAGGCTGACAACTATGCGGCTGAGCGGAAATTCTTCCGCTTCTCGCTGGCCTATCTTTTCCTGCACTTTACGGCCTTTATGGCCGAGGCAGCCCTGAAGGCTGCCGGATACGGCGGATGGTAATCATGAGCGGTAAAACCTTTTTCACCCCTGAGCATGAGCTGCATAAGCGCCGCTTCAGCCGCAATATGGGCCTTGGCCTTGTGCTGGTGGGTTTTGTGGCGCTGGTCTTTGGCCTGACCGTTGTTAAGGTGACCCGCGGGGAGCTGCAGGAAACCTATTCGCAGCAAAACCACAGCGGTGCGCAGCCATGAACCAGAGCAGCAAAACGGCACTCCAGCTGGGCGGTGTGGTGGTGCTGATGGCATCGCTGTCTTTCGCAGCCGTGCCGTTTTACGACTGGTTCTGCCGGGTGACCGGTTTTGGCGGCACCACGAACCAGGCCGCCGCAGCGCCGGATCAGGTGCTCGACAGGGTCATGAAGGTGCGGTTTGACGCCGGTGTTGCTTCGGGCATGCCCTGGACCTTCCGTCCGCTTCAGCGGGAGATGGAGATCCGCATCGGTGAGACGGGTCTGGCCTTTTATGAGGCACATAACCCCACCGACCGCCCCGTTGCGGGCACCGCAAGTTTCAATGTCGCCCCCTTCTCGGCGGGCAGCTTCTTTACCAAAATCGACTGCTTCTGCTTTACTCAGCAGATTCTGCAGCCCGGTGAAACCGTGCAGATGCCGGTGACCTTCTTTATCGACCCGGAACTGGTGAACGACCGCGAAGCCAAATTCGTGCGCGAGCTCACTCTTTCCTACACATTTCACACGACAGACCTGCCCGCGGAGCAGGCGGCCCTTCAGCCGTCTGGTACCGGAACGGTGGCCAACTGACGCAAACGAGGGACAAGCGTAATGGCTCACGCAAAGAACCACGACTACCATATTCTGCCGCCATCGAGCCTGCCGTTTATCGCAGCCGTGGCAACCTTCATTATGCTCTTTGGCGCCGTGCTGTGGATGAAGGGGATGACTCCCTGGATGTTCGCCATCGGTTTCGTCGGCGTGCTTTACGTCTTCTACGCCTGGTGGGCCAATGTGGTTCATGAAGGCCAGACCGGCGACCACACTCCGGTGGTGCAGATCGGCCTGCGCTATGGCGTGCTGCTGTTCATCATCTCGGAACTCATGTTCTTCGTCGCATGGTTCTGGAGCTTCTTTAAGCATGCGCTTTACCCGATGGGGCCGGACAGCCCGATCCGTGACGGCGTCTGGCCGCCGGCTGGCATTGAAGTGTTCGATCCCTGGCACCTGCCGCTGATCAACACGCTGATCCTGCTCTGCTCGGGCGCAGCCTGCACCTGGGCGCACCATGCCATCGCCCATGAGAACAACCGCAAAGACATGATCAACGGCCTGGCGCTGGCGATTGTTCTGGCCGTGTTCTTCACCTTCTTCCAGGCCTATGAATATACCCACGCGGCCTTCGGCTTCTCGGGCAATATCTATGGCGCCAACTTCTTCATGGCGACCGGCTTCCACGGCTTCCACGTCATCGTCGGCACCATCTTCCTCTTCGTCTGCATGGTGCGTGCGATGAAGGGCCATTTCACGCCGCAGCAGCACGTTGGTTTTGAGGCCGCTGCCTGGTACTGGCACTTCGTGGATGTGGTCTGGCTGTTCCTCTTCGCCGTGATCTACGTCTGGGGCCGCTGATCTGCTGAGGCAGGGCTTGCCCCTGCCTTCTGCCCAAGGCAATAGTGCGCGGACCCTTTCGGGTCCGCGTTTGACTTTTCGGGATGCCCTCATGCTGCGCCGTCTGATCTTTCCCGTCCTGCTCGGGCTTGCGGGCTGTGCGATCCTGATTTCGCTTGGCACCTGGCAGGTGCAGCGGCAGATCTGGAAGAACGGCGTGCTGGCGGGGATTGAGGCGGGGATTGCCGCCGATCCCGTCGCGCTGCCCCCCGAAGGGCAGGGGGAAGTTTATCTGCCTGTTGCGGTCTCGGGGCGGCTTACGGGGGAGTATCTGCGGGTGCTGGTCAGCCGCAAACAGATCGGTCCCGGCCACCGCATCATCGCCGTGCTGGACACGGGCGAGCGCCGCGTGCTGGCTGATCTGGGCTTTATCCGCGACGGCGCGGCGCTGCCTGAGATTGCCGGCGATCACAGCTTCGCGGCCAACCTGCACCGCCCGCAGGAAGTCGATGCCTATACCCCCGCGCCCGACAGCGCCGCGAACCTCTGGTTTGCCCGCGATGTTGAGGCCATGGCGCAGGCGCTGAACACAGAAGCGACCTTTGTGGTTGCCCGCGAAACCGTTGTGCCGGGGATTGAGGCGATGCCGCTTGATACCTCCGGCATCCCGAACGACCATCTGCAATATGCCATCACCTGGTTCCTGCTTGCGACTGTCTGGGCAGGGATGACAGGGCTTCTGATCTGGCGTATTTCGCAACGCAGAAGCTGAGGAGAAGGCCATGCAGTATATCTCAACCCGCGGCAGCGCACCGGTTCTGGACTTTGGCGGGGCGATGATGACCGGCCTTGCGCGGGATGGCGGGCTTTATGTGCCCGAGCATCTGCCGAGCTTCTCGAAAGATGAGATCGCCGCGATGGCAGGTCTCTCTTACGAAGAAATCGCCTTCCGCGTCATGCGCCCTTTCATCGGTGAAACCTTCAGCGACGACGAATTCAAAGGCCTGATCGCCGCCGCCTATCAGGGGTTTGAACACGCCGCCCGCGCGCCCCTGAAGCAGCTGGCACCGAACCATTTCCTGCTGGAGCTCTTCCACGGGCCGACGCTGGCCTTCAAAGATTTCGCCATGCAGCTCATCGGTCAGATGATGCAGGCGGCGCTGGCAAAATCGGGCAAGCGCATCACCATCGTGGGGGCGACCTCCGGCGACACCGGCTCGGCGGCGATTGAGGCGTTCCGCGGCCTCTCGAACGTCGATGTTTTCATCCTCTTCCCGCATGGCCGCGTGTCGGAAGTGCAGCGCCGCCAGATGACGACGCCCTCGGAATCTAACGTCCACGCCCTGGCGCTGGACGGGGATTTTGACGATTGTCAGGCCCGCCTGAAAGACATGTTTAATCACTTTGAGTTCCGCGATGCTGTGGGCCTTGCAGGGGTGAACTCAATCAACTGGGCGCGGGTTCTGGCCCAGGTGGTCTACTACTTCTCCTCGGCTGTGTCGCTGGGCGCGCCGCATCGCACCATCGATTTCACCGTGCCGACCGGCAACTTCGGGGATATCTATGCCGGCCATATCGCCCGCTCCATGGGCCTGACCATCGGCAAACTGGTGATTGCCACCAATCAGAACGACATTCTGCACCGCACGCTGGAAACCGGCGTTTATGAAACCCGCGGTGTGGCGCCTTCGATGAGCCCCTCGATGGACATTCAGGTCTCCTCGAACTTTGAGCGGTTGCTCTTTGACGTGCTGGACCGTGAAGGGGCGGCCGTAGCCGATCTGATGAATGATCTGAAAACCACCGGCAAATTCACCGTGCCCCAGGGCGCGCTTGAGGCACTTCGTGCAGGTTTCGCCTCAGGCCGCGCTTCGGAAGAGGAAACCCTTGCGACAATCGGCGCCACGCTGAAAGCCTCAGCAGAGCTGATTTGCCCGCATGGGGCGGTTGCAGTGAGGGTGGCGGAAGCCCATCTTGGGGAAAACCCGATGGTGACCCTTGCCACCGCGCATCCGGCGAAATTCCCCGATGCGGTGGAAAAGGCCTCGGGCATCCGCCCGGCTCTGCCTCCGCGCATGGCCGACCTGTTTGAGCGGCCCGAGCGTGTGACGCGGGTGCCGAATGATCTTGCCGCGCTTGAGGCGCTGGTCCTTGAAACGACTGGACATAACGTATGATCCGCATTGAGACGCTGCCCAACGGGCTGCGCATTGCAACGGACGCCATGTCGTCGCTGGAAACAGCGGCGATTGGTCTTTGGGTGAACGTGGGTGCGCGTCACGAGACGCAGGACCAGAACGGCATTGCTCACTTCCTTGAGCATATGGCCTTCAAAGGCACGGCCCGCCGTTCTGCGCTGCAGATTGCCTCAGAGATTGAGGATGTGGGCGGCTATCTCAATGCCTATACCTCAAACGAAAGCACGGCCTACTATGCCCGTGTGCTGAAGGCCGATGTGCCGCTGGCTTTGGATGTGATCGCTGATATCACCCTCAACCCCGCTTTTGAGACGCGCGAGATTGAGATTGAGCGCGGCGTGATCCTGCAGGAAATCGGGCAGATGCTCGACACGCCCGATGATGTGGTCTTTGAGTGGCTGCAGGAGACGGCTTTCCCGTCGCAACCGCTGGGCCGTTCGATCCTTGGAACATCCGAGCGCGTGGGCGCCTTCGATGCCAATGATCTCAAGCGCTTTGTCGGTGCGCATTACCACCCCGGGCAGATGATTCTTTCGGCCGCGGGTGCGGTGGACCACGACGCCATCGTCGCCCAGGCGAAGGCGCTCTTCGGTCACCTTGAGGCGCGCCCGGTCAGCCCCTTTGAGCCTGCGAAATTCTCAGGCGGTGAGCGCCGTGAGATCGAAGATCTGGAGCAGGTGCATCTGGCTTTCGCCTTTGAGGCGGAGAGCTGGCACTCAAAAGACCTGCATGTTGCCCAGACCTGGGCCGGGGCGATGGGGGGCGGCATGTCCTCACGCCTCTTCCAGAAGTTGCGCGAAGAGCATGGCATGTGCTATACGGTCGATGCCCAGGCCGGAGCCCATGAGGACACCGGGCTGATCACCGTTTATGCGGGCACCAGTGCCGAGCAGGTGGGGGATCTGGCGCGCTATACCATGGACGAGCTGAAGCGTTCGGCTGAGGATCTGACCGAAGCAGAAGTCGCGCGGATCCGCGCGCAGCGCCGCGCAGGTCTGCTGATGGGGCTTGAAGGTCCCTGGGCGCGCACGCAACATATGGCCCGGATGCTCGCACTTTATGGCAAAGTGCCGCAGATGGGGGAAATGGTGGCCGAGATCGACGCCGTAACGCTGGACCGCGTGAAAACCTACGCCGGTAATCTCGCCATGGGCGGGAAGATGGCCATGGCGGTCTATGGTCAGGCGGAGGCCACGCCCTCGGTGGAAGAGCTGCGTGAAAGGCTTGCTCACTGATGCTGAAGCTGCGCAGACGCACCGTCATTGAGACCCCGCGTCTGACGCTGCGCCTGCCGCAGCAGGCTGACCATATGGCCTGGAGCGCTTTGCGCCAGGCCTCAAAAGCTTTTCTGACGCCCTGGGAACCGGTCTGGGCTGAGGATCACCTCAGCCGGCGGTCCTTTTCCAACCGGGTCTCCTGGGCATTGCGCTCAGATGCCGAAGGCTCGGGGCTGCCGCTCTTTGTGATCCGGCGCGAAGATCAGATGCTGATGGGCGGGATCACCCTTGATTACATCCGCCGTGGTCCGGCGCAGTCGGGCACCATCGGCTATTGGATGGGCGAGCCCTTCACCCGCCACGGCTATATGCGCGAGGCGATTGAGGCGCTGTCGCATCATGCCTTCACGCGGCTTGATCTCAGCCGGATTGAGGCGGCCTGCCTGCCGGAAAACACCCCGTCGCGGGCTTTGCTGGAGAAATGCGGCTTCAAATATGAAGGCGTGGCCCAGGCCTATCTGCAGATCGCCGGGCGCTGGCGCAATCACGTGCTTTATTCGCTGCTGCGGCATGACCGTCGCGGCCGGGTTCTTCCGGGCTGATATCCGGCATTGAAGCCAACGACATAAAGCGCCCTCGGGCGCTTTCTTCGTTTTCGGCTTTCGAAAAAGGAAAAGGCGGCAGTCCCAGGGAGGAGGAGGGGACTGCCGCCGTTGACGATCGGCCCGGGAGGAGGAGGGGCCTTTCGCGGTGGCAGCAACCCCAGGGAGGAGGAGAGGGCCGCTGCCGAAGCTCAGGGTCCAGGGAGGAGGAGGGACCCTTTCGCATTTCTGGTGCGCGTTGCACCGGTATTTTTGTG
>NZ_SBLC01000050.1 GCF_004054105.1 Falsigemmobacter intermedius
GCGAGGCGCTGGCGGTGATGGGCAATCATGAGCTGAATGCTATTCTTTATCATCGCAGAGATGTGGCCGGCGTCCCTTTGCGGGCGCATTCCGAAAAGAACCGCAAACAGCATGACAGTTTCCTTGACGCTTATGGCCTTGAGACCCACGAAGCCCTCACCGAAGGCGCATGGTTTCTCACCCACCTGCCCTTGTTCATCGATCGCCCGGATCTGCGCGTGGTGCACGCATTCTGGGACGAGGCGCTCATCACTATTATCAAAGAGCGACGCCCTGACGGGTATCTCCGGGAGGAGGATCTGCCGGAAATTGGCCGCGAAAACAGCGAGTTCGGCCGTGCGGTCAAACAGATTACCTCAGGACGTGAAGCCAGCCTCCCGGCCCCCTATACGTTTCACGATTTCAAGGGTGAGGCCCGCCATGAAGTCCGGCTTGCATGGTGGCGTGATGATCAGACCTGGCGCAGCGCTGCCTTGTCCGTGCCGGATGTGAATGAACTGCCGGAAGGCGACCTGCCGCCAGAATGGCGCGCGGCAGTCTATCCACATGCTGCGCCTCGCGTCTTTGCAGGCCATTACAAAATGGAAGGCGCACCGGCCCTGCAGCACCCGCGTGCCCTCTGTCTCGACTATCCCTTTGCGCCCTGCGTCTACCGGTGGAGAGGAGAGCAGGATCTGATGCCTGAAAATCTTATCCTGCTGGATCTGCCCGCATTGGAGCCGGTGAGCTGAGGAATTTTGCGAGATTGTCCTTAGTCCAAGCCTTTCCCGTATGAGTTGTGAACCCGCGTTCGTTCAGGGCCTCTGCTTTCCGGGTAAGCGACATGGGATCAAGGGCAGCGATCGCAGCGAGAATTTCCGCGCGATGGCAAGCTTTTTGCCCCCGATGAGAGGCATTCTGCGTCTCCCAGTCTGAGAAATGCGTTGACGGATCGAAGCTGAACGCGGCCGAGATATAGGAATCAGGATCCAGCAGGTGGTAGCGGCCCTTGAGTAACAAGGCCTCAAGATGAACATGGGGCCGCCAGCCGTTCGCGCGGGGGAAAGCCACAGCAAGGAATGTCGCAGAGGGATGTTGTCTGCGCAGAGCTTCTATGACTGAGACGGCCTGCGGCGTTGCCCGGTCAGGTGAAAGTTCCATTACTGCTTCTTCGTGGACGAGCCTGCCCTGGGTCTCCTGAACCCATCTCCGGATCAGGTCACGTTGATAGCGGATGGTACGGCTCTTCGCTGCCGCCGCATCGATGTCTCGCGGCAGATCCGTGAACCTGAGCCAGTTAACGGGCCGTGTCCAGGCAATGCTGACATAATCTGTCGGTGCTTCGCGCATATCGGTTCCATCTCGCTGGGTGGAATTGATGAAGAACGACAGTTCTTCCAAGCTCGACGGCCCAGATCAAGTAACCTTGCCGACCGAAGTCCCCGACTGTCACCCCGATAAAAGACTGCGCGAGGCGTCATCGTTTGCTGATGTCTGAAATTTGGCACATATTTCGGACCACCTTACGATAACGGACTTTTCGATGTCGATCCCGAAGCAGATTATGAGCCGCATCGCAGGCAGTGCTGTCGTAACGGCAGCAGATTTCGTCGATCTCGGCTCTCTTGCCCGGATAGTTCCGCCCATGGCGCAGCAGAAAGCCCTGCATATGCTGCCGCGCCTTGCCTGCAACCCGTATGGCCGTGGCTCGTGCCCGAACAAGATCGCGCATCGCTTCATGAGCAGCATCAGGGACCCAGACGGCAGTCAATTCCCCAGCTCTATGCAATTTCGCCAGCATCAGCGCATCGCGCCGGTCTGTCTTCACCCGGTCACCGGCCTTCACCGGGATCAGGGACGGTGCAACCTCAATGCACTCATGCCCCAACTCGACCAGTTGTCGGTGAAGACCATGTCCGCATGGGCCAGCCTCATAGCAGAAATGAAGCTGCGCGCCATTTGAAGCCAGCTTCTCGACCAGCTTGCGCACGTGGTCAGGGCGGTTGGGCACAGTTCCGAAGCTGCGGACTTCTCCGCCTCTTTCCCCGACTGCGACCCCAACCGAGATCGTTGCCTTATGGACATCCAGCCCGATAAATATGCTACGCTGCATTTGGTCTCTCCCCCATTCTTGAGGCTCGGCACCAGCAAGACTGGAGCAACCCTCGAATGCAGAATGCAGTGGGAGAGGCCGCCGACCCAGTCAGTTCACACAGCGATCATCGGGTCTAAGAACTCTTCGCGCCAAACTGCCTCCAGCCAGCTTGATTATGTAACCGCCCTCCCACGGCGTCGTTGTGCCCCATCTCAGGAGGCGGTGGCGGCCGGGAGCATATGCCATCGGTCAATCTCCGCCTGTGATTTTATTTGAATGAAATCACAGAGCGACTACGCTGTGCTGGTCAGCAAAGGATCCGGCGATGAGGATTAGAGGCCCGGCACGAGTGCAAACCGACACGAGTTGCTTTGAAGCGACAGTAGATCTTTTGCTCCGAACGGACATCGACGGCAGATCTGCATATCGAGGGAGTATGCACACGTCAGTCGCAGGCCAAGCTGCCGCGATCTGTTACGCTTCCCGGCCGGTTCACATGCAGGTCGATGGCGTGACATGGCATATCGTCGCAATGCAGTTGGGTCCCGAGGGCGTTGTGAACATTACGACCATCGGCAGCCCGCATCCGCTCTGATCCTCCTCAAGAGACACGCCTTCCACCTGCCAGTATGACAGAAGGCGTCCGCTCATAAACGGGAAGCAGGGAGGCGTATCACTGGTAAATATGCTATGCTGGTCCCGGCAAACGAAGAGCAACACCATGTCCCAGACCCCGGCACGGTTGACTGACATTCAGATCACAGCTGCGGCGGCGCTTGTCGCTGAGGCGAAACGGGTAGCCTTCTGCCGAGAGACACTGCGGATGATGGCAGAGAACTACCTTCGACAAGCCGAAAAAGAACCTGATGAAAAGGTAGCTGTACTCAAACTGGCTGCATCAATTCTCATTAATGAAAAATGAACTTGGGGGTGTAAGCAACCCGAACCAAATGACAAAGCTGATGATCGCCTAACCTACACCATGTCCCGGGGCACGACCCGCCGCTGCGTCTGCAGCCGATGCCTCCCCATTATGAGCGGTCCATCCGGCTGTTTAATCGCCTCCCCAGACGACCGTCCAATTCCCCGGAACGCCAATAAAGCGCACCCGCTCGACGGAGGCTTCGGCCAGACCCGCCAACCGCTGTCCGACGAACAGCGCGGGATCAACAACCTGGCCATTGTTGCCCAGAAGCTCGATGCTCTGTTTGAATTCGCACCACCAGGCGCCCTCCCGGTTGTGGCAAAGCAGCTTGTCGATGGCGGTTAACCGGACCCGAAACCCTTGCTTTTGTTCAGACCCCATCGGGATCAGGGTGATCAGGCATTCCAATGCCCTGGGCGTGCTGCTTCCAAGGTATTCCGCCCCGCGTTTGCAGTCATTCTCCAGCGCCTGAGACTGAGCATTCGTATCGCGCACACGCTTCAGCGCAAAATCGCGGATATCCTGCACGGTTGGCTCATTGGGGTCGGTTGAGGGACCTTACGCGGCCTCAGCCACGCACAGTGTTTCAAGCGGAAGTTCGCAGGCTTCGGACACTATGGAAAATGGTCAAAGACCGGTCATGCACATGCGCCTGGCCAACAAGATTCGTCAGAGAGTTGACCGCTTCCCAAAATTGCCGGGCCACCGGACGCGGCCAGCGCGCAGTCGTCGTCCAGCCACCCTGCACGTCTGACATTGGCCGGGCAGGCGGCTCGGAGGATAAAGAGTGCACGAGTGGCGGCAACAGAACGACAAAGGGCCGCCAGCTGGCAGCCCTTTGCACGGTCTTCGCAGGGTCGGCGGTCTGTGACCTCCCTCGCTCAGTCCAGCTTGAACTGCGAGGAATACTGCTTCACGACATCCCAGATCACATCCTGATAGGCAGCGGTCCAGTCGTTTTGCGGCACCCAGGTGGAACCGTCCCACATTTCGACACGGGTCTTGCCGCCACCGCCATGGTCCTCTGCGGTGACCGTCACCGGCGCGAAGAGGCCGTTGGCGTCAAAATCCTTCAGGTTCTCAAGACCCTCACGCAGCTTGGCAGCATCGAGCGGCCAGCCATGCTTTTCATGGGCGATCCGGGCCCCCTCGAAGATCG
The DNA here is from genome assembly GCF_004054105.1 of Falsigemmobacter intermedius. GTDB lineage: Bacteria > Pseudomonadota > Alphaproteobacteria > Rhodobacterales > Rhodobacteraceae > Wagnerdoeblera > Wagnerdoeblera intermedia. Next base: position 4,159 of record NZ_SBLC01000050.1, read on the forward strand.
AGGAATACATCGCAAGGCCGGTATTATAGTAAACGTCATCAATGGTCTCTCGCGGCCCCGCCCCTTTGTTCTGATCGTAAAGGCGGGTAACGATATCTTTGATAATTGGCAGATCCTTGCTGCCCGCAACGTTCGTGCCGCGCAGCACGCCCTTGGCTTCCTCTGCGCCGATGTTTTTGAGATCGACCTCATTAAGCCAGTTGACCGAGATATACTTGCTGATCGGGAAACCGTTGCGCTTCATCTCGCGCGACGCCACGACGTGACCGTTTGAAAACATCCAGCTGATCATATAATCCGGCTTATCGCGACGCACCTGGGTCCAAAGTGCGGCCTGATCGTTACCCGGAAGCGGCACCGGATAGAGCTTGAGTTCAAACTTCTCCTTCTCGGCGAGGGTTTCGAGAATGCGCAGCGGCTCCTGTCCGAACGGATAATCCAGATAGATGAAGCCGATCTTTTTGCCTTCCAGCGTGCCTTCGCGCTCTTTGATGAAAGCCACATCATTCGCGGCCTGGCCCCAGTAGGTCGGTCCGACCGGGAAGATCCACTTGAAAACCGAGCCGTCGATCGCATCCCCGCGCCCGACGAGGGATTGCATCATCACCACCTCGTCGCGCATGGCGCGCGGGATCAGCGCGATGGCGACCGGGGTGGAGAGCGTCTCAAAGACGAAAACCCCCTCACGGCGCAGCCGCTCATAACATTCAATGCCGCGCTGAGGTTCATTGCCATGGTCCTGGACGATCACCTCAATCGGCTTGCCGCCGATGCCGCCGTCAAGGTTGATCAGGGCGGCCAGATCCTGAGCGGCCTGGACCACCTGAGGTGAGATGAAGGTATAGGTTTTGCTCAGATCATAGCAGACACCGACCTTGAAGGTCTCCTGCGCTGCTGCCTGCATCGGGGCCAGGGTGGTCGTGGTTCCCAGCACCGCCGCAAGGGCTGCGCCTTTCATCAGACTGACGAAGTTCATTGCCGTCTCCTCCCGTTAATGTTGAACCGGATGCCTGCTCCTTCAGGACAGCCAGCGCTTGCGTCTCCTGTAGTGCTTGATGTCGTGAAAGTTTTTGCCTTCCCCGCCACCGAGATAGAATTCTTTGATGTCCGAATTGGCCTTCATCGCCTCTGCGCTGTCGTGCATCACGATGCGGCCGTTCTCGATCAGATAGCCATGACTGACCACATCGAGTGCGGCGATGGCGTTTTGCTCAACCAGCAAAACGGACAGGCCCTGCTCGGCATTGATCCGGCGGATGATCCCGAAAATCTCGGTGACCAGAAAGGGGGCAAGGCCAAGGCTCGGCTCATCAAGCATCAGCAGCCGGGGCTGTGTCATCAGTCCGCGACCGATTGCCAGCATCTGTTGCTCGCCCCCCGAGAGATAGCCCGATTCAGACCTCCGTCGCTCTGCAAGGCGGGGGAAATACTCATAAATCCGCTCTTTTTCGGCCCGAACGGCGGCACCCGACATCGACATCGGGGCCGCAGCTTCAAGATTTTCGTCCGGCGTCAGATGCTCAAAGACGCGCCGGCCTTCGATCACATGGCAGATCCCCATTGCCACGCGGTCCTGGGGCGGGCTGTCGCCGATCACCTTGCCGTCAAAGCTGACCGACCCTCGGCTGATCCTGCCCCGTTCGGGCTTCAGCAGTCCGGAGATCGCCTTCAGCGTGGTCGATTTCCCGGCCCCGTTTGAGCCGAGAAGCGCAACCATGCCGCCTTTCGGCACCTCCAGCGAGATACCCCGGATCGCCAGGATGACCTGGTCATAGAGCACTTCAACGCTGTTCAAAGCCAGCAGCGGAGGGGTCATTTGTGCCACGGCATCCTCCTATTTCTTGATCTGATCAAAGGGCCAGACCAGCAGGTAATCGCGGATATTGCGCCAGATCCGGCCAAGCCCAAGCGGTTCAATAATCAGGAAGGCGATGACCAGGGCGCCATAAACTGCCGAAGGGATATGAGCAAAAGTCTCCGGTGCAAGCCGGATGCCAAGCACGCCCGTGATCTGGCCGAAGAGCATATTGATCAGCCCCGGTGCCAGAAGGATCAGCAAGACCCCAAGGTAAGTTCCGATGATGCTGGCAAGTCCGCCCACGATCACCATGGCCAGAAGCTGAATCGAGACGGCAACGGTGAACTGCTCAGGCGTGACGAGGAAGTAATAGGTGACCACGAGAACGGCGCCTGAAATCCCCGCGATAAAGGCCGAAGTCGCAAAGGCCACGATCTTAAACCAGAAGCTGTTGACCCCCAGAATGGCAGCGGCGTAATCCTTCTCACGCACCGCGACCAGGGCGCGCCCAAGGCCGGTGCGGCGCAGGTTCAGCAGAAAAACCGTCACCAGCACGCACCAGGCGAGTGCCACATAATAGCGCCCCGCCTCAGAGGTAACCGGAAGCCCCAGAAGTTTCAGCGTCGGAGCCTGCAGCGAGGCATGAGAGCCGCCCGTCAGCCAGGGCGAATGCGACAGCACCCAGTCCATGACGAACTGCAGCGCCAGCGTGGTCAGCGCCAGATAGAGCCCTTTCACCCGCAGGGCCGCAAAGGCAAAGAGGCTGCCGATCGCAGCCGCAAGCAGACCGCCGAGCAGAAAGGCCAGCTCCCACGGAAGACCGAAGCGGGCAGCATGAACCGAGGTATAGGCCCCGACCGCCATCAGGGCCGCATAGCCCAGGTGCAACTGTCCTGCCCAGCCGATCACAAGGTTCAGCCCGAGCGCCGCCGCCGTCCAGATCAGCCAGGGCAGCAGATAGCTGTTAAGGTGATAAACCGGCAGCACCAGTGGCGCGACCAGCGCAAGCAGCAGACAGGCCAACACCAGGTTGCGGTCAGCCGGAATGCGAAACAGGCAGCTGTCAGCAACGTAGTCGGTATGGCGGATTCCGGACTGGCGGAAAAACATCGCTCAAATCCTCTCAATGTCATGGCGGCCAAAGAGGCCATGCGGGCGCAGCAGCACGGTCAGCACCAGCACCGCCGCCACGATCAGATCGCGCGAACCACCTCCAACCAGCGGGTCGAGGAAATTGGAGCCGACACTTTCCAGAACCCCCAGGATAATACCCGCGACGATTGCACCCAAGAGACTGTCGAGCCCGCCCAGAACCGCAACCGTCAGCCCCTTGAGAAGCAACAGGGCAAGCCCCGCATTCACGCCCTGGATCTCTCCCCAGATCACGGCCGCAGCAGTCGAGGAGATCGCCGCAAGCCCCCAGGAGAGACCGACCCCGCGTTCCACCGCAATGCCCACAGACCAGGAGGCCATGTAATCATCCGAGATCGCGCGCAACCGCACCCCCATCCGGGTCCGGAAGAAAAAGACGCAAAGCGCGAAAAGCAGAAGTGTCACGGCCGCTCCCACAAGGTGGATACGCGAGATCAGCATCGGCCCGACGAACAGCGGATCATAGCTGACATTCAGCCCCAGCGGCCGCGACGTGCCGCCGAAAATCGCCATGGTCGTCGAGCGCAGAAAGATATCGATCCCAAGCGTCATCATCAGGATCATGATGATCGGCCGCCCCGCCAGCGGGCGCAAAGCCACCCGCTCAATTCCAAGCCCAAGCGCGAACATCAGCGCCATAGCGAGCGGAATAGCCACCCAGAGCGGGAGCCCCGCGATGCGGGCGGTCTCGACCACCACATAGGCCCCGACCATGGTCAGCGCGCCCTGGGCCAGGTTGGGCACCGAGGAAGATTTATAGACCAGCACCAGCCCGATGGCGAAGAGCGAGTAGAGCAGCCCTGTCAGCGCGCCGTTGACCGTCAGTTCAGCCAGAAACCACCAATCCATCATTCAAGCTCCCGGATCTGAAGCATACGCTCAACCACGCCGGTGGCGCCGGTCTCATAGGTGACCTGAGCCTCGACGTGAACTTCCGTTGCTCCTGAATGCAGCGCCTCGATGACCGGTGCATAGCGGGCCTCGACAACCTTACGGCGCAGCTTTCGGGTGCGGGTGATCTCGCCGTCATCTGGGTCAAATTCCTTGTGAAGGCTCACAAAGCGTCGAATTGTCAGCCCCTGCGGCAGAGTGGCGTTGACCCGCCGGATCGCGTCGGCCAGCTGCTCTGCCACTTCAGGGCGCTGTGAGAGATCCGCATAGGAGGAATAGGGCACCGCATTGGTTTCCGCCCAATGCCCGGTTGCATCGAAATCAATGCAGAGCATGACGGTCAGCCAGTCACGCCCCGCGCCCACCACGGCGGCATCTTTGATGAAGGGGCTGAACTTGAGCCGGTTCTCGATGTAGTTGGGGACATAGCGCTCACCAGCTGCGGTATGAACCACCTCAGAGATGCGGCCCAGAACGACCAGCTGGCCGTCGTCTTCCAGATAGCCGACATCGCCGGTCTGCAGCCAGCCGTCAGACAGGCTTTCCGCCGTCGCCCCGGGATTGCCATGATAGCCGTGAAAAATCCCCTCGCCGCGCAGCAGAATTTCACCGGCTTCAGAGAACCGCAGTTCCATTCCGGGCAGGGGGCTGCCGACGGTGTGGAGTTTCACCTGCTCAGGCCGCTGCGCGGCTGAGAAGCCTGACACCTCGGTCTGACCGTAAAGCTGGCGCAGCCGCACGCCGAGCGCGCGGTAGAAAACGAACGTGTCCTCGCCAAGCGCCTCGCCGCCGGAAAAGGCATTGCGGATCCGCAAAAGACCGAACTGATCTTTGATCGGACGAAAGACCAGCCATTCGCCGAGCACGCGCAGCAGCCGGTCGCCCGCCCCCGCAGGCTGCCCCTGCAGGGCGCGACGTTCAGCAGCTTCGGCACGGTTCATGAAGAAGTGATAGACCGCGCGTTTCAGCCGGGTCGAACTGGCCATGCTGATCTGGATCTGGGTCAGCATATTGTCCCAGACCCTCGGGGCTGAGAAATAGAAGGTCGGCGACACTTCGCGCATGTCCCGGATCACGGTTTCCTGCTTTTCAGGAATATTCACACTCCAGCCAAAAGTGACGGCCGCCCCCACGGTCACGGCGGTGTCACCCAGCCAGGCCATGGGCAGATAGGCGAGGATGTCCTCATCCTTGCCAAACACCCCGCCATGCAGGCTGGAAAAGGCCGCTCCGATCACATTGGCATGGCTGAGCACAATCCCTTTCGGATTGCCGGTGGTGCCGGAGGAATGGAGAAAGACCGCCGGATCGCCGGGTTGGGCCAGAGCGTGAAGCCGCGCTGCCAGCCCGGGTTCGGCCGCCAGCCGCGCACGGCCCTGGCGCAGGACTTCGTCCCAGGAGTGCAGATTTTCGGCCTCATAGCCCGCCATTCCGCGCGGGTCATCATAGATGATGTGATCGATCCGCGCGCCGCCGGCGCGCAGTTCCAGCGCCTTATCCACCTGCTCCTGATCTTCGGCAAGCGCCACCGCGATCGGAACTTCGCCCGAGAAATGGCGCAGCTCGTCCAGCGTGGCGCCGGGATAGGTGGGCATGGCATAGCCGCGCAGCATGGTCACCCCTAGCCAGCCCGCGTAAAGCCGCAGCCGGTTGTCGCCGAGGATCATCAGCGCCTGTCCCGCGCCCACGCCAAGCGCTTCGAGCGCTGCGGCGAATGCCGTGACCTCATCGCAATACTGCGGCCAGGTCATCTCTTTCCAGATGCCACGCTCTTTCTCGCGCATTGCAATGCCATTGGGGCGGGTGGCAGCGTGTTCCGTCAGATAGCTGATCAGGGTGCGCTGCTCAGTCTGCATGGCCGCGCCCGATATAGGCCTCAACCACGCGGGGGTCTTTGATAACCTCGCGCGGGATGCCGGTCCCGATCATCTCACCATAGTTCAGCGCCAGCATGCGGTCGCAGATGCCGGTGATCACATCCATATGGTGCTCGATCAGCAAAACGCTTACGCCGCGCTCAGCGCGGGCGTCGAGGATGAAGCGGGCCATATATTCTTTCTCCTCCTGGTTCATCCCGGCCATCGGCTCGTCGAGGATCAGAAGCCGCGGCTCGGCGGCGAGGGCCCGGGCCAGCTCAACACGCTTCTTCAGCCCGATCGGCAGGCCATCCACCATCTCGTGACGAATGCCTTCGAGTTGCAAAAACTCGATAATCTCTTCGCAGATGGCGCGGTTGGCAATTTCCTGCGGACGCGCAAGCCACCAGTAAAGCGCCGTGCGAAAAACGCCGGGACGCATGTGAATATGGCGGCCCAGCATAATGTTATCGAGCACGGTCAGGCCGTTAAACAGGGCGAGATTCTGGAACGTCCGCGCCACGCCAAGCGCCGCGATGCGGTGGGGTCTGCGCCCCGTAATATCTTCCCCCGCCAGACGGATGCGGCCTTTGTTGGGCGGATAAAACCCGGTGATCGCATTGGTGAGGGTTGTCTTGCCGCTGCCATTGGGGCCGACAAGACCGAAGATCTCGCCCGGCATCAGCCGCAGATCAACGCCCGTCACGGCAACGAGGCCGCCAAACCGGCGCTCAATGCCCTCAACTTCGAGGATGGGGGTGGTGGCGTTCATGCTCTCACCCTTTCTGCGCGATCCGCTCGCGGGCGATGATATTTTTCATAATATGCGCCGTGCCATCCCCGATCTGCAGCCCCAGCACATCGCGCAGACGCTGATTGAAAGGCAGACCGTCGCTGTAGCCCGCATGACCATGCACCAGAAGGCAGCAGTGGATCGCCTCATAGGCCAGAAGCGGAGGCCACCATTTGGTCATGGCCGCCTCAGCGGTATGAGGATGCCCCTGATCTTTCAGCCAGAGCGCGTTCATCGACATGAGCCGCGCGGCTTCAACTTTCGTGTCGAAATCGGCCAGCTGATGGGTGATACCCTGAAACTCCGCGAGTTTTCGGCCAAAGGCCTCGCGCTCTGTCAGATAGGCCCAGGTTTCATTCAGGCTGGCGCGGGCAGCGCCCAAGCACTGCAGGCCGATCAGACTGCGCGAGAAGTCAAAGCCCTGCATAACCTGGCCAAAGCCACGGCCTTCTTCGCCCAGCAGGTGATCTGCCGGCACCCGCACATTGTCGAACCAGATTGAGCCGTGGCCCACCGAGTTCTGCCCCATATTGGCGAATTTCGACGTGGTGATCCCCGGCAGATCCAGTGGCACCAAAATGGCCGAGACACCCTTCGCGCGATCCTCAGCGCGGCCGGTGCGCGCAAAGGTGATGACGCCCTTGGCAATCTGATTGGCCGAAATCGAGGTCTTTTCGCCGTTCAGAATGTAATGACCACCCTGCCGCTCCATCCGCAGGCCAAGGTTTGCCGCATCCGATCCGGCCTTGGGTTCTGTCAGGGCGATGGCCAGCAGATGCTCTCCTGCCGTCACCCCCGGCAGCCAGGCCTTTGCCACTTCCGGTCGGGCAAAACTGCGCAGGATCTGCCCGTTCAGCGAGGCAAGCAGAGAGACATAAGCAAAGGTAAAATCAGCCTTGGCGATTTCTTCGATAATCGCGCCTGAATAAAGATAGCCCGCGCCGATGCCGCCAAACTCCTCCGGCAATTCCGGCGCGATCAGGCCAAGACTGCCCATTGCACGCATCAGCGCCGGATCAAAACGGCCCTGCCTTTCGCGATCAAGATAGCCGGGGGCCACTTTTTCAACGGCGAAGCGTCGGGCCAGATCACGGATCTGCTCCAGCTCATCGGTGTCAAAAATCGTCCTCACTGAGTCCTCCCTGACCGCTGCGGGCGTCCGGTGGCGGATCGCTCCGCCGCCGCGACGATATCTGCTCTCTCAGCGCTGGAATTTACGGAAATCGGGTTTGCGCTTTTCGCGGAAGGCCACGCCGCCCTCTTTGCTTTCGTCGGTGTCGTAATAGAGGCTCAGCGCATACATCCCCATTCCGGCAATGCCGCGCTGGTGTTCCGTGTCCATGTTGAAGCTGCGCTTGGCGATGGCGAGCGCGGTGGGCGATTTCTCCATGATCTCAGCGCACCAGCGTTCCACCTCGGCGTCGAGATCGGCGTCGGGCACGACAGCATTGACGAGGCCCATGGCCAGGGCCTCATGGGCTTTATACCGGCGGCAGAGATACCAGATTTCACGCGCTTTCTTCTCACCTACAACGCGGGCAAGGAAGGCGGTGCCATAGCCCGGGTCCACCGAGCCGACCTTGGGGCCGACCTGACCGAACTGGGCGCTTTCACCCGCGATGGTAAAATCGCAGATCGTGCAGAGCACATTGCCGCCGCCGATGGCAAAGCCGCGCACTTTGGCAATCACGGGCTTGGGCACATCGCGGATGATGGAATGCAGATCCTCCATCGGCAGGCCGATGGTGCCGCGCCCGTCATATTGCCCTTCATGCGCGGACTGATCGCCGCCGGTGCAAAAGGCTTTCTCCCCCGCGCCGGTCAGAACGATCACCCCGATCGATTTGTCCCATCCCGCCCGGTTGAAGGCGTGGATCAGCTCTTCACAGGTCTGACCGCGAAAGGCGTTGTATTTGTCGGGGCGATTGAGGGTGATCGTCGCCACACCGTCTTTCACCGCATAAAGGATATCGGTGTAGTCCATGCTGATCTCCTTACCCGTGCATCGTCAGACCGCCCGAGACCGAGAGCACCTGCCCGGTCACAAAGGCCGCATCATCGCTGGCAAAAAACAGGATGGCCCCCGGCAGATCCTCGGCCTGGCCCAGCCGGCCCAAAGGAACGGCCCTGGTAAACGCGCCCCGCAACTTTTCCTTGTCACCCGCAGGTTCCATGAAAGCTTCCAGCATCGCGGTCTCGGTCACTCCGGGGCAGACAACATTGGCGGTGATGTTGTGGCGGGCATGTTCGCGGGCAATGGTCTTGCTGAAGGCAATGACGCCGGCCTTACAGGCGGCATAGACGGATTCCCCGGATGATCCGCCGCGCGCAGCGTCCGAGCCAATCGAAACAATGCGACCGGATCTGCGTGCCGCCATGCGCTCCAGCACAGGATGGGTGATGTTGAGAACCGAGCGCAGGTTAATATCAATGATCTTCGACCAGAATTCCGGCCCGCTTTTCAGGAAGGGGGTGAAGATGTCCCAACCTGCGTTGTTAACCAGCACATCAACAGGCCCGAGTGCGTCTTCAATGGCCGCGACCGCCTGACCAGTCGCCTCGAAATCGGTCAGATCCACAGCGATGGCCAGAGCCTGCCCGCCGGCAGCCTTGATCTGATCTGCAACGCGGCGTGCAGCATCAGCGTTCAGATCGAGCACCGCGACCTTCGCACCCTCTTCAGCAAAGCGAAGACAGGTCGCCGATCCGATACCGCCCCCGCCGCCGGTTATGACAACGGTTTTCCCATTCAGTCCGCGCATTTCACACTCCGCCTGACGCGGACAGATCGATTCGTGCTGAGTATCCTTGGGCTTCAGCTCTGACTTTCCCGCCTCGGGCAGGGCCTTCGATCTGTCTCTCCCTGAAAATCAGGGTAGAAGCACAATTTTGATGTGTCAATCTATTTACATAAAAATTGAGATCCCACGCCGCGACGCAGCAACTGCGCCCCTTGACGCTGCGTCGGGGAACCCGGAATGTGAGTGCCATGAGCAAAGCGCCAGACGAATCCGAAATCTTCACCGCCGCCCTGTCCAACCGGGTGGCTTTCCGGCTTTACCAATGCGCCAACCTGCTCAACAAAACCGGCACCCGCGCGCTCGACCGTCACGATGTGACCACCCAGCAGTGGGCAGTCCTTGGCGCTCTGGTGCGTGATCGCTGGGTGAATGGCATCGCGGTCGGGGATCTCGCGCGGCTTCTTATGGTGAGTCGTCAAAACCTTACGGGCGTTCTGTCCCGCCTGGAGGTGCGCGGGCTGATTGCACGCCTTCCTGACCCCGATGATAATCGCTCGCGGCTGATCACCCTGACGGATGAGGGCTGGACCCGGTGGCGGGCCATGCAAAGCGATATCGCTGATTACTACCGTGACGCGATGCAGGGCATGTCAGACAATGACATGATCCATGCGCTGCACTACCTGGATATGCTGCGCCAGAATATGGCGCGCATCGGAGAGCAGCAGGGCGGAGAAGTGTAACCCCCTTGCCTAACTCCTTGCTGCAACTGCAGCATAGGCGTGGCGGAGAGTGAGTCGGGCCGAATTTTTGATGCGGCCCCCACCCCCGGTCGCGGGTATATCACAGCGCTTGCTGCAAATGTGAAAATATGTTGTCATAAATGCTGGGCCGCCCCGCTTCCGCCCGGCGGCTTTTGCCTTTCTGATGACGGAGAGTGACATGCCCCCCGAAACCCTGAAACTGCGCCGTGACGGTCCCGTGGGCATCATTGAACTGAACCGGCCGGAAGCACTGAACGCTTTAAACAGGCAGCTTACTATCGAACTCGGTCAGGCGCTCGACAGCTATGAAGCGGATGATGCGATCGGGGCGATCGTTCTGACCGGGTCATCCCGCGCTTTTGCGGCCGGCGCCGATATTCGTGAGTTGCTCGATAAGAGTTTCGCGGATGTTTATGCCGAAGAGCTGATCACCGCCACCTGGGAGCGTACCGCAACCTGCCGCAAGCCGGTGATCGCCGCTGTCGCAGGCCACGCGCTTGGAGGCGGCTGTGAACTGGCTCTGATGTGCGATCTGATCATCGCAGATGAGACAGCGGGCTTTGGTCTGCCGGAAACCGGCATTGGTGTGATCCCCGGCGCGGGGGGGACGCAGCGGCTGACCCGGCTGGTCGGCAAGGCGGTCGCGATGGATATGATCCTCTCCGGGCGGATCATGCCCGCCGAGGAGGCCCTGCAGCGCGGACTGATCAGCCGCATGACCCCGCCCGGAGCCCATCTGCCGCTGGCAGTTGAGGTCGGAAAGCGCCTCTCCGCGCGCTCGCGTCCGGTGATGATGCTGGCCAAAGAAGCTGTTAATCAGGCCTATGAGACCCATCTCGCAGGCGGCATCTATTCGGAACGCCGTCTCCTTTACGCAAGCTTCGCCCTGGACGACCGGCGCGAGGGAATGACCGCCTTTCTCGAACGCCGGGCACCGGTGTTTAAAAACCGTTGAGGATGGACGTTCACAGCGGGATTCATGCCAGATTGCGCTGAATAAATGCGTATGGGCTGCTGTTGAGCAGAAAATCCACTTATCCCGGCTGTTCAGATTTCCGCAGCCACCTCTCCGATCAGCCTCCCCATGCGAAGCCTTTCATTCATTTGCGGCGTTTCCTGAAGTTTGAGCGTGACTACAAGCGATCTCGCCTGCGTCTGACGGCAATGGAGCTCGCCGTTTACCTCATCCTTGGATTGGTGCTGCTCATGGCCTGGACCATATATCCCATCTTCGCGCGGCTGTACTGATCCATCGAATGCAACCTCAAACGACCGTTTGTTTACGCTTAATGATTGAGTGAAAATATATAATAAAAACAGTTAATTAAATATAAATTTCCTGCATTACCCCACACTACACGACACGGAGGTTTTCGGGGTGGCGGTGATCGGCGAAAGCGAGTCTTCTGATGG
>NZ_SBLC01000051.1 GCF_004054105.1 Falsigemmobacter intermedius
GGATGGAGCAGCAGGTGGCGCAGATCTGCAAGGTGCTGAACGTGAAGCTGGACTGACCTTCGGGGCTTGGGTTGCCCGCTGTTCGGCTCTCGCGGCCTCGCTGAGTTCTGACTGGCAGATCCGCGCGAACGCCGATCCGCCGCAGATTTGGCTGATCTTCGGGGATGAAAGCGAGGTTCATTTTACGCCTGATGATCTGCGTATTATCAAGGCAGGCAAAACCGCAGAAGCTTTTGAGAAAATCTATTTCCCGAGCATCGAGGAGCCTGAAATCCTGAAAAAGGATGACGATCTGCCCAGCCCGTGGTGAGCGGAAAATCTTTATGAACTGCGAAAGGGGGAACTGAGAGGCGCAGGAAATAAAATATGAAACGGCAAAGAAGACGAGCGCAGTGCATCAAGTGCAGCAACAAGCAGGCTTTACTCTGCGGGCCTTCAGGCTCCGCCCTGCTAGAGGTGGAAACAGCTGCCTCCGGTTCATCCCCCGTTTACCAGATCGGTCTTGCCTGCGTGGGGCATGACGGAAGCGTGCGAGTTACTGGCACCCTCATTGATCCGGGCCAGCCCTTTGCCGACTTCACCTTGATTTGTCTGGGATTGACCAGCTCGGGTCCGAGAGGCCCCAAAACTCCCCTAAATCCTGTCCATGACGGAAGTCAGAAGGCGCCAAGAGCTCCATCTATACTGAGGCGTTTGTGTGAGGGCTTGCAGGTTTGTAAACCTGTTAGGTTCGATCTGCTGGGCAATTTGAGCGAGCGTAGGGTGGAAAACCGGCGCGCAGAGGGCACGTATCAGCTAGCTGAGAAAGCCCGAAAATTTCATTGTTTTCTTGGTTGGATCCGTTGACCTATCCTCGGCAAGGGAGTCTGATGAATATATGAATTTTCACCTAGGCGGGCTGTCAGGCTTCAAGTCGAAGGCAGACCCGGAGAATTATGGCCGAACGATTTCATATAGCTGAGTGGTATGGGCGCCATTCATGGATCTCCAGCCGCTGGAGCGTGTCCACCTGGCACAACATCGCGTTGGCGCACATACGATGAAGAAACGGATGTAAACCGCCTCATCGCCCTTCAAGGAAAAGGTGCCATTGGTGGATTGAGTGTCCGCGAACAGGTCCGCCCCGATGTCTTAACCGCGATAATGGGTCAGTAGCGGACCGGCGAGCAGCCTTGCCCTTTCAGGACGGACATCGCACATACGACGTGCACGAAGCCTTGCGGTGTGTGCTCCCTACGCCTCTACACGGATGACGACGGCCGTTTTAGACCCGTTGGTGGTGATCGCGGCATGATCAGGTATTGTGCCGTTATCGCTTCCATCAGAACAACACGGCCTTCCGGCACATCGGGGATCGGCTACTTGGAGATCCTACGCCTACCCAGGCCGGCGAGGTTGGTTTCCTGGAATCTACTGGAAACTTGGACAGCCGCCGGGGGAAGACGTCAGGCGCATTGACATGATACTCGTCGCCAACAACGTCCCCGCGGCTGGCGGCATGAAGTGGACTGCGGTTGAGATCCAGGCGGTTTACTTCTCCGGACGAGAGATGGCCATCGAATTCCGAGATATCTAGGCACGTCAAGGCGCGGCGGCGATGCCAGTTGAGGGGCGGCGTCCTGATTACCGCAGCAGCGGCCCTAAGCGCCTGATGCCGCAACTGCAGATCAAGGTCCCGACGCTGCACCGATGGGGAAAGAATATGGCGATCCTAGTGGATAAGGCAATCTTCACGCCCATGGGGCAGATTAAACGTGTGGGACATCTGTCCAAGTGTTATGTGGTCTGGCTCCTGGCAGACATCCGGCGCAATCTTGGAGAGGCGTCCTATCGCATTGAAAGCGCAGACGAGTTCGGCAAAACCCTTGAGAGTGTGATCGAAGGCCTGACCGGTGGAGAGATTGTATCGCTGGACGAATTTGAAGACCGCATACGCTGAAAAATCTTGCCGTAAATCATTGCCAGCTTCATGGTTTCATAGTTGTAGCGCGAGCAGAACAAAATAAGAGCGAACTGTAGGAAGAGAGCATGACCCTGACAGCAATCGATCTCTTCTGCGGCGCGGGCGGGCTGTCGGCAGGCTTGGAGTTGGCTGGGTTCAAGGTGCTGGCTGGGGCTGACCTGTTCGAAGCAGCTGGGAAGACATTCGAGAAAACCCACAAGCATGCAAAGTTCATTGGCGAGCCGATTGAGGATGTGACGGTCGAGCGCCTCATGGAGGACACCGGCCTTCGGAAGGGCGAATTGACCGTTCTGGCCGGTGGCCCGCCCTGTCAGGCTTATTCCATTTACAACCATCAACGGGGCATGCACGACTCTAGGGCTGTGCTCTTCAAACAGTATCTTCGGATCGTCGATGGTATGCAGCCCGAGTGGATCGTGATGGAAAACGTCATGGGAATCTACTCTATAGGCGGCGGCGAGGCTGTCCGTTCTATCAAGTCAGAGCTGAAGAAGCTGGGCTATGAGGTTGAGGAGAAGGTCCTCAAGGCCGAAGAGTATGGCGTGCCCCAAGAGCGGCGCCGGGTGGTTTTCATTGGAAACCGCATTGGAGCCCCTATCCGTCACCCCGCACCTACCCACGGCCCCGGCCTCAAGCCCTTCACGACGATTAAGGAGGCGATAGGAGACCTTCCTGCGCTGGAGAATGGCGAGGACGGCGGGACTGTAAATTACGCTAAACCCGCGAAAGGCCCCTTCCAGGAGTTCGTCCGTGGCAGTCAGAAGATGGTTGAGAACCATGACGCGCCACGTTTGGGAAAGGTCAATATTGAACGTCTGAAGCATATCCCACCAGGAGGAAGCTGGCGGGACATTCCGCACGATCTCTTGCCCGCAGGCATGCAGCGGGCGAAGCGGTCCGACCATACTAAACGCTATGGCAGGATGACATGGGACGGACTGTCCTGCACAGTGCTGACTAAATGCGACATTCATTGGGGGGCCTATATTCACCCCGAACAAGATCGAGCTGTGTCGGTGCGTGAGGCGGCCAGGCTTCAAGCGTTTCCAGATTCGTTCGTGTTTCAAGGCTCGAAGACGGATCAGTATATTCAGGTCGGCAACGCAGTTCCTCCCCTACTCGGACGCGCGATCGGCAGGACGATCCTTGAGATTATCAACGAACAGGCTGAGCCCAAGATCGCCTCAGAATAACGGGAGCCTCGCTGTTTTGGCTCGGCGTTGCTTTGGTTTCAGCGGCCAGGCGGTGCGGGCTAGATTTTCCGGACAAGGAGAAACAGGCTCGGGTTGCGTGGTTTGATCATGACGCAGACAATACCCGCTAATTCTGAACCGAGCGATCTTTGATTTTGGCGAGGCCGCGCACGGTCGGGGTTGTAGGGGCGCAATATACGCCGCCCAAGAAGGGCGGCGTGGTGGAACAGGCAATCCGGCGTATTGGTTTTATTCGGGGCCAACCTTGATCTGATGCTGATCGGTGACGAGGGCGGTGTTTGGACTAACGTTGCCCCCGAGTTTTATTGAACCAAGCGAGCTCCGCTCGTTAGATTTGCCATGTGGGCGGTTTGAGCAACAGGGGGCAGGTCACTCGGGGGCCGGCGCAGATGGCACGCTTGTCGCAGACTACTTTCACCCATCTGACGCAAATCGCATGCGTTCCACAGTTGCCAGAAGTCTGCGGGACGCCTCAAACGTATCTATTAGATAGAGTGAACGACCCGCATCCAAATGCTCCTCCAAGTAGTTCGACAGCATGTTTGGGTCCCAGAAGGGATGAACAATGACGAAAGCTTCTCTGCGCCCTTCCTCGCAAAGCACGGTGGGCAGGGCGTTCGGGCCGATATGATCGATACGCCGGGTTGAAGGCGACAAGCGGCGCAGATCCTCGGCGGCACGTTCCGCAAGTGTCCTCCAATCCAACAGCTCCGGTGCAGAGAAATCTCCGCTACAGCCGACATCATGCTCGGGGTCGGTCAGACAGCGCAGGAAGCTCATGCCGAGGCGCCAGTCCAGAAGACCGTGATAGTGTCGGTTCCCATATCTCTGCATGCAGTAATAGCAGGCGAGACCGCAGTCTCGTCGGTGGGTGTCTGTGAGAAAACGTGAGGTCAGAGGGTCTTCTGAATTATCTAGCATAGATTGGATCAGAGTAGTGACAAGGGGACGCTCCTCAATAATCTCTGCTAGCCGACGACAGAAGCCGGCGCCGTTGACCAGAACATCTGCGATTTGAAGGACCGGGCGACCATCGTTCGATCGCGGTTCCAGTGGCTCGAACTCGTCGGGGTCGATATCGAAGCTTAGGGATGCACGCTGAATCAACATATGGGTTGCACTGATCGCTGCCGCCCGCAAGCTCGTTCCGGTCACGTCCTTTCTGTTACCGCCAATTCGCCTCAAAGCGAGTCTGGGGTTCACCTGTTGCATCGTAATAGTTAGCGCGTCCGTTCTTTTGCGTGAAAAGAGCCTGAAGGATCCGGGTGTGAAACCGTCCTGCTCCTCGAACCATGAGCCAGACTGACGCGAGGTGGTCTCTAGTATCGCCTGATGCGGCACACGCGCTACTTTCTGTGACCTTCCACCCTCCATTTCAAACCACGTATGCCCCTGTGTCCGTGAAACCAGTGGATAAGGCTCTGGCGTGCCATCCTTGCCAAGTGGACCGCGATTCCGGCGGATGATCTGCGCTTCCGACCCCGAAGAGAGGATCATGTTGGTGCCTGGAACAGGCCGTAAAGTCATAGGTGCAATGATGGATGCTGTTTCTCGGCGGAGCAGCGGGGGAAACTGCTCCATCCCATCTGATTTCTGCGC
This sequence comes from Falsigemmobacter intermedius, assembly GCF_004054105.1. Classification (GTDB taxonomy): domain Bacteria; phylum Pseudomonadota; class Alphaproteobacteria; order Rhodobacterales; family Rhodobacteraceae; genus Wagnerdoeblera; species Wagnerdoeblera intermedia. Next base: position 4,777 of record NZ_SBLC01000051.1, read on the forward strand.
CTTGAAATCCGTGCGGAACGCGGCAGGGGAATGATAGGTTTCCATGGCCTCGGCGGAGAGAGGATGGCCGCACTCGGCACAGGTCAGCCCGGAAGATGACTGACCTGCCCGGATCATCGTGATGCCATTGCACTGCACGCAATCGGCAATTGTCTGTATCTCGCTCCACCACTCCTTCATCGGGGCGGGCGTGATTTCCCATTCTCCCTGCTTACCCGGTCGCAGAAGGCCCAGCGGTGAAGTAAATCCGACCGGGGTATGTAGCAATTTGTCTCTTGCCAGCGTCTGACCAGGTGCGAACTCGTAGATCGCGAGATCCATTTCTCGGTCCACGGTGTCCCAGCCGACCGCCTCCCGAGACGTTGCCTTCGGGCCGACGTAAAGATTGCGCACGCGTGTTGGCATACCGAACATCGGCAATAACCCGGCTTCGGCGAGATGCTCTGCGAGACCCTCGGACGTAGCCGCGCCTATTGGAGGACGCGTGGCTTCGATGGCGTCGATCAGCTCATCCGGAGACAGGCCCATAAGTAACTCGGATGCGCGGCCTGAGTAGCCGGCGCCGATGCTGGCTGCCAGCCGATCGCGCGTGTCGATTGACCGCTCCAGTGCACAACGCAGAAGTTTCTGCCAGCCGCTCGTTGTCGCGAAATAGGCGACGACTGGGACATATTCGCCATGGATGTCGTGCAGCGTGTCGCCGGGATAGCCCGCGCCATGTGCTGCACGCAGGTCCTCGAAAGCCGCCGCAAGCCAGCCCTTACGTATCAGACGCCGACCGATATCAAGGTGATCCTGTGTTAGAAACGGTGGCGGCGGCGCATCTGCAGTGATGGCCCTCGGATTACGGAAGTAGTGCAGGTCATGGCTGCGCCCGCGGCAGAGTGTCAGCGCAATTGAATATGCCTGACCGCGCCGGCCCGCTCGTCCAACTCTCTGCTGGTAATTGAAACGCTGGGGCGGCATGTTAGCCTGATAGACCGCCTGCAGAGAACCAATATCGATACCGACTTCCATGGTCGTGGTCACCGATAGCATGTCGATCTCTCGCGCCCGCCGCGCAAGGCTATCCGGAGCAGCATCAACGAAAATCCCCTTGAATCGCCTCAACCGGTCAGCAGGCGATCCGGTTTGTCCGGTCAATTCCTCACACCGGAGCCGGAATACGCCCTGCTCTTCACTTAGTGCGGTCTCAAGCCTGCGCGAGATGTAATTGCGCTCTCGGATATCCCGAGCGTTAGCATTGGCCTCTTGCGGAAGTGGAGCATGACATCGGGTGCAGATTCCAAAACCTTTGTGCAGATGGGCACGATGGCAGGTTTGGCATTCGAAAACCGGCGCATCGGGAGGCACAACCTTTACGAAAAGCCGCTCGATCCGGATGATGCCGCCGCTGTGGCCAAGCCCCTTCAACCCATCCAGTAGCCCGGTGATCTCGTCCTCCGACAGGTCGAGGGCGTCGAGGAAGGCACGAACCCGGCGGCTCCGTATATCTCGGGCCGCGTGCCATTCCTTGACGCCGTCAGTGACCCACTTGTTGGCCTGAACCCGGTAGCTGTCGGCAAAGACGCGCAGCAGCGCATCTAGCCGGTCACTATGAGAATCCGCTCTACCCGTCAGACAGGGATAGCCAATCCCGGTTTCTTCGAGCGCGAAGTAGTTCCGAGAAAAAATTACATCTTCAACCAATGTGCGTTGCGCACCTGCAACTTGGTTGCGCGCAGCACTCACATCTTGGACGTCCACGTTACGTGTCCAAGTGGGTATACCACCGGGCTCATCGAAAAGCTCGAACCAATCGTAGAAGCGGCGGGAGCCGTTCTCTCCCCCCTTCAGGCGTTCGATCCCAGTGTCGTCTGTTGGATGCATGCCGATGCGGACCATGCCGGCAAGTAGCCGCCCCGCCGATGATTTGCCGGAGTCGGCGATCTCGATAATCTCGGACAGCGGGATACGATCCGCATCTCTTGTGTGTCGCGCTTGTTTAATCTGCTCGTTCAGATCATCCACGAGATCGTCATCGCCGACATCCTCCGCCTCGTCCCGCAACCGACGTAAGTTCTTGACGTCCAGAACTGGAGTGTTTGCGATGGCCCTCATTCCTTCCACAAGCAGGCGCCTGCGGGTGTCATCATGGTGCCCACGCTCAACATTGATGGCAGCGCGCGCTGCATCTTGGCGGCTGTCTGAAAACACAACCGCCTTGGGCGCGGTGCCGGACCGTTTCAAGAGTTCGAGCAGTTCGGAAGCTAGTAGCTGCGAGGTCTTTGCAAACCCCGTGCGGAAGCTACGGATGGGTGACTTGCGAAAGTTCTCACTGCGCCGGAAATAATCAACTCCACAGCAAGGGCAACCATTGGGGCCGGCGGAGCGGGGGCGTCGGGCAGCCTGCCCGTTAAGAACGAAGATGCGACCTGGAATACATCCGTCTTGCGCAGCTGGCGCCGTATCGAAAATCTGGGCATTGGAGGGACTTAGCCAAGCATCGAGCCACTTTTCATCCTCGTTTTCACTGCGTTGCAATTTTGTGCGCCTAGGTAAGAACAGCACAAACTGTTGATGGCTCAGTGCTTCGTAATCTGTTTCGCCGCCAATGTCGGGCAATCCCTCTAGATCCCTCGTCGTCGGTAGAATTTCCGTCCAAGCCGTATAAACTGATGTCTGCCCACGCCTTCCGCCAATGAATTCAGCGTAGCAGACTTCGCAGTAGTAGAGCTCGAACATCCTCTGCGTTCCGCGCGAGGTTTCCGTATGACTCGCGCCACGCTCGATCGCTAGGTTCTCGTATTCCAACTTACCCGCATCATTCAGCATCGGGCTCAGAAACAGACCCTCGAGATTCCGAAGGAAGAGATGTAGCCGGAAGGCTGGGACATCGTTGGGCATATCCTTGATTTTATCGCCCATTCCCCGCAAGATGGTTAGTCCGCGAAGAGGCAGCAGACCCGCCACCGGGCCAAAAAGAGACGCACCTATCTGACTGGCCGGAGCGGCTTTCAATGCGCCGTTCTTGTCTACACATGCGGCGGCCAGACGCCGTCCCGCATGTGTGACGATATCGGTGAAGGCGTCGCTCGCAGCCCCCAGCGCTCGTCCGCAGCGAGCTATAATCTCGTCCAAGTCTGGCTTTTCGCCCGGCGTGTAACTCAGCGCTCCGGTGAATCGCCCTGCGGGGCAGAGAAGCCGCGCGAGATCCGAGAAAGGGGTCGGATCAAGCAGACCGGTCTCACATTTTGGAAGCTGCATCGTGCCGGTTACCACGCAGTCCGCCCAGTCTTCGGGGCTCGTTGCCCCGTTCTCGGTCTCGGCGGAGTGGGTGCCGAAGGGACCGAAGAAATCAAACAGGTATTTAAGGCTTTGATCCCGCTCGGCGCCCTCGAGCGGTAGCGACGCGGAAGACGAGAGGATACGCAGTTTGTGCCGGAGCTCTGGCCGGTCCAGCCCGAGCCGAGTGATCAGTAGGCGCATCAGCGCCGCGGTTTCTGTTCCCGCGGAACCACGGATCAGATGCAGCTCGTCTAGAACAAGGTAGAAGTAGGCATCCTCTTGCTGCGCCAGCCAATCTCGGGTGGCGTCGAAAATTGGAGCCTCAACTTCGCGCGAAAGCATAGCGCTGAGCATCGAGACGTTTGTGACCAGGATGTCTGGCGGAGTCTGTTGCATGTCCCAACGGCAAACGAGTTCCGCCCCGTCGATAGACGGGAACAGGTAGCGCGTAGGGTCTTGGTCCGGATTCTGTTTGTCGTAGGTGCGGGCGAGTTCCTGATCCGCAGCGATCTGCTGAAGGATTTGCGCGGCCTTGCGCCTGCGGGTCCTTGCATCGCTTTTCTCACGTTGATCGGTCCGCCGCGGATGCCTCAAATGGCCTGGAACTGGCGTCGCAGACGTGTAACGCCCGAAAAAGATCCGGTTGCCGCGCGCTCGTCGGTCCAGCGTCGCCTTCGCCTCCGGGCTATCGAGCATCTTGCGCAGCCTGACCATCTGATCTTCAACCAGCGCGTTCATTGGATAAAGCAACAAAGCGCGTAGCGCAGCAGGTCTTCCCGTCCCTTCCGCCGCCCTATGCGGAGTGAAATCGGGAGTGATATTACCCGCATTTCCACCCACCTTGCTCGTCTCGTTCCGTGAGCCCTTCCACCAATCGGTATGGCAATATCCGGGCGCCGGCGCTGGCCAGCGGGTCGCCTCTGCCGTAATGCTGGCGAGGATTGGCAATAGGAAAGACTCTGTCTTACCCGAACCAGTGCCTGAAGTGACGATGCCGGGTAGTCCTGAGCGGACGCCGCGGGTGAGCATCTCCACCTGATGGGTGTAGGGAGCGAAACGGGAGCTGCGTGCTAATTGACCATCACTGTCGTCCCCCGGGAAGAGGCCAGAGAGAAACATCTCCACGATCGCCCGACGTTCCTCCTCTGAGAAGCCGGACAACGGGGAATCTGTCCCTGCTGTCACCATTTCCTCGAAGCTCAGATCGGATGCACGATAGCGCGGCACTGGCTCTAGAAAAGGCTCCGGCATAAGTCCATCCGGTGCTGCAAGCAACTCTCGACGGGCTGTTGTAAGATCAGATCGGCCTATCCGGTAGGCTGTGTCGAGATAGGAGAGAAAGAGTTTCAGGATCTCGCCGTGTGCGCCAAGGGGATCAAGCATTTTCTTGCTCCTTCAAAAGGCCGTTCAGCCATGTTTCACCAGCGCGGCGCAATCCGATCAAGCGTGTCACACGCGTTGAAATGGTCTCGTCCGAAACGCCAAATAGGCAGGCTGCACGGTGGAGTCCGATCTCGAATGTCAACTCCATGGGTGTCCCGATTTCATTCGCCAAGATGCGGTCTTCCAGCGCGTCCTTTTCCAGCAAATCGTAGGGCGCATGCGGTAAGTAATACAGTGGCCGTGCACGTCCCGAAGCCTCTCGCAGTAAGCTCCCACCCGCGGCGAGACGCAGAGCGGGGGCGAGACAGAGAGCAGACCGCGGCAATTCGGACCAAGTCATGCTGGGGTCAGCGGGCCGTGCGGAAAGGCTAATTCCAATCAGTAGGTTGCGGGGGCGCTCTGGTCCGCGCAGTATGTCGAGCAGACTGGGCAACCAGAGCTTCATCGGCGCCATGTCGAGCCCATCAAGCCAGAGTAGGTGATATCGCTCAGGTGTGCGCCGTGCCGCCGTCCATGCCAGCCGCAGCCCACCAGGCTCGCCGTTGCCTGGGCGTGTCCAGAGGTCGTCCAGAGCGATTGTGCCGGGGCCGATCACTTCCCGGAAGATCTCTCCCCCAGAAACTAGTTGCGCATAGCCAGGCATCATTCTTTCGGCTGCCTGCGTTGGCAACACCGCACATGCCCCTGAGCGCAAAGCGAGGTCGAAATACTCAAAATCATCCTCGCTTATGCCGATTTCGTTCGCGGTGCGCCTAAGCTTTTTCGCAAAGGCCTCGACGGAAAGTGGCTCTGCGCTGCAGCGACGTGGTGCAATCCAGGGGGGGAGTGTCGGGTCGGTTGTAATTAGAGGCGCGGCATCGGCACCTACAACCGATCGAAACCGGTCCAACATGGCATCGAAGGTTTCGTCATGCTCCATGCTAGCATCATCCAGTGCCCCCCCGAGCGCCACGATCTCTTCAGCGATTTGGCTCCGGAGTGTGGCCTGTTGGTCGCGCAGTTCATCCGCCTCCCGACGACATAGCTCCAGTAGCGCCTCTTCTTCCGCAAGTAGTCCTGCGATCTCGGCACGCCGCGCGACGAGTCCGGCCTCCGCTTCGACTAGCTCCTTCTCAAGCGTGGCTTTCCGGATCTCGAGATCTGACATTTCAGAGAAGAGGGCCGCCCGGATTTCTACCCTCATCCCCTCTTCAAGCTCTTTCGTCCGAGCAATCACGCTGCTTTCCACCTGCGCGCGCACTTCAGGCGTCTCCAGCAGATGTTCAGCGATTAGCGGAATGGTCATCATATGATCTTGGATTCGCCCAATGAAGCCGGTCGTCCAGTCGAGCCACTCGTTATCGGCCCAAGTTTCTTTCAGGAAGGCTTCCATGGCTACAAGTTGCCTAATGATGTTCGCTTCCTCACGTCGCGACGGACCGCTTGAGCTCTTCCGGAATTTCTTCAGCAATTCCTCCAGAAGACTACGGTCATCCAGCCAATTGATGCGATTAATTTCGATACCAACTGTTTCACCGGGGAGTTCTCTCCACCGTCCGTTCAAGCGCTTGCCCTCGAACAGGCGGCCATCAAACACATGGATTTTGAACGTTCCCGGTTGCGCGACAAACCTGTTCGTCAGCACATCGGGTGCAAGTCGGACGGGAACGCATTCAGTCGGGCTCAGAGCCAGAATGAGCTCTTCTGTGCCGCAGGGCAGATCATCAAATCCGGTAGTGAGAACCTTGAAACGGATTTGTTCGAGAGACAGCCCCCGCATATCGATGACCTCGCGCGGGGTTAAATGTTGGTCGACAATGAATTTATCGTGCTCCGCATCGACAGAGCGCGGGTTGGGCTTGGCGGTAAAGGAGAGATACTGCCCCTTGCGCGCAAGGGGCAAGGATGGCGCAAAGACTTTTCCAAGGGGCGGTAGGAGCAGCTCCATCTCGGCGTTCTGCCAGCTGCCATTCTTTGCAACAGCCTCGCAGATGATCCGCGTGTGATTGCGCGGCTCGTATTCGCAGTAGCCTATAAAAAGTTTATCAGACACGTTCAATGACCTCGAGAAAGCATGTTTGGGCGTAGGCCGCGGCGGCGGGCGTCCCCAAGGGAGTGCATCACAGTGCGGCCCATTCGACCTTGGGACCGACCGCTGCCGGAAAGGGCAGGTCCATAGACATGGCACAGGGCAACAAAATCGGTGGTGCTGACAGGATAGTGATAGGTCCACGTGCCGTCCGTTCGGAGGATTGGACCGGTCTGAGCAGCATGCCCTCGCCGCAGGAAGATGGCCAGATCCAAAGGTAAGTGGCCGTCTTGGCAGATCCGCTCTAGCCCTTCACCATTCAGTTGGAACAGGGCGATTCTACTCCTGCGGTGGTGCTCGAGGATGGCCGCCACGCGGGACTCCAATAGCAGGTCGGCGCCCGCGCCCGTGAGACGGTAGATATCCTGATCATCATCGCGCACAAGGCGTTCCAGAACCGGGCCGTTTACAGCAGGGGCTGCCTCTGCAGGCAGGAAATGCCCGTGCTTCGCGGACCATCGACCAACCACCTTATGCCCGATCCCTTCCCGGCGATCCCGCAGCCAGCAGTCCGGGGCAGCGGTGAGGGGCATTTGGTCGGGGGCTTTTTCAAAAGCCCATTTTCCAATGGCCGCAAGACGCTCTAATCCGCGCCCTTCTAGCTGGACGAGAGGTGCAGACCAAGGGTCAGACCGGATCTGTGTCACTCTGATCCCGCGTTCGGTCGACAGGGCGTCTAGCTTTTCGAGCGCCGCCTCACCCCAAGCCCCCTCGCACATCGCGGTAGTCTCCGAGGTCGCTATGATCTGCGGCGGTAGCAGGCGCCATTTCCGGCCCCGCCAAGTGCGGTTTACATCTCGCACGAGCCAGCGAGCCTCCTCGAGAGATCGCAGCACGTCCCAGACCGTGCGCGGCTCTGGTAGCACGCGGGAGAGAAGATCGACCACCTCTCCCTCGCTCCGCGCTGCCTTTCCTCGACAGTAGAGTGCTTCCAGCGCATGGGTCAGGGGAGACTCTGATCCTTTGCAGTCTCGGACAGTTGCGACTTCGAATCGCAAAGTCGCCGCAGGTTGCGTGACCTCTGCCTGCATTTCCTTCAGCTCTCGTGCGGTGTCAGCCCGGTCGGGCCAATCCTCTATAATCGTGCTGCGAGACATCAGGCGCAGAGGGAGCTCGTCCGACTGCTTGTTCCGGCTCAGGGTCCATATGCCATGTATTGGTTTAGACGAGACGATCTTGAAGACACCGTCTACCGCAGTCGCCTCGAAGGTTAGGTGTTGCTGCTCCTGCTCTCCTCGGGTCGCGACGCGAGGCGGGAGACTGTCGGAGAGATGCACCGTGGGGAAGTATCCCGGGCGACCGAGTAGGTATCCATCGGATAGGCGTATCCCGCCTTCTAGACGTAGTGGCGGCTGCGCGCTATCGGCGGCATTCGGCACCATGGCCCGCGGGTCACGCAGAGCGCGAGCTTCCTGTAGGCTCATAGGTCTGGTAGCATGCCAGCCTCCGCCTACCGGTCTCGTGCGACAGCCCGAGAGAATACGGGGAAGCCGTGTGAGTAGCAGCGTCGGAAGGTCCTCGCGCGGAGGGCGGTGCCCGACCGTCCAGGAGGCGCCGCCGGCCTGCTGGAAAAGGACGGCGTCGGAGTTCCACAGGGCCTGAACACGACTGTCGACAGCCATGTATCTGTTCAGGTTGGGTGTGCCGATGTCTCTGGTCCAGACCGGCTTGGCAAGATCCGACTCCCGCATGCCACGCGCGAGCTGGAGGTCCACTTGGTCGCCATCCCATCCTGAGAAGAGGGCCGTAAGCTGCCACAGTGGCGCGAGCCGCTTGTCTCCGCTCTTCAGCATGTCCGAAGCTATGCTAGAAATCAGTTGCCATGTCGCGTTGCCGAAAAGCGAAGCGGGCGCGGCGCGGTAGCTATCGTGTAACTTTTTTACCTCGCTCTGCAGCCACAACGGAAGATCCGCCCGGCGGGCGCATACGGCATCGAGCAGGGTGAACCTGTCTTCGAAGGTCCTTTCTGGAAACTTCTGCATGACAGCGCGCAGCGCACGACGGTCCGCCCAGCTCGGCTTCGCCAGACGCAGCGCAATTCCGATGAGTTTTTCCCGTCCGGGATCAGGGAGAACGATGCGGCGCCATGGCTCACCCTGTTGACGCTTGCGATCTATAACGGATGCAAGAGCGCGCCACATCTCGTTCACGCCACTGACACCATGCTCTGGGTCGCCCTCATCAAGAAGCTGACCCAGACGGACCCGGAAGTTCTGCGTCGTTCCAGCCCCATGCGAAGTTGCCGTGATATGGCAGGTCAGGATGAAGAACCGCAGTGCACGGAGTGCACGGGGCCCGTCGCGAGAAGATGCATCGGGAGGGAAGAAATTCTTGACATTCTCACGGGTGAATAACCGACAGAAAGCCTGGGCGACCTGCTCTGGAGAGAGATCCTCTCGACCGATCGCCTGACGCAGCTCCTCCGGTGTCGCATCTACAGATCGCATGGGCGTGTCCCCGTAGGGACCCGAAGTCAAGAAATAGTGCATCTTGAGCTTACTTTCCCAAAAATGCACGTCTCCGAGAGAGTCTCTCTCGAATGTCGTCGAGGCCTTCGTTGAAGCCTTGACTGTTACGACTGCCATTTTAGGCCCGCGGATTTATCTCGTTGCGTCATGAATGCACACAGCTTTTTCAGTTGAGGATTGGCCTGCACTTTGTTGGTCCCTCATTCATAACAAGAGTCTGTAAGTTGGTCTCGGATATTCAGCTTTATCATCTGGCAGAAGCGCGCCGGGAGCGGTGCCACCAAATTAAGAGGTGGTCGCACGAATTCGGACTAGGGGCTAATCTTTAGCTGCTGAAGAGGAACCGGTGCGACATGACAAAACGCAAGCGCTATTCTGCAGAGTTATAGGCGAAGGTGGCTCTTGAAGCCATCCGCGAGGAAATCACGACGGTCGAGTTGACCAAGAAATACGGAATGCATCGGCGCTGTTGCATAACTTGGCTTCGCCCAAACTTCGCTTTAGCCAATCTGGGTTTATTCGACGGGGGCTAACGTCGGTGTGCCGAGAGCTGTGAACAGGTTGAGAATGGCGCCCCGGATCTGGACCTCTGCGCTTTCGCGGGCTGGCGGCTGTCGATCAATACCTCGGATGCCGCTTGCCAGCAGATCCACGGATACCTTTGCACACGCCTTGGCCTGCCAGAGCCGTCCTATGAGGACGGGCGTCCGACGCTCACGCCGGTGACACCGGCGCGCATGGTCAAACCTGGTCCGCTTAAAGCCCTTTACGACGCACTCACTCACGCCTTCGCTCGCCACCAGCCCGAGAACATGGAGGCCCTGAATAGGGTGATGGACCGCTTCAAGGCCAAGGCGGTCGTGAACGGTCATGGCGTCTCATCTTGGCAGTGGAGCGACGGCACCTCGACGCTCTGGGGCGGCAGGCTCGGCAAGGCTTGGCAGCCC
>NZ_SBLC01000052.1:0-482 GCF_004054105.1 Falsigemmobacter intermedius
CGCCTGATGGAGGGCAATTATGACAATCGCAGTTCGCAACATCGCTCCGCAGTTCCCGCAGGATTCGCGCACCGGCCTGACCCTGCCCTTGAGCAAATCGCTCGCCTCGCCGGACTTGGCTAAGCATCGGGCCGTGGTCGCGGTCGAGCTGGAGGTTCTGGCTAAGAAGCTGGACCGCTTCGGCTGGGAGCGTGACCGGGGCAGCGCCGCCCATGACCGGCTGATGATCGACTGGATGGACGCGCTGCAGGACTATCCGATCGAGGAGATCCGGGCTGCCTGCCGGGCTCATATCCTCAAGGAGCCGAACCGGATGCCGAACGAGGGCCATGTGGTTGCGCAGATCCTCGAAGCCCGCCGCCTCAAGGTCGCAGCCCTACCGAAGCCGCGTGATCCTGAACCCGAGCGCCGGCTGGAAATCACCGAGGAAGAACGCGCCCGCCGCGCTGCGGTCGTCGCCAGCCTCGGCCTGAAACGCATCG
>NZ_SBLC01000052.1:492-14342 GCF_004054105.1 Falsigemmobacter intermedius
ATCACCGCGGTGCACGGCTCCGCTGCCCGCCAGCTGTGGCGCGCGGTGGCCGCCCACGCGCTGGCCGATGCCGCTGGTGAAATCGCCCGCGCCAAGCCGGAGCGCCGGGAGGTCGTGACGCTGGCTCAGCTGAGCTACTTCCGCCGCGCTGACTGGCACGAGGTCTGCAATCTCGCAGGTGTGGTCCCGAGCATCGACCGCATCGAGGCTTTTCTCCGCAGCGATCTGATCAGCACCAGCCGTTCGAAGATCTACCGCAACCTCGGGCTGGTCATGGACCGCAGCCCTGCTCTGGAGGACGCATGAGCGATCCGGTCAACCACCCGCCGCACTACCGCTCTCACCCCTCCGGCGTCGAGTGCATCCAGATCACCGAGCACATGAACTTCTGCCTCGGGAACGCGATGAAATACATCTGGCGCGCAGATCTGAAGAACGACGCCATCGAGGATCTGGAAAAAGCCGCTTGGTACATCCAGCGCGAAATCGCCCGCAGGAAAGGGGCCACCGCATGATCAAACGCCTCAAACGCTGGCTCGGCATCTGCGACCACGATTTCCGCATGATCCGCCGCGGCCAGGCATCGTTCCTCCGCTGCACCAAGTGCCGCACCCAGACCCTGCCGAAGGAGGGCCGCAAATGAGCGACAACGTCACCATCCACAACGGCCACTGCAGCTACCACGGCCCGGCAGGCAAGGCCCCGGCGTGGGCGGCACGGGTAGCCATTAACGATCTGCATCCTCCCGCGCCCACGATCCCAATGCAGATTGTTCCTGGTCCCGTGCCAGCACAGAGAGTACCTGACGGCGCATCAATCGCGCCAGAACTTTCTGGGGTGGGTGCACACGAGAGCCACGCTACTCGTAATGAAAACACATTCGCACTCAAAAGGAACCTTAGCGCTCCCGGCTCCGTGCGCGCCCACGTGACAAACGCGCAGTCCGGGAGGGAGGTTTCCGAAAATCTACCTGGGGTTGGGAATACCGTACCTCCTGTGCCTCTGGTGCGCTTTGAGGATCAGGGCGAGGCTTTTGAGGCAGGGTTCCAGGAAGGGCGGAAGGCAGAGACCGCGGCGCAGGACGAGATTATCGTCAGCGCGCTTCTGCGTCTGCTGCGCGACATCGACCGCCAGAAATGCCCGGACGTCTGGGCTGTGATGGGCCTGATCCGTGATCTCAGTCCTCGGGAAGGCTTGGTCCTCATTCAGCGTGAGCGTCAAGCAGTCGCCCGCGCCGAACGAGCGGAGCGCAGGTTGGCTGAACTGCGGGCCGAATATGAGCGCCTTGGCAAGGAGGCTTACGAATTGGGGAATATGGAGATTTGCGTTCGCAAGTGCGCCGAGAGGGCTGAGATGGATCTCGCGGTGCTGCGATTGCGGGTGCAGGATGGCAGCCCGCACGATCACCGCACCGAACAGCAGGTGGGCGTGTGATGTGGTGCAAGCCGGAAGATATCCGCTTCGACTGGGTATCCGATAAACCCAGGCGCGGCAGGTGGCCCTGTGGTGGCAATACCTGCGCTGCTCAGAACAGCAGATCCCCTCACAAGCGGAAGATCAGCGCGAATACATAAACGCCACCGAAGATGAATGAGAGGATCTTGCCCATAAGAAGCAGCAAGCCCCCCCATTTGCGATCCTTCCCTTCGATTTCATCCGCAAACAAATACGGGGCAAAAACCATCAGACCGAAGAAGAGCCACGCAATTACCTCGAACACAGTCGGCCAGGATATTGTCGGGATGGTGAACAGCCCAAATATCGGAGCCTCGGCCACTACAGCTGCTGCGATGTACGCGAAGAACACTGCCGCGATGTATTTAATGACGACCAAATTGCGACGCTTCAAAAGATGCACCTGTTTTCAATGCCTTCCCCAAAGGTGTCGCACTTCAGGCCTCATGCATCAAGCTGAATTCAGGAGCAGGGCCACTAAGGCCCGCCCATAAAAACACCATCAGGACAGTGAGACATGAACGCTATGACGTTCCATACACGCAAAGGCCGAAAGGCGAAGGTCGCCCCGATCACGCTCCCGCAGTGGGACCGTGGCGCCGAGGGGCCGGCAAACCAGATCCGGCTGCGGGTTGAGCCTGCCACGGCCGAGGACAAGGAGACGGGCAGGGAGGTTCTGACTGGCGGCAAGCGCAAGCGCCGACAGACCTGGGTGCAGCTCTATGCCCGGAAGGGTGACCTGACTGAGACCCAGCTTCTCGCTGCCGAGCGCTTGGCCCGCGCCGCTGAGGGTTATCCGGACCGCGACCCGCTGGCGGCAATCTTCGGAGGTAAGGCAACTGACGGCTTTGATCCACTAGCGGCGAAGGTGGACGCCCGCGAACAATTCCGGGAAGCATGGGCTGAGGTGCCTGCCGCCAGCAAGCCCGTGATGCAGCGCGTAGTGCTGGAGGATCAGCCCGTCTGGCACGGGAACCCGGCGCAGAGGGAGCGCCACATGCAGCGGCTTCGGATTGGCCTCGACGCGATCAGTTGACAGGATCGCCGAAAGGTGCCAGAAATGAACAATCGCCAGAGGCGCGACCATGAAAGGTCCGAAATCTGGTGATAAAAAATGCGCCCGCGGAATTCCTCGGGCGCTTTTATATTTGCAGGCATTGAGGCGGCCCGAAACTCATTTTGTGAGCCCTCTCAGGAAGCCGCCGCTCAATGTTACCGGGTCTTGATTTGGAGCGCCGGGGTCGCGGCGACCAGGTTCTTCAGGCTCGGTGCTGAAGCATTGGTCTTGGGAACGACCTTCTTCGGCTTCTTTTCGTCACGTCCGCGTTTCGCCATGCCCTTAGCCATGATGATATCCTTACAAAGCGGGCCGATACTTGGCCCACTTGGGACGCTATACCTTTATAAGTTCAGTGATAGCCTTGTAATTGGCTGCGCCGTGACGGGGTCCGAAAAGAATTTCGGCCAGCTCTGGCCGGTTTCAAGTCGGACCGCAGCCATAGGTATCAATCCACGGCTCAAGAAGCTCGCACAGAGGGCCTTACAAGAACGCGGAGTGCTTCATCATCACGGAGCGTAGTGCCGTCCATGATAGTAAAGTCGCCGTTGATCGAGCCCTTCATGGCCGCACCTTGGCCGATCCAAGAGGCAGAAAACTCGCTGGGTGTCCGATTTTTCACCGACAAGCAGTGCCAGCCGGCTGGAGATCCCTGGTTCAGCTCTACTGAGCATTCCTGAGGCTCATCAAATCCCGGTAGATCGATGTACAAATACTGTGATTGAAACATTAAGTCATCCTGTTGAGAACTGGCAGCCCTAACACAGGTGAGGACCAGTCCCTACGAAGATCGTCTGCTCGGACAAATTTAGCCGCTAAGTCTGAGACGATACACGGCTACAGCCTCGTACGAGCAGAGCTTGTAGCTCCCCAGGGTACATGTAACGCAGCACTACAAGCGCCCGAAGCAGAGATCCTGCCTCGGGCGTTTTGCATTTCAGCACATCAGGAGCCAACAACGGCCGAAGTGAACAGCGCCTCCGATGATCGGACGGCGAACAATGTCGTGCGCCACGCGTATCGCGTCCTGACGGACGCCGAGAAAGCCCAGATGCTTGAGTTGAAGGATCTCGGCGCCGCTTTCATTGCCAAATGCCAGGAGATCGGCGGAAGCCGCGAACTGTCGCTGGCCATCACCAATGCCGAGCAGGCAGTGATGTGGGCTGTGAAACACGTCACCAAGTGAGCCAGCCGAAATTGTGCGCTAGCTGAATGACAGCCACCCCCAAGGCAGATGTCGCAACAATGCGGTCAAACCGCTTCATCGGAGCCTCCTGCGATATGAGGCTCGATGTTGCGGGGCGAATGGTTGGCGGCGTTTGATTGTTAAATATCAAGTCGATATTGACGCTGAATTCTGCTGCCAATGATAGCTTCATGGGTGCTCCTTTTTGCTGTGATATCTGAAAAGGTCACCGCGACCTCTTCTATACCACACCCATGACGTTTCCCCTTCCAGCGACACGCCTCCCTGCGGTCCCCTTCCGGGCGTCCGGCTTCAGCCACTTCGCGGGTAGCAGGCGTGTCTCTTGAGGGGGCATCAGCTGGGGATGCGACAGGACACACCACCGTCCTCCGTGAAAACACATTCCGTATCCGGCGCGAGCTTTTCCTTGAAACAAGCGCGCCGGATATTGGGTTCTTCACCGAAGTTATAGCAATACCGCTTCTCTTTGCGGTCACCATCGCTGCAGAAGAACAGAAGAAAGCACAGGCCGAGCAGCCATTTCCACCAGTTGCTCTTTTTTCGCGCCTCCTGGGCTCTCGCCTGTTCAAACCAGTTCTTTTGATCGCTCACGCCTGACCTCCTGCTCGTCATAGCAATCTTCAAGCAGCAAAGAGCAAGGCAGGCAATCCGGAGAGATTTCCACACATCATCAGAGGGCGGATAATCCGGCAACGGAACCCGCAGGACGCATGGCCCAAGCCCCCGGCCGCCACGGCCTCCCGCGATCGGGAGCGGCGCATAAGCCAGCCCCTCGCCATAAGCCAAAGGCGCGAGAGGATCGCGGCAGCGCCCGTGAGCGCGGATATACCGCAGAGTGGGAACGCTTCCGCCTACAGCAGCTGAGACTGCAGCCGCTCTGCGAATACTGCCTGGCCGATGGGCACGTGGTGCCAGCCAATGTTCTCGATCACGACCTGCCCCATGAGGGCGACCCGGATCTGTTCTGGCGCAACACCTTCACCAGCCTGTGCAAGCGACACCATGACGGCGAGAAGCAGCGGGCAGAGGCGCGGTTCTCTGGAGAGGCGTTGCTGGCGTGGGTGAGAAAGCGAAAGGGACAATGATGAAAGCGTTCAGAGAATTTATCGAGATGCCCGGTGGCGTCATCATTGGGCCAAACGGAAGAGACGCCGTGCGCGTGGCTGTTGATGAGTTGACCACAGCCGATGCAAGCCGGATCACACGGGCAGTCATCGCCGCACTGAACGCTGAGTTCGCAGTCGAGCCGGATACCCCAATTGCAGACAGGGTCGATGCAGCAGTGAAGGCTGCTATCCCGAGCATCCTCAAGGGGGTCAAGGATACTGAGCGACGCGGCCTCTGACAGTCAACGCGCCTCAGAGCTACGGAGAGGGCCATGCAGGGCGATCTGTGCGGCGGGTACCCGCCCCCATCGAGATAGCGACCCTGCCTCCCACGGGGGGTGGGTCAAAGCTCAGGGCATAATCTTCCGGAGCGGCGGCCCCCATCGATTTTTTACGCGGCCAAAACTGAGACATTTTTTTGGAGGGTTTTGACATGGGCAGGAAACCCAAGCCGACCCACCTCAAGATCGTGGCCGGCGAGAAGCGCCCGAGCCGGATCAATAAGGATGAGCCGGTCGCAAACCAGGGGCTGGCGGTGGCTCCGGCCTGGCTTTCCAGCCGCGCCGCCGAGATCTTCGACCAGATCAGCGCCACGCTGCACGGCATGGGCATTGCCTCGCCTGACGACACCCATGCGCTCGCGCTCTGCGCCTCGCGGCTCGAGGAAGTTGAAATCCTGACCGTCATGGTCGAAGACGCGGGGCGGACCTACACCAGCGAGGGCGGGCTTGTAAAAGCGCGGCCCGAAGTCGCCATGCGAAACGAGGCCATGCGCCACGCTCAGAGCCTGCTGGCAGAGTTCGGCCTGACGCCATCGGCGCGGTCAAAGGTCAGCGCAGGCAAGGCCCCGGAGGCCAACCCATTTGCAGGGCTGGATGATGCGATATGAAGCAGGGATATGCCGCAACCGCTGAGGCCTACGCCCGTGATGTGGTAGCAGGGCGTATCCCGGCGAACAAATACATCCGCCTCGCGTGCCAGCGTCACCTCGACGATCTGGAATGGCAGTCGGACAGGACCTTCAAATACACCTTCGACCCGAAGAAGGGCGCAAAGGTCGCCAAATTCATCGAGATGATGCCCCACACCAAGGGCAAATGGGCGGCAAAGGGTGAGAAGCTCAAGCTGCAGCCGTGGCAGATCTTCTTTGTCGTCGTGGCCTTTGGCTGGGTGCGCAAGAAAGACGGACTGCGGCGCTTTCGCAAACTGCTCCTGCTGGTGCCCCGGAAGAACGGAAAGTCGGCGCTCGCAGCCGGGATCGGCCTTTACATGCTGGTCGCAGACGGTGAGCACGGAGCCGAGGTCTATTCCGGAGCCACCAGCGAGAAGCAGGCATGGGAGGTGTTTCGCCCAGCGAAGCTGATGGCGCAGAAGTCGCCGGCGCTGCTAAGCCACTTCGGCCTGAGCGTAAACGCAAAGAACCTGCACGTTCTGGGCAATGGCTCCCGCTTTGAGGCCGTGATCGGCACGCCGGGGGATGGGGCCTCGCCCAGCTGCGCCATCGTCGACGAATACCACGAGCATCCTACGGATGTGCTCTATTCGACCATGGAAACCGGGATGGGGGCGCGTGAGCAGCCGCTGATGCTGGTGATCACCACCGCAGGCGACAATATCTCAGGCCCCTGCTACGCCATGCAGCAGGAAGCTCAGGCGATGCTGGAAGGCACGCGGGCGGATGATGAGCTTTTTGCGCTGATCTATGGCGTCGATGAGGGCGATGACTGGACCGCCCCGGAGGTGCTGCGCAAGGCCAACCCGAACTTCGGGATCTCGGTCTTTGAGGACTTCCTTCTGGCCCGCCAGACGGAGGCCATGACCAGCCCGCGTAAGGCCGGGGCGTTCAAGACCAAACACCTGAACGTCTGGGTTTCGGCCCGGGACGCCTATTTCAACGTGCTGCGCTATCAGGAGGCGGCAGATCCTTCGCTTTCGCTCGATCAGTTCGAGGGGCAGGAGTGCATCATCGGCATCGACCTCGCCGAAAAACGCGACCTGACGGCGGTGGAGCTGCTGTTCAAACACGGCGACGGCTATGCCCGCTTCGGGCGCTACTATCTGCCCTCGGAGACCATCGAGCAGCCGGAAAACGAGCACTTCCGGACATGGCGCGATGAAGGCCTGCTGATCGAGACCGATGGCGCGGTCACCGACGACCGGGAGATCCTCGCGGATATCCTCGACTTCTGTGCCCGCTTTCAGGTGCGCGAGGTGGCCTTTGACCCACTGCACTCGCGGCAGATGGCCGTCGAGCTGATGGAGCAGGGCGTGGCCTGCATCGACTTTGCCAACCGGCCCACGCTGATGAATGAGCCGATGCGAAAGCTGGATGCGCTGATCGTCGAGCGAAAGCTGATCCATAACGGCTCTGCGCCCTTTGCGTGGATGCTGTCCAACGTAGTGAACCGGTCGCGCACCGGAGACATTCACAGCCCGACCAAACAGCGGGCTGAGAACAAGATCGACGGCCCGGTCGCCTGCATGATGGCGCTCGGCCGCTGGCTTCTCGACGAAGCCCAGCCCGCCGCAACTCCATGGGATGCCGATCCCGAATTTAAGCTGGTGATGTGATGCTCGGATTATTCAAACGAAAGCCCGAGCAGCGGGCGCAGATCACGGCGGATATCCCGCAGTCCTCGCCTGAAGTGGTGCAGCTGTTCTCAGGCTTTGGCATGGGGGCCAGCGCTTCTGGGGAGACGGTCACGATCGACAGCGCTCTCGGCGTCCCCGCCGTGATGGCTGCCGTTCAGGTCATTGCGACCACGATTGCCGGACTGCCATTGCAGGTGTTTCGCAAGACGAAGTCCGGGCGCGAACCGACCAACCCCGGACTGCAGGCTGTCCTGAATGATGTCGCCAATGAACCGGACATGCTCTCAGCCTTCGACCTCTTCAAATGGTGGGTCGAGCAGGCACTGACCGGCGGCCGGGGTGTGCTCTTTATCGAACGGGCTGCAACCGGGAAGGTGCTGAACCTCTGGCCATTGAACCCTGCAAATCTGACCATCAAGCGGGTGGACGGGGTTCGTCAGTATGTCTACCGCGAGAGCGACCGGCGGACGGTCACCTACAGCGCGGCTGACGTGCTGGATCTGCCGTTTATGCTCCGCGCAGACGGCCTGGGGCATCGCTCGCCGATCATGTCGAACAAGGATGTGATCGGGCTGGCGCAGGCGGTCACGCACTATGGCGGCCAGTTCTTCGATAATGGCGGCATCCCGCCCTTTATCGTGACCGGGTCATTCCAAAGCGGGCGGTCGCTGCAACAGGCGGCGGACGACATTGCCGATGCGGTCTCCAAAGCCAGCCGGGACAAGCGCAAATATATGACCCTGCCAGCCGGCCTCGAGGTGAAAGGGGTCGGCGTCGACGCGCACAAGGCGCAGATGATCGAGGCACAGCGCTTCTGCATCGAGCAGATTGCACGGATCTACTCTCTGCCTCCGATCCTTCTGCAGGATCTGTCGCGGGGAACCTACAGTAACACCGAGCAGCAGGACCTGCACTTTGTGAAGCACACGATCCTGCGATGGGTCGGGCAGATCGAGGGCGAGATCAATCTCAAGCTCTTCGGGCGCGGTGCGCGGACAACCTATGCCGAGTTCAACCTCGATGGCCTGCTGCGCGGAGATTTCATGACCCGCATGCAGGGATATGCCCAGGCGATCCAGAACGGCGTGTTGATGCCAAATGAGGCCCGCGCGCTGGAGAACCGGCCGAGCGCGGCCGGCGGCGACCGCCTGCTGGTGCAGGGCGCGATGATCCCGATCGATCAGGCCGGGCAGGTCACACCTTCTGAGTCTCAAACACAGCCCCCGGCAGAGCCGGAAGGAGAGCAGGATGAGTAACGCAAACCGCGAGGTCCGCGTCCTCGCCAGCGCGAAGCTGGAAAACCGCGCTGACGGCGGCAATGAAGCGGTCGTCCTGACAGGCTATGCCGCTGTATTTGGACAGGAGACCGACATCGGCGGATATTTCCGCGAGCGGATCGAGAAGGGTGCGTTCTCGGACGCCATTGGCCGTGACGATATTCATGCGCTCTACAACCACGACTATCAGCACGTCCTCGGCCGGGCCAAAGCAGGCACCCTGCGACTGTCTGAGGATGATCACGGCCTCAAGGTCGAGATCACCCTGCCGGAGACGCAGACGGCCCGCGATCTGGCCGAGAATATCCGCGCCGGAAACATCGACCAGATGAGCTTTGCTTTCACCATGTCGGGCGGTCGCCAGACGTGGGACGAAAGCGGCGAGACCCCGCTGCGGACCATCGAGAAGGTGGGCGAACTCTGGGAGGTCTCGGTTGTCCCGCGCGGGGCTTATCCGACCACTGAAATCGGTCTGCGCAGCCTTGAGGCCCACCGCAAGGAGGCCCGGCGCCACAACTTCAACGCAGCCGCTCGTCGGCTTGCCATGAAAGCCCAGATCGACAGCCGCACGCGCGGGATCTGAGCCACCCACCGTCACCGACGAGCACCCCGAAAGGGAGACAGGCTGCCGCGATGCCCGCGGGCGGCCGTGAAACCGCATATTTGGAGGATGGCATGACCATCAAAGCACTTCGCGAGAAGCAGGCCCGCATCACCGCAGAAGCCCGTGAGCGCCTGGACCTCATCAACAGCAACACCGACGAGGCCCGCGCCGCAGAGCTCGAGGCCGCGCACGACACTGCGATGGCGGAATTTGACCGCATCGAGGGCATGATCCAGCGCGAACTGAAGCAGGCCGAGATCGAGGCCCGCATGAATTCCGGCGATCCCCGCCGCCCCCGCCACCCCGACAGCGAACAGCGCGGGCTGGATCAGGGCGACCAGATCGACTATCGCACCGCTTTTGCCGAGTATCTGCGCGCGCAGGGCAATGAGGGCGTCATGTCGCCGGAGGCCCGCGCGATCCTGAAGCGTGGCTATACCGATATTCCCGTTGAACAGCGCGCCCAGACCACCGCTGCGGCGGCTGGCGGTTATACCGTCCCGACTGAGCTGATGGGCATCATCGTCAAGGCCATGGCTGCGACCGGGCCGATGTATGACCCCGGCGTCACGACCGAGCTCGTCACCACGGGCGGCGGCGCGATCACCATCCCGACCGTGAACGACATTCTCAAGACGGGTGTGGCGCACACGGAAGGTGTCGCGCTGACCGATGATGGCGGTGAGGATGTGGTCTTTGGTGCGGCCACCCTGAACGCCTATGCCTGGAATACCGAATGGCTGCGCGTCTCCAAGGAGCTGGCAGACGACAGCATCTTTGTGATGGAGCAGGTTCTGGGCGGGCTGCTGGGCGAACGTCTGGGCCGCATCGCAAACACTCAGCTGACCACGGGCAGCGGCTCGTCGGCCCCGAACGGTGTGGTGACTGCCTCAACCCTCGGCGTGACGGCCGCCTCGGCCACGGCCATCACCGCTGATGAGGTGATTGACCTGCTGCACTCGGTTGACCCGGCTTATCGCGTGTCGCCGAAAGCTGCCTTTATGTTCTCGGATGCCACGCTCGCGGTGCTTCGTAAGCTGAAGGACGGTGACGGCAACTATCTCTGGCAGATGGGCAACGTCCAGCAGGGCGTTCCGGGCACCCTTCTGGGCTATCGCTACCACGTCAACCAGGCGATGGCCGCGATCCCCTCAGCGGCTTCGGCCTCGAAGGTCATGCTGTTTGGCGACTTCAGCAAATACTTCGTGCGCAAGGTCGGCCAGCCGCTGATCGGTGCTCTGCAGGACAAGGACTTCTGGCCGGGCTTCGGCGTGGCTGGCTACATCCGCTTCGATGGCGAGATCGGCGACAGCCGCGCGATCAAGCACCTGATCACCAAAGCCTCCTGATCGGCTTCAGGAAGGGGCGCTCCGGCGCCCTTTCGTCTCAAGCCTGTCTTGCCATCAACGGGAGAACCACCATGGCGAAGAAGAAAACCACGGAGGCCGGTGCAGCCCCGACCCATCCCTCACAACAGGAAACTGCACCTCCGACCGTGCGCGTGCGCCTGTTGGTCTCGCGGGCAGGGACCGGGTTCTCGCAAAACCGCGGCGATGAGATCGAGGTCTCCGCTTCTGAGGCCGAAAGCATTGTCGCCGCTGGCCAGGCAGAGGTGATCTGACATGTGGCACCGCGAGACTGCCGCCACGACAAAGCCGGTCTCGCTATCGGAGGCCAAGGCGCAATGTCGGGTGGAAAACGCAGATACCGACAGCGATGCGCTGCTGACCGGGCTTATTGCTGCCGCAACGGATGCTGTGGAGCAGATGGTCGGCTTTCCTCTGGGCGCCGAAGGCTGGATGGCGACCATGACCGGGCGGGCCGCGGTGGCCGTGCCCCTTTACCCGGTGACGGAGCTTGTGTCCGTCACCCTTGGAGATGATCAGCTTCCGGGCTTCACCCTCTTGAAGGATGGCGATCGGGCAAGCATCACCGGCCCGTGGCCCGCGGAACCTGTCACCCTCCGCGTGACTGTGGGGGGCTTCCTCCCGCCCTCGATCAAGCATGCAATCCTGCTGCTCATCGCCCAATGGTACGAAAACCGCGAGGCGACCAGCGAGAAGCCCATGCGGGAGGTGCCCTTTGCCGTGGAAAGCCTTGTCAGCCTCTATCGGCGCGGGTGGGCAAAGGCATGAGCGCGGGCGCGCTCGATCGGCGCATCACCATCCGCCGTGCCACGGTGACAAACACCGGCCTCGGCCCGACCACCATCTGGTCCGATCTGATCACGCTCTGGGGTTCCCGCAAGGATATCTCAGACAGAGAGCGGGCTGCAGCCGGGATGGTGCAGGGGTCAGTGATCTCGCGCTTCATGGTGCGATCCTTCACAGCCTCCCGCGGCATCCGCCCGAAGGATCGGCTGATTGAGGGCGGGCTGACCTATGAGATCACCGGCATCAAAGAGGTCGGCCGGAGGGACAGGCTGGAGATTACTGCAGAGGCGAGGATGGATTGATGGCGGTCTCTGTCAAAATCACCGGCCTGAAGGAGCTTGAGCGCTCTTTGCAGGAGCTGGAGAAAGCCGCCACACGAAAGACGGTTGTCCGAAATGCTCTGAAAAAGGGCGCGGCACCCATCGCCTCGGCCATGGCGGCAAATGCGCAGCGTACTCCTGATCCGAAGATCGGCGCAAACATTGTGGTCGGCACGAAGATCAAAGGGGAAGCCGGGAAAGCGGCCTTCTCTCAGGCCATGCGGCAGGGCTTCGACAGGGCCTCTGCCGTGAAGGCGATGAGGGACGCCCGACGGGTCGCAAAAGGCTCCCTGCCGCCTGTGATTATGTATGTCGGGCCGTCTGAACGCTTCCGCTTCACCCACTTCTGGGAGTTCGGGACGAAGCCCCGCATCAACAAGGGCATGTTTGCAGGGACCAAACACCCCGGCACACGCCCGACACCGTTCATGCGTCCGGCCTGGGACAGTCAGCGCGATGCTGCCCTGCAGGCCATCACCACAGAGCTTGCCGAGCAGATCCGCAAGGCAGCGGCGCGACAGGCAAAGCGCAAGGCACGGGGAGGCTGATATGGAGGAAGCCCTCTGGGCACTGCTGACAGGCTCGTCAGCGGTGCAGGCCGTCTGTGGCCAGCGCATCTTCTGGGGGGAAGCCCCCGATGGGACGCCTCTGCCCTATGTGGTCCTGCACCTTGTCAGCGGCGCGGATACCCCGCACTTGCGCGGCACGGATGGTCTCTGGCGGTACCGCGTGCAGATCGACTGCTACGGCGCAGACCGGCCCGCTGCGTCCGCGCTTCACCGCGCTGTGGTGGCGCTTCTGAACGGCTACTCGACCTTTACCGGGTCGGGCCTCACCGGATGCTTCCTCGACAGCACCCGGGACGACACTGAGGACGCAGCTTCGCGCCGCGTCTCCCGCTTCTCATCTGACTTCAACATCATCTGGAGGGCCTGACATGGCAGCATCTGGCGCACTGGCCGGCTACGGCGCGAAATTCTCAATCAAGGGGGCAGGCTCGACCTATACCGCTGTGGCAGAGGTGGTCTCGATCACCCCGCCGGGCCTGACCCGAGAAACCATCGACGTCACCCATCTGAACAGCGACGATCAGACCAAAGAGTTCATCGGCTCGCTGATCGAGGCGGGTGAGGCGACGATCACCATCAACTACGTGCCCTCGGCCTCTGATGTGCTCCTGACCGCCTTCACGACCAATGGCGGCGCGGGTGAGTTCCGGATCACCTATCCGAAGAACGATTTCAACATGGACTTCAAAGGCATTATCACCGGCTACGAGCAGGGCGATATCGTCGTCGACGACAAGCTCAGCGCCACGCTGACCATCAAGTGCAGCGGTAAGCCGACCATCACCGCGGTTTCGGGGAGCTAAGGCATGGCGAATAAGATCAAAGGCGATGTAACGCTGACCCACGGCGGGCGCACCTATACACTGCGCCTCGATATGAACGCACTTGCGGACTTTGAGGGCAGCACCGGGCGCAACGCGCTGGAGGTCTTCGCGGCCGAGCGCATGAGCATCACGGATATGCGGGCCCTGCTCCATGCGGGCCTGCAGTCCCGCCACGAGGGCCTGACCCTGCGCGAGGCGGGCGAGATCCTGCAATCAAACATGGGTGCGCTCGGCGAGGCCATCGTGGCCGCATTCCCTGAGGCTGATGCGGGAAACGGGGCACCGGCGGAGAAGGCCCGCCGGTAATCATTGAAAGCCTGTGGTGTGATTACATCGCCGCAGGCTTTGACCCGGACAGTTTCTGGGGCCTCACGTTCCGCAGCTTCGACCTGCACATGCGGGCTGCGCAGAAGCGGATCGAGCTGCAGATCGATATCAGCAATCGGCAGGCCTATAACACCGCCGCGCTGACCGGCGGGGCTATGGGAGGGAAACTGCCTGCCTTTGAAAAGGTATTCAGGCCCGATCCCCGCAATGCAAAGCCTCAGTCAGAGGATATGCAGGAAGCCATGCTGCGGCAGTTGGCTATTGCCTGGGGTGCGGAAATCGCGTGACTGCAACCCTCAACCCACATTTCCCAAGTAAGGCGCTGATTTCGCTGTCCTGACCATTATATTTCCTATATA
>NZ_SBLC01000053.1 GCF_004054105.1 Falsigemmobacter intermedius
ATTGTGACGATCCCACCTTGGCACAAAGATGCCGTCGGGGGGCGGTTACAACATCAGAGTCCCCGGAGTGCAAAAACTCCATGTGCGCCCCACGCCGCGGATCGGGGGAATTGCGCTGGTCGCCGGTGCCGTGGTCAGCATGTTTTTATTGGGATCGGGGGCAGCGGCCCTTTGGGGGCTGATCTGCCTGACGGCGATCCCGGCTTTTCTTGCAGGTCTGATTGAAGATCTGACCAAACAGGTCGGCGTCAAAACCCGGCTCTGCGCGACCATCGTCTCGGGTCTGCTGTTTTGCATGATCAGCGGCTATGCCGTGCGCAAGACCGCAATTCCGGGGCTGGATGTGCTTTTCGGCTTTGCGCCTTTTGCGGTGCTTTTCACCGCTGTTGCGATCGGCGGCATTGCCAATGCGATCAATATTATTGACGGGGTGAACGGCCTTGCCTCCGGCGCGGTCATCATCATTCTGCTCGGCTTTGCGGTTGTGGCAGGCAATGCCGGGGATATGCCGCTGCAGGCGATCTGCCTCGTTGCAGCAGGCTCTATCCTTGGCTTTTTCCTGCTGAATTATCCGATGGGGCTGATCTTTTTCGGTGATGCCGGGGCCTATACGGCGGGCTTTGTGCTCGCGGTGGTTGCCGTTCTGCTGCCCGCGCGCAATCCTGAGCTTTCGCCCCTCATCGGTCTCCTGGCGCTCTCTTATCCGGTGATGGAGACCCTGGTCTCCATCCATCGCCGCCTGGTGCGCGAGGGCACGAACCCCGGCCAGCCTGACCGCCTGCATCTGCACAGCCTTGTCTACCGCAGCTTTGCCCGCCGCGCGGCCCAGGCCATCGGCCTTCCCGCCATGCGCAATCCGATGACCAGCACGGTGATGTGGTTCTTCCCCTTCCTCTCCGCGCTCCTTTGCGTACTCGCCGCGCAGAGCACCATTGGCGTCGTGCTCTCCATCGGCCTTGTCGGCGCAAGTTATCTTCTCGCCTATCGCCGGGTGGCCCTGTTGCGGCCGATCCGGCGCAGGGAAGAGGAACTCCCCGCCTGATCGCGCTTACAAAAAGGCCGCCCCTTACGGGCGGCCTTTGTCACTTCGGTGTCACCCCGTGCGATCAGCCTTCGACAAAGCCGGGCCAGGTGGCCATATAGCTCACGAATTTCTCCCCAAGCGCCTGGCTGCGCAGATAGTCCGCCGTGACCGGCAGGTCTTTCACCCGGAACTCTGAATCCGCCGCCATGGCTTTGGGGAAATCGGCATGCAGAATGGCGCCGCGCCCGATCAGCACGAAATCCGCCCCCGCAGACAGACAGTCGCGCACATCCGCCGCCGAATAGATCTTCCCCGCCACCCCGAGCGCACAATCGCCGCGCGGCAGATCCATAAAGGCATCGATCAGACGGCCGGTTCCGGTCTCCTCAGGGGCTTTCGCATAATCCCAAAGCGACAGGTCGAGATAGTCCAGATCTCCGCCGGTCATCATCTCAGTGGCAAAGCGCTGCGCCTCTTCCAGCACCACGCCATACCGCTCCGGCGACAGACGCAGGCCCAGGGTGAAGGATGCGCCGCAGGTTTTGCGAATACCGCTGACAATCTCACGCACCAGACGGGTGCGGTTCTCATAAGAGCCGCCCCAGTGGTCGCTGCGGGTGTTCTCCGTACTCAAAAACTGCGTCAGCAGATATCCATGGGCCCCATGCACCTCGACGCCGTCAAAACCCGCCTTCTGCGCACGAACGGCGGATGAGATAAACGCCTCGCGCAGGGCTTCAACCTCAGCCGTGGTCATCGCACGCGCGCCGCGCCCTTCGACGGCGGAGACCGTGGGCAGGCCCGACAGCTCAGGCCGCGCGCGGTTGCCGCCATGTTGCAGCTGCAGCGCACTCTGGGTGCCGGTTGCCTTCAGCCGGGCGGCCAGCGCGGCAAGACCCTCATCATGCAGATCCCCGCTGATGCCGAACTGCCCCTCAAAGGACAGCCCCTCGCGCTGCACATAGGCAGCGGCGGTCATCACCATGGAAAAGCCGCCCTCCCCGCGCGCTTCCAGCCAGCGGATCTCATCGCTGCTCAGCACGCCGTTGTCATGGCTCTGCTTATTGGTCAGCGGTGCAAGGGTGAGGCGGTTGGCCCAGGTCACCCCATTGCGCAGGGCAAGCGGTTGAAAAGCGGTCTCAGTCATTGAAAGTCGGTCCTCCGTTGCAAAGGCAACAGACACCGGCGGGGGCCGCGCCGCAAGAGGGCCGCCGCCGCCCGGCCCTGCGACGTGACGCAACGATGCGACAGTCCGTCGCGGTAAATGCTTGTCTTCCGGGGTTCCACAAGCAATAAACCGCAAATAATACCCCGTAACTTCGCAATGAATGCAAGAGAGGTGTCCTGATGATGAAACTTGTTGCTGCAGCCGTTACCGGCTCGCTGGTCGCAGGCGCTGCTTTCGCCCAAGCCACCGAAGTGAAAATCGGCTATGCCCTGGCAGAGCACTCGCACTATGGTGCCGGCTCCAAAGCCTGGATCGAAGCGACCAAAGCCGCCACCGGTGATCGCTTCAACTTCGTCGAATTCCCCTCCTCCGCCCTTGGCGGTGAGCGTGAGGTGCTGGAAGGCCTGCAGCTTGGCACCGTAGAGGCGACCATCGTCTCCTCGGGCGTTCTGTCGAACTTCGTGCCGGAAATCGGCGTCTTTGACGTGCCCTTCCTGTTCCGTGACTTCGATCACGCCCGCGCGGTTCTCGACGGCCCGATCGGCACTGAGATGCTGACCAGATTCGCTGACCACGGTCTGGTCGCCGTCGCCTGGGGTGAGCAGGGCTTCCGCCACATCACCAACAACCGCGGCCCGATCGCAGCCCCCGCAGACCTCGCCGGTCTGAAGCTGCGCACCATGGAAAACCCGGTCCACATCAAAGCCTTCCAGACCCTTGGCGCAGCGCCGACCCCGATGGCATGGCCCGAAGTCGTCTCGGCGCTTGAGCAGGGCACCATCGACGGCCAGGAAAACCCGCTCTCGGTGATCGTTTCGTCGAAGCTGAACGAAGTGCAAAAGCACCTGACCCTCTCGGGCCACGTCTATGCGCCCAACGTTCTCTTCGTCTCGTCGATCTTCTGGGACGGTCTGTCGGATGAAGACAAAGAAGCCTTCCGCAAGGGGGCCGTTGAAGGCGGCCTTGCAATGCGCGCCTTTGTTGACAACGCCGAAGCCACCGGTGCTCAGGCGATGAAAGACGCCGGCATGGATGTGGCCGAACTGACCGCTGAGCAGAAAGAGGCCATCAAAGCCGCGCTGGCTCCGGCCTATGAAGACTACGCTAAAACCTTCGGCGCAGATCTGCTGCAGCAGATCGCCGACGTGAAGTAAGTCCTGAAGTAAGCCTGCCCGGGCCCCGCCCGCCCTGTGACAGGCGGCCCCGCTGCGGGCCGCCTGCTGTCGTTTCCGCAGCCGCTCCTGCCGGAGGGGGTGCATTTATCCGGAGTCCCCCATGAGCCCCTGGCTTTCCCGTGCGGAACAGCTCTTTCTTGGCGTCAATCGCTGGGCCGTGATCCTCGCGCTTTCGGCGATGGCCTGTCTTGTCTTCGCCAATGTGACGCTGCGCTATCTCACCAATAATTCCATCGTCTGGGCCGAAGAGGTCGCGCGCTATCTGATGATCTGGATGACTTTTCTGTCGGCGGGCCTTGCGCTGCGCGGCGGGCTTCTGGTGGCGATTGCTCAGGTGCACATGCGGTTTACCCCTGCCCTGGGGCGTGCGATCCGGATCGCCATGCTGGTCATCCTTGCGGGCTTTTGCCTTTGGATGATCTGGTCGGGCATCGGCTATATGAACCGCATGGGGCGTCAGCTGACCCCGGCCACGCGGATTTCCTTCTGGTATATCTATCTCGCCATGCCTCTGGGCTTCGGGCTGATGGCGACGCATATCCTGCTGCTGGCCCGCCGTTTTGTCACCACAGGCCGCTTTGATGAAGGCCAGGACCAGTCCTCCGCGGTCGGCGGCTGAGGGATAAGATCATGACCCTGACCCTTGTCATTATTTTCGCAGCCCTGCTGATCATCGGCTTCCCGGTGGTTTTTGCCCTCGCCATCTCGGCTTTCGGGGCCGTGCTCATCCAGGGCAAATATCCGGTCGTTGTGGTGGTGAAAGAGATGTTCACCGGCCTCGACAGCTTCCCGCTGATGGCGGTGCCTTTCTTCGTGCTCGCGGCAGAACTCATGACCGGCGGCGCGATGACGGCGGTTCTTCTGCGCTTTGCCGCGCAGTTCTTCGGCCGCGTGCGTGGTGGCCTTGGCTATGCCAATGTCTTTTCTTCGGCGATGTTTGCCGGGATCTCGGGCTCGGCGCTCGCCGATGCCGCAGGCCCCGGCGCCATGATGATGAAGATGATGGAGAAAGAGGGCTACCCCCGGTCCTATGCCGCAGCCCTGACGGCCTCGGCCTCGGTGGTCGGGCCGATCATTCCGCCGTCGATCACGATGATCATCTATGCCATGCAGGATGAAAGCGTCTCCGTGGGCCGGCTTTTCATGGCCGGGATCCTGCCGGGGCTGCTGATCTGCGTGATCTATGCCGGCGTGAACCTGATCCAGTCACACCGCTTCGGCTGGCGCGGGCAGACCCCGGTGCCGCCGCCATCCGTCTTCATGATGAACACGCTGAAGGCCCTTCCGGCGCTGATGCTGATCGTCTTTGTGATCGGGGGCATCCGGGCCGGGTTCTTCACCCCGACCGAGGCCTCGGTTGTGGCGGTGTTTTATGCGCTTCTGTGCGGCATGTTCATCTACCGCACGCTGAAACTCTCGGCGCTGCCCGGGATCCTGCTCGCCTCTGCGGTGACTTCGGGCGCGATCCTGATGATCCTCGCCTCGGCGCGGGCCTTCGCCTGGGTACTGATCATCGAGCGCATGCCCCAGGCGGCAGCGGCCTGGATTGTAGCGCTGGATCTCTCGCCGATCATCTTCCTGCTGCTGGTCAACGTGATGCTGCTGATCTTCGGCTGCTTTATGGACCCGCTGCCCGGCGTGATGATCCTGGTGCCGATCCTTGCCCCCATCGCGCATAGCATGGGCATTGATCCGACCCATTTCGCCATCGTGGTCATCGTCAACCTGACCCTGGGGCTGGTCACCCCCCCGGTGGGAAGCCTGCTCTTTGTGGTCTCCTCGGTGGGACGGATTTCGGTGCCGCAGATCCTGTCGCAGATGCCCGCCTTCCTGATCGCCAATATCCTGATCCTGGTCATCCTGACCTATGTGCCTGCCGTCAGCACCTGGCTGCCCCGGGCCTCCGGCATGTAAACGCTCAGAACGCCCGCCCCTCTCCGGCGGGCGTTTTTCTGCGGAACGTCAGGGCCTTCAGCGTCGTTTTCACCGGAAAGACCGCGCCGGAGACCCGCAATGACCCTCAACAGCCTGATCGCCACCCTCAGTGACCCCGGCCTCGCCATTCCGATGCTCGGAAGCCTGTTGGCGGGACTTCTGATCGGGGCGGAGCGTGAGGTCAGCGGCAAGCCCGCGGGTCTGCGCACCCATACGCTGGTGTGTTTCGCCTCTGCGCTGATGACCCTTGCCGGGGTGCGGATGGCGGAATGGACGGTGGCCCTGCCCGCCGATGCGCAGATCGTGACCGATATGGCCCGGATGCCCCATGCCATTCTGACCGGCATCGGCTTTCTGGGCGCGGGCGTGATCTTTCGCGAAGGCGTGAATGTGCATGGGCTGACCACCGCCGCCTCGCTGTGGTTCACCTCTGCGCTTGGCATCATCTGGGGCACGGGGCTGACCGAATTTGCGGTGATCGGGACATTGGCCGCGCTTCTGGTGCTGGCGCTTCTGCGCGCTTTGCAGCCGCAGCGGACTGCGCCGCTCTCCTGGCAGCTGGAGCTGAGCTACCCGCTCCTGAGTGCGCCCGCCCCCTCAGCCCTGAGGGCGCATCTGAGCGAGGCGGGCTGGGCCAGCGGCGATCCGGCCCTGCAGCAGGATCAGGATCTGCGCCGCTACAGCCTGACGATCACCCCGAGGATCCCGCAGCCCGTCGATCCGGCCGCACTCCTCGAGACGCTGAAAAGAGCCGCCCCCCCGAGCGCGGTCTCTCTGACCCCCCTCTCCGCCCCGGCAGGCGGCTGAACCGGGCCCGAGCCGCGACCACAGGAACCAATCGGAAACATTTACACTTTCCCCCCTCTTTTGTTCCGCTATACTGGCCCCAGGTCCCCCTGCACCAAAGGCCGCCGATGACTGATCGCTTCCGCTCCGCTCTCAGCCCCCATCCCGCCTCTGAGCACCAGCCTGCATCGCTCTCCGGTCTGGCGGCCCAGGCGCGTGACTATGCCGAAGCGGCCACTTCGGCCAATACGCGCCGCGCCTATGATGCGGACTGGCGCCACTTCACGGCCTGGTGCAAACACGAAAACCTGGACCCGATGCCACCCCACCCGCAGACCGTCGGGCTTTATCTGACCGCCTGCGCAACGGGTGCGAAATCCGTGGGCGGCAAACGCAATGCCGTCTCCACCATTGAGCGGCGTCTCTCGGCACTCTGCACGGTTTACATGAGCCGCGGCGTGGTCCTCGACCGCCGCGACCGTCATATCGCGCTCGTCATGGCCGGGATCCGCAACACCCATGGCCGCCCGCCCGTGCAAAAGGCGGCGCTGATGCCTGAGGACCTGATCGCCATGCTCTCCGTCTGTGAGCGTGAGACCCTGCGCGGGTTGCGCGACCGGGCGATTTTGCTGATCGGCTTTTCCGGTGGTCTGCGCCGCTCTGAGATCACCGGCCTCGACGGCGGGCGCGATCAGACCTCAGACGGCCTCGGCTGGGTCGAATTCATGGACAAGGGCCTGCTGATCACGCTGCGCGGCAAAACCGGCTGGCGCGAGGTGGAGATCGGCCCCGGCACCACGCCCGCCACCTGCCCGATCACGGCGCTGCGCGACTGGATGAAACGCGCAGGCATCCGCCAGGGGCCTATCTTTCGCCGTATCTGGCCCGACGGCATGGAGATCGGCGCCATGCGGCTGAACGATCGTGAGGTGGCGCGGGTGGTCAAGCGCCTGGCCGTTCTGGCCGGGGTTGCCGATCCGCGTGATGAGCGGATGTATGCGGGACACTCGCTGCGCGCCGGTCTGGCCAGCTCGGCGGAAGCCGATGAGCGCCTGGTGCAAAAACAACTCGGCCATTCGACGGCTGAGATGACCCGCCGCTATCAGCGCCGCCGCGACCGCTTCCGCGTCAACCTGACCCGCGCCGCAGGTCTTTGAACCGCAGCCAAAGGGCTGTCCGTCAAAGGAACGCCCCGCCCGAACCGCGCTTTGCCGGTTCAAAATCCGAAGGAGGCACCGCGCCTCACCCTCAGGACGGCGCGGCGCTTTCGCCTCGCGCCACGCGGCACCAGGCGAAAGCCTGCCGCCCGCTGTGCAATTGACGCATCAGTGTTACAAAATTTCCATTAAATCACCCTCGCAGCGCGGCGCTATGTCGCTATAGTGCGGCCATCGGCCCATGCCCGAGGAGTTTATTGTGACCGTTAAATCCTTTTTGTTTGCAGGACTTGCCCTGCCCCTCATGATCCCCGCCACGGCTTTTGCCCAGGATGCGGCCCCCGCCTGTCTGGCGGGCCGCGAAGCTGTCTGGCTCGGCGGCAACGGCGTGGCGGAACTCAGCGGCGAGGCGCTGCAAAGCGCGGTAAACACCAGTTCGGGCGGCAGCCTTCTCGCCGCCTTCCGCGTCACCGGAGAGGAGCGGCAACTGCGCATTGAACTGGGCAACCACACCCAGGGCGACCCCCATCTGACGCTCTACACCGCCTCGGGCACCATGATTGCCGAGATGGATGACTACGACGGCACCCTTGCAAGCCGCATTGAGCAGGGCCTCGCCCCCGGCGATTACTGTGCTCTGGCGCGGGATGTCTCAAACGGCCCGCTGAGCGCAACCCTGCGCGTCTCGGAAATCAGCGACACCGCCATGGTGACCGCCCAGGGCCGCAGCGGCCTTGCCGCCTGCACCGCCGGGACCGAGGCCGTCACCCTGGATGACGCCGCCCTCGCCAAAGCGCTCAGCGAATTTTCCAGCCTGTCGGAAAGCTTCAACGCCGCCGAAGGCCCGAAATATCTGCGCTTCAATCTTCCCGGCAATGCCAGCCTGCGCCTGACCGCCACCTCCTCTCAGGCCGATCCGGTCATCGCGCTTTACAACGCCGCAGGCGAGCAGGTCGCCGAGAATGATGATGCCGATGGCACCAATTCGCGGCTCGATATGCTGGGCAACCTGGCAGCGGGCACCTATTGCCTTGGCGCCACGGCACTTGGCGGCGGCAGCGGCGAAATCCGCCTCTCGGTCGGCGGCGTCGATCCGGCAGAGGTGCTGCGCGATGCCTATCGTCAGGGCCAGATGCCGCCGCCCTCTTCGGCAGGCTATCCGGTAGAACCGCTCGACATCACCTCGGCAGAACCGCAGGTGAAACTCCTCGGCGGCTCTGCGCTGTGGTTCAGCTTCGACATCGATGAGCGTCAGGTCGTGGTTCTCAACGCCTATGCGGCGGCCACCGGCATGGACACCCGCATGGCGCTTTTTGACATCTCGGGCCGTCAGATCACCGAAAACGACGATGCCAACGGCTCGACCGATCCGCAGATCGGCCCGGTCCTGCTGGAGCCGGGCAGCTACCGCCTGGCGCTGGTGCAGCTTGGCTCGGACAGCACCACCGGGCAGATGCGCGCCGCCTCAATCAGCGCACAACGCTATCTGCGCGCGAAATAAGACGAAGGGGGCCGCAAGGCCCCCTTTGCTTTCCAACGGGTGATCCGGCACAGCCGCTCAGCGGCGCATCCGCGCCTTGTACTCCTGCATGGAGATGATCCAGCCCTCATAATCCCCGGCCTTCTTCGTCATATAGCGCCGCACCCGCTCATGCGGGGTGACCAGAAACTGCCCGGCCTCAACCCCGTCAAAGCCCAGGGCCGCGACCTCTTCGGCGCTCATCACGCCATCGGCGCGGGTGGCCTCATCCTTCACATCGGCCAGCATCGCCGTATCCACGCCCTGCGGGCAAAGCGCTGTCACACCGATGCCGTCTTTGCCATGAGCAATGGCGATGCTTTCCGCCAGCCCCAGGGCTGCATGCTTGGTCGCGCTGTAGGTTGCAGCCCCCGGCGCGGTCAGCAGCCCCGCCGCAGAGATGGTCTGCAACAGATGCCCGCGCCCGCGCGCAATCATTCCCGGCAGCACGGCGCGGCTCAGCCGCACATGCGACAGAACATTCACCTCCCAGGCCAGCGCCCAGATTTCATCGCCCGGCGCTGTGATGATGCCCTTTTCGATCCAGCCCGCCGCGGTGCCCGCATTGGCACAGGCAATCCCGACCGGCCCGAGTGCAGCCTCTCCCTGCTGCACCAGCGCGGGGATAAAATCGGGATCCCGAAGATCACCGGCGATCGCCAGCGCCCCGGTTTCGGCGGCGATGCTCTCAAGCCCCGGCCCCGGCAGATCGCTCAGGATGAGCCCTGCCGCGCCGCGCCGCCGCGCCTCACGCGCCAGCGCCCGCCCGATGCCGCCCCCCGCCCCGGTGATCAATACGACTTCGCCTGCAACTTTCATCCCGGTCTCCCCCCCGTTTTTTTCGCAGTCAGCCTGCGAAGCACAGGGCTGTCAAATACTTCGCCGCAAAAAGGCCGCTCTGTGCTCTTTGATCCGCCGCCGGCTGTGCTTATCTGCACCACATACGCCCGCCCGGGCGTTAAGTGACGAGCCGCCTGCGGAGACTGCCTTGGAAAAAATCACCCTGACCGAACGCCCCGATCTGAAAGAGCAGGCCGAGGCTGCGGGCTTCAGCTTCCACACCATGTATGGTGAGCCCTATTGGGATGAGACCTCGGCCTATGCCTTCACGCTTGAGCAGATTGAGCGCGATCTCGAAGGCCCCGCAGAGGCGCTTCATGAAATGTGCCGCGAGGCGGTGCCCTATATCCTGCGTCAGGAATCGCTGCTGGACCGTCTGGAAATCCCCCGCGCCCACCGCGGCTGGATCGCCGAAAGCTGGACCCGCGGCGAGCCGGAACTTTATGGCCGTTTTGATTTTGCCTATGACGGCAAGGGTCCGGCCAAACTTCTGGAATATAACGCCGATACCCCCACCTCGCTTTTTGAGGCGGCCTCTTTCCAGTGGAAATGGCTCGAAGATCTGCTCGAGCGCGGAGAGCTGCCCGAAGGCGCGGATCAGTTCAACGGTATCCATGAGGCCCTCGTGAACCGCTTCCGCGAGATCATCGAGAAGGGGGAGAATATGCATTTCACCTCCGTCGCAGGCTCGACCGAGGATTACGGCACCGTTGAGACCCTCGCCTGGATGGCCAATGAGGCGGGCATCATCCCGCATTACACCGAGCTGGATAAGATCGGCCTGACTGAGGAAGGCCAGTTTGCCGACAACGAATCCCGCGTCATCGGCACGCTCTTTAAGCTTTACCCCTGGGAGGATCTGCTGCGCGACGATTTTGCGGCGCATCTCGCCTCGGCGGGCTGCCGCTTTGTCGAGCCGCCGTGGAAGGCGCTTTTGTCGAACAAAGGTCTGCTGCCGGTGCTTTGGGAGATGTTCCCCGATCACCCGAACCTGCTGCCGGCCTATTTCGCCAATGACGTGCCCGAAGCCGCGCAGAAACGCTTTTCCGAACAGGGTGTTGTCGAAAAGCCGATCTTCTCGCGCGAGGGTCAGGGCATCAAAATCCACGCCCCCGGCCTGAGCGAATCCGCTGAGCCCGGCCCCTATGACAGCCACCCGAAGATCCTGCAGGCCTATCACCCGCTGCCCGAGTTTGACGGCTTCAAGCCGGTCATCGGCTTGTGGATGGCAGGCGGCGCATGTTGTGGTATGGGCATCCGTGAGGACAAAAGCGCCATCACCGGCAATCTCAGCCGGTTCAAGCCCCACTTTATCCGGCCCGGCGCCTGATCTCACCGCCTGAGGAGAGTAGAGATGAAACGCAACCGCCTGACCCGTCCCGCCACCATCGGCCTGATCGGCCTGACCGCCTTCACGCTGGCGGCCTGCCAGGAAGAGGTTCTGGAGGTTCCGATGATCTCTTCGGCCTCGGAATG
Organism: Falsigemmobacter intermedius; assembly: GCF_004054105.1. Classification (GTDB taxonomy): domain Bacteria; phylum Pseudomonadota; class Alphaproteobacteria; order Rhodobacterales; family Rhodobacteraceae; genus Wagnerdoeblera; species Wagnerdoeblera intermedia. The sequence continues at coordinate 11,081 of NZ_SBLC01000053.1, forward strand.
CACCACCTCGATCCCGGGCGCGACGCCCGAGGAGTGCAAAGCCGCGATCGATCAGGCCAATGCCGAGCATCAGGCGACCGCCCCGCGCTATGACGCCGTTGCCGTCTGCGAAGAGCAGCATGGCGCGGGCAACTGCGTGGCCGATAACTCTTCGGGCGGCGGCTCGATCTTCATGCCGATCCTGATGGGCTATATGATGGGCTCGCTGATGTCGAAGCTCGGCGGCGGTGCGGCCGCGGGGGCGGCCAATGCGCGCTCGGTGCCGATGTATCCGGGCGCGGGCGGCGGTCTTCAGACGGCCGACGGCTCGACGAAAGTGGCTGCCGGTTCCGGCACCGCCAAAGTCGGCCCCCAGGCTTTTAAAGCCCAGCCCACCACCCTTGGCAAAGCCCCGATGAGCAGCGCTACCGTGCGCTCGACCGGTGGCTTTGGCAATTCCACCACCTCGGGCGGGCGCACCTCCTCGGGTGGCGGCGGTTTCGGCGGCTGATCTGCCGCCACGTCTCACTTGCCAGCGCGGCAGGCCGTGACACTCTTCCCCCGGAGGGCGCATCACCACGCGTCCGGGGGGAGAGAGATGACCACCACTGAGACCGCAGGCCGCCGCGCCGGCCGCAATACCATCAATGACGCCTTGTCCCGCGCCGCCCGCCGTTTCGGGTCGCAGACCGCGCTGAGCTATCTCGACCGCAGCTGGAGCTTCAGCGGCCTTTATGACGCCGCAAGCCGCATCGCCCTTTCGCTGCAAGAGGCGGGGCTGAAAAAGGGCGACCGCGTGGCCGCCTATGGCACCAATTCCGACGCCTTCTTTCTGCTCTGGCTCGCCTGCACCCGCGCGGGCTTTGTGCATGTGCCGATCAACTACGGCCTCGTCGGGCGCGAGCTGGAATATATCCTCTCCAACTCCGGCGCCTCGGCGCTTTATTGGGATGAGGCACTGGCGGATAAGGCGAAATCCGTGCTCCCCGCCCTGCCCGCTCTGCATCTGAGCGGCCCGCTGCAGGAGCTCCTGCCCATCGCCCAAAGCGCCACACAGCCGCCCCGGGACCTCTGCCCCGATCTTTGTGACGACGATCTGGCGCAGCTTCTTTACACCTCCGGCACCACCGCCGCGCCCAAGGGCGCGATGATGACCCACCGGGCGCTGCTGGCCGAATATACCAGCTCGATCATTGAGCTTGATTTCAGCCGCGAAGACCGCGCCCTCGCCGCCCTGCCGCTTTATCACTCGGCGCAGATGCATGTCTTTGTCATGCCGCAGCTTTTGATGGGGGCGCATTCCCGCCTTATCGCCACACCGCAGCCTGAAACCTGCCTGAGGCTGATTGAGGAGGAGCAGATCACCTCTTTCTTCGCCCCGCCCACGGTCTGGATCTCACTGCTGCGCAGCCCCGATTTTGACCGCCGGGATCTTACGTCGCTGAAGTTTGTCTATTACGGCGCCTCCATCATGCCGGTTCCGGTGCTGCAGGAGTTGCGCGCCCGCCTGCCCACCGCTCAGCCCTATAACTGCTACGGGCAGTCGGAAATCGGCCCCCTCGCCACCGTGCTGCGCCCCGAAGAGCATGACGCCCACCCCGCCTCCGCCGGCAAGCCGATCTTCAATGTTGAAACGCGCCTCGTCGATGAGCAGATGCAGGATGTGCCCCCCGGCACCCAAGGTGAGATCATCCACCGTTCGCCGCAGCTTCTCACGGGCTATTGGGCCGCGCCCGAAGCCACCGCCGAGGCCTTCACCGGCGGCTGGTTTCACTCAGGCGATGTCGGCGTGATGGATGAAGAGGGCTATCTTACCATCGTCGATCGGGTGAAAGACATCATCAAGACCGGCGGCACCGTGGTCGCCTCGCGCGAGGTGGAGGAGGTGATCTTTACCCATCCTTCGGTGAAAGAGGTGGCCGTAGTCGGCCTGCCGCACCCCAAATGGATCGAAGCCGTGGTGGCCTTTGTCGTGCTGCGCCCCGGAGAACCCCGCGATGAGGCGGCGATCATGGCCCATGCAAAAGCGGGGCTTGCGCCCTTTAAACTGCCAAAGGCGGTGATCTGGCTCGAGGATCTGCCGCGCAATACCGCCGGAAAAATTCTCAAGCGGGAATTGCGGCTCCACCATGAGGCTCATTTCGCCTCGGCCTGACCAACCGGGGGTTGGCATTCCTTACTGTTATTGCCAGCCCCAAATCACTAAGTCCGGCCCAGGAAACGGACTTGTGACTATGTATCAGATTACCATTGACCGCCCCTTTGTGCTCATCCGCCACGGGCAAAGAGCTATACGGGATTTTGGGTGATACGGCCTGATCAAGCGGCGCGATTTTCGGCGCCGCTGGTGGCTACGCCGTCGGTGAATGTGACGCCTTCGATGAGCAAAGGCAACTGGTTCGCGC
>NZ_SBLC01000054.1 GCF_004054105.1 Falsigemmobacter intermedius
CATTGTCCAGGAAACGCAGCGGCCGTGGCTGGCGTAATGTGCCAGCGCAGCCTGCTTCTGAGCCTCCGAGAACTTTGACTGTCGTGGTGCCGAGCGCGCGGGCAGATCCTGCTGCCGCTCGTATTCGAGATACCAGCCCTTCAGCGCATTCCTGCTCGGATATCCCAGCTCGCGAATTGTGGCGTGTGAGCGTTTGCCGCGCTTGATGTAAAGGGCAACCGCCCTCATCCGCTCTTCGTATGAATACATGAACTATCTCCTCGATAGTCCAACTTTTCGTCCGCACCCCCAATGGGTCAGTTCTAAGCGGCAATCTACAGCGCTTACGCAAAGCGACACACTTACCAGAGGAGATGCCCTGCCCCATATGTTATCAGGGACAGGGCCATGCTCTTATAGTGGGATATCAACCGTCAGCATCGGTGCGTGCTGCTGCGCGCCATAGACATCCGTATCGCCGATATCGCCCGCAGAGATCGCACGCGGGAAGGTCATCTTGAAGGCTGAGGCGGTGTCATAGGGCGTGAACAGCACCTTCGCCGGGTCCACGTTGTAAAGCGCGCCCACCAGTTCTGCGTTCAAAACGCCGGTGGCTTTCACCTTCTGATACAGCTCATGATCTTCAAACAACACGTCGACGGTGACCGAAAACGGGCCCGCGTTTTTGCTTTTGCAGATCTGCGCAATGTCTTTGATCAGTGCCATGATTATACCATCTCATATTCGATCGGGAACATCGCGCAGGGGTCCTGCACCGCCACGGTGTGGAACACGCTGAAGCGGTACATAGCGCCCATGTCGATGTCGGACGGGCTGAAGGGGAAGGCCATGTTGCCCTCTTTGCACAGACGTCCGGGGAAGTCGGCATGCAGCATCGAGGTCCGCGCCATCGCCAGAACCGCATTGGCGGTGTCCTGATCCTGGGCCACGACCTCGACCACGAAGGACAGCTCATGGCCGCGGATTTCCGTCACCGGCTCACGCGGGCCCATGACGCCGTTCTTGCCGTAGCAGTGAACATGCATCGAATAGGCATCGCGCGGCACGCCGAAGGATTCGGCCTTCATCTGCACCTTGGCGCGATGGGTCTCAAGGTAGCTGTCGATCTGGCTGATCAGCACCGGATCGCGGGTTGCGCAGATGGTGATTGCGCGGTAGCCGACCTTTTCGACGCCTTCGAGCTTGATGGTATATTGCTCGGCCGGGGTCCAGGTCATGCCATCGACCTTCACCGCACGGTCGCTGACCGGGATGAAGCGGCAAGCGCTGGTGTCCAGCAAACCGCCCGGTTCGACATGGTGGATCGGGCTGGAGTTTTCGTGCAGCGCGAAGTTGGCCACCGCCAGCGGGGTTGAGCGGCGGATCGGGTTCGGCGGCTCGCAGACGACATGGTCATTGCGCACGCGCAGGAAGATGCAGTCCGGCTCTTTCGGGACGGTCGGCTCGGCGCCGCATTCCAGCATCTTACCAGCATACCAAGACGGCGCAGGGGCCATGCCTGCGCGGATCGCAGGACCGGCCCACTGCGCCGGGTCACTGCTGCGGCCCGCAAGGATCACCTGCGCACCGTTGTCGAGCGCCTTCATGAAAGGCTCAGGGCCCATCATGCCGACCACCCGTTCAGCCCGCGCGATGCGCTCAGCGTCCAGCGGCGGCAGGCCCGCCAGCGGGCGCGTCAGCCCGGCATTGGCCCAGGACAGCAGATCGTCCTTGGGCTGTTCGGAATGGATCAGCGCCATTTTGAACGACAAATTGTCTTCGCGTGCGATTTCACGCACCAGTTCGGCAGTGGCCTGCAGGTGCGGCTCGCCGCCCGCGCCGCCGGAGGTGCCGATGATGCACGGAATACCCGCCGCAGTCGCCGCCTGCAGCATCAGACGCAGGTCGCGCTTAACCGACAGACGCGAGGTGAACGACTTGCCCGAGCCCAGATAATAAGGGCCGGGATCGGTGCTACCGCCGTCACAACCGATAACATGCGGCTCCCACGACATGCCGATCCTGAGCGATTCCTCGGCATATCCGTAGCCGAGAATGCCGCTCGTCGACAACATTCTGAATTCTTCCATCCTTCACTCCGTTCAGTCTCGCAGCGCGTAAGCGGCGCGTTTATCTCTCAGGGGGGGGGGGCGCTTACGCGTCCCCCAAGTGGCCCGGAATCGGCAGGCCCAGGTTTTCGCGCAGCGTCGTGCCGGCGTAGTCTTTCTGATAGACCCCGCGGCGCTGCAGTTCGGGCACCACGAAGCGCACGAAGTCTTCATAGGCGCCAGGCGTGTGGGTCGCAGCCAGCACAAAGCCGTCACAGGCGCGGCTGTTGAACCATTCTTCCATCTGATCAGCCACGTCCGAGGGCGTGCCGCAGAAGATCGGGAATTCGCCGATGGTGCCGCGGGCGGAATACTTCACAAAGTCACCGACCGTCGGATTGGCCTTGCCGCTGAGGGTGATCACCCGTTCGCGGAAGCCGCCCCAAGACAGAGCTTTGAGTTCAGCGTCAGTGAACTCGCTATCCATCCCCTTGGTTGCGAAGTCGAAATTCAGCGCCTCGGAGAGCAGGGCGACAGCGTCGATCGGCTTGGCGAGCTGGCGGATATATTCGCGCTTCTCTTCGGCCATTTCACGGGTTTCTGCCACGCAGACGTAGCAGGCAGGGCAGATCGCAACCTGTTCGGGGTCACGTCCGGCGGCAGCCACTTCTGCCTTCACAGCAGCGTATTGGGTCTGGCCGACCTCTTTGTTGGGATAGACCACAAAGATCAGATCGCCCCAGCGGCCTGCGAACTGACGCCCGCGCCCGCTTTGACCGGCCTGGATCAGCACCGGATGCCCCTGGGGTGACGGCGGCACCGGCAGCGGTCCGCGCGCGCTGAAATACTTGCCGCTGAAGTTGAGCGGATGAACCTTTTTGGGGTCCGCAAACGCGCCGCTCTGCTTGTCAACGATCAGCGCATCGTGGTCCCAGCTTTTCCACAGACCAAGGACGACTTCCATGAATTCATCTGCGCGCTCATACCGTTCGTTATGGTCCAGATGGGCGGCGCGGCCGAAGTTGGCAGCTTCTGAATTGTTGAGCGAGGTCACCACATTCCAGGCGGCGCGGCCCTTTGTCATCAAATCCAGGGTGCCGAACAGACGCGCAACGTGGAAGGGCTCATAATAGGTGGTCGAATAGGTGACCCCAAGGCCGATGTGGCTCGTCACCATGCCGATCGCGGTGACGATCGTGGCGGGGTCCATTTTCACCACGCGCACGCCGTTGGCGACGGCCTCTTCGTGGCTTTGACCGTAGATATCGGGCATCGCCAGACGGTCATCGAAGAAGGCCAGATGGAACTTGCCTTCTTCCAGGACGCGGCCGATGCGCTGGAAATATTCCGGGGTCAGAAAGTCGGTCGCGGCGGCCGGGTGGCGCCATGAGCCGGGCGCGATCGAGCAGTTCTGGGCCTGCATGAAACCGACCATTTTCATCTGGCGGGGCTTATTCACCATATCCGTCATATCCTCATGAAGAGCTAGCGTTCGAACGCAGCGCAAATCAATGCAAACGTGTGCGCACTTTCTTGCAATAAGTGGCTTTTGAACGGCCGTGTCAAGCACTATATCCAGACATACAGGGCGTATTTTTTGCCTGACGGCCAGGCTTCGCCCCGAAAGGCGGGCCGCACAGGGAGCGGCGCATGACGCAAGAGGACGGAGCGGCCGCGAGGCCACGCAGAGTAACAGTTGTCACGCTGTCCAAGCTGGCCGGGGTTGCCCCGTCGACCATCACGCGCGCGCTGAAGGGAGATCCTCGTATCTCTCCGAAAACACGGGAAAAAATTTCGGCGCTCGCGAAGGAATATGGCTACACGCCCAATGCCCTGGCGCGAACGTTGTCCTCGGGGCGCAGCGGGCTCTACGGGATTGTGCTAGGGCCGGAAAGCAACCCGCTTTACAGCCATATCCTGCACGCCGCGATGGATGAGGCGGAAAGCATCGGCTGCCGCTTGTTGATGTTGCACATTGGCATGGAGCAGATGGACGAAAAAACCGCCGAGGCCTTGCTGCAATACCAAGTGGACGGCTGCCTTATCACATCGGCGGCGATCGGTTCGAGGGCGGCGGACATCTGCCGGGAAAATAATGTGCCGCTGGTGATGGTTAACCGTGTGGCAGAGCGTCATGGCAGCTTCGTCAGCTGCGACAACCGCGCCGGGGCCGGGCTTCTGGCGAAGCATCTGCTTCAGACCGGGCGGCGCAAATTTGCTGTGATCCGCCCGCCGCAGACCAGCTCCACCGCGCGAGACCGCGAAAATGGCTTTACCGAGGTGCTGGCGGACGCCGGCATCGCCGGCGTGATGCGGCTGAACTATGCGTCCGGCTGGGACGAAGGTTATGCGGCAGGCGGCGTTCTGGCTGGGATGCTCGAAGGAGAGCAGCCGGACGCTGTTTTTGCGCTCAGCGATATTCTGGCGATGGGTGTGATTGACGGACTTCGCGCAGCCGGGATTCGCGTGCCACAGGATATTGCGGTGGTTGGCTTTGACGGGTTGCCGGAATCCCAACGCCCGACCTATCAGCTGACCACGGTCGAGCAACCAATTCGCATGATGATCAACCGCGCCTTCAAACTTCTGGAAGCACGCACCAAGGACTATTTCCTGCCCGATGAACAGGTGAGCCTTGGCGGACGTCTGCTGATTGGGAAGTCATCGCAATTGACGTAATGAGCCCGCCCCCCGTCTGACGTAAAGCTTGCCACCGGGTAACCGGTGGCAAGCTTACTTTTAATGACATTTCTCAGGCTCTTTAAATGCGCGTCAGGTAAAGAACGATCGACGGGAAATACCAGATGATTACCACCGCCAGCAGCATAATCAGCGCGTAAGGCAGCGTCCCCAGCATGACGTCTTTCAGGTTACTTTTCGCAACTGATTGTATAACGAACAGGTTCATACCAACCGGCGGCGACAGCAGTGCCAGCTCGATCATGATGACAAAGTAAATGCCAAACCAGATCGGATCAATTCCGTGCATTTTAAGCGCAGGCATCAGAACCGGCAGAACAATCAGAATCATCGCTACACCTTCCAGCGCCAGACCCAGCAGGATCAACACAACCGTCACAACGATAATGAATGCTCCGGTGGTTTCGATATTCGCGGTGATCCAGCCCGAAATCTCATAGGGAATCCGATACAGGGTGATCGCCTTGCCAAAGATATTAGCCCCGGCGATAATCAACAGCAGGTTCGCGGTCGTCAAACCGGCGGATCGAATGGAATCCGTCAGATCTTTCAGCGGAATTCCGCCACGCATCCCGTAAATATAAAGCATCGTCAGGCAAAGTCCGACCGAGGCCGATTCCGTCGGCGTAAACGCCCCGGAATAGATGCCCCCAATCATTACGCCCGCAATGGCGACAATTGGGAATGCTTCCAGGGACAGCCGGCGACGATCATCCCAGCTGATTGTGGCTTGTTCCGTCGGGGGCGCACCACCGGTGAATGAGCGGATGAAGCACCAGCAAAGGAACATGCCAATCAGCAACACGCCCGGGCCGACGCCCGCAAGGAACATCTTGGCGGTCGAGACATGCGCAACTTCGGCGTAGATAATCAGCGGAATGGACGGCGGGATCAGAATTCCCAGCGTCGCTCCGGCCGCCAGCGTTCCCATAACGAAGCGTTTTTCATAGCCACGACGCAACATCTCGGGGATCGCGACTGTGCCGATCATTGCGGCTACCGCAACCGAAGAGCCCGAAATCGCCGCGAAAAGTCCGCAGCTTAGGATCGCCGCGACAGCAACACCCCCGCGCATGCCGCCCACCCACGCCTGAACGGCATCGAACAGCACCTTTGCAACGCCCGAGCGCAGCAGGATTTGCGAGGTCAGCAGAAAGACCGGCACCGCAAGCATGGTGAAGCTGTTGACGGAGGCAAGGAATTCCTGCGGCAAGCCCGCAAGCGGAAGTCCTTTAAACCACATCAGCGCCGTGGCCATTGCGGTGAGGGCCAGACCAACGGGAATGCCACCGAAAAGCAGAGCGAGAAGCCCTGCGATAATAAGAAGGCTCATCATTAATGTGGCTCTCAGTGCTCGGGCTGGACGTCAGGCTTACGCCGTTTGCCGGTAAAGAGAATGTAGATGCTCTCGGCGACTGTTTGAAACAGTACCAGTCCAAAACCTAAGCACAAAGGAAGATAGAAAATCCAATAAGGCACGCGCAGCGGCGTTGCGGTCGCCCGGCCAATTCGGATCGCATCTAGGAACATCGACACGCTATACCACAGCAGAATTGCAGCTGTGAAGGAAAGTAGAAGGAAATTGATGAGCTCAAAGATTGTCTTTCCGCGATCTCCAAAGGCGCCGGTGATCAGCGTAATGGTGATCAGCTGCCGTTCGGAAATGCACGCGGCAAACAGCAGGAACGTCGCCCAGACCATTCCGATGCGCGCGCTCTCTTCGACCCAATGTGTCGGGGCGTTAAAAAAGTATCGCATAACGACTTCATATGCGACGATTACGCCAATGCCAAAATAAATCCATCCAGCGAAGTTACCAAAAATGCGAACCGGCAACTCGATATATCTGAATAGATGATCGGCAAATGAAACCCTGCTGTCAGATGCGCTCATTTAAGTCCTCATATCCACCGAAGTTAACGGCCGAAGGTTTTTACGACCATCCGGCCGTTCCTCAAATTACTGCGCGTCTTTCGCCAGGTCATAGACAGCGCGGCTCAGGGCATCGCCATCTTTGAGGAATTTTTCTGCCATCTGGGGCGTGGCATTGCGCCAGGCGTCTTTCTCTTCTTCCGTCAGCTGAACCACTGTCATTTTATCATCCAGCGACTGGTAAAGCGTTTGCTGGGAATTGAAGACTTCGTCCATCAGCAGGGGTTCAAGCTCGGCGCCGACTTCGCTGAAAATGCGGCGATCGTCTTCTGAGAGCGACTGCCAGTTGGTTTCGCTCATCAGCGCAAAATGGGTTTCCCACATATGATCTGTATTGATTGCATATTTTGCGACGTCATAAAGCTGACGGTCCTGGATCGAGAACCAGCCGGTGAAGCCCGCATCGACCATGCCCTGCTGCAGGGCCAGGAATTGCTCGCCGCCGCTGGTGACGACCGGCGCGGCGCCGACCTCTTCGACAAACTGGCTGACGATGGACCCGAAAGTCCGGATCTTCATCCCTTTGACGTCCTGAGGAAGGCGCACTTCTTTGTCGCGCGCGACCATTCCGATATAGCCGTAAGGAATCCAGAACACCGGTCGCGCGCCAGTATCAGCTAGGCCCTTTTCCAGTTCGGTGCGCAGCGGGGCGCCCGATTTGACTGTTTTTTCAATTTTTTCGCGGGTGTCGAACAGGAAGGGCACAGCGAAGATATTGAACGCCGGCACTGTCCCTGCAACGATCGAGGCCGAAGCGATGCCTATGTCAGCCATGCCCGAGGCAACGGCCTGCTCCATCTGCTGATCCGTTGCCAGCGATTGCGCCGGATAGATCTCAAACTTGATGCGACCTTCGGTGCGTTCTGTGACCTTCTCAGCAAATTTAGCAATGCTTACCGTGAGATAGTGCTGATCCGGAACGCTGGTTGCGATCCGCATGACGCGCTCATCCGCCAGCGCCGAGGTTGCCATAAGTCCGGCCATCACGGCCAGAGCTGTCGTCCGATATACCGATGACATCTGAAATTCTCCCAAAGTTTCCAATGCACTATCCTCATCATTCTTGGCATGGCCAAGAATGATCCCCCACCGCATGCAAACGTATGCGCATAAATACGTTTACTGTGCGAATTTATTGCATGTCAAGTAGACCAAAGATCGGAACTTCCCTGCAGCCGGACAGGCTACCAGGGATTCTCCCTCTGTCAGACAAGAAAGGCGGTGTTTTCAGGCCTGCTCGCGCGCAGACGCCAGTGACACTCACGCTCAAACTGCGGATGAGCCCAAAAAAATCATCGCCAAAACACGGGGATCGCATATTTGCGTTGACGGGATAAGCTGCCATATGAGAAACGAGTGTATGCGCAATCGATTGCGCATACACTCGGAATTATAAAGCCGTATCCGGGAGAATTCACAGGTCCGGGCCTGATCCGCGGCGCGGTCAGGCAGCCGCCCGGGCTGGGGTGTCAGGCCCATGCCGATCCCCGCCTGTGACCAATCTCAGCGGAAGACCCGGTCTGTGGAGAGTCTAATGACGTCAGGATTTCAGCCCTTCTCGTTCAACACGCCTTCGTCGCTGCTGATGGAATGGGGCGCGGCGGCCCGGCTGGGCGAGCTGCTGTCGGCCGGGTTTGAGGCAAAGAACCTGCTGATCGTTACGGACAAATTTCTCAATAACAGCGGGCTGCTTGCCCCGGCGCTGCAGTCGTTGTCGGCGCATGGCTTCCGCGTCAAGGTCTTTGATGATGTCACGGCGGACCCGGCGGAAAACCTGGTAACTGACTGCGTGGCGCTTGCGAAACAGGCGGGCGTTGACATCGTCGTGGGCTTTGGCGGCGGCTCGTCGATGGATGTGGCCAAGCTGGTGGCGGTGCTTTTGCGTAACGATCAGCCGCTGGCAGAGCTTTATGGCATCGATCGTGTGCGGGGCGAGCGTATGCCGCTGATCCAGATCCCCACCACCGCTGGGACCGGGTCTGAGGTCACAAATATCACGATCCTCACCACTGGTGAGACGACCAAGATGGGGATCGTCTCGGACCGGCTTTACGCCGATCGGGTGCTGCTCGACGCGGAACTGACCTGTGGCCTGCCGGCGCTGCAGACCGCTGCGACCGGGATTGATGCAATGGTACACGCCATTGAGGCTTTTACCAGCCGGCTGCGGAAAAACCCACTGTCGGATCTGCTGGCCAAAGAAGCGCTGCGGCTGATGGCGGGCAATCTGCTGGAGGCCTGCCGCGACGGGAAAAACCGTCCCGCGCGTGAGGCGATGCTGCTGGGGGCGACGCTCGCCGGTCAGGCGTTTTCCAACAGCCCCGTGGCGGCGGTTCATGCCCTGGCCTATCCGCTGGGCGGGTTCTATCACCTGCCGCATGGCCTGACCAACGCGCTGATGCTGGCGCCCGTGCTGCGCTATAACCTGCGCGCCGCCGCTTCACTTTACGCAGAGCTGGGGGAGGTGATTGACCTCCCCGCTAGCGGCAGCGTGCCAGAACGAGCGGCGGCCTTTGCAGGCTTCATGCAGAATCTCCTGGTGCGGTCGGGTGCGCCGGCCCGCCTGCGCGACGTGGGCGTTGCCCGCGAAGATCTGCCAAAGCTCGCCGCGGCAGCCATGCTGCAAACGCGGCTGCTGCAAAACAACCCTGTCCCGGTGACCGAGGCTGACGCCCTGGCTTTGTATCAGGAAGCCTACTGAGGCGGGCCGAATCGTCTGCCCCGGAATCGGGCAGGTCAGAACTCACCACACTCATCCCCCTGCGCGGGGGCTGACACTCCCGACGACCATCTTCAAACCGACGCCGCATGCCAGGGTGGAGTTGACCTGCTAGGGAACTTCCGTTCCACCTTGGTCTGCTTGGGTGTTTGTCGAGGGTCACCATGAACTGTGGCGGCTGACATACAGGGCGCCGCCTAAAAAAGCTGCCTCAGGAGCTAACTTATGAACAGCAGTAGCGAGAATATAGCCGTCGACCTGCGCGGCTTCGCATCGCGTTTGCCTGCAGGCGTCGCCGTGATCTCAACCTGCGATGAGATCGGTTGGATAACCGGCACGACGATGACTGCGGTGATGTCACTGTCGCTGGACCCGCCGCTCTTTGCCGTGAGCCTGGCCAACGACTCGCAGACTCTTGATGTCATTCGGAAAAGCGGGGTGTTTTGCATCAATCTTCTCGCAGAAGATCAGCAGGACGTCGCAAACACCTGTGCGCGTAAGGCTGACGACAAGTTCGCATCGCTGAAAACCACAGACAGTGTGACGGGCGCACCCTGTCTCTCCGGCACGGCCGCCATCGCAGAATGCAGGCTCCATTCTGAATTTGTTGCAGGCGATCACACGATCCTGGCGGGCGAGTTGGTGCGCACAGTTATTGAGACGAAAGCGCCGCTGCTGTATCACGCGGGCCGTTATTCTACGCTTGCGCAAAACTAAGGGTAAGGCGGCGCTGGCTCACACATCGATAAGAGAACCAAAACCTGCTCGCGACGCGGCTTCATCCGCAGACTTGGCTTTCGAGACGGATCGGCACGATAAAGCCCGAACTCCTTTTTGCGACGTCCAGGCCGCGTGTTGTAACCTCCGCCATGGCTGCCTCTCAAAATGGATTTCGGGGGGTGCTGATATCATCCACGTCACGCGGGATGGAAAACGTGCTGTGACATGGGGATGGCGCACATAAAGGCGGCGTCACTGTCGCATGGCCAGGGCAAGATCGTGGATCAGCCGCCCCAGGCTTTCACGCCGGGCGGGCTGCGCCTCGGCACTGGTGAGTGACAGGGCAATCCCGGCGACCGGACGCCCGTCGCCGTCAGGGATCGCGGCGCCAAGGCAAACCATGCCTTCGCGGATTTCACCGTCGTCAATCGCGTAGCCACGCGCCTGCACTTCTGCCAGTTGCGCCTTCAGCGCCGCGGGGTCGCGCAGGCTGAACGGGGTAAAGGGCGCAGGCCAGGCCCCGGATACCAGAGCTTCAGCCTCTGTCCAGGGCAGGCAGGCGAGCATGGCTTTCCCGGTGGCTGACAGCACCGCCGGGAGCTGCATTCCGACCTGGAAGGTAAAGCCAAGGGGCCGGTTCGCGTTGCGGCAATCGAGGTAGACCACATTCGGGCCCCGCAGCGTCGAGAGCGTCAGCGTATAGGGGGCGAGACGTTCCTCCCGGGCCGGAAGTCGCTGAAATTCAGTGACGAGAGAGGATTGCTTCAGATAAGCGCCGCTCCAGCGCAGGCAGTGCGCCGTCAGGCAGTAACCCCGGGCATCCGCGTGCAGAACGCCTGCCTCGGCCAGAGTTTCACAGATACCAAAGACCGAACTTTTGGGCAGGCCGAGCCGGCGGGCCATTTCGGAGACGCCCAACGCGCCGCCGGCATCGGCCAGCAGGTCGAGGATTTCGATGGCGCGGCCTGCGGCGGGGGCGCGGCGGGGCTGAGGGTCGGTCATGGCACCTCCGGCAGCAGGGCACAGGTTACGGCGCCGGGCATTGACAGAGGGCCCCGGCTGACGGATATATGTTCCATATATCAAACGATGTTCCCTATATGGAACAATGATTTTTCTGTCAAGACCCGGAAGGATTGCGCCTTGCTGACCCTGAACGATCCCACTCTGCTGAAAGACTCCTGCCTGATGGACGGGCAATGGGTGCAGGCAGCCTCGGGCGCATGCCTTGAGGTGACCAACCCGGCCACAGGCGCGGTGACGGGTTATGTCCCGGTCATGAGCCCGGAGGAAATTCCCGCAGTCATCGCGGCATCAGCCCGGGCCCAAGGGCAGTGGGCCGCACTTGCCGCGAAAGACCGCAGCGCCGTATTGCGCCGCTGGTTCGATCTGATGGTCGCCCATGCCGATGACCTTGCGCTGATCATGACCTCTGAGCAGGGAAAGCCGCTTGCAGAGGCGCGCGGTGAGATCCTTTACGCCGCCTCTTTCGTCGAGTGGTTCGCCGAAGAAGCCAAACGCCTCTATGGTGACACCATTCCCGCGCCGAAAGCCAATCAGCGCATCACCGTGCTGCGCCAGCCGATCGGTGTCACAGCGGCGATCACGCCCTGGAATTTCCCCGCCGCCATGATTACCCGCAAAGCCGCGCCTGCGCTGGCGGCGGGCTGCTCAATGATCCTGCGCCCGGCCGATCTGACGCCGCTGACCGCGCTCGCTCTGGGTGAACTTGCTCAGCGTGCCGGCCTGCCCGCGGGGGTCCTGCAGATTGTCACCGGCCGCGCCTCAGCCATCGGGCGCGTTCTGACCGACAGCCCCGTGGTGCGCAAACTCTCGTTCACCGGTTCGACGGAGGTCGGGCGGCTGCTGATGGCGCAATGCGCCGATACGATTAAGAAAGTCAGCCTTGAACTTGGCGGCAATGCGCCTTTCATCGTCTTTGATGATGCCGATCTGGATGCGGCGGTCGAAGGGGCCATGGTGTCAAAGTTCCGCAATGCCGGACAGACCTGTGTCTGCGCGAACCGCATTCTGGTGCAGTCAGGGGTTTATGATGAATTTGCCCGCCGTCTGGCCCTGCGGGTTGCGGCGCTGCAGGTGGGCGACGGGACCGCAGCGGGGACGGACATCGGCCCGATGATCGAGGCAAAGGCCATCGCCAAGGTCGAAGAGCATATCAGTGACGCGCTGGCCAAAGGCGCGCGGCTGATCCAGGGCGGGCGGCATATGGGCGGTCTCTTTTTTGAACCCGCCGTCCTGACGGAGGTGACAACTCAGATGAAGGTGGCTCAGGAAGAAACCTTCGGCCCCATGGCACCGCTTTTCCGGTTTGAAACCGAAGAGGAGGCGCTGGCCATGGCCAATGACACGATCTATGGGCTTGCGGCCTATTTCTACACTCGAGACCACGCCCGCATGGTGCGCGTTTCGGAAGGGCTCGAATATGGCATGGTCGGCCATAACACCGGGCTGATCTCCAACGAGGTTGCCCCCTTTGGCGGTGTCAAACAGTCGGGGCTCGGCCGCGAAGGATCAAAATACGGGATCGAGGACTATCTGGAGCTGAAATATATCTGCAGCACGATCTGAGGAGTGTCAGCGCCGCCCGGCAGCAAATCCGGGTGGCCCCGGACAGGGTTTCAGTCGCGCGCGAAACCGCGCCAGAGCAGTTTGATCGGCATTGCCAAGTTGTTGTGTCGTGAAGCCCCTGCTACAGGATTTCGAATGAAAATGCCATC
>NZ_SBLC01000055.1 GCF_004054105.1 Falsigemmobacter intermedius
CGCACCGTGCGACACGAGTGGTTGGACCTATATATCTTTGACAGCATCCAGGAGGTGCAGGACATCGCCACCAACTGGCTCTGGACATACAATCACGACCGTCCCAACATGGGTATTGGCGGCATGACGCCAGCCCAAAAGCTAAAAACTGGCTGCCTGAATTCTACGCCAGAGCCCCGTTAAAAAGGGGATGATTACCCCTCTGCTCAGCGCCTGCTCTTAGAAAGCAGCGCGAGCGCAGCGCTTCCGCGGGTGGCGGCAGAGGGCGAGCCCGCGCCGACATTCTCCCTATCCGTCTGCAGCAGGTATCGGCGAATGAGTTTTTCAGTCTTTTCCGGATTGGTAAACTGCGCCGGTGAAGGATCACCTAGCAGCGCTTCGGATTTTTCTGAAAGAATGGCAACCTGCCGGTCAAGATTGAGCGCTCCGAAAGCCACCGGCAGATTAAATGCTTTCCGAAACAGCTCGCGCAACGCAGGCTGTCCGATGATGGAGAACCACTTCGTATTTTCGCTGGTGGTCTTTTTCTCTGCGATCTTTGGCAGTTCCCGCTGAGCATTCAACGCCACCCGTAACGGCTCGTTCACCTGACCGAGCGTGACCTCCATGGATCTCTCTCTCCAAGCGGAAAGGATTTTGTCAGGAAAGTCAGACAGAACCGTAGACGGCACGCTGAAGTCGCCGTAACCGAAGGCAGCCGCAAGCTCGCGGTAGCGCGGGTCGGAAAGGCGCAGCGCGAGAGCACCCTCTTTGAGGGTGCCCCCCTCAAGGACCTTACGGATAAAAAATCGGCTGTTGAGATCCTCGCTTAAGCCAAATGCACCAAGCGCTACATCCAGCAACCGCCGGTCAGACACCAGCGCCTCTGCAGTAACTGCTTTTGAGATATTCTCGCGGAAATAATCGGCTTTGCGAAGCTGCGCGGCAGAATTGTCGAAAGCCTTCTGGTGCATTGCCCCCTGTCGTTGCCAGGAAAGCCAGCCGATATAGGCGCCCGATGGAAGTGCAGGCAGATAGCTCATTGCCGCGCAGCCGCCAGCAGGCGACGCTCCCTCGGCAACAGGGCACGCAAGGCTTTCAGCGCCTGATAAGGTGCCTCTTCCAGAACGGCCTGAGACGCAGCGGCGAGCAGCAGGCGACTGTCTGCATCAGTCATGATCTGACTGATCTCCTCAATCCCCCGGAGGAGCTGAAGTCTGGCACCGTCCTCACGCATATCTCCAGAGAGCAGAAGCTGCGCCATATAGCAAAGCCTGCGCACCGGCGTGGTGACATCGTCGGGATGAATGGCATCGCGCATCCGCAAAACATTTGCACCTGGCGTGAGGATAGAGAAACGGATGCGTCGCTCGGAGTTTTCGATGACAGCACCGTTTATAAGGACCCGCTCGTGGGGGCCAAGCTTCAACACGAGACCACTCATCCGCAACCTCCGGGCTCACCGCGCAAGCCGCGCATGACTGAGGTATTAATGTCGATCAGAACATCGACCCCGGCATCGCCCGACAGCACACGGCGACTGTGATGCTGGGTAAACTCGTAAAGGTAGAAAAGGTTGGCACGCAGGGGCGCGGGCAGGCCGTTGCCCTGCTCCGCAACATCCGCCGCGAGGGTCGCCCACAGCGCGTTGTTATCCTGCAGCGCCCTCGCGAGGCTGGCGAAATTGCTGCTTCGATGCTCCCAGCCAAGACGAAGGCACTGGCTGGCGCGGGCCAGCAGGTCATATTCGAGCGAGCGGGGGCTGCGAGAAGGGGCGAGCGGCTGGCTGTAAGCTGTGCGGGCGAGATTTTGCATCGTCATCTCAGGATCTCCGATCTAACAGGAGGGAAGTGTCAGAGCGCAGCATCCTGCCGCGCCCTGACCTGCTGTCAGCGGAAGAGTGCCAGGATGTTCTGCGGCGCCTGGTTGGCAATAGAGAGCGCCTGGATCGAAAGCTGCTGCTGTACCTGCAGAGCCTGCAGACGAGCCGAAGCCTCTTCCATATCCGCATCGACCATGCTGCCGATGCCAGCTTTCAGAGAGTCAGTCAGTTTACTGACAAAAGAAGCCTGAATATCGATCCGTCCCTGAGCAGAACCGAATTTCGCAGCCGCGGCGATCGAAGTCTGCAACATGCCCTCAATGCCCATCAGGGCTGATTTCGCGCCCCCCTTGGTCGAGACATCGAATTTATCGAGGGCAGCCAGACCACCACCGATAACGTTTCCCGCCGCTGTTGCACCGCTGCTAACCGAAATGGCAATGGTGTGGTCAGCATCTGACACCTTTGAGGTGAATGTCAGAGTGTTGGCGCTGGCGGAAACCGCAAGAACATCCGTGTCCAGTCCCGAAGCCGACATGAAGCCTGCGAGCGCGCCGGCAAGCCCGCGCATCACATCTGCCTGAGTGTCGCCATCGCGTGCAACATAGGCAATTTTGTTCTGATCAGCGACAGCGGTGCCGGTGGTATAACTCGCCGCCGTGTATTTTGCGCCTGTCGCAGGCGCAGCACCCGTTAAGCTGATTGCGAAGCCCATCCCGGCAGTGATGACCGTGGCAGGCGCCATAGTGACTGTCACGCTCTGCGTGGCATTAAGAGTCACAGCAGAGCCGACGGCGGTAGAAACAGCTGCGGTGAGCGATGCCTGCGTCGTCGTCAGATCCTGGCGGCCAACCGTAATATTTGCCGCATTTACCGCCGTTGAGCTGCGATCGAGCGAAGAAAGAACATCGACGGTGTCCGCGCCGGCTTTATTGGTCTTATTGCTGAGCATGTTCAGACCATTGAACTGCGCAGCATCGGTAACGGATTTGATCTGGGCGGCCAGAGCTTTGATATCCGTCTGGATCTTGGCACGGTCGACGTTGTCTTCCTGAGCCGCCACGATTTTCTGCTTCATATCGGTCAGCAAATTGGTGATCGTCTCAGCGCCGTCACGCGCAACAGCAATAGTGCTGGAGCCAAGAGCAAGAGAAGCGGAAATGGCGGAGAAGCCTTTCACATCCGCTTCCATCACCTTCGAAATCGCCCAGACAGCCGAGTTGTCACGGGCGGTCGCAACGCTTTTGCCCGTCGAAATCTCGTCCTGGGTTTTGCTCAGATTGGTGTTGATCCCTTTAAGGGTCTGAAGCGCGACCATGGCGCTGGTATTGGTCAGAATGGAGGACATAGTGTCATTCCTTCACTGTCCGGGGCTTTGCCCGGGAAAACGCCACATTTCGTGGCAAACAGCGCCTTCTGCGGCCTGCATCCTTCGGGATGCGCCAGCCCACCCGGGCCGCAGGACCAGATTTAACGGCTCAGAGCTAACAAGCCGCTAACGGAGGCAGAGGCTCGAGGGCTTTCTTCCGGAGAATTTTCAGCGAATGCCCCTCTTCGGCCGTTCACTACCAATTTCATTGTTTGCGAAGGGCATTGCCGCTAAATCTCGGATCTGACTGCAAATCGGGATCTGAACCCTCGTGACAGCCGCCGCACCCAATGATCAGACCGCCGCTCCGGAGGGGCTGATTGCCTGCCCCACCTGCGACGCGCTGAACCGCGCGACCGCGGTGCCTGCGGGTGCCAGGGGGCTTTGTCATCGGTGCGGCACCGTGCTCTCTGCCCCGCGCAAAAGCGCCATGACGCAGATCGTCATGCTCTCGGCCACCGCGCTCGTGCTGATGATGATGGCGATTTTCCTGCCGTTTCTGGAAGTGAGTGCGGCCGGAATGTCGCGGCAGGGCTCTATTCTGGATGCCGCGCTCAGCTTCGCGAATGGGGTGACGCTGCCGCTGACCCTGGCGGTGACGGCCTTTATCATCATCCTGCCCGCGCTCAGGCTGTCACTGCTGATCTATGTAATGGCACCTATGGCTTTTGGCTGGTTTCCCGCGCGCCACGCCCGCCGGGCCTTCCGCCTGTCGGAAGAACTGCGGCCCTGGGCCATGGCGGAGGTCTTTATGATTGGCGTGGCAGTCGCGCTGGTCAAAATCGCAGGACTTGCCAGCCTGCACATCGGGCTGGCTTTCTGGGCGCTGGTCGCTCTCGTTCTGGTCAATGTGATCAGTGACAGTTTTATGTGCAGGTTAACGGTATGGCGGACGCTGGAACAACGCAGCCGGTCGTGACCGCGCGCGACGCAGGCTGGTGTGGCTGCCGTGAATGCGGCAGCCTGAACCTGCCCGATGCGGCAAACTGCAGGCTTTGCGGAATGCGGCTGAAGAAGGCGGCGGGGCTGCAAAACGTCTGGGCCTGGCTGGCCGCAGGCGTTGTGGCCTATATCCCGGCCAATCTTTATCCGATGCTGCGCACCTCAACCCTTGGCCGACAGCAGGACAGCACCATCGTCGCCGGGGCGGTGGAGCTGGCCGGCATGGGCTCCTGGGGGGTCGCTGCCATTGTCCTCATCGCCTCTGTGCTGATCCCGATGTCAAAATTTCTGGTGATCGGCTATCTTGCAATCGCGGTGCAGCGCGGCTGGCCGATGCAGGGGCATCTTCGCTATCGCCTTTATGAGATTGTAGAATTCGTCGGCCGCTGGTCGATGATCGACGTATTTGTGGTCGCCATTCTGTCAGCGCTGGTGCGCTTTAACATGGCCGCCACAATTGCCCCGGGAGTGGCAGCTTTCAGCTTTGCACTTTCGGTGATTTTTACCATGCTGGCCGCGCAGAGCTTTGACCCGCGCCTGCTGTGGATGACACGGGGACCCAGGACCGCATGAGCCATATTCCGGAAATGCAGACGACACCGCCGAAGCCTTCGTTCTGGCGCAATCTCTCACCGGTCTGGCTGGTGCCGATTCTTGCCGTGGCGATCTCGCTGGGCATTGCCTGGCGCAGCTATAATGATCGCGGCACGCTGATTGAGATCATCTTTCAGAACGCAGGCGGTGTTGTCGCGAAAGAGACCGCCGTGCGGCTGCGCGATGTGCCGATCGGCATGGTTGAAGAGGTGCGCTTTTCGGCAGACCTCAGCCATGTGGTGGTGGCCGCGCGAATCGCCAAAGAGGTGGCCGCCAATATACCCGAGAATGCCCAGTTCTGGATTGTTCGCCCCGAAGTCAGCGCCCGGGGAATCTCAGGACTTTCAACTGTTCTTTCAGGGGTTTACGTCGAGACGGCCTTCACCCCGACGGCCGGGGCGGACGTGCGCAGCTTCACCGGGCTGGAGGCCGCCCCCCTGCTGTCGCCGGGCCGCGAAGGTCGCCGTGTCACCCTGCGTGCTGCCGATGGCAACCGGCTGACGCCGGGCGCACCGGTGCTTTATCGCGGCATTCAGGTGGGCCATATTGAGGCACCGCGCCTGATCGACGGAGCGGAAGGGGTTTGGGTCGATGCTTTCATCGAAGCCCCCTATGACGCGCGCCTGACCACGGCCGCGCGCTTCTGGGACACCTCCGGGTTTTCAGTGTCTTTCGGTACCTCGGGGCTGCGCCTTGGGGTGGGTAACCTGGCCTCCATACTCACTGGCGGCATCGCCTTCGACAGCGTCTCAAGCTTCGGCGAGCCCCTGGAAGAAGGCGCTGTCTTTGAGCTTTACACAGACGAAAGCACCGCACGATCCAGCGTATTGACCGGCGTCGACGCCAATGCGCTGCGCCTGACGGTTGAGTTTGACCAATCTGTTCAGGGACTTACCAGTGGCTCGGATGTACGTTACCGCGGGCTGGTCGTGGGCCAGGTCAGCGGCGTGAGCGCAAGGGTTGTCGCAGATCAGGGTCAGGTCAAGGTGCGCATGCAGGCCGCCATTGCCCTCAACCCCGAGGCCATGGGCCTTGAGCCCGGGTCCGGTCCCGAAGAGTTGAAGGATTTCCTGGCCGAACAGGTGCGTAATGGCCTGCGCGCGCGACTGGCCCCGGCGCGGCTGATCGGCTCTGCCCTGGTGATCGAACTTGTGGATCTGCCGGAAACCGAGGCCGCCGAACTGCGCGAGATCCCTGACGGTCTGCCGATTCTGCCCTCTGTTTACGCAAATCTTCCCGATTTCAGCGCCACCGCACAGGGTCTGCTGGAGCGGGTGAACCGTCTGCCCATTGAAGGTGTGATGGAGCAGGCGATCTCGCTCATGTCCGCCGCCGAACAGTTGGTCAGCAGTGACAGCACCCGTGCCGTCCCGGAAACCGCCCGTGCCCTCCTGGATGAGGGGCGTAAGCTTCTGAGCAGCGAAAAAATTCAGCAACTTCCGGGCGAAGCGGTCTCCGTCCTCAGCGACATTCGCGCGATATTAACCTCCTTCACCGAACAGGACGGCACCGAGCGACTGATTGCCGCCCTGCAATCGGTCGAAGAGGCGGCCACGGGACTGACCGAAGTTGCCGCTGAGGTCCCGCCGGTTCTGACGGATCTGCGCGGCGTCCTCGACAAAGTGCGCCAGCTGAAGGCCGAAGAGCTGGTCGAAGCGGCGACCAGCCTGGTCGAAGGGGCCGATCAATTCCTCCGATCCGATGACACCCAGGCTCTGGCACCGGCTCTCAGCGGCGCCCTGCAGGAGGTCCAGAGCGTGCTTGCGGAACTGCGCGCGGGCGGAACGGTTGAGAATGTGAACGGCACGCTCAGTTCAGCGCGCGATGCTGCCGATGCGGTGGCCCTGGCGGCGAAGGATCTGCCCGCACTGGCCGGGCGGCTCGATCGCCTGGTCGCTCAGGCCGAAGCTCTCGTCGGTGCCTATGGAGCGCGGTCGCCGGTGAATGATGAGCTGCTCTCCGCGCTGCGCGAAGCGCGGGCCACGGCGCGGGCCTTCTCTCAACTTGCGCGCGCGATTGAACGCAACCCCAACTCTTTGCTCTTCGGGCGGTGATGATAATGAAACCAGTTTCCCAAGCGTTCCTTCTCTGCACCCTCGCCCTTGCCGCCTGTGGCAGCAGCAATCCTGCCCGTTTCCTGCCGGAAGTGGCGGCCAGTTCCAGCCAGCAGCGACTGCGCGTGTCCACAATCGAACTGCGCGACATCGTGCTTCCGGCCTATGGCAGCGCAGCCGACATTCTGTCAGAGGGGCCTGACGGCGCATTGAAGGCGCTGAAAGGCGCGGAATGGGCGGATAATTCCGCCGAGGCCCTGACCGCCGATCTGGCCCGCCGCCTGGACCTCGGCGGCAGTGCATCGGTAGCCGCAGAACCCTGGCCTCTGAGCGAGCCTGCCGATGTCCGTCTGGAGGTGCGCATCGACCGTATCGTGGCGGCACAGGACGGCACCTTCCGCCTGAGCGGGCAGTTCGCAGTCGCCTCGCCCAATCTGCACATGCGGGAATTCCTTGAACGATTCGCAATCACTGTGCCGCTGGCAGACCAAACCGCCGGCGGGATCGCCGCTGCCTATGGCCGGGCGCTCGACGATCTGAGCGGTCGTATCCTGCGCAGGCTGGCACGGTGACCGAAAAGAACGGCGAGCGTGAAAGAACTTCCCAGACCCGACCTTCCTCGCAAGACCTGGTCGGTCCGGCCCTAAGCCACTTTGTTACGGTTCGTCCAATTTTTTTAAAAGACGGACCTGATTTCGCCCGGCGGTCTTAGCCTCATACAACATCTTATCCGCCGCTTCGAAAAGCGAGCGCGGGGTTGTCGAGCCATCCACCCGCGACAGGACACCGCCGCCGCTGATCGTCAGAACGGGACCGACGATGGAGCGCTCATGCGGGATCGCCGCAGAGGCGATAAGCTGCCGCGCATGCTCAAGCACCGGCGCGAAATCGACGCATCCCGGCATCAGGATCGAAAACTCCTCACCGCCATACCGTGCGACAAGGTCACCTTTGCGACGAGCAACATGAACCAGCTGCGCTGCGACATGCCGCAACACATCATCTCCCGCAGCATGTCCGTAGAAGTCATTATACTGCTTGAAACAATCGACATCGAAAATTGCCACGCCCAAAGGCTCGCCACTTCGGCGCACCTGAGCAATCGCCCGCTCGGTCGCCTCGTCAAGCGCACGGCGATTGGCGATCCCCGTCAGCCCGTCCTGGCGGGCATAGGATTCCAGCTCTTTGCGCTGACGCGACAAGGCAAGGTGCGCTCTCACACGTGCACGCACCACCGCACCGCGGATCGGCTTGTTCACATAATCAGCGGCGCCGAGCAAAAGTCCGCGCTCTTCCTCAGCCTCCTCGGTTTTTCCGGTGATGAAGATGACCGGCACCGACATAGTGCGCTCGCTCTCACGCAGACGGGCGAGCACTTCGAAACCGTCCATCCCCGGCATGGACACATCGAGAAGAACCAGGTCGACATCGGTTTTTTCCAACTGAGCCAGCGCGCTCTCACCGTCACGCGCGAGAAGGATCCGATGATCCTCCTGCAACAGCTCGGCCAAAGCAGTTCGGTTCAGTCTGTCATCATCGACGACAAGGATTGTCGGCAGTGCCGGTGGCGCAGGGTCGGAAAAGCTCATATAACTGCTCCCGTTGTCGCCTCAAGGGCGGTAATGAGAGAGGAAAGCGCGAGGGCGGCTGCATCCAGATCAAGGTCATCAAACTCGGTGAGAGCGGTCAGTGCAAATTGACGCAACTCTCCCTCAGGAAGCACGGCAGCCAGTGTCTCAAGCTGCCCACGCGCCGCAAAGTCCCCGCTTTGCACAAGGGGCAGGGCAGATCGCGCATCCGTCAGAAGGGTCTCCGCCGACTTTTCCGGTGGCGGAGCTGGCGCCTCCTCTTCCGGGATCAAGCGGATCAGCTCTCTGATTTCAGCCACGCAGACTTGCATCAGGCGGTGAAGCTCTGCGCTGCTGGCCTTCACAGCATCTGTACGCCCGGCCCGGGCATCAAGTTCGACCTGTCCGCTGAGTTCGTAGAGGGCAGTAGCATTGACATAACCAACTACCCCTTTGACCCGATGGGCAAAGTCAGCAATCTCGGTCAGAGAGGCTGTCTTTTCAATTTCCGCGTAATCTTCAGACATAGTGCTGAAGTCTCGCAGGAAGCCATTAAGAAACCGTGAAAGACGCCGCCCCGATCCACCAAAACGGCGCGACAGATCGGCGAGGCGATTGTCTTGTGGCAGCAGAGCAGCTTCCTGGCTGACTGGTGCAGCCTGTGCAGCTTCTGTCGTCGGAAGAAGTTCCGTAAGGGTGCGATAGAGCAGGGTTTCGTCCAATGGCTTCGTCAGATGGCTGTTCATACCCGCACTGCGGCTTGCCATTTCGTCCTCAACACTTGCCTGAGCGGTCAGCGCAATCACAGGAAGATCCTGCCATTCCGGCCGTTTACGAATTTCACGAATCGCTTCAAGCCCATTCATCACCGGCATATGGACATCCATCAGGACAGCGTCAAAGCGATCCTGTTCCAGGCGGGCGATTGCCTCGCGACCATTCGAAGCAGTCTCGGAAATCACCCCCACGAGGCTCAGAAATTCGGATGCAACCTCAAGGTTTAACGCGTTGTCATCGACAACGAGCACACGCCGCCCGGCCAGTCGTTCGGCGAATTTCCCGAGGTCACTGATATCAGGTTGTTGAAGCTCCCGCGGCCCTTCTTCCTCTCGGGTCAGGGCATGCATGAGGGTGTTGAAGATGACTGACTGTGTCACGGGCTTCAACAACACGCCCTGGAGCCCGATTTCCCCGGCCTCCGAGAGAGCAAGCTGATGCCCGTATGCCGTAACCATAAGGATGGCCGGCATTTTACTTAAAGCCGTATCACCGCGGATCAGCCTGGCGAGCTCAAGCCCATCCATTCCAGGCATGCGCCAGTCGAGCAGAACGATATCATAGTTCTGCCCCTTTTTCCCCGCGGTCTGCAGAAGATCAAGCGCCTCAGCCCCGCCCGACGCCGTGTCCGGCACCATGCCGAAGCCGCGGATCATCTCCGACAGCGCGATTCGTGCCGTATCGTTATCATCCACCACGAGGACACGGCGCCCCTGCAAACCGGGCAGGCCAATGCGCCGGACGCCTGCAACGACCTGAGCATCAGGTGCGGCAGAGAACTCTGCGGTAAAGGTGAAGGTGCTGCCCTGCCCGGGCGTACTGGTGACCCCGATCGTCCCCTTCATCAGCTCAACAAGGCGCCGGCAAATGGCGAGGCCAAGGCCCGTCCCGCCATAAATACGCGCGGTATCGGTATTCGCCTGGGTAAAGGGGCGGAAAAGGCCACCGATCTGCTGTTCGGTCAGGCCGATACCGGTGTCGCGGACGGAGAATTCGAGTTTACAGATCTCCGGAGTGCTTTCGAGACGCCGGATTGAAACCTCAACATCCCCTTCAGTCGTAAATTTAATCGCATTTCCAACAAGGTTGGTCAGAACCTGCCCAAGCCGCAGGCTGTCACCGAAAAGCGCCGAAGGGACGTCAGATGCGACGCTGAAGGTGAGTTCCAGCCCCTTTTCTTCAGCGCGCAGAGAGTTCACGGAAGCGACAGTCTCCAGCACGCTCTCCATGCGGAAGGCTGCTTTCTCGAGTTCAAGTCCGCCAGCTTCAATGCGGGAAAAGTCGAGAATATCATTGATGATGCCCAGCAGCACATTGGCTGAACTGTTGATTTTCTCAAGATAGGTGCGCTGCCGCGGGTCGAGCTGAGTCTTCAGGGCAAGGCGCGTCATCCCGACAACTGAGTTCATCGGTGTGCGGATCTCATGACTCATGGTGGCGAGAAAATCGCTTTTTGCGCGCTCAGCAGTCTCTGCAGCCAGTTTCGCCTGACGTAGTGCATCGGCCGCCGCACGCTCTGCCGAAATGTCGAGGATCACACCGTCCCAGACCTTCTGCCCCGGCACCGGGATACGCAGAGCCGCGCGCCCGCGCACCCAGAGAGGCTGACCGGCTTGATCAACAAGCCGCAGTTGTTGATCAATCTGAGTTCCCGCGGGAGAGTCGGCCACGAGCATCGCAATGATGTTTTCACGATCATCCGGGTGAACCGCCCGTGCCAGACCATCCGGATGATCGATGATCTGATCCGGGTCACGGCCGATCAGATCTTCGATCCCGCCGGAGATATAGGTGACGGTCACCTCATAATCGTTCCGCACTTCAATACGGAAAATCGCGCCGCGCGGCAGATTGTCGGCGAGGGCTGCAAGCCTTGCGTTCTGCTCCGCCCGCTCGGAAATATCCTGCATTGCCCCCTGGACACCGATGATCGCCCCGTTTTCATCACGCCGGGCTTCACCCTGCAGCCAGACCGGGAAGCTGCTGCCATCTGCACGAAAGTGAACAGCCTCAAAGGCATAGGGCTCACCGGTCTCAATGCAGCGGCCGATGGCCTCCCGGATCCGGCGAAAATCTGCGGGGCGGACAATGTTTTCGAGTTCTTCGAACGGCAGGGGCGGCGCCCCGGGGCCCCGACCGTTCAGCTCGCTCATCATTTCCGAGGCTGTGAAAGCCCCGGTCTGCAAATCCAGAGCCCAGCTGCCAATCCGTGCCAGCCGCTCAGCCTCGCGCAAGCTGTGATTGCTGTCGCGGGCCTGAGCCTCAGACTCCCGCGCTGCGCGCAGACGGGAGGCCATCTCTTCCTCTGCGAGATCAAGGCTTTCGCGCAGGGTCTCAAACTCCAGAATGACCGAGGGCTTGACCTGAATCGAGCCCCGCTCCTCATCGCTTGCCCCTTCTGTCACACGGCGCGCGCGTTCAACCAGATCCCGGATCGGAGACAGAATCTGCCGTGTCAGTAAAAGCGCCAGAACGACCCCAAGAACGACAGCACCGGTTGAAGCGGAGATCATATAAATGATCGGCGTCAGCCAGCGCGCATCATAGCCCTTCTGCGCCTCACCGGTCACAGCCATCCAGCCCGGTGTGTCCTGAATGCGCTGAAATGCAAAGACCACCCCGCCACCGTCCAGAAGCTCAGCACGAAAAGTGCCGCTTTCGGTGCCAAAGGATTTCAGCTTTTCCCAATCGGGAACGGGGCGACCGATCATCTGATCCCCGCCGACAGAGCGGCCGATCAGACGACCATTGCCATCGGTAATCGCCAGAACAACCTGAGAGGTATTAGTTGTACTGCGTCCGAATGCCCGGATGAGATCGCGCGGATGGGCCTGGTAAAGCATGACTCTCCGGCGATTTTCATCCGGTTCTGCAAGCGGAACGGGAGTCGCGAGGAGAAGATTAAGCCGATCCGGATCCCCCGGCATTTCGATAATATTTGAAACGGCCGTATCATTGGCTTCAGCCGCTTCGCGCAAAATCGGGGCAATCTCGGGCAGCGGCTCAGGAGTGATCTCCCAATCGCCACCCGCGCTGCGTATCATCTCATAATGGGCAATACCAGGCCCGCGCTCAGACGCAGGGATGTCGCGCAAAGCTGAGGGAAGATCCGCTTTTGCCAGCAAAAGCCGCTCAATCGCGCTGATCTCGCCTTCACTGGTGCTGGACAGGATGCGGGCGGTCTCCAGCAGCCTTTGCCGTGACATCTCCTGAAAGGACAGGCCTGCATGGCGCAGAGCCATCCCCACAACCAACAGCGTGGGCAAAATCACCAGCAGAAGAATGCCCGCCAGCGCCATGCGCAAAGTGATCTTCCGAAAGCCCGCGCTGTGCATAGCTGTTATCCCGCCCGTGATTCCCGTAGCTGATCTGGCTCGTCCATCAACTATAAGAGATCATAAGGGCAAAGGAACATTTAATGGGTTTGCAACTCCGCTTTTATCAGCGCCAGTTCAGGAAACGTTTTTCAACCTGACCGATCAGAAAGCTGAC
>NZ_SBLC01000056.1 GCF_004054105.1 Falsigemmobacter intermedius
TTTTCGAGACTGTGCAGGGCGGGCCTGTCTGTGCAGGCCGCGTCAGGCTGCTGGCAAATATATATTTATATGGGTATATGGATATATATGTATATATTCTAGAATGCTGGCGGTTGACCCAGGCTCGATCTATGATGTGGCCATATTGTAAGGGGTTCACATATGCTGATGAGATTAGAAAAGCAGGAAGCGCTCCAGAGAGCTTATCCGAACATCCTGCCTAGTGAGCTTGTTCTCGAAGTGCCTGACGCCTGGTTCGCGCTCGTTGATCGCCTGTGCGCCGATCTCTCCGCCATCCCTGAGCCGCCTCCGGTCGTCATGCAAGTCAAAGAAAGCTACGGGCGGCTCTGTTTTTACGCTGCGCATGAGACGCCCGCGCAAGCCGATCTGATCCGCGCCGCTGAAGAAAAAAGCGAAAACGTTTAGAAGTTTTTAACCCTTTAGCCGTTGTCCTATGCTATTTTAAGGCTAAGTGCTAAGAGCTAAGCCAATGGGGAGGGGCAACATGGCAATTTTGAAACTCGAAAACAAAGATCTGACCGGGCGCGAAGCGCGGATGACCGCAGGTCGCAACAGCTTTTTCGGCGACGATCTGACTTACCTTGACCCGGCGTCAGAAGAAGAGATCGAAATTGGCGGCATCGCGCCGGGATCTTCCGCATTCGAACACCCGCTGATCGCAGATCGTGTTGAAAGATGGGAAAAACCGAGCATCCTGCGCATGCGCGATGAAGGACTTGTGAGTTCAAAAATCCGCGACAAAGGCGGCGAAGCGCTAGAGTGGGATCACATGCTCGTTGCTTTTTCTCCTGATCAGTCAGCGATGCTCGCGGAGTCCCCGGAGATCATGGACGCTGTCCGGAGCGTCATCATCGACAGTCTCTCTCGTGCTCCGCGCGATGCTGAAGCGCGGCGTCAGCTCATCGCAACGCCATGGCACACGAATAGCGACAACTATCACGTGCAA
This sequence comes from Falsigemmobacter intermedius, assembly GCF_004054105.1. Classification (GTDB taxonomy): domain Bacteria; phylum Pseudomonadota; class Alphaproteobacteria; order Rhodobacterales; family Rhodobacteraceae; genus Wagnerdoeblera; species Wagnerdoeblera intermedia. The sequence continues at coordinate 968 of NZ_SBLC01000056.1, forward strand.
GTGCTGGTCGGCCGTTTTCCGATCAAGAAAGATGAAGGCAACAGCATCACGGTCTTACCTTCAATCGACCAGTCTCGAACTTCTGAGCTTCGGACGAGTATCGAAAATCTGAACGCGGCATTCGACGCCGCAGGTCTTTCGCAGTTCAGAATTGATGGCACTGAGATCAGTCAAGTAAACCGCGCATCGTCCGCGATCACGCCGCGCGACAGCGCTCTTGCGGAGCAACGCCAGCGCCCCCTTGCGCCGCCAGCATCTTCAGTGCTCGTCCAGGCTCGTTCGATTACGCCGGACATCGAGACGATCCGCCGCGCAGCGGAGTTCGAGTCGAAAGAGATTGAGCGGCTGGAAGCGGCGGCAGAAGCGGCAAAGAAGCGGAAAGAAGTCCTCGCTAACGCGATTGCTGGTCTGCAGAGAGTCGAAGAAATGGAAGCTGCGGTAGCGGCAGCCGAAGTCGCGAAAGCCGAGGCTGAGGCTATCGCAGAAGAAGCCTTAGCTGCCGCACAAGCGGCAGATCTGGCTCGTAAAGAAGCGGAATTTAAAGCTGCAGAAGCGGAAAGAGCTGAAGTCGTCGCACGCGAAGAACTCGCAGAGACTGATCAAAAACTCGGCGCCACAGAGAAGCAACTGTATGCTGCGAATGCAAAAATCGGGGAAATCGAAGATCAACTCGCTGTCGAGAAAGAGCACTCAGAAGAACTTAAAGGCGAGCTCGATGCGACTGCTGCCACACTTGAAAGCGCAAAGTCGGACAACGAAGCGCTTGCCGCTGAGTGCCGCGATCTCTCTGAAAAACTGAAAGCAGAGGCTGAAAAATCTGCTGAAATCGAGCGCGCGAAAGACCTTGAAATCGCTGAGTTGCGTAAGGTTGTTTCTGAGAGAGACGCAAAAATTGGTGCTCTTGAAGCTGCTGCTGCAGCTACAGAAAAAGCGCATAAAGACGCGATCAAGACAATGAAAGAATTCTTTGACGATCAGCTTAAATCACTGACCAAAAAATTCGAAGAGCTTCAAAAGAAGCTCGCCGGGGCCGTTAAACTTCTCAATAGCCCTCTCGGGGAAGTTATTAAGTTCAGAAAAGAGAAGGGGCTGGCTGATGACGATAAGAAGTTCTTTGCGCAATTCAGTAATCCAGCGCAGAAGAACAATAATGATGATGGGGGCAATAACCCACCCAAACCGTAATAAAGTAAAGCCCCCTTTTGGGCCAGCCCATGCGATAAATGTTGATATCGTTTTGCGCGAGTGATGTCAGTTTCATCTCAATGTGGCTGCGCCTTCGGACGCAGCCACACACGTTGGAAAGCCATCCTGCGCGGCGCGGGATGAATGAGAATTAACCCACGCTCGGCCAGAAGATCTCGATCAAATAAACAGGATCAGGCGGCCCGACTCATTTCGGTGGCAAGGGCCTCAGCCTGTTTCAGCACGGTCTTCACTGCTTCTGTGGTCAGGTCCGGTGGGTAGCCGTGCTTTTGAAGGATCTTCTTCACGGAGATCCGCATCCTGGCCCTGACATTCTCGCGCTTCCACCAGTCCGTGCCCGCATTGCCTCGCACCGCTAGGACCAGTTCCGTCGCGATGACTTGCAGTTCGCTATTCGACATGACCTCGACCGCGCTGTCGTTCTGTGCGAGCGCATCATAGAAGGCACGCTCTTCGGCGGTTAGACCATCACTCGGCGTATCACGCAGCTCCTTGGCGATCTGAATGAGTTCCTGGATCACTTGAAGGGCATCGACACTGCGGTTGTGATACCGCGCGATGGCCTCTTCGAGCCTGATCGAGAACTCTTCCTTCTTCACGACATTGCTGCGTGTCCGGGCCGAAATTTCCCCGTTCAACAGCTTTTTGAGCGCCTCGACCGCGAGATTCTTGTGCTTCATGTTCCGGAGTTCGATCATGAACTCTTCGGACAGAATGCTGATATCCGGGCGGTCGAAGCCGCAGGCTTCGAGAATGTCGATAACCTCGGTAGAGGCGACAGCACTGTTAACAAGTTGCTGGATGGCAAAGTCGGAACTTCCTGTGGTTTTGCCGCCGCTGCTGGCTTCCAGCTTCTCGATGCCGGTCCGAACAGCCACAAAGAACGCGACTTCGACAGTGTGCTCCGTCGCCTGCGGGCTGCCCGAGGCGAGTTTGAAGGATTTTACCAGCGACGCCACGGCATTGCTGAACCTTTTTATCGTTTCGGTTGCGCCAGCGTTTTCTTTGCCAAGGATGAAGTCGATGGCCGCAGGCAGTGTTTTCAGGCGATCCTTCGGACTGCCGCCTAAGGCTGGCATGTAGTTGAAGCCGAACAACTGCTGGCGGCTCACATCGAGTGCGTCCAAAAATGCGGCGACCGCATCCGCTTCACTGATGCCTGTTTCCGCTTGGTCGGATTGGGAATAATGCGCAAGCGCGGCTTTCAGGTCGGCCGCTATGCCGATGTAATCCACAACAAGGCCAGCAGGCTTGCCCTTGAATACGCGATTTACCCGGGCGATGGCCTGCATCAGGCCGTGGCCTTTCATTGGCTTGTCGACATAGAGCGTGTGCATGCAGGGCGCATCGAAACCGGTGAGCCACATATCCCGCACGATCACCAGTTTCAGAGGATCGATCGGGTCCTTGTAGCGGTTCCGGATGGCCTCCTGCCGCGATTTAGACCGGATATGCGGTTGCATATGCTTCGGGTCCGTCGCGCTTCCTGTCATCACGACTTTCACCGCGCCGGTGTCGTCAGTGTCGCCGTGCCAGTCGGGGCGCGCCGCGACGATACGGTCGTAGACTTTGGCGCAAATCTCGCGGCTCATACAGACGATCATCGCCTTGCCGTCTATTGCTTCAAGACGAGCATCGAAGTGTTTCAGGATGTCGGTCACGACAGCATCAAGCCGCGTGTCAGCACCGACGAGCGCTTCAACCTGAGACCACTTTCGGGCGATTGCACTGGCCTCGCTGTCATCCAGTCCGTCCGTTGCCTCTTCGAACTCTTCGTCGAGATGGCTTGCGGTGTCGCCGTCCAGTTCAATCCTGGCGACACGGGCCTCGTAGTAGATCGGCACAGTGGCGCCGTCCTGAACTGCCTGGGCGATGTCATAGATATCGATGTATTCGCCGAACACGCTGCGGGTATTGGCCCCAACAAGCTCCACAGGCGTCCCGGTGAAGGCAACATAGATCGCATTCGGCAGGGCCTGGCGCAATTGATAGGCCAGACCGTAGCGCACATCCCCTGTCTTCGTCAGCTTGGCATCAAACCCGTATTGGGTCCGGTGCGCCTCATCGACCATCACGATCACATTCGACCGATTGGTGATTTCGGGGAAAACCCCGTTGTCATCGGGGCGGAACTTCTGAATCGTCGAGAAGATCACCCCACCGACTTCCCGATCGAGCAGCGCCTTCACATCCGCCATGCTTTCGGCCTGCACGGGATCTTCACCAAGAATGTCCTTGCAGCGACCGAAGGTGGCGAAGAGCTGGTTGTCCAGATCGTTCCGGTCCGTCAGGACCAGAAGAGTCGGGTTTTCCAGATCCGGATGATGCATCACCCGCCCCGCAAGGAAGGTCATCAGCAGCGACTTGCCAGAGCCTTGCGTGTGCCAGATCACCCCGGCCTTGCCATCGCGCCCACGGGCCGCCCCGATGGCCTCCACGGCCTTTCTGACCGCAAAGACCTGATGATAACCTGCGACCTTTTTGATCGGCCCGCGCCCTTCGTCCTCGAAGACGACGAACCAGCGCAGCAGATCGAGCAGCGTCTCGCGACTGAGAAGACCACGCGCCAGCGTTTCCAAGGCGAGGTCCGAACCGTTCGGGATGAGGTTTTCCCCATCGACCGTGCGCCAGGCCATGTAACGGTCCAGATTGGCCGAGAGCGAGCCATAGCGCGCGACATGTCCGTCACTGATGACGTTCAGTAGAGTGGTCCGGAACAGGTCGGGAATGTGGGATTTGTAGGTCTCGATCTGGTTGAAGGCCGCCCCGATGTCTTTACCTTGGGTACCCTTCAGCTCGATCACTACTAAGGGCAGACCGTTCAGCAAGATCACCACATCTGGGATGCGCGGAGTTTTTCCGACGATGTCGTATTGATTGACTGCGCGCCAGTCATTCGCCTTATCCGACCAATCAACGAGCTTCACGACGGCATTACGCTCTTCGTGGCCGTCCATGAATGTGGTCTTGATGCCATCGACAAGCAGGCGATGAATGCGGCGATTTTCCTGAATGATGTCTCCCGTGAAGACCACATCGATAACCTTCTTCGACGCTTCCACCAGGGCGTGCTCGGGCAGGCCGGGATTGATCCGGCGCAGGCTGTCCAGCAAAACCGGTTCCAAAATGGCGTCGTGGTATGAGGCACGGAGTGGATTGGCAATGTCGGGCGCGGTTTCAGCACCGTGCATGAGTGTGCAGCCAAGATCGGCCAACTCTTCCATCAGGAAGTCTTCAAGGTCTGCTTCACTCAGGAATGCCATCTGACGCTCAATAATGAAATGGTTAGATTGCGCTAAATGTGGGAGAGATAAGCCGCGTTAAGCGACCCCCTAAATCAGTTCCTTCGCCGCGCCGACGCGCAACTCACCTGACATCAGGCGAGGCAGAAGCGTATCCCTAAGGTTGGCGAGGGTTTGGTTCTCGCACAGCAGCGCTTCTCTGCGCTCAAACATTGGCTTCACCTCACTATTGAAAGCCGACAGCACATCAGCCGACGCCAAGAGGATAGTGAGTCGTCCAAGATCGCCGTTGGAGATAAAGGGCTGTGCAGCTCCTTTCTTGATCGCCGATAGATCAAGCGCCTGTAAAGCAAGTAGCAAAAATTCGGGCGGAATAGATTCTTTGGGAATGATGTGTGATGCGTTGTTGTTTACCCAAGCCTTCCCCCGATGCGGGACGAAAACGCCACAATAAGCGCCCACCCTGCCAACCGTTATCACATATCCGTCGGCATTATAACGATCGCTCAGCCCCATCTGCCCGGCGCCACCAAAAACCGGGTAAGCGCCACTTTCGGAAAACAGTTCTTTTTCAAGCTGTTTTCCTCCCTTGATGGAGCATAGTTGAGCGACTTCCGTATTAGCCCAGCCCAACGGCAACCCATCATCCCCGAAGCTATCGGGAAACAAATCCGCTGTCGCCGCGTCCATATGCGCAGGCACGCGCCCCTCGGCTTTGGCGCGTACGGGGTCGAAATCGACAAACCACGACCGATATATCGCCCGCGCCATCTCTTCCAGAGTCGCCGCCGTCTTGCGGTTCAACTCGATCTTATCATCTAGCGCCCCAAGGATCGCCGCGATTTGGTGTTGTTCTGCAAGGGGCGGTGTAACGACTGGGATCGAACCGGCAAGGCCAGTGTTCAGGTGCGGCATCGTTGCACCGACGGCATTACTTTCGATCCAGTCGCAGACATCAGGATGTGCGAGGTAATAGCTCAAATAGGCAGATTCCGCCTTTGCTGGGTTAGGTCGGAGGCGCAGGCATCCAGTCCCACATAGCCAACCCGCCTCACGCTCGCCGACAAGCGCCCGCTTAACTATGTCTCCGCGTCTCGGGTAAACAATGTCGCCGACCCTAAGCTGAAATCCTTTCAGGCGGTCATGATCCTCGGTCGATACTCGGGCGATGTTATCGGTGGATATTTTTCCGTCCCTAATATCTTGAGGCATGACACAGGGAGTGCCGTCAAGAACGTAGTCTGACGCATGAAGAGCACTACCAAAAGGACCAGTCTGGATCGACGCATCGCCACCTGAACAGATTTCGCCCAGCGACTTTATAGACCAGTCAGCATGAAGCGTAAAAAGGCTGGCACTCATCTCAACATCCCTAACCGCGCTTCGATTTCCCCTTCCAGCCGCCGCCCCTCGGCGAACTGGATGCTGAGAGTGCCCATAAGGCGATCGAATTTTTCCTCGAAGGGCTCGCCATCTTCGTCAGTAGCACCCGCGCCTACATAGCGGCCGGGGGTCAGGACGAAATTGTACTTTTCGATCTCGGCCAAGGTCGCTGCTTTACAGAAGCCCGGCTCGTCTGCATATTCCCCTGCATCCGGTTCCCCACGCCACGCGTGATAGGCGCGGGCGATGCGGGCGACTTCCTCAGGCGACAGTTCCTTCTGCTTGCGGCTGCCCGGCACCAGCGCGCCCATCTTGCGGGCATCGATGAACAACACCTCGCCACGGCGATCGCGCAGCGTGGCATCCTTCGCGATGCCATTAGACTTGTCCTTGGCAAGGATCCAAAGGCAGGCTGGGATCTGGGTGCCATAGAATAACTGGCCCGGCAGGGCGACCATGCAGTCGACTGCGTCGCCCTGAACCATCGCACGGCGAATATCGCCTTCACCGCCCGACATCGAGGACATCGAGCCATTGGCAAGCACCACCCCGGCGATGCCCTTTGCCGTCAAGTGTGCATGGATGTGCTGCAACCAGGCAAAGTTAGCATTGCCAACGGGCGGTGCGCCGAACTTCCACCGTGCATCTTCACGCAGCAGGTCGCCAGACCAGTCCGAGATGTTGAAGGGCGGGTTTGCCAGGATGTAATCGAACCGCTCATCCGGGAATGCGTCTTTCAGAAGCGTGCCTTCCGAGTTCCAGCGGATATCGGCAAAGATTCCTCGGATTGCGAGGTTCATGCGCGCAAGCCCGAAAGTCGTGTGGTTTCGTTCTTGCCCGTAGATCGCGATGTCGTTTTTCTGCCCTTGGTGGGCGTCAATGAACTTCTCGGATTGGACGAAAAAGCCGCCGGTGCCGCAGCATGGATCATAGACCCGCCCCTTGGTCGGTTCCAACATCTCGATCAGCGTATCGACCACAGATTTGGGGGTGTAGAACTCGCCCCCGCGCTTGCCCTCGCTACTTGCGAACTCGCCGATGCAGTATTCATAGATCCGGCCGATCAGGTCGAAATCGTGCGCGGTCCCGTCAAGCTTGATACCGTTTGTGAACAGTTCGATCAGGCCCGTCAGCATTGCTTTGTCGAGGGATTCCTTGCCAAAGACCTTCGGCAGCGCGCCTTTGAGTGAGGGATTCTCCGCCTCGATCGCGCGCATTGCATCGTCGATCATCACGCCGATGCCGGGGTTCTTGGAGTTCTTGGCGATGTGCGGCCAGCGGGCGCTTTCGGGGACCCAAAAGACATTCTCGGCCAGATATTCGTCACGATCTTCGGGATTGGAGAGTGGATCGGTGGCCAGCTTATCGTGCAGCCGGTGAAAAGCCACAGAGACATAGCGCAAGAACAGGAGGCCGAGGGCCAAGTGTTTGTATTCGCCGGAGTCCATCGCTCCGCGCATTTTGTCTGCGGCGGCGAAGAGTGTTTTCTCGATGTTCATGCCTGTCCTCGGGCTGGCTGTCTTGTGGTATACGACATCAAAGTATCTGCCTTGGCAAACTTCCAGAGCGGGAGAACGCACTGATTTCGCAAAGATTGATGGGGGAGCCGGCGGCGCCAGTTCCTTTCACGCGTAGCCGATCAGATCACGCGCATAGATCTTGCCCTTTGCGAGACCCAGCCGCATCGCGGGAGTTTGATGGTCATTTTCTGGCAGGGCCAGCATGTAGTTGTAATAGAACCGCAGAATGGCCGCCATCTTCGGAACCATCTGAGTTTCAAGCCAGTGCGCCGGGATGCTTTTTCAAGAAGAGTAGATCTTCCGGCAATCTCTTTTTCAAAACCAGTCAACTCCATAAGCTCTATGGATATATGTTGCGATGTTGAAAAAGTAATGATCGCTCAGGAATTTCCTCGACCGGTCCGGTATATGCTTATATACTTATATATGTATATACCCGCCATTAACCTTGTTCGCATATAGTTACAGGAGTTCCAAAGGATGACGCGCGTGATCAAGACGACTGTAGCGATGCAAAAGGGCGGAAGCGGTAAGAGTACATTGAGCCGACACGGCTCTGTCATCATGCCGCGCACGGCGCTCCTTGATCTCGACCCCCAGGGCACAACCTTGCGCTGGCTTGAGCGGCGGCAACAGAATGGGGACTTTGTCCCGTCTGCGATCCGCACAACGTTCACTCGCGCGAAAGAAGCGCTTGAGATCGTCGACTCAGCCCATGCTGAGATCGATCATCTGATTATAGATACGCCGCCTGAGCACGACGACCAGCGAACCATCCGTTTTGCGGTGCAAGCTGCTGATTTCGTTGTGCTTCCGTGTAAGCCGACCCCCGATGACCTCGAAGTTTTGCACGAAACGCTGAAGCTCGTGCGGGAGTATGGTAAGCCTTACGGCATCGTTTTAACGATGGTTCGTCAGAACAGCCGCTCGCTGAAGTCCGCTAAAGAGCTCGTGGCACGCATGTGTGCGGAATTCGGAAACGGAGAACTCTGTCCGCACACGATCGGCAACCGAACTGACTTCGTTGAGTCAGTTTTTTTCGCGAAAGCTGTGACTGAATTTGCGCCGACCAGCGTTGCCGCGGCCGAAATCCGCGCGGTCTGGGACTGGATTTTCGAGCGGTCTGTCGCGGCCGCTAAAGAGAAAGATGGAGCTGTCGAACATGGCTAAGAAACGCGCTGACTTCTCTCTTATGACGTTTGATACCGCAACTGCGAAGCCGCAAGCGGCAGCTCCGGAGGTTCCGGCATCGATCACCATCACAGACGCTGACTTGCCCAAAAAAGTTGTCGGACTCTATATTCAATTGGAGGAACACAAGCGGCAAGAGATCCGCGAGTGGTGCACAAGACACAAGAAGAGCCTGCGCGATGTGCTCTTAGAAGGTTACGCCAGCTATACAAAGCAGTATGGTCCCTAACGCAAAAGGCCCCCAGATCGGGGGCCTTTTTGTTGGTCAGAACGGCACCTCGTTCTCGGCGACTTTCCGGACTGGCTTTCGCATTAGATCAGCTAAGAAGCCGACTCCGTTGATCTTAACACCTTTATCATCATCTTCCGCCGCTTCTTCGATGATCGCGCGATCTTCAGAAATGATGCGTGGCTCTTGGCTTCGCCAGTCGATGCGCTGGCCTTTTTCGATCTTGAGGTAACGCTCGAATTCCGCGCGCGCGGTGAAGAGCATGGGTAACATCATACCGCGCTGCCGCTTCGGGCCGATACTAAAGAAGATGGTTTCAGAGAAAGTCTTTGGATTGTCTAAACGATTGTCAAAGAGGCTCGGGCACATCTCTTTAAGAGTCTTCAGCATCGATGCTTCCGATTCAGAATAGCGCACATTTGCGGCCAATTCGTGACAGCGATAAGAGTGCTCGAAGAAAGCATTTGGCAAGTACTTCTCTCCCCATTCAGCCCAATCTAATGCGCCGTTATTCTGGGTCGGCAGGAATTCGTCGCGCAATGCGCGATACCACCATTCAGCCACCGGCGGCAGCGACAGAATTTTTTGCTCAAGCCGCGCTTCAGTTTCGTAAGGCTTTTCGATGTTTACTGTCGCGCTATCGATATTCCACTCAAGCAGATATTTAAAGAAAGCTTCCCGCCCACCATTCCGAATCTCGGAATGCAGGGCTTTGAAATATTCAACGCGTTCTTCGCCGTGAATATCCATATTCAATTCACAGATTGTGTATCTGCGGTCGCTCGGATCGAGAATTGCTGCAATATCGTTATTCGTCGCGATAAAGAAATCAGCAACCATTGTGCGCCAGACTGCGCGCTTGTACTTCTCTTCAACGCGAATTGACTCTTCAGTGATAAGAGTCTTCATCATGCTTGCCGCGTTCTTATCTTTGCCCCAATACGCTTCGTCCATAAAGATGATGCTGGCGTCTTCAAAGCCCGCATTAAAGCGTGAAATAACGGATTGAATATTCGTTACATGCTTGAAATGATTGCCGAAAAGAGAGCCAAAGACATTATTAATGATGGTGCCTTTACCTGTTCCTTGGTCTGACCGCATTACAATCGCGGTGCCAATTTTTTTGCCCGGATATTGGACCTTGTGGGCCATCCAGGTCAAAATCCACTCATAAAACTTTAGGTCGCCGCCGCAAATGACATTCAAGATGTGCTGAGTAATCAAGTGACATTTGTCGTGAAAATCCGCCCCCTCGTACGGCTTCACGGGCCAGCCTTGAAACAGGTTGAGTTGGCCATCTAGGACTGGTTGCGGCTCGTCTCCGAAGCGGTGCGGGGCATAGACGAGACCGCTGTAGCTGCGGCGGAAGCGAGAGGATTTCCAGATGTCGTAAGGGTTTCTCAGCTCCCACTTGACCCCTTTATCGGCTTTGGTGGGCCACCAAACGAGCTTGCTGGCGAAGAATAGACTGAGGTCCTGCTTGCCGGGTTCGATGCTGAGGTAACGCGTGAATGGGATCTCGACCCCGTTCTTTTTCTCGACCGACCACTTGCGAACCTCAACGTTCCCTTGCTCTTTGACGATCATGTGCTCGCCAAAATAATCCGGGGAGGTCGCGATATGCTTGTCGATCTGGAGTTGGACAAACGGCACATCGTGGGGTTTGACACCCATGATTTTGTCGTGTTCTGAGCCGGTAAAAGACCAGCCGGCGAACCTTTCGAGAAAGGCAGCTTCAGCCTCGACTCTGAGTTTCTCAAATAATTCAACACGTTCCGCAAAATTCAACCCGGAGTAATCAACATTGATTTCAGCGGCGACAGATTTTCGTGGTCGGCCCCTGGGCTTCTTTTCGGTCGAAGGGGCGGCAGGCATCATCTCAGAGAAGTGCGCTTCGACGTAGTCAGTCCCGGGCTCCGACATGTCGGCCTCGCTGTAAGCGTTCTCGTCAACATAATCTTCTGCAGCAGCGTCCATCAGTTCAGGCTCTACAGCAGGCATCGAGGTAATTTCATTCGTCATAAGTCTTTACTCCATGACCTCAATGTAGCCGGCGAAGGTTGCGCCAAAGTTAAAAACTGCACTGTGGCATGCACTCATAAGCACAATAGCGACTCAGGCGTGTGCAGGTCAACCGCCAGCGTTGTGGAATATATACATATATACCCATATAAATATATAAACATATATTTGCCAGCAGCCTGACGCGGCCTGCACAGACAGGCCCGCCCTGCACAGTCTCGAAAA
>NZ_SBLC01000057.1 GCF_004054105.1 Falsigemmobacter intermedius
GACCCACCGCCTGATCAAAGCCGGTCAAAAGGGCAAGATTTTTGCCAACCTGCGCATCGGGGCGGATGTGGCGGGGGCGGTGCCGTTGAAGGCGAATGCGGGCTCAATTCTCATCAGCGGACGTGAAGGTTCCGTTGGGTCGCCATGTAACGATTTCGCTGTCCTTGGGCGGGGTGAGGGTGAAGTACTGATACTCAACATCTGCATCCACCCATTTGTATTGTGCTCGGGTGAAGCGTAGCTTCATAAGGGTTGGGAACAGTTCAGTATGAATTTGTTTGATGTTGGCATTTCTGGCGAAGCTAACGTTGACAAATTCAACAGTCCTATATCCCTTTCCGAAAGTTTTTGCCTTACCATCTGCTTCCCACAAGGCTTTCCTCATGGCCGGTCCATAGGCATCCCTGAGGACGGGCAGTGCGGTCGTCTGCTTAGAGGAAAGGGCCTTCCTGAGTTGCTCCCGCTCGGAAGATGCGGCTTCGCTCAAATCTTTTGATTTCCCTTCTGCGTAAACTTTCGCGGCTGCCTCAAGAATACCTAATGCTAGTCCAATTGATTGACTATCTGCCTTAAAATCATTTGCATCAAATGATCTGACAAGTTGCAGGTGATTAGAAATAGATTGCTCGTAAGAAATGGCTTCGCTCAGTGCGACAGCTTGCTTTTCAGCAGCCATCTCTTCGGGCGTCGGTGAAGATGCCATTGCGCCGATAAAAACCAAAAAAGCAGCACCCGCATGAATTAAGCGTCTTTTCCTATTCCCGGGGAAGATCGCCATAACAAGTGCAATTAAACACCAAATGGTAGCTGCGATCCCAATAAATGGGATCAATGAAGCAAAATCCATAATCATTCTCCGGCAACGCTAAGCGGCACTCTTAGCAGGCGCTACATATCAAATCGAGGGTTCTATCATGGCTCAAGCGATTGGCTCCCTTTACGTCTCCCTCGGGCTAGACAGTGCGGCATTTTCTGCCGGTGTGAAAGCCGTTCAGCAACAGGCCAATGCTTTGGCCAGCAAGTTGGGCAAAGTCGCTGCTGGGATCGTCGCGACGGCGGCCCCCGCCATGGCCGCCATGGGCGTGGCCTCAATGAATGCGGCCGCTGAAATCCAGCGCGCCGCACGTCTGGCCAATGCTGCCCCTGCCGAGTTCCAGGGATGGGCGGCTGGCGCGGCCTCGGTCGGCATCGAGCAGGACAAGCTCGCCGATATCCTGAAGGACGTGAACGACCGGGTAGGTGACTTCATCGCCACGGGCGGCGGGCCGATGGCGGATTTCTTTGAACGCGTGGCGCCAAAGGTGGGGGTCACCGCCGCGCAGTTCCGCAAGCTCTCAGGCCCGCAGGCGCTGCAGCTCTATGTGGACAGCCTCGAAAAGGCGAACCTGAACCAGCAGGACATGACCTTTTTCATGGAGGCCATGGCCTCTGACAGCACCGCGCTGCTGCCGCTCCTGCGCGGCAACGGGGCTGCAATGGCAGAGTATGCCGCGAAAGCTCAGGCGCTCGGGGCCGTCATGGACGACAAGACGGTCGCGAGCTTTGCACGCGCCAAACAAAGCCTCTCGGAAGTGCAGCTGGCCTTTACCGGCTTTCGCAACATCATGGCCGCGCAGATCGTCCCGGGGCTTGCCGCAATGGCAAACGCTTTCGTCACAGCCGCGCAGAAAGGGCATTGGCTTGGCGACATGGTGCGGACTGTGGCAGAGGCCATGCCGCGCCTCATGTCCTACACCGCCACTTTTGCGGGGCTGATGGCCGGCAAATGGGTCGCCGCCTTTGCCGCCGCCCGCCTTGCGACCTTCTCTCTGGCGGGTGCGCTCACGGCATTGCGCGGCGCCATCGCGGCAACCGGGATCGGGGCCATCGTCATAGTGGCAGGGGAGTTGGTCTACCGCTTCATGGGGTTGGTCAAGTCTGCCGGCGGTTTCGGCGAGGCGTTAAGTGTCCTCAAAGATCTGGCCGTTGAGGTCTGGGACCGGATAGGCTTAGGGGCATCTGTTATCATGCGGCACGTGTCTGCAGCCGCGGCTGGCCTTCGTTCTGTCTTTGCAAAGGCATTTGCATGGATTTTGCGCAAGGTTGCCGAACTGACCACCAGCGTTGCCACTGCAATTAATGGCCTGTTCTCCAAGGCGGGTATCGATCTTGGGCTGCAGGGGGGGCTCGGTGCAGAACTGGCGGGGGAACTGGAGAATTATGCTGAGCGGCAGGACTTTACAGCCAACGCTCAGCGCATCGCTGCCGGGAAATTCGCGGCTGATATGCTTGCTCCCCTTAAGTCTCTGGAGCTTCTGAAGTCGCAGACCGAGGAGACCAACGAGGAATTGGGCCGCTTTGGCGGGCCCGGCGGCGGTCTGGCCGCGGCGTCATCAGGCGCGGGCGGAGCAAAGGCCAAGCTGTCCGATGTTGAGCGCGTCATGAAGGCTCTGCGCGAGGAAGCCGAAAAACTGCAAGCGACCTTCAACATGTCCGACCTGCAGGCCCAGATCTGGGAGAAGCAGCGCGAGGCGGGCGTTGCCGCTGAAAGCACGCAAGGCAAAATGATCGCCGGTTATGCAACGCAGGCCGATCAGCTCAAAAAGCTCAAGGATGCCACCGAGAGCTGGCGCGACAGCATCAGCTCAGCCTTCTCCAGCTTCATCACCCAAGGCGGCAGCTTCAAAAAGGTGCTGAGCGAGATCATCAGCAAACTGGCTGAGATGCTGATGAGCAAGGCCTTCACCTCGCTGATGGGCCCGGGCACTTCGGGCGGCGGCTTCCTCACCGGTGTGATGAAAATGTTTGGCTTTTCCAACGGCACCAACTTCGCGCCGGGCGGTCTGGCTCGGGTGCATGAGCGCGGTGGCGAGATCATGAACCTCCCGCGCGGCACTCAGGTGATCCCGCACGACATCAGCAAGCGCATGGCCGACAACGCCAGCAAGAGCCAGGGCGTGAGCATCCACATCGACGCCCGCGGCGCGGTGGAGGGCACGGCAGCGCTGATCGAGCAGAAGATCCGCGCCGCCATTCCTCAGATCGTCAACCAATCCGCCGCGCAGACAAAGGCACTGCAGGGCAGGGGGCATCGATGACAGACTTTCCGTCAGCCTACATTACGGGCGTGACCCGCGCCCTGCGCTCAGCTGTGCTGGCAACGGAGAGCCCGTTCAGCTTTACGCAGCAAGTGCAGGACATGGGCGGCGAGCGGTGGGAGTTCTCGATTGACGTCATGGTCGAGGACTTCGGCTTCGAGGCCTTTGCGAACTCGGTCCTGGGCAAGCGCCTGCCGTTTGATCTCGTCCTGCCAAAGGCCGGGCAGCACTTTGCCGTGTTGCCCGATCTGGCGGTTGAGGGCGCGGGCCAGAGCGGCAATGCTCTGACCGTCTCCGGCCACTGGTATGGCAACACCCTGCAGCCCGGCACCTTCTTCAGCCTCGCACAGGGCGGGCGTCAGCGGCTTTATCAGATCACCTCTGCCGCGGTGAATGATCCTGCCAATCCGCTCGATCCAGTCACGCTGCAGATCGTGCCCCGACTGCGGGGCGCGCCCGCTGCCGGGGCTTTGCTCAACTTCACTCCGAAGGTCTCGCTTCGGGCGACAGGCCCCGTCCCGGCGACCATCGGTCATGTGGTTCATCAGTTCAGTATCGAAGCCGTGGAGGCGCTATGAGCCGCGATATGCAGCCAGCCAATGTCGAGGCTATCAAGCGGAATGAAGTTCATATTATTGGCTTCTTTGAAGGCGAGTTTGCATCTGGCCGTATCCGCCTGTGGAGCGGATATGGTGATTATCACTGGCGTGGCGAGGCATGGACAGGCGCAGGGCATCTGATCGCCATCAGTGAGATCGAAGAGACCAACGGCGTCGTCGCCTCTGGGGTCACGGTCTCGCTGTCCGGTATCTCTCAGGACATGATCGCCACCGCGATCAATGAGGCGCGCCAAGGCATGCCGGGCCGGATCTGGATCGGCTTTTGCAGCGCGGACTGGCAGCTGCTGGCTGATCCGGAGCTGGTGTTCTCGGGCCTGCTCGATGTGCCGCAGATTTCAGAGGACGGGACGACAGCCACGGTTTCGATCAGCTATGAAAGCCAGCTCATCGACCTGCAGCGGCCCCGCGAGTGGCGCTACACCCATGAGAGCCAACAGCAGATCCACCCCGGCGACCGGGCGTTTGAGTTTGTCACCAGCATTCAGGAGATTGACCTCAAATGGGGCCGATGACGCGCAAAACCCCGGGCTGGGAAATCCGCCTGCATGATGAGATCGAGGCCGCCAAAGGGCGGCCTTTTTCATGGGGGCAGCATGACTGCCTGACCTGGGCGGCGGACGTCTTCGCCGCCCTGACCGAAACGCCATCGCTCGCTGATGACTGGCGGAGCACTTACCACACGCCAAAACAGGCTCTGCGCGTGATCAAGCGACGTGCGGGCGTCACCAATTATGGGGATGCCGTCTCTGCTCATCTGGGAGCGCCGCTGCCGTCTGTGCTTTTCGCGCAGCGCGGTGATCTGGTGGAGGGCCCCGGTGGTAAAATCGGGGTCTGTGTAGGGGCCGATGCAGCCTTTGCCGGAGAGGCGGGCCTGCATCGCATTCCGCTGAACGAATGCCTGCGGGCATGGAGGGTCTGATATGCCGCCAGTCGTAGCAGGGGCCGCGCTTCTCGGGGGCGTGGCTATCGCGTCAGGGCTAGGGGTCATGGGCGCTTTGGCTGCCACCGGTTTCGTCGGCATGCTGGCGAGCTTCCGGGCCTCTCTCATGCTCTCCGGTGTGGCTGCGGCTCTGGCAGGCAAGCCAAAGATGGCCGTTGATGAAGGCATGCAAAACCGGCTGATCACCGTCCGGGAAGCCGCGAAAGCCCGAGACATTGTCTATGGTGAAGTGCGCAAGGGGGGGGCGGTGATCTATATCGCCACCTCCGGCACTGAAGCCTTCGGCGATGTAATCTGGCGCACCGAAATCGGGTATGAGATGCGGCAGGTCTATGACGGCGGGGTCGAGGCGGTCGCGGTGCCGGTGAAGGTCAAGGGCTCGACCGAACATCGCGGCACGCAAATGCTGCATATCATCATCGTGCTGGCTGGGCATCCGGTGCATGCGATCGATGAGATCTACTTCGAGGGTGAGCTGGCCTTTGATGCGGCGGGAAACCCGCAGGGACGTTATGCGGGCAAAGCCGCCGTAATGAAGCACTATGGCAGCGGGCAGGCCTTCCCTGGGCTTTCTCAGTGGTTGCCCGAGTGGACGTCACAGCACCGACTGGCAGGGTGCTCGGCTATCGCAGTCAGGCTCATCTTCGACGCTGAAACCTTTCCGAACGGCATCCCGAACATCTCAGCAAAAGTGCGCGGGCGAAATGACATCTATGATCCCCGCACGGGCACCCGGGGCTATACTGACAACGCCGCACTTTGCCTCGCAAACTACATGGAAGATGCGCGCTACGGCTTGGGCGCGGTCATTGGCGGGGATCAGGGTATTCGTTCCGATCACCTAATCGAGGCGGCCAATATCTGCGATGAATGGGTCGAAAGCCATGGCGTCTGGGAGCAGCGCTATCGCTGTAACGGCGTTCTCGATACCTCTGTCACCCCGCAGGATGCGATTGAGGGCCTGCTCTCTGCGATGGCGGGAAAGGCCATCCGGAAAAGCGGGCAGTGGTCGATCCATGCCGGGGCATGGCGGGCGCCATCGCTGGACCTCACAGAAGATGACGCCGCCGGGCCGTTGCAACTGGTAACCCGGATGAGCCGGGCGCAGAACTTCAACGGCGTGCGCGGAAAGTTCATCTCGCCTCAGAACGATTGGCAGGCGGATGATTTCCCGGCCTACAGGTCACAGGTCTATGTTGATGAGGACAGCGGAAAGGAGATCTGGCGGGACATCACTCTGGCATTCACGACATCCCCCTATGCCGCTCAGCGCATTGCCAAGATTGAACTGGAAACGACGCGCCGCCAGCTCAGCCTGACCTTCCCGGCGCATCTGAAGGCGCTGCAGGCCTCCTGCGGTGATACCGTGACGGTTTCTCGCAGCCGTTGGGGGTTCGATCACAAGCCCTTCGCCGTCACCAGCATGAAGCTCGGTCCTGCTGAAAACGGGATCGGGCTCATGCCGGTGCTGGCGCTGGCTGAGATCAGCCCGCTCGCCTGGTCCTGGCATGCAACGGAAGGGCAGATCTATCAGGCCGCGCCCCGCAGTAGCCTGCCGCCGGTCTGGTATATCGCCCCGCCGGGGATCACGGAGGTGCGCGAAGAGCTTTACGTCACCCGCACCGGAGACGGTGCAGCGGCGCGGACGCTGATCGGCTGGTCGTCCTCTGCGGATGCGCGCGTGGATCGGTATGTGCTCCAGTGGTCCTATGACGGAACGGTCTGGCAGACGGTCACGGAAACCGCTGAAATCTCTGCCTCACATGAAGGCTGGAAAGCGGGGCCGATGCGCTACCGGGTGCAGGCCATCGGTCAGCTCGGGCAGCGCTCCGAGTGGTCCTATTGGTCCGGTCAGCTCTACGGCCTCGCGGCTCCGCCTGTGGCTCTGGAGAATGTCTCGATCCAGACAGCGGGTGGGTTGGCAGTGATCAAATGGGCGCTGCCAAAGGATCTCGATGTCCGCTACGGCGGGCGGGTGATGATCCGGCACGCGGCCAACACAAGCGCGGCCTGGTCAAACACCGTCAGCCTCGATGAGGTGCAGGGCAATACGACCATCGCTGTCGTGCCGCTGATGCCGGGGGTCTACTTCGTCCGCGCCATCGATGCCTCCGGGCAGATGGGGCCGGCTGCAACTCTGTTTGCAGATGGCGCGCAGGCCATCGGCTTTGTCGATGCGGGCCTGCTGCAGGCGGACGATGAGTTCAGCGGCACGCATGACGGCACCGTAACAGCAGACGGCATCCTGACGCTGACCGATGTGGGCATCTTCGACGATGTGCCGGACACGGATGCGCTGGCCTCTTGGGATTACCCTTATGGGGTCTCGACGCGCGGGGTCTATACCTTCGCCACCACGCTCGCCTGGGCCACCCCCCGGCTGGTGCGGCTGCGCTCAGTGATCGAAATGGCCCCGCTTGTCCTCAGTGATGATTGGGACCAGCGTACCGGCACCGTCGACAGCTGGCTCAGCTGGGACGCTATGGCAGACGTCGAATGTGACGTCGAAATGCAGGTCCGCACCACCACAGACGACCCGTCCGGATCTCCGGTCTGGTCCCCATGGTCCCGCCTCGATGCAGGCGAGTACCGCGCGCGCGGCGTTCAGGCCCGCGCCATCCTCACATCCCGATCACCCGACGTGGCGCCGATCGTATCGGTCCTGCGCGTCAAAGCAGAACAGGTGGCAGCATGAGCCAGCATCCCCGCTCAGTCCCTTCCGGATCCGGCCTCGCCGTCCGGGAGGGCTTCAACAATGCGCTCGACAGCGCGTTCACACTCAACAGCGGGCCAGTCGCGCCCGCGTCTCCGCAGGCAGGCCTTCTGTGGCTGGATACGGCGAGCAGCGTCCTCAAAATCCGCAATGACGCGAATACTCAATGGATCGATCTCGCAGACCGTTTGGGGGCGATCCGCCACGATATCGCTCAGTCTTTGACCAGCGGCCAGCAGCAGCGAGCGCGAGGCAATATAGGGTTAGGCTCTGTTGCTGTGGAGGACCTGGTTCCGGTCAGCAAGGGTGGCACGGGTTCTTCTACTACTGACGCTGCGCGGAGCGCTCTTAATGCTGCCATCAGGCTGCCTGCGGCGGGGGCGGTTGAGAGTCTTGTGTGGGCACAGCATGCAACAAGCCCAGTTTACTTTGGCAATACCTATCCGGGCGATCAGCTGCGTCCCACAGGTGCCGCTAACTTGGTCTATGTGATCGGGACTGGTTTTACGGCAGCGGCTTCTATGGGCTCTCCTCTGAGCGGCACATGGCGGTGCCTTGGGAACTCCGTCCGGAATTCCTTTACGCCCAGTATCGGATCGGTTGACTTTGCCACTCTCTTCCAAAGGATCGCATGATGAATATTCGAAATCCTGCATACACTGAAGGTGGGTGCATCAACTGCGAGATTGAGCACCCCACCTACGGCTGGATACCTTTTACGGCTTCCCCCGATGATCCGGAACCGCATGGCCGGGACGTTTACGCAACAGCCTTGGGGATGGACCCGACACCATATGTTCCACCTGAGCCTGTCGCCCTCACGGCAGAACAGCTGGTGGAGCAGATCCGCGTGTCCGTACAGGCCCATGTCGATGCCACCGCCCGCGAGCGCCTCTACGACAACGGCAACAGTCTCGCCTCCTATGTCGCCAGCACCAACCCACAATGGGCCGCAGAGGCGCAAGCATTTGTGGCATGGCGCGATGCGGTATGGATGCAGGTTTATGACCTCTGGGCCTCTCCGCCTGAACCGTGGCCGACCCCGGTGGGCGTGATCGCGGACCTGCCCGCAATCAACTGGCCTGCCTGACCGGCCCGACAATCTGACCTGACGCCCGCCGCGCGCGGGTTTTTTCATGCGCGGAGGGCGCCTTGGAAGACATTGTGAAAACCTACTGGCCACAGCTCATCGCGCTGCTGGCCTTCGTCGCATGGCTGATCCGGCTGGAGGCCGCTGTGAAGGGCCAGGGCCAGATCATCAGCGAACTGCGCCGGGAGCAGGCCGAGATCACCCGCCGGGCTCAGGACCAAGCCGTCACGCTGGCGCGGATGGATGAGAGCCTCGCAGCGATCAAGAAGACGCTGGATCGGCTGGTAGAGCGGATGGAGAGGCGCGTATCTTAAATCGCGATTTAAGGATGATAATCTCTGCCCGCCCACTGCAGCCCTATCACTGCGCCTTTCACGGGACGGAGAAGCACTAAAGTGACAGCCGTCATGATCATCGCAAGGATAACCAGACCTGTCACGATGTGATCACCTGCAGCACGGAAGGTGACGAACTGGGCCGGTATCAACATCAGACAGGTAATGCAGAGCACGAAAAAAGTCGGCCCATCGGCAGGGCGGATATGAGTGTAGTCCTCACCACAGACTGCGCACTGATCGACTTTGCTTAGGTAGCCCCTGAACAGAGCACCCTCGCCGCAGTTGGGGCAACGGCTGCGCGCGCCTCGGAGCATAGCCTCGATGGTGTTGCGTTCGCTCATGTCATCCTCCGCCAGCCAGACTTTCAACCCTCTGCAAGTTGATCTGTTCCCCAGACAAGAACTCATCCCGCCCCGCACCCGCGGGGCATTTCCATTTCAGGAGGCAGCGATGCTGCAATTTCTGGTCCGGCTTTTTGCCGGTCTCCGGGCGATGCTGACTGCGCGCCCGAAATCCACCGCTGGCGGCGCGGCTGCCGTCCTCGCGGCAACGGCTCTGTTCGTCGGCCCCTGGGAGGGTGAGCGCACCGAGGCCTATCTCGACCGCATCGCCAGCCCGCCTGTCTGGACGGTCTGCTACGGCGAGACGAAGGGCGTGAAGTCAGGTGACCGCTACACGCCTGAGCAATGCCTGACGATGCTCCAGCAGTCATTGGCGGGTTACCACGCGCAACTCTCAGCCTGCCTTCCTAGGCTGACCTCGCAGCCGCAGGGCGTGCAGGTCGCGCTCACGTCCTGGACGTATAACGTCGGGGCCGGCGCGGCCTGTAGCTCAACGCTCGTCAAGCTGGCGCGGGCAGGGGACTGGGCCGCTGCCTGTCGCCAGTTGTCGCGGTGGGACCGGGCAGGGGGCAAGCAGGTCCGTGGGCTTACCAATCGCCGCGCCGCGGAACAGCGCCTTTGCCTCGAAGCTCTGGGGGTGAAGCCATGACCAATCCCTTTGTTCTGGAACTGCTGCGGCAGCTTCTCCGCTGGTTTTCCGTCTGGCTGATCGCGGCGGGCCTCCCTGCACCGCTCGCTGCCGTGCTGGAGCATCCGGAGGCTGTGGCCTTTACCGCAGGCCTGATCTCGCTTGCGCTGGCCGAGACCGGCTGGCTCATCGCAAAGGTGCGGCAATGGCTGGCGCGCTGATCCGGGCGCTGTGGAAGCCGCTGGCGGGCCTCCTTCTCCCCGTGGTGCTTCTACTGGCGCGGACGCAGGGACGCCGCTCAGCGGGCCGATATGGAGGCTGCAGAGGCATATCGTAAGACACGCGAGAGGATGGACCATGAGGAAAGCAATCTGGGCGACGATCCTGGCGCTCTGCGTGACTGGCTGCGTGCGCGTGGATCAGACCGCGGTGTGTGACGGCTCCCGGCTGGCGCGGGCTGAGCATGCAGCAGCATTGGCGCAGGATGGCGGCGACCGATCGGTCGTAACCGGGGCGCGGCTGATCCGCCTTATCGATGTGGGGTGCGCAGATGGCGGCAACTAAGGGGCTGGGCCGGGAGGTCTATCAGGAGGCCTTTGAGCGGCTCGGCAATATCAGCGCGGTGGCGCGAGAGTTCGGCGTTTGTCACCGCACCGTGGCGCGGTCGCTGCGGGGAAAGCAAACTGACCCTGCCATTCAGGCAGGCATGGATGCTGTGGGCACAGGCATGGTCCCGGCCATGGCGTGGATCAAGACGAAGGGCACGAAGGACAGCCCGGGCTATTCGCTGATGCTGAAACCCGCGGCGGACGACGCAGACCCGCTGGAGCGCATCCGGGAGGCCTTCACCGATCTGCCGGCCGCGCCCCTTGCCCCGCCGCCGCTCTATGCGGATGACGACCTGCTGACGCTCTACCCCATCGCGGACGCCCATGTGGGGATGCTGGCTTGGGGCGAGGAAACCGGCGAGGATTACGACACCCGCAAAGCCTGCGACCGGCTCCGCTCATGGGTAGGTCAGTGCGTGGCCTCCGCTCCGGCATCAGGCACGGGCGTGATCCTCGTGGCGGGCGATCTGCTGCATGCTGACGACCAGACCAGTCAGACGCCAAAGTCGCGGCACGTCCTCGATGTCGACACCCGGCACTTCCGCACGCTCGACATGGCGATCAGCGCATTGGCGGCCTGCATCGATCTGGCCGCCCGGGAAGCACGCCCGGGTGATCGTGCGGATCCTCCCCGGCAATCACGATCCTCACAGCAGCATGGCTGTCCTCTTTGCCCTGGCGGAGCGATATCGTGACGACCCCCGCATCGAGGTCGACAAGCGCCCCGGTGAGTTCTGGGTCTATGAGCACGGTCAGGTGATGCTGGCCTCGCATCATGGCGACAAGGCTCCGCCTGAGCGGCTGGCAATGGGGCTGGTGTCTCAGCATCGGGAGGCCTTCGGACGCTCCAAATTCTGCCACCTGTTCACCGGCCATCTTCACAGTTTCTCAGGCAAGGACATTGCCGGCGTGAGATGGGAGCAGTTGCGCGCTGTCACCGCCCGGGATGCCTATGCTGCTTCTCATTCCTGGGTCAGCCAGGCAGAGCTGCAGGCCATCACCTATCACAGAGAGCGTGGCGAGATTGCTCGTGCCCGTGTCGCTGCATAACATCGCCCCTGTCCTCACGGGCGGGGGCGGGGGCATTACATTTCAGTTATGCGCTATCAGCCAGACCGATTGACAGCCTTAAACCCACATTTCCCAAGTAAGGCGCTGATTTCGCTGTCCTGACCATTATATTTTCTATATAAAA
>NZ_SBLC01000058.1:0-311 GCF_004054105.1 Falsigemmobacter intermedius
CCGCGAAATGCGCGAGGTCGCGAAAGCAAGCTGCAGATAATCAGCGAGGTTCACCCCTTTGGCATTCTGGCAGCAGTTAGAGAGGCCCAGCGTCACGCGAGAGCAGTTAGATCCCGTACCGGCGAACAGCTGGCAGGCCATCATTTCGTTCTCAACATTGGCCGCATTGGGGTCGATCGTGCACTGCATGTCGGTCAGGATCATATCGACCGCGGCCAGCTTGGAGGCCGCATCGGCCAGATCCATGGTGCCGTCTGTGCCGGTGTTGGGGAGGCAATCGCCGCCGAAGCACGACATATCGCTGTTGCAGA
>NZ_SBLC01000058.1:321-11450 GCF_004054105.1 Falsigemmobacter intermedius
ACCGCATGAGTATCGGCTTTCATAAACGAGACACTGGCCATTGCTCAGCTCTTCGACGCACTCACGGCCCATGTAGGTGCAGGTTTTATCCTCTTCGAGGCGCGTGCAGGTGTTGGCCTCGGTGAATGACTCATCCCCGTCCTCATCTACGCCACCAAAGTTGCAGATCGGGGTGACGCTGATCTGGGTAGCTGCGCGGTCTGTGAGGGCATCAAATGGTGAAACAGGGATGTCGCCACCACAAATTTGACCAGACTGGCCTGAAGAGCCGATCAGGGCATTGACGCACCCATTGGCGTTTTGGGCTGTGGCGTTGACCGTATAAGCGACGTTGCAGGACTGTTCCTGCGCCAGCAGCTGAATCTCAGCCCACCGGTTCGCGTTGAAGACCCATGGGGTGAAAAGCTCTTCCGTAAATTCGAGGCGCGTAGTCAACGTGCCAGATGAGCCGCCCCCGTGACGGATACGGTAGATGCCATATCCACGTCCGTTAAGAGAGTGCGGGCGCGAGTAACTAAAATCTGGATAATACGTCCACTCGCCATGCGTGAACGAGTTCATATGAACATATGGTTCAGTGAGGCGCGCACCCTGCCAATGGATGTATTTTACGCGGCCTTGACTGTCATGAGCCCACTCGTAACCGATATTGGTCCCATAGCGAGGTAACTCATAGTAGTAGCCCGTTGGAGGCTCACGGATTATGTTATTCTGGCTCTGATAGGCGAGCCTCTGGATCTGCCCTTTGGTCTGAACAATCTCGGGGAAATCGCGGCCTTCGTTTGGCACCCACGTATTGCCGCCCTGATAGGTAAGAATGTGCGGCGTCCCCTGCGGCTGGTTAAAGCGCAGATTCGCGCGGGTCAGGTTGATATTGCTGCGGACTGTGAAGTTAATGCCCACAGCGTGAGGCTGATTATTCATGTCCAGCACGAGCTCAACACAGCCCCTGTTGCCACCACATGACTGAGCTCGGACCACGCCGCCATTGGTCGCTTCAGGGATAGCTTGCAGGATCGAGAGCTTGCCGCAGGTCTCGGGCACATCGACCCCAATTCTGCGACCGCCGTGCTGGCAGTAGTGACCATTGTCCCAGACATAGGTGAACAGCTCGGCAGGCCCACGGTATTGGCGCTGCGCGATCATCGGGGAGGTATCAATACCCAGAGTGTCACAGGTTTCGGTGACGCTATCGGTGTATTCGTGGGTAATTTCTTCCTGGATCTGGTGAACGATGCATTGCCCAAACTCGGCAGAAACATTTGGATCATCCATCAGATCGCGTGATGGGACGAGGAAACTGTCTCCGCTGACCGAGGGGATATTGTTGCTCTCACGCAAGACTTCCAGCGCCGCCGCCTCTGCGTTCAGGCTGCCCGTCGAGCTGAAATTGCCGGTTCCGCTTTGGAGGTTGCCAATCTGCTGGTCGCGGTGAGCATAGAGATCTTCATAGGTCGAGATCTCGGGGAGTGCGCCACCCTGTTCAGTCTGGGGAGCCGCGCCAAAGTAAAGGTCGGACGGTCCTAAACTTAGGTTGGAATTCCCCGGAGAGACGCCGATGATTTCGACATTCCCATTGTTATTGCCGTACAGGGCTCCGGGATTGGGTTTGAACAGATCGGTGTTCGCAAGCCCCGCTGCTGTCCCGGTGTCCATGGTCTGGGCCCATGCAATATCAGCCACTGAAGCATGGATCATGCCGATCAGGCTGAGGGTCGCACCGAGTTTTTGAATGAATGGATTCATGGCCTCAGTTCCCGATTATGGATGCACAGCAATCAGTCCAGCTCCAGCGGAGGTAGATGGGCATTTCCGCGACGCCGGGGACGACGCGGGCGGCTCCCCAGCGAAGCACAGATTCACCAGAGGCGTGGTTGCGCGTGCCTTCAGGGCGAGGCCAGGCCGTCTGCCAGCGGTAATGAGAGCGTTTGACCATGGGCGTGTACTGCGCCTGACAGAGGGCATCGTTGCCTACTGTCCTGCGGGTGATGCCCCGCGCCGCGTTCATTGCGAGTAGCTTTTGGGCGGTTGCAGAGCTGAACTGCATGGTGCCCTGAGCGTGTTCATAGCCGGTATAGGGGGCCATGGTGGACGACCACGATCCTCCACACCAAAAGAGGTTGTCGATAGGCTGGCCGAGGCTCGATGAGATGGAATCCGCTGCGCAGGCTGCCTGAGCAATGATCGAGGAGCCGAAGACCGACATGGGATTGCCGTACATGGCCACAATGGGATCGTTCCACATAGGGTCGATCTCAGACATGTAGAGGATGTCGATATCGCTGTATTGAGCGGCGCACTTGGTGAACAGCTCCATCATCAGAACAACGGGGTAGCTGTAGGTGTGGATGTGATTGAAGCTTTGCTGTTCAAGATCACCCGTCGGCGCGCCTGACGTGCCGAGGTAAAGCTTGTCGGCAAGACCGATCTGGACGCCTCCCAGCACCGATGAGCAGCCCGGTGTCATCGTGGTTTCATAGATCTGATCTGGCAGCCACATGCCAATCGGAATGCCCACAGAGGGCAGAGGGCCGTCAGAGCAGACGCAAACAGCACGGTTTGCGGCCCCATTCGGGACGCGGGGCTTTGATGAGAGCGAAAAGCCGTTGCTGTCGGTCCCGCCCTCAGACTGCGAGTTGCCGAAAAGGGTGATGCCAGCAAGCCGCAGCGGGAAGATGCACGACCAACAGACGTTCGAGACGATACCGGTGGTCAGAATATTCGACGCAGGGCACTGGCCCGCACTGGCCGCCGCGCTTGAGACTGCCAGCGCGAAAGCGGCGGTTTTGACGGTCCTTTTCAGCTTGGAAAACATCAGTCATCACCTCCGGGGCTGTCTTGGGGAGGCCCGGGCTGATCGTGAGGAATGTCTATCTTCTCCAAAAGAGCGAGGATCATCCCTTCGGTCAGGAGCGGGCGAGTGGGAAAATCCTGCCTGAGCAAAGGGAGATTCCCGAGGATGGTGGAATTGCTCATGCCTGCGGCGCGGTAGAGCTTCAGAAGATCCAGATCGCAGACCCGTTTGATCTTTCCGCACTGCCCGCAAAGGCCAAAGGCCATCAGATCTATGCTTGAGGCCTTCAATTCGAGGTGCTGCCTGCCGAGGCAGTGAGAGCAGATATTCAGGCTCACATGAGCCGAAAGCTTTTGATAGCTGGCGGCAAAGTCTTCGAGGGCTGCATTGAAGAAGCCCAACCCCGTCGCCTGTTTTCTCAGTCTGTCAATGTCGCGCCCGGTTCTCATCATCGCCAACCTCAGTCGTCCACGTCACCGCCGGTCGCGGCGAGGATGAAGGCCTCAATCGAGCTCATATGAAGCTTGTCGCCGCTGAGTGGGTGGCGAAGGAGAGGGAAGCTGTAGAAGGCGACGGAGGGCGGGATGCCCGCCTCTGCATAGCGGCGCAGCACATCAGGGTCGCGGCAATCCGCGATTTCAGCGCAGCAGGAACAACGCGCAAGTCCCCCGAGGTCGGCATATCCTGCGGGCAGCGCAATGCCACGTGCGCGGATGCACTTCTGGCAGATGCTTCTGATATTGGACTGATCCGGTAGATATTGCTCGGTCATAGCCTCTGCCCTCTCCCCATAGATGCGGCTCGTGAAATGGCCGCAGATTGTGTTTTTGACGCTCACAGCAGCCCCCACTCTTCGCTGATGACCTCGACGCGACCATTTCCCTGCTCCGGGAAGATCTCGGTCGGGGTAGCCTTGATGCTGAAGCTGGTGCGGAAGTGATCGTTGAGCAGGAAAACCTGGACGCCAAAGCGGTTGATCAGTGCCTGCAACCCATCCCACGGCTCCTGACCGGGTTGGGTCTGAGGAACCTCAGTCACAATGAGCATGATGCGGGAGACGCCGGCACGGTTCGTCTGAAGCTGTTCCTCCACGAAACGAACTTCACGCTCGATGTTAGGATTGAAGACGAAGATGCGCCGATCAAAGGGCAGCACGTCGTGGGGCTGGAAGACTTCGCCTGCGAAAGCGAGGACTTTCCCATCGTTATCTTTGATCTCTTCACCAGCGCGGTACATGAAGTGGAGAACACGCCGCCTGTCAGTGCCGGCAGGCATGACACGCATGTTCTTCAGGCTGGCAGCCTGCCTGTCCCAATATCGGCTTTTGAGAACTTCAGGATCGCGGGTGAACCGCGACGCCACAGCGGCCGCTTCGCGCTCTGCCCGCACGCGCAGATCTTCTTCCTCGATCGGCACGGCATTGTTGGAGCGTTCATCGGTCTGCCCCTTCTGCATCCGCTCATAGAGCCAGTCAGGGTCATTAAAGCCGACGGCGCGGGCCATGATCTTGCCCACATCCTTGCCATTGGTGGCCGCAGTGTCGGTCTGGTTCAGGTCTTCGAGGATCATTGTCGGGGCCATTTCGGCGCCGGCCAGATCGAAGAGCTCGGGATCGAGGTTGATGTGGAGATCCTGGATCAGGTCGCCATCAGGAGACAGAAGCTCCTTAAGCCACCAGCCAAATTCCGGAACTGACATGCCATCGGGCACGCCACGGAAAACAAAACGCACATCCTTTCGGTTGCGGTGCAGGCTCATGAGGTCGCGCAGAGCGCCTTCACCCATGGCGCGGCTGACGAAAATAGTGACGCGGTAGCCCTCAGGAAGGCGGGCCTCGCCGGCCGCGGCAGCCAATGCTTCAGCTGGGGTCTGGCCGTCAGGCAGAATGCCGAGTGCAATGCCACGCTCCTGCAGGTCTTTCATCACGATTGCGGTGGAGCTTTGGCGGATTTCTTCAGCCATCTTATTGAAGGCTTCCATCCCTTTGGGATTGGCAAGCTCGGCACCAGTGGGCAGATCAAATTCGTAGTTGGACTGCGGCAGCAGATCCTGCGGGCTCAGTCGATATTCCTGAGCCTGTAAGGCCAGAGGCGCGCAGGAGAGCGCCAGTGCGGACAGCGCCGCTCTGAGGCTCACCACGCCCACAGGACGGTCCCCACAATCTGCTCTTCGCGGACGGGGCCGTAATAGCGGCCGTCATAGCTGTTTACCTTGTCACCCATCAGGAAAAGTTCACCCTCGGCCAGCTGAAATTCCCGCTCGAAGGCCTCGGGGGTGGATCCGATCATTTCAGCGGCTTCCAAGGCCGTCCCATGGGCCCAGATCTCTTCGCCATGGCTGAAGTTGATGCCTTCGCGTGTAATCTCCACCTGATCGCCCGGATCGGTGGCCACGGCGCGTTTGACCATCACATGACCTGGGCGCCACTTGGCATTGGCGGGCGTCTGTTCTGCGGTCAGGGCAACCGCGACATAATCAAACCGCTGCACGTCGTCTGCTGTGGGTTTTTTCCATGTGTCGATCACATAGATCCACTCATCCAGACAGCGATGCTCCTGGGTGTCGAGGCCGATGGTATAGCGGGCTGAGGCATAGGCAGCGGTCCCGCCAAGAGCCGCGATCATTGCCACGAGTTTCACGCCAAAGCGCCAGCTGAAATCGTGGATCGTCTTTTTCTTACGCTCTGCCATGACGGGCCTCTCAGTTTTGGCGGGATGATGCGCTGACTGCGCCGCCCATCAGCTGGCGGGCAAAGTCTTCCACATCGGCTCCGATGGGTTTGGGGGTCTCGCGGGGCGGGGCTGCCGCCACAGGGGCGGCAGGCTGGGGCGGCACAGGCGTTGTGCCCGGCAGGACAGTCAGGGGTTTAACCACTTCATCGCGGCCAACCGCGCCACCAATGGCAACGAAATCAGCAAGGCGCAGAATGCTCTGGGGCGGGCCTTTGATCTCAATGCGGGAGTCTACGACGACATAGCCATGCGCTATCGCCTCAGCGACAGCCGCATCCACAACCGCAATCGGGTTCTGACCGGCTGCGGCATAGGGAGCCACCTGCTCGCTGATCGTCTCATTGTCGTAGATCAGCAGCTGCGTCGGCTCCGGGGTGCGCCAGACGAAGAGAAGTGCCGCCACAGCCGCGCCAAAGGCGGCTATGGACAGGCTGGTGGAGATGGTGACTTCCATCGAGTGATCGGCCATCACAGCCTCACACGCTGGCGGGCTTCAATGACCGCAGTGATGGCGTCAACGGTGGACATGCCTTGCGATTTGAAGCGGTTAATGTCGCGCACATCGTCGGGGTGCGTTGAGTAAAGAAGCGAGCGGAAGGGATCCACGACGAAGCGGCCGATACCTGCCCCGGTCGCAGTCCGCACGAAAACCTCTGAGAAGTGGCCTTTGACAGTGCGCACGGTTTTCAGGCGCTCACACAGCGCACGGCTGAACTCGGGGTGATCGCCGGAGGCAAGTTTGTCGAGCGTAGTGGACTTCTGCTGCAGCATGATGGTGGCTGCCGAGTTAGCCAGAACAGCGCGGCCAGTGGGCGTGTCGTGAAGGTCGGTCAGGGCCTGAGTGATGATGCAGGCGCAGCCATTGTATTTGCGGAAGCGGCGATAGCCGGCCTCGATGAAGTTGGCGATTTTCGGATCGCTAAGCAGATCCCACGCTTCATCGATCAGGAGCATTTTCTTAATGCTCACGCTGCCTTGGTACATGCCGTTCTGGATCTGGTAGATCAGCATGAGCAGCACGACCGTTTGGAGGTGCTTTTGGCTCTTCAGCTCTTCCAGCTCCAACAGAACGAAGTTCTTGGTGAAGTCGATGTTGGCAGGGCCGTTGAAATACTTGCCGTAGTGGCCGTCTTTGCAGAAGGGACGCAGGCCAAACGAAATGTCGCTGAGACGTTTTTCGCGGAACTCCTGTTGCAGCCCCTCGCCCAGCTCTTTCGAAAGAGCAAGGCATGCGTCCGCAATATGGTCGATCGACAGCTGGTCCCCATGCAGCTTGAACTGTTCCAGCAGAACCGTGCGCAATGCGCTGGTCTGGAAGTCATCAAGACCGGCCTGAGGGGCCGCCATTGTAGCCAGAAGGCTGATCAGAATGTCCTGAACTTCCTCGAAGGTTTCATCATCCTTCACCCACGAGAAGGGGTTGAGGCAGATGTTTGACCCCTGTTCGAAACTCAGGAACTGGCCACCCAAGCTGTCACAGAGCTTCATGTAGGAGCGGCCAACGTCGATGACCCAGACCTTGCCGCCCGTGGCGAGGATCGATGAGATCATTTCGTTCGAGAGGAACGATTTACCCGCGCCGGATTCAGCACTGATCGTCATGTTGTAGTTGGTTCCACTGTCAAAGGGCGAGAACCCCATAACCTGACCGCCACGCCCCACGAGCGAAACCAGAGGCGTCGGTGTGCCGCGCCACTCAAAGAAGCAGGGCACGAATACCGAGATCCCGGTGCCGTTCATCAGGCGGTAACGTGAGAGGTTGCGCTGGTCTTCTTTTTCCGGACCGAGCGGCAGGTTGGCGCGCAGGAGCGGGAAGACGACGCCGGCATCTTCCATAAAGCTGAAGCCGATGCCGTTGAGGTAAGTCCGCGTTACGGAGGCGTTGCGGCGGGCTTCCTCGGACGAATTGCTGAACAAAAGGATGTTCAATGCGAAGCGGTGCACGGTGTCACCGTTCTGAATGGACTGAGACAGCAGCGACCAGTCAGCGTGCCGGATCGGGTACTGCGGAAGGATGCGGGCAAACGGGCCGGTGGCGTAGTTGCCATAGTAATTCCGCCGCGCCTCGATCTTGGGCTTCATCTCTGAAACGTCTTCGATCTTGATCGTGCAGTTGATCATGTGGGTGCAGGGGATGCCCTGATCGCCAGAATGCGAGTCCACGGAAAGCCGCTCTGCCAGCCCGAAATAGGCGCTGCGGGGCAGTTTCTTGACCGAGAGCGAGGAGACATAGGTATCGCCTACGCGCACCTGCTTTTCGCCAACAGTGACGGTGTTATCGAAGTCCACGACCTGTTCACGCAGCCAGCGGCTTTCATCGACCGGCTGGCGGCCGCTGCGCCACGCAGCAAGGTGGCCGCGATTGAAGATCTGCGACAGGTAATAGAGCAATTCGGTGTCGTTCAGGACGCGCAGTTCCTGAAACCCGATGGTGTGGAGAAGCGCAGACACGTCAGAGCGCAGCCGCATCGAGGACGAACACTCTTCTTCATCCGGTGTAATTGCCTTGATCGGGATCTTCACCGAGATCAGCAGCGTGGCATTGCGGAAGGGGATATTCGTGCCGATGCCTTTTGCTCCATCGAGCACGAATTGAGCGGTCTTTTTGACGGCAGCGGTGATCAGAGGATCGTCGCTGCCCATGCGGGCCTTGCGGAAGTCAGCCACGTGGTCGGACACATCGTCAAAGACCATCAGGTTGAACTGCAGCATCGAGCCCTTGGGAAACTCTGCGTTGAGCAGCGAGGCAAAGCGGCGCTCCATGGTGGGCTCAAATCCCGCCAGCGGCTGAGCCGAGAAGGTGAAGCCGATGTAGTTCCCGTCAAGCAGGAACAGCTTGCTGTCGTCGTCATAGGCGAGCCACGGCAGGTAATCGGGCAGCTTCTGGTACTGGAGGAAATCGAACATGGTGGCCCCAATCAGTTGCTTGCGAGGAAGGTTCGCA
Organism: Falsigemmobacter intermedius; assembly: GCF_004054105.1. GTDB lineage: Bacteria > Pseudomonadota > Alphaproteobacteria > Rhodobacterales > Rhodobacteraceae > Wagnerdoeblera > Wagnerdoeblera intermedia. The sequence goes on from NZ_SBLC01000058.1 coordinate 8,792, forward strand.
GATCGGCGGGCATGCCGCGAGCGATGCCGCCTTCGGCACCAATGATGTAAGGCACCCCCGTTACCCCGAGCATCTGGCTCAGGATGGTGCGCTGCATGATCGGCTCGGGGTTGCAGCTTTCAGGTGCAGCCTGTGTCTGCATCCAGCGGCGGTCCTTGGTCATGAGAGCGCGCAGAGCTTCCTCACGGTTGGTCGCGCAGCTGATTGCGGTCACGGCCTTTGTGCTGTCGTCACCGAGGAAGGGGACGGTCAGGATCTTGAAGGTGTATTCCTGTGCGTAGCTTGGATTGCCGAGCATTTCGTCAAACAGCTGGCCGCAGAAGGGGCACAGAGGATCCACGAAGACAGTGACCTTCTTGGGGCCGGTGCCATAGAACATCGGATCAATATCCTCGTCCTTCAGGCCCAGCTCTGAAAGGTTGAGGGTCTTCTTGGTGTTGCGCAGCTGATCCATGGTCTGGATCGTCTCGCCGTTCCAAGTGTCGAAGATGACGCCGCGCAGGATAAAACGGCCGTTTTGGCTGACATACGCGATGCCGTCACGCCCATGCAGCGAGATCGCATGAGTGAAGGGGCTGACCAGTTGCTCGTATTCCTTGATCTGGTCCTTCTCCACCTGAACGGCCACGCCGGGATTGGTGAAGTCAGAGATATAGGGAATTTGAGCAGAAGGTTCCTGAGCAGCGGCACCAGTCACGGAGAGGCAAAAACCCGTGAACACTGCGGCAGCCATTAGCTTTTTTGCTTTCGCCATCTTATGTGACCCATATAGAAGGAAAAGGGGCCGCGGGCTCGTCTCCCGCAGCCCCCCGATTAGCTGGCATCAGATCGCGAAATGTGCTGCCAGCGAGGCGTGTAGTGTGGGCCGTTTACGGCTCACACTTACTCAGCTGCGATCTGAGCGACTTCTGCTTCCACAGCGACGGTTTCAGCCGAAACGGTGGCGGTCAGGATGGAGTCGAGGATGGTCGGGGTGATCACGAGGCCGAATGCGACGGCGATCGAGATACCGCATGCCATCAGGTTCTGACGGGCAATGCCCATGAACAGGCCGACGAGCAGGAAGGCGACTGCCATTGCGCGGCCGAAGAAGCCCTCGATCCAGCCGACGAGCATTTCGTAAGCTTCCTGGAATTCGGCACCCGAGGTGCCCGCCTGAGCGGCGGTTGCCAGAACGGCGGTGCCTGCTGCAACTGCTGCGAGCGGTGCGACTTTCTTGAACAGTTTAGCGAACATGGAGTCTCTTCCTTTATTTGAGACGATGGTTTTCTGACGGGCGGTACATCGGGCCGCCGCCACGTCATTCGAGGTAAATGTGGCCCGAATTGGTGAGGACGCCTCTGCTGGTGCGCATCGGTGCCACCCAGACCCTCATGGTATCAGCGCGCTGGAGAGCGGCTTCCGAAGGGATCGGGGAGACAGGTCCATTGGAATTCTTGTGCGCCTGACGCACGGAGGCGCATGCCTCCGGGTTCTTGTCGCACTCGCCCTCGCTCTGGCCGAGCACGTTTGCACTGCCGCAGGCGGAGAGAAGAAGGGCGGATAGGATGAGCATCTTACGCATGATCAACCCTTGAACTTGATGGTGAGCATTTCGGTCAGGACAACATCAATCCAGCGGTCGTTACGCACTTCGAGGACCGGGAAAGTCTGTTCAGCCAGATCGAGGTAGTATTCGGTGAGAAGGTCGAAGCCTTTGCTGGCCCCTTCCATGGCGCCGCCGCCGCCTGCGCCGCCGAGGAAGACGTTGCCCTCACTGCCACTGTCGAGGGAGGACAAAAGGCCCTGTGCAAGTGCGGAGCCGGCAGCTGCCGCAAGAATGCGCCCCGAACGGCTGACCAGCGTGCCCTTGATGCCGTTCTTGCCGTCTTCACCCGCCACAAAGAAGCGCACGGAGCCTTCAACAGCGGTGTTGTCGCGCAGGATACAGCTGACCGTCTCGCCCCGGATATTGACGCGCTCGGAGCCGAGATCCCCATAGGCAGAGCCAAGCAGATGGCAGTCCGTCACATCAGCCCAGGCGTGATTGGGGAGAATGGCCTCTTTCTTGATCCGCATCAGGACCGGCACGGGCGATTGCTGGGCGCGTGTCCCCGTAGGCGCATCCAAGCCAGTCAGGAGGTAGGCTGAGAGAATAGATCCTGCGGGGATCTGAACGTCGGGGATGTTCGACAGCATTTCCTGCCGCTGATCCACAGGCTCGGGATCAGGGGAGGAATAGACTGCGATGCGGGGGGCAACACGAGCCTGCGCACCTTGCTGAGGCGTCGCAAGTGGCGGCGGCTCAGCTGGCTTATAGATGCTTTCGTTGCGCTCGGTTTGGGCACGTTCACGCGCACGACGGCGGGCGATCTCTTCCGGGCTCTCGGCTGGCACTGCGGGAGCGGCGCGGGTGGAGCCACGGCTTGAAACCGAGGGCGGGACAGCGACGGGGCCAGGCACAGGTGCAGGCGCCATTTGCGAAGCAGCCCGCGAGACAGCCTCATTCACGCGACGATCAATGTTGGCGTTCATGTCGCGCTGCATAATGTCGATCGAGCGCGTGAGGTTGCCCACGACCGACACCAAACGGTCCAATTCGCTGCGCATGTCATCTCTCTGGCGTTTCCCGCCGGTTTCCAGTTCCGCCAGACGACGGTTCAGGCCCTCCAACGAAACA
>NZ_SBLC01000059.1 GCF_004054105.1 Falsigemmobacter intermedius
ACCGCGTGACCGGCTTCACACAGACTGCAACACACCAGGTGAAAATAACTTGGCAATGCCGTCGAAATGGGGGCCCGTTCAACGGGCTCTTTAGCGGAACTTAACGGCCCTCTTCAATTAAGTTCCGCTTTGAAGCCAACATGTTGACAGGAGATCCCGGGGCCAGCCAATAAAATAAGGTGAAATTCGGAGGAATTCGGGCAATGGTGGATGTAGCATTGCCCGCCCTTGCAAGGCTCCCTGCTGGCCAGGGCGTTAGAACTCTCCACCCGGCTGAGCGTGCTTCGGTGAGATTACCTCCGGGTCTGAACCGGCCAGGGGGTTCCTGTGGAAGCGGAGTGAATTGATGGATGCTGAAATCCTGGCCAGACTGCAATTTGCCTTTACCGTCTCATTTCACATTATCTTTCCGTCGTTCTCCATCGGCCTGGCGAGCTATCTTGCCGTGCTCAATGCCCTTTGGCTCAGGACGCGTCAGGAAATCTATCTGACCCTCTTCAATCACTGGAAGAAGATCTTCGCCGTGGCGTTCGGGATGGGCGTGGTCTCGGGCATTGTGATGTCCTATCAGTTCGGCACCAACTGGTCGGTCTTTTCAGACAGGGCAGGACCGGTCATCGGCCCGCTGATGGCCTATGAGGTGCTGACAGCCTTCTTTCTGGAAGCGGGCTTCCTGGGCATTATGCTTTTTGGCCGCAGACGCGCGGGCGACGGGCTACATATGTTCGCAACCGCGATGGTTGCCGTTGGCACCCTGATTTCGGCCACCTGGATCCTCTCGGTCAACAGCTGGATGCAGACGCCGGCCGGGTTCTCGATCTCTGAGAGCGGTCAGTTCCTGCCTGAAGACTGGTGGGCCATTATCTTCAACCCCTCCTTTCTTTACCGCCTGCCGCATATGGTGATGGCGGCCTATCTGACGACGGCTCTCGTGGTCGGAGCGGCTTCGGCCTGGCATCTGCTGAGCGACCGCGCGGCGGCTGCGAGCCGGAAAAGTTTTGCCATGGCCATGGGAATGCTGATCTGTGCCGCACCGGTGCAGATCTATCTTGGCGATGCCCATGGCCTGAACACGCTGGAATATCAGCCCGTCAAAGTCATGGCGATGGAAGGCCATTTCGAGAGCCACCCCGAGGGCGCACCGCTGATCCTTTTTGGCTGGCCCGATCAGACTGCGAAGACGGTGCATTGGTCTCTTGAAATCCCCAAGCTCTCCAGCCTCATTCTGACCCATTCGCTGAACGGCCCCCTGAAGGGTCTGGATACCGTGCCGGATGAGGATGAGCCCCCGGTCTTCATCGTCTTCTGGTCTTTCCGCATCATGGTGGCCCTTGGATTTGCCATGCTCGGCCTTGGGGTCTGGGCGCTTGTGGCGCGGCTGCGCGGGCGGCTTTATGATGCGCCTTTGCTGCACCGGGCGGCGGTTGCCATGGGACCTGCAGGTTTCATCGCGGTGCTGGCGGGATGGATTACCACTGAGGTCGGCCGTCAGCCCTGGACGGTCTATGGCTATCTGCGCACCTCAGAGAGCCTCTCACCGCTGGCAGCCGAAGCGGTGGCGGCCTCACTGATCGCCTTCATACTGGTCTATTTCTTCATTTTCGGAGCAGGGACGTTTTATCTTTTGCGCATGATGGGGATCGGCCCGGATGTCCGGATGGACGTGCTGAACGACGGCCCCGTCCGGGCGGCGGGCATCGCCCCGGGACCGGCGCAGGATCCCGGTGAAAGAGAGGAGTGAGCCATGTTCGGACTGGAGCTTTCATTCATCTGGGCGGGCATCATTGCCTTCGCCGTGCTGGTCTATGTCATCCTCGACGGCTTTGATCTTGGGGTGGGCATCCTCTTTCCGACCGCCGAAAGCGAGCGGGAGCGCGATCTGATGATGAATTCCGTGGCCCCGATCTGGGACGGCAATGAGACCTGGCTGGTCCTCGGCGGCGGCGGGCTCTTTGCGGTCTTCCCTCTCGCCTATTCCATTGTGATGCCCGCACTTTACGTGCCGATCATTCTGATGCTGCTGGCGCTGATCTTCCGGGGGGTGGCATTTGAGTATCGCTGGCGCACGCAGCGATCACAGCTTCTTTGCCGGCTCACTGGTCGCGGCTGTAGCTCAGGGCATTGCGCTTGGCGCTCTGGTACAGGGGATTGAAGTTGAGAACCGCGCCTATGCCGGGGGCTGGTGGGACTGGCTGACGCCGTTCTCCATCCTGACCGGCATCGCGGTCCCGGCGGGCTATGCCCTGCTGGGCGCGACCTGGCTGAACCTTAAATTGAGCGGATCGCTTCAGGACAGGATGCGCGGCATGGCCCGTTGGTTTGCCGCAGCAACGCTAGGCTTTCTGGCGGTCTTCAGCGCGCTCACCCCCTTGCAGGAGGCTGCCTATGCTGCGCGCTGGTTCGCCTGGCCGACCGCGATCTACAGTTTCGCCGTTCCGGGACTGGTCGCGCTGGTCGCGTGGCGGCTGTGGCGCGGGCTTAGCCGTGGAGAGGATCTGGCGCCCTTTCTTTGCGCGCTTGCGCTCTTCGTGCTGGCGTTCATGGGGATCGGCATCAGCTTTTACCCGATGATGGTGCCCCCTGGCCTGACGATCTCAGAGGCCGCAGCACCTGATGAAAGCCTGCGCTTTGCACTGGTAGGCACCCTGATTCTGGTGCCGCTGATCCTAGCCTATACGGCTTATGCTTATTGGGTGTTTCGCGGCAAGCTTGACCCGGAAGAAGGCTATCACTGATGCGGCGACTGGCCTGGTTTGTCGGTCTCTGGCTTGCTGGCATCGCAGCCGTCTCAGCGCTTGCCATGACGATCCGGCTGGTAATAGCTGCATAGTGTGATTATCACCCTGGCCGTAGGCCATTCTGAACGGAACGCTGCTGTCGACATGATGCACCGGCATCCCCCCGGCCCCGTGCGTCAGTTGACGTGGGGACGGATATGGCCCTTGGCACTGCCGTTTGGTGGTCGATCTCAGGCGCAACTGCGTCACGCGACATCTCGTGCAAAAGAGCTTGGATTCCGCTTACAAAGATCGACCGACCCGCCACAGGTGCCCCGCCCTTTCGAGCAAGCATCGCAAACGCCTCGCAGACGATTTCAGCCGGGCAGCGATCGTTGCGGGTCTGACAGCAGCACTCAGTCGAGGGGGCGAATGAATGCTCGCGCGCTTCACTCTGACAAATGTAGCCAATCTGATTGAGCAAGAATTGGAAAATGCGCTTGGCCACGCCCGTCCGGTCGCCACGCTGCTAACACAGGTGATCGTCGATCCCGCAGATCCGGCCTTTGCGCAGCCGAGTAAGCCGGTCGGACCGCTTTATTCTGAAGTCGAAGCCCGGCGCTTGTCCGCCGCACACGGCTGGGCTGTGGTACCCGAAGGGGCGGCCTGGCGGCGCGTAGTACCCTCGCCCATGCCGCAGGAAATCCCCGACCTTTCCGTGATCCGGCTGCTGCTGGTGAAGGGCGTGGTGGTAATCTGCGCCGGCGGCGGCGGAGTTCCGGTCATCCGGCAGCCGGACGGCAGCCTGACCGGTGTAGAGGCGGTGATCGACAAGGATCACGCCAGCCGGCTTCTGGCACAGGGCATCGGGGCCAATGCGCTGCTGATGCTCACCGATGTTGATGGGGTGCAACAGGACTTCGGCGCGCCCTCGGCCCTTCGCATTCCAAAACTCACCGCAACAGCGGCAAAGGCCATGGCCCTGCCCGCCGGATCAATGGCCCCGAAGGTCGCTGCGGGCTTGGAATTCGTGCATGGCGGTGGCTTAATCGCGGGAATTGGCCGCATGGAAGATGCAGCCGCGATCCTGGAGGGGGCCGCCGGCACGTTGATCTCGATCTGAGCTGTGGTCTCCTTACAGATCTCAGCTGCAGAGGCGGCGGTGTCCTCTCCGCCATTTTTTCGCGACGCATAGCCGGTTTTGCGCAGAGCTGATCTGCCTATCCCGCTACGGTCTTGGTGGGGGCAGTCCAAAGGATGTTCAGCTTTTGACATCAGGGCCAGGGACCCTTCAAGCAAGACCCTTTAAGATGGCGAGTTGGCGCAACTTATGCACAGTCCCGCAGTTGACATTGCTTTCAGGCGCTCCGGCGCGATCTGGTGGCCACACAGGGCACAGGTTCCATATGTTCCCAGCTCAATGCGGTGCAAAGCCTCATCAATTTGGGAGATTTCTACCTGATCGGACCTGCTCAGCGCGCTCAGAACCTCATCTTCCATCCGCTCTCGGGAGCGATCTTCTTCCTCCTCGCTGGAGACTACCGTAATTATATCATCGCACTGCTCTATCTCTCGGGTCAGCTCGTCACGAGATCCAAACTCTTCATTGCCCTCTTGTAGTTCCAGCCGCCACACGCACGCGCTGAGTGGAGGCAACGTGCTTAGGCTGAAAAATTCCCGCCAACAGTGACCACCTCCCAAGCACGATGAAGCTGATCCGCACGCCCCTGTCGCGTGCGAAAAACATGGCGTGATACCCGTGGCGACAGATGCCCGGGCTCCTCTGTCCGCCCCCTGTCCCGGCCGGACTGGTTGAGCCTCTGGCGGAAGACCGGCTGAGACTTTAGCCTCGTTCGGACCGGCAGGCTTTCGCGTTGCCCTGCCATAGGGCTTTACCGGAGTTTGGCCATGACACCGCATTCATATTTGTTGACCACGGCCCAACGACAGCAGGCCCGCCAGCGCGCGTTCGCCTCGGGGATTTCAGCGACTGATCTGCTTGAGGCGGATGGCAGGGCCGCGGCGCACGAGCTCCGTCGGCGCTGGTCTGCAAGGAAGGTCACGGTGCTCTGCGGCCCCAGTGTCACCGGCGCGCGCGGCTTCACATGCGCCCGGCACCTTGCCGAGGCAGGATTTACAGTCAGGATTGCTGTCCCGGGCGCCGCAGAGTCCGCATCCGACCCGGCAGGGGAGCTTTCGAAGTTCTGGTCGATACCCGTTGAGACGCTGAACTCGACGGTCATCGGCGGGGCGGATCTCTTTGTCGATGCGCTGGCCGGAGCAGGGTCGCTGCCGTCTCTGCTTCCAGAAATCCGCGCGGCGCTCGCCCGGCGCCCCCTGATTGCGCTCGACATCCCCTGTGGGGTGGATCCCGACAACGGTGCGGTCACCTTTGACATGAAGGCCGATTTGACCATCGCCTTCGGGAGCAAATCTCCGGGTCATCTGCTGCTTCCCGGTCGTCTCCATTGCGGAGAGGTCGTTGTCGTGGAAGGCGGCCTTTCAGACGCTCTCGCCATACCCACCGAACCCGCAACCTTTGAGAATATACCTGCACTTTGGATTCAGCAGTTTCCCTGGCCCAAGGCAGAAGGGCATAAGTTCAACCGCGGTCACGCTCTGATCTGCGGCGGCTGGCCGATGACAGGAGCGGCGCGGCTGGCCGCGCGGGCCTGTGCAAGGGCCGGAGCCGGTATCACAACCTTAGCCGCTCCGTCAGAGGCGATGATGATCTATGCCATTAGTTTGGAAAGTATGATTGTGCATCCTATATCTCTGCCCAATGACTTTACAAAACTGATCGCTACATCCCGCTTTTCCGGGGCGCTGATCGGTCCGGGGGCCGAGGCTGATGAGGACACACGAAGCAGGACGCTGGAGCTTCTCCGGACTGGTCGGCCTTTGGTGATCGACGCCGGCGCCCTGAGCGCATTCAGCGATGCGCCCGAGGATCTTTATGCGGCGATTTGCGGTTCCTGTGTTCTGACCCCGCATGACGGCGAGTTCAGCCGGCTTTTCGACACGGGCGGCGACAAGCTCATCCGCGCTCGCCGAGCAGCTGCACGGTCGGGGGCGGTGGTGGTTCTGAAGGGGGCGGACACGGTGATTGCAGATCCCGACGGGCGGGTGGTGATCAATGGAAACGCCCCGCCGACCCTTGGTACTGCGGGGGCGGGCGATGTTCTGGCAGGACTCATTACAGGGCTGCTCAGCCAGGGAATGGCAGCCTTCCCCGCAGCCTGCGCGGCTGTCTGGCTGCACGGGGAAGCCGCTGAGGCTTTCGGCCCGGGTTTGATCGCCGAGGATCTGCCGGAGATGCTTCCACGGGTACTTCTTTCGCTTCTTAACATGGCGCACCCGGCTGCGGCCTTGGATCAGGGGGCGGTTTAGAGCTTAGACCTTGCGAGTGGCCCCCACACGCGGCGCGCAGTCGCTCCGGATCGCACAACAGGCGCCGTGCTGGCTCAGGTGAACCTCACCCGTCAGACGGCTGAGAAAATCTGAGCGTTGCAGCCGGTCCATCACCGGGCCCTTCACCTCTGAGAGGTGGAAGGTGATCCCCGCCTCGTGCAACCGCGCATTGATCGACAAAAGACTGTCGAGGGCCGAGGCATCAATCTCATTAATGGCCGATGCCATCAGGACCACATGGCGCAGGGCCGGACGGACGGCGACTTCCGCGCTGATCCGGTCTTCCAACGCGCGGGCATTGGCAAAATAAAGACTTTCGTCCACGCGGATGGAAAGGATGTCTTCGCAGGTCAGCACTTCGTGGCGGTCGATATTGCGGTAATGCTCGGTCCCCGGCACCTGGCCGACGATCGCCATATGGGGGCGGGACGAGCGCCAGAGATAGAGCCCAATGGAAAGGCTGACACCCGCGATCAGACCGGCCTCAACCCCCCAGCCCAGAGTGACCAGAATGGTCGCCATCTGGGCGGCAAAATCGGGGCGTGAATAGCGGAAACTGCGCCGGATTGAGCCAAAATCCACCAGAGTCAGCACCGCGAGACTGATGGTCGCGGCCAGCACCGCCTGGGGCAGATAGTAGAGCGCAGGCGTCAGGAACATCGCCGCCAGCGCAATCCCGATGGCAGTAAAGACGCCCGCCGCAGGGGTGCGGGCCCCGGCCTCAAAGTTCACAACTGAGCGGGCAAGGCCACCGGTGACCGGAAAGCCTGCCGCCAGCCCCGAGGCCAGATTGGCCGCGCCAAGGCCGATCAGTTCCTGATCCGGCTCAATCCGCTCGCGCCGCTTGGCAGCAAGGGTCTGGGCGACCGAGACGCTTTCAACAAAGCCCACGACCGAGATCAGCAGAGCGGGCATCCACAGCGCCTCAATCAGACCGGGGTTCAGCGAAGGCAGCGCGGGCAGCGGCAGACCGGCGGGCACCTCGCCCACGATGCGCAGGCCACGCCCCGCCAGATCAAAGCCCCAGGTCAGCAGCGATGTCACTGCCACCACCAGGATCGGTGCGGCTTTGGCGATCATCTGCGCGGCGCTTTTGGGCAGGCCCCTGCGGAGCAGCAGCCCCACCAGCCCCTTGCGCGCCCAGTAAAGCGCCGCGAGTGCGCCTGCGCCCATCGCCAGCGTCGCGGGGTTGATCACGCCGATCTGGCGGACAAGCGTTGCGAGGGTGTCAAAGAAATGCTCACCCCCGCCCGGCACGCCCAGCAGATGTTTGATCTGCCCCACAGCAATCAGCAGACCCGCGGCGGTGATGAAGCCTGAGATGACCGGGTGCGACAGGAAATTCGCCAAAAAACCCAGCCGCAGCAAGCCCATAGCGGTCAGCATCAACCCTGAGAGCCCCGCAAGCATAACGGCAGCCGTGGCGTAATCCGCCGTCCCCTCAGCAGCGATCTGCCCCACGGCCGAGGCCGTCATCAGCGAGACCACCGCCACAGGCCCCACGGCCAGCGTTTTCGAGGTGCCAAAGATCGCATAGGCCACCAGCGGCAGGATGGAGGCATAAAGCCCCACCTCGGGCGGCAGACCTGCCAGCATAGCATAGGCCAGGCTCTGCGGGATCAGCATGATGGTGACGATCACCGCGGCCAGAAGATCGGCAGAAAGCGTCGCGCTGTCGTAGCTGCGCGACCAGGTCAGGATAGGCAGATATTTCGACAGACGTGACATCTCTCAGACTTTCAGATCAGGATTTGCGAAGGGTTCTGGCGAGATACAGCCCCGCCAGCATGGAGCCTACAAAGAGAAACGCCTGCGGCTCGAACAGACCAAGCGCCGGGATCGCGCCACCGGGGCAAAAGCCCGCAATGCCCCAGCCCACACCGAAAAGTGCAGCCCCGCCGATCAGGGGGGGATCAATGTCTTTACGGGTCGGCACCTGGAACTTCGCCTCAAAGACCGGCGCGGGGCGCTTCCAGACCAGACAGTAGCCAATAGCAGTCACAATCAGCGCCGAGCCCATGACAAAGGCCAGTGACGGGTCCCATCTGCCTGCAATATCGAAGAAGTTCAGCACTTTTGCCGGGTTGATCATGCCGCCCAGCGTGATGCCCACACCGAAAATCAGGCCGATCAGGGCTGCAATCAGGATCTGCATCTCAGAACCCTCCGAAAATGTGGCGGACGACATAGACGGTGACGCCGGTCGTGAACATGAAGGTCAGGGTAGCCAGGATTGAGCGGACAGACAGCCGCGACATGCCGCAGACGCCGTGACCCGAGGTGCAGCCCGAGGCGAGTTGCACGCCCACACCTACGATCAGCCCGCCAATGATCAGCCACAGGTTCGGGGTGGGAGCGACAAATTCGGGCCGCCAGCCTGTGATGGCCGCGATCAGAACGGGCGCGGCAATCGCGCCACCCAGAAAGGCCACCCGCCAGCCCCAGTCTTTTGCGAAGGGCGGCAGCATACCCTGCAGCATGCCGCTGATCCCGGCGATCCGGCCGTGAAAGGCCATCAAAAGCACGGCCGCAAGCCCGATCAGGGCACCTCCGGCCATGGAAAGAAGAGGGGTAAATTCGGTCATAAGACACCTGTCCCGGCCCGGACGCCCCCGGCAGGGGGCCTTTGGGCGTTACTTACAAAAAATCTGGTAGAGCGTGCCGACCAGCGCGCAGACGCGCTCATCGGCCAGGCGGTAGAACATCTCACGGCCCTCTTTGCGGCCCTCAATCATCCCGGCCTGGCGCAACTCACCAAGCTGCTGCGACAGGCTTGGCTGACGCAGCCCAAGGCTTTCCTCCAGCTCGCGCACCGAGCGTTCGCCCTGAATCAGGGTGCAGACGATCATCAGCCGGTCCTGATTGGCGAGCTTTTTCAGAAAAGCGGTGGCCTCTGCCGCCCGCTCTTCCAGGGCCGCAATGGCCGGTGCCACATCCTTGATGTCACTCATCTTTTACCCCCAGGGTGCCTGCAGAAGATCCAGCGGGATCTTCAGATAGCGCCGGCCGTTGCTTTCCGGCTCGGGCAGACGGCCCGCATTGGTATTGATCTGAAGTGACTGCAGGATCAGTTTCGGCATCGGCAGCGTGGCATCACGGGCTTCGCGCGCGGCGATGAACTCAGCTTCCGTCTTATAGACCGACATATGGGTGTTCTTCGCCTTCTGCTCGGCAATGGTGCTTTCCCACATCGGCGCACGGCCCCCCGGCTGATAGTCATGGCCGGTGAAAATGCGGGTGTCATCCGGCAGCGCAAAGATCGCCTGAATGCTGTCCCAGAGGGTTTTCGCCGAGCCACCCGGGAAATCCGCCCGCGCCGTGCCGCTGTCGGGCATGAACAAAGTGTCATGCACGAAGGCTGCATCGCCGATGACATAGGTCACCGAGGCTAGCGTATGGCCGGGCGAGAGCATCACGCGGGAAGGGATCTCGCCGACCATAAACTCCGCACCGTCGGCAAAGAGCTTGTCCCACTGGCTGCCGTCTTCCGGAAAATCCGGCCAGTTGTAAAAGCCCTTCCAGAGCTTTTGCACATCGCGGACCTTTTCACCGATCGCGATCGGCGCGCCGGTCTTGGACTTCAGATAAGAGGCCGCCGAGAAGTGATCGGCATGAGGGTGTGTGTCGAGGATCCATTGCACCGTTAGGCCCTGGTCCTGCACAAACTGCAAAATCGCATCCGCATTCGCCGTGGCGGTCTGGCCGGATTTCTCGTCGAAATCCAGCACCGGGTCGATGATCGCGCAGAGTTTGGTGGCGGGGTCCGCCACCACATATTGCACCGAGAAAGTGCGCTTGTCGAAAAAGCCGGTCACTTCGGGTATGTGGCTCATGATCTTCTCCATCAGGCGTTCCCGCCGCTGCTGAGAAGAAGATAGGACGATACACAAATAATGCAATACTTTTCTATATAGTATTTTTAAACGAAAGGTTCAGCACCGTTCCGCGCAAAAAAATTACATCTAAAGTTTAAGTGAAGGAGAAGGCACAAGAACGGAGCCAAGGACGCCATTACTTTTACACTTACACGGGGCTCTGATGATGGGTTGGGTAGCCCCTCCTGACGGCACTTATGTGCCACAGTGATCTGGATAGGATC
>NZ_SBLC01000006.1 GCF_004054105.1 Falsigemmobacter intermedius
CCTCGATCGTACAGCGCCAACGGGGAGTATCGACGCAGGTCCCGTTACAGCATCTCATAACCAAAACATGACCGTTGCCGCGAGGATTATGGTGTGATTTTCTGCGGAGAACTGACCCTGCCTCATCTAACCCGATAAACACAGTTGCTAATACCCCCCCCCCCCGCGCCTCCCCCCCTTCGGGGCTTTGGCTTGTTCAAAATACTCCCGCCGGAGGCCGCGGCGCGCAGTGCCGCCCCTGAAAGACACCCAGGTCGTGACCACGCCGAAAGAAAAACCCCGCCGCAGCGGGGGTTTCTTTTACTTTGCCATCTCACGGGCGAGGGCACAAAAGCCCTCAAGCGGGATTTCTTCGGCGCGTCTGGTCGGCTCTATCCCGGCCGCGCGCAGCCGGTCTTCAATATCCGGCCCAAGGCTCTTCAGCGCAGAGCGCAGCATCTTGCGGCGCTGGTTAAAGGCCACAGCCGTCACCCGTTCCAGAACTTTCGGATCGGCCGGGAAGCGCGGCTCGGGCAGGGCGGTCAGATGGACCACAGCCGAATGCACCTTGGGGGGCGGCGAAAAGGCCTCCGGCGGCAGCGACAGCACGATGCGGGCATCGGTGCGCCACTGTGCCAGAATCGCCAGCCGCCCGTAGTGGTTCGAGCCGGGCTTTGCGACAATCCGCTCGGCGACCTCGCGCTGGAACATCAGCGTCAGGCTCTGCCAGAAGGCAGGCCAGACCTTCGGTGTCAGCCAGCGCACCAGAAGCTCAGTGCCGACGTTATAAGGCAGGTTGGCGCAGATCCGCACCGGTGCCTCAAGATGCTCCAGTACATTGACCTCAAGCGCATCGCCAAGGATGAACTCCAGCCGGCCCGGGTAATGCGCAGCGATCTCTTCCAGCGCCGGGATACAGCGCGGGTCTTTCTCCACGGCCAGCACTTTGCGCGCGCCTTCAGCCAGCAGACCGCGGGTCAGACCACCGGGGCCGGGGCCCACCTCCAGCACGTCGCAGCCGGTCAGATCGCCGGCCGCGCGGGCGATTTTTGACGTCAGGTTCAGATCGAGCAGGAAGTTCTGCCCCAGTTGTTTCTTCGCCACCAACTCATGCGTGGCAATCACCTCGCGCAGCGGGGGCAGGCCATCGAGAGCCGCCATCGGATATCCTTTCCTCAGCCCCGCCGGGCGGCACCGGCCATCTTCCAGGCCATGCGCAGCGCCGCGATCAGGGAGCCTGGTTCTGCAATGCCTTTACCGGCAATGTCAAACGCCGTCCCATGGTCCGGTGAGGTGCGGATGAAGGGAAGGCCCAGCGTCACATTGACGCCCTCATCAAAGGCCAGGGTCTTGATGGGGATCAGCGCCTGATCGTGATAGGCGCAGACCGCCACATCATAACCCGCCCGCGCGCGGGCATGAAACATCGTATCCGCAGGCAGCGGGCCCTTGAGCTCCAGCCCCTCCGCCCGAAGCCGCGCAATCAGGGCGTTCATCCAGGACAGCTCCTCCCTGCCCATGGCGCCACCTTCCCCCGCATGGGGGTTCAGTCCGGCCACCGCAATCCGCGGCGAGGCAATGCCGAAATCACGGATCATCGCCGCATGGGTGATGCGGATCGTTGTCTCCAGCAGCTCCGGCGTCAGCGCCTGCGGCACCTCAGAGAGCGCGATATGGATCGTGGCGGGCACCACCTTCAAAGTATCAGAGGCCAGGCACATCACCACATCGGCATCGCCGCCAAGGGCTGCCAGAAATTCGGTATGGCCGGGATAGGCAAAACCCGCACCGTCTTTCAGTGCCTTTTTGTGGATCGGTAAGGTGCAGACCGCAGAGGCGGCGCCGCTTTCGGCCAGCCGCACCGCCCGCTCGATTACCGAAATCACGCCCGCAGCATTGCGCGGATCGGGCTGTCCGGCGACCGCATCGCCCAGAAATTCATGGGGCAGCACCGGCAGAGTATGGGGCGGCACATCATGCGCCTCTGCCATGCTGTCGAGCGCCTGCCAGCGGGTGCCGGGCGGCAGATGGCGCGGATCGCCGATCCAGGCGAAAGGCAGTTCCGCCCCCAGAAGCGCGCGGGCGCGGATGGCAAGTTCGGTGCCGATGCCTGCGGGTTCACCGCAGGTCAGCGCGATCGGGGCAAGGGGGGCAGCCATGGCTCAGGGACGACGGATATGCGCGTTGGAGCGCAGTTCCTGCAGATAAAGATCGGCCTGGCCACCAATACGGCGCTCTGCCAGACGGGTGCGCACGGTGTTGCGATCAGGCTCGCCTGCGCTTTTCACCCGGCTCGAGCAATGCATCAGCACGACCTGAATATTGCCCTGCTTATAAAAGCTCATCTCATTTTCATCGAGACCGGCAAGGCGGCCCGCCACATCGCGCGGCAGCGCGGATTTCGCCACCGTCTGACGGGTCAGCTCACCGCCGAAAGCGTTGAGATCGGTGCAGGTCATCACGCGCGCCTGCAGACTGGCCAGCGTGGCCTCAGTTGCCGGAGTTCCGGCACCGGGCAGGCGAAGAATGGCGTAATCCACGCCGGTCGCCGCCGGGGTCACGCTGTCTTTCTGCTCAATATTGCGCAGCAGATAAATCCCATAGCGCCCGTCCGAGAGACGCACCGGCGGCGAGACCTGTCCCGGCTGCAGCCCGTTCAGCGCGCCGAGCACCTGCTGCGGCATGGTGCCGACATCGCGCCAGTCGGTGCGCCCGCCGTCCTGAGCGGTCTCACCCAGTGACTGGCTGCGTGCGGCGGCGGCGAAAGCGGCTTCGCCCTTCAACCCGGCGGAAAGTTCCTGCGCTTTGACGCGTTTGTCGGCGGGTAGGATGATTTCGGACAAAAGCACCCGCGTGGTGCCGCGCAGCGCCAGCGTCGAGAGCGCCAGATCGACATCGGATTCATAGATCGAGGCCATGGCCGAGGGGCCGAATTTTGCGCCGACAACTTCACGCCAGGCCATGCCGGCATGCACAAAGTCGCGGAAGGTTTCGCGGGCCACTCCGTTCGCCCCCAGAATGGCGACGAACTGCTCAACCGGAAGCTCAAAACGGGCGGCAAATTCCGCCATGCCCTCATCGATCTGCTTTGCCGGAATGCGCAGCTTCATGCGGTCCGCTGCGATCAGACGCAGGCGGTCTTCAATCAGCGATTTCTCCGCCTCCTGGGCCGGATCGCCGGGGGCGTTCAGCAGACGCATGAAGCGCATGCGCTGATCAAATTCGTAATAGGTAATAACCTTATCATCGACCAGCAGGCGGGGGGCAAAGGGCGAGGACTGCGCAGCAGCCGGTTGCAGCGGTGCGCTGACAAGGGCCAGGGCCAAAAGGGCGGTCGCTGCGGTGAAGGTCTGGCGCATCAGGATCTGTCCCGTTCCGTCTGTTCTGTCACTTATGTGCGTCATACGCGCTGCAAATACCAGCCCCTAGAAGCTGCAGCTGCGCGCAGCCGCCGATCCCGAGGGCCGTCCGCCAAAGCCCAGAAGATCCATCGAGAGGCTGAAGTTCGTCGAAGGGCGGATCGCGGCGGTGCCCGAGAATTTCCGGGTCAGCGCCATCTGAACTTTCAGGCATTCATTCAGATATTCAAGGCCCAGACCCGCGCGGGTCGGCTCATTGACGCCAAAGTCATAGCGGCCTGACGCCATGGCAGTCCAGTTTGAGGCCAGCTTGACGCGGCCATCAACCGACCACTCAGAGGTGTCGACAGGGCGGTTCTCAGACGGATCGGCATCCGCCCAGATCCAGGCAGCATCGAGGCCATAGCGCTCACGGCTGATCCCCATGCGCAGTTCTCCGCGCGAGAGATCAAAGCTGTCGTCAAAGGTCGCGCGGCCCTGAAAGCGCATGCCGCCCGCGGTCTGCAGATGGAGCGCACTGACCCAGCTCGACCGCCTGCCGTTCAACCCGCTGACGGGCGAGAACTGATTGTAATCGCTGAAGCGGAACACCCGGCCTGCGCTGGCGATCAGGCTGGTGCCGCCGGGGTAAATCCGGGTCCAGGAGAGGCCGGCATTGATGCGCCGTCCGCCCTCGCGGCGGTCATAGCCCGGAAAGCGGCTGAAGCCGAACAGATTGCCCTCATCAAATTCGACCAGGCCACTGTCGGAATTGGGAATTTGATCGGCATTGTTCTGCCGCGACCAGACAAATTCCACCACCGGCTCGATCACATCCGAGATGCCGGTCGCGCCCATTCGGGCCCAGGGCCAGCGCAGTTCCGTGCGCAGCATCGGCGTCGAGGTATAGACGCGGCTGTTGTAGCGGCTGTCCTGTCCGATGCGGTTCAGGTCGACTGCGGTGCCAATCTCTGCCGCCGCGAGAATGCCGCGCCCGAGCAGCCAGTCGCGCCGCCAGAGCGCCGTAAACCGCGCCTGGGACATATCGAGGCCGAAGATATCTTCGTCGGAACTGCGGCGGTGGCCATGGATATTGATACCGAATGTCAGCCTGCCACCAATGCCCGGCGCATCAAAGCGGCGCATCCACTCAAGATCCGCGATCAGCTGGGGCAGGCGGGAATTGCTTTCGCCGTCGCGGATCGAATGGCTGTGGCGCAGCCGCGCTTCGATCAGCTCATCCCGGCGGATCCGATTGACCTGCACCAGCGAATCGAGGCGGTCATCCTCAGAGAGGTCATAGTCACGCAGATAGGCGTCATCGGTGACCATACGACTGGTGAAATAAAGGCCAAAGCCGCGCGGCAGCGCGAAACTGCCGGTCACACCCAGCCAGCCGCGGCCCTGAGACATCGACTGGTCCCGGCTCAGCGCACCGCTGATTTCGATGTTTCCGGTGTTGAACGCCTGCCGGTAGCGCAGGCCCATCGACTGGACGTCTTTCGTGGCCAGAAGCGGCAGCAGCGTCAGATCCCGTGAGGGGCCGAGCGGGATGAAGTAGGGCACCTCAAGGCCGAACCCGAGCCGCGAGGTTGAGATCAGCCGGGGCGCCAGCACGCCGCGGGCGCGGTCGAGCGTGGGGTCCGGCATGCGGAAGTGCGGCAGCCAGGCCACCGGCACGCCGAACATGCGCAGCTGGGCATTGTCGAAATAGATCTGCCGCTCAAGCTCGTCGTGAATGATCCGCTGGGCGCGGATTTCCCAAAGCGGCGTCGGATCATCGGCGCAGATCTGACAGGAGGAGGCAACGGCGCGGCTGAGAACCGTGTGGCGGCCTTCCACGCGCTGCATTTCACTGGCGGCCAGCTGCAGCTGACGGTCCATCACCACGCGGGCCGATTGCAAAAGGCCGTTGCGCAGATCGGCTGAAAGCTCAGCCGCGTTGGCCAGAACCACGGTGCCGCCCGGCTCGGTCAGAGTGATCGGCCCCTGGATTTCAAGACCGCCGGTGGCGCGGTCGTAGCGCACCTCTGAGGCCCGCAGCACGGCGCCCTCATGGATCACCTCAACGCCGCCGCGCGCCACAAGCTGGCTGGTGCCGTTCAGGCTGACCTGGTCGGCGACAAGCGTTGCAGGCGCGCTGTCCTGAGCCACGGCGGCAAAGGCGGTCGCTGCAACCAGCGCGCTCGAAAGGATAAGTCTGCGCAAAGCCGGCCGCATCAGCCATCCTCCAGGTGCAACAGTAAACCAAGTGCTGCGAGAACAGCCACAGTGGGCGGTGCCCAGGCGGCAAGATCAACGGGGATCTGGCCATTCTCACCCAAAACCTGCGCGAAGTTGCGCAAAAAGAACAGTGCAAAGCCCGCCAGAACCGCCAGCAGGACCCGCACCCCGGTGCGCCCGCCCCGGGTGTGGTGCATGGTAAAGCCCGCAGCAATCAGGACCATGGCCGCAAGCGTCAGGGGCAAAGCCAGTTCGCGCTGCAGCCAGACCTGATGCTTGCGCGCCGAAAATCCGGCCCGCTCCAGGCCCTCGATGAAACCGGGCAGGTCCCAGATGGCAATCGCATCTGGGGTGCTGAAGCTCTCGCGGATTTTGGCCGCGTCCAGGTCGGTGGCAAGCTCTGCCTCAGCGCGAATGCGGGCGTTTTTTTCAGGATTGGCCTCGCTGAAATGCCATTCTTTCAGATCGCGCAGCAGCCAGGAGCCGCGGCGCAGTTCTGCCTCACGGGCTTCAATGCGGCTGACGGGCAGCCCCTCGATATCGAAGGCCAGGAAAGAAACGCCGTAAAGATGCGTGCCGTCATGGTTGGCGCGGTCGGCGCGGATCACGATCTGACCCTCCGCATTGCCCTGGCGCAGCCAGAGCCCTTCGCGGCTTACCGAAAGCACCGAAGGATTGCCGCCCGAGAGCCGGGTGATCAGCTCATCTGCCACCCGCGCCGTGGAGGCCACCATCGGGTTAAAAAGGGTGACGCAGATCACCCCCAGCACCAGAGCCCCGAAAACCGGTGCCGCCACAGCCCGAAGGGCAGAGCGGCCTGCGGCACGGATGACCACCAGTTCAGAACTGCGTGCAAGGCTCAGAAACATCGAGATCGCGCCAAAGAGCGCCACCAGCGGCAGAATGCGGTAAAGCCCGCCCGACAGATTCAGCGCTGCGACCTCTGCCGCAGACCAGATGCCCGCAGCTTCCGTATCGGCGAGCTTGCGGATCTGCTCAACCATATCGATCAGCAGCAGGATGCCCGCAAAGACCGCGGTCACCAGCAAAAAGGACAGGAAAAACCGCCGAAGCAGATAAAGGCTCAGCGTCATGCCGCGGCCCTCCGCGGGCGTGTCTCGCGCTGCGACCACCAGAGCAGAACAGCAGAGAGTGCAAGACCCGTCAGCGGCGCAGCCCAGACCAGCGGCCAGAGGCGCGCATCACGGATGCCGATGGATTCCGCACCATTGGCGATCATCTGCACCAGGACCAGGCCGACAGAGCCGCCCAGAAGCTGCCGCCAGAGGCCAAAGCGCGAGAAGGCCCCGATCAGCAGGGCCGAAAAACCGATGAGTGCAGCCGCCGTCGCAAGGAAGGGCTGCGCCAGACGGTTATGACCTTCCCAGATCAGCAGCGAGAGGCTGCGACCGGTCTCACTCGCAAGGGCCTGATCGGCGGTCAGAAGTTCCCAGGTAGAGAGGGTGCCGTCATCGCGCCGCGCGCCGCCGCCCGGCCCGAAGAGGCTGTCGAGATCATAGGTGAAATCGGCGAAATGTGTCACCGCAAGGCGCATCCCCTGGTGGCTCAGCGTCTGCGCCATGCCATCGACCAGAACCAGCTTCGGCCCGGAGACATTTTTCGACAGATAGCCGCGCTTTGAGGTGTAGGAGGTCCGCGCCTCAGGGTTGCGGGCATCGGCGAGATAAATGTCGCGCAATTCCCCGGTCTCGGTGATGTCGCGGATGTAGAGGGTGATCCCCTCAACCGGGAACTGAAACACCCCGGGCCGCAGCATACGCGAGGTGACGTTCTCGGTGATCGCTGCCTGACGCTCGCTCAGGGCCTGCCGGCTGGCGGGCACCAGGACATTGACAAGGACCATCATGATCATCGCCACGATCAGCCCGAAATAAAGCACCGGACGCGCCAGACGGAAGGAGGAAAACCCGGTGGCCTGCATCACCACCAGCTCCGACTCGCGGCTGAGGCGGTTCGTGACATAGGCCGAGGCCGCAAAGGCTGCGACCGGCAGAACCATACGGATCACATTGGGCAGCGTCAGCACGGTCATTTCCAGAAAGACCAGCGCAGACTGCCCGTCTCCGATCAGCCGGTCAAAAAGCGACACCGCACGGTTGACCCAATAGACCGCCACCAGGATCAGCGCGAAGAACCCGAACAGCATCAGAAACTGTGACAGCAGATATCTGTCGAATCGGGACAAAGCAGGCATCCTGGTGAAGGGCATAGGTCTCGCTTTTCTAGACCGGAACCCCCTCGGGGGAAACCGGTTTTTCCATCTGAATCACCGCATCGGCAAGGGGTCGCAGGGGGGGCGTCCCGCAGGCTCTGGTCAAGCTTTGGGCGCGGCGTTAGGCTCCGCCCCGAACCGATCCGGAGCGTGATATGACCACACCAGTTGCCATTCAGTTTGATGCCTTTGACCCTGAGACCCTTGCCGGTGTTACCGGGCGTCTCGTCCTGCTTTGCGGCACGGAAATCAAAGGCACGGCTGCGAAAAAGCTTGCCCGCCTGATGAAGGGCCAGCTTGAGCGCGCTGTCAGCTCTGAGGCCTATGCAAAACTCAAAGGCGGCGAGGCGCTGGAGATCCGCTTTCCGGCCGGGCTGGCCTGCGATGTGCTGCAGCTGGTGAAGCTTGAGCCAAAGGCCGATGTCGCCACCGCGCGCCGGGCCGGTGCGACCATCGGGGCCGCGCTGGATCAGCGCCCGACGACCGTGATCGCGGTCGGGGTGCAGCGCGCGGCAGAGGTCTCTTTCGGGCTGGCGCTGCGGGCCTATAAATTCACCGAGCGCAAATCGACGGAGGCCGCAGAGGCGGGCGCGGTGCGCGTGCTCGTCACCGAGCCTGAGGCAGTGGCGGCCCAGGCGGCGCCCTTTGCTGCGGTGACTGAAGGGGTCTTCTTCACCCGCGACCTGGTGTCCGAGCCTGCCAATATCCTGACCACCAATGATTTCGCCGCCCGTCTGGCCGCGATGCAGGAGCTGGGCCTTGAGGTCGAGATCCTGGAAGAGGAGGAGCTGCGCGCCCTTGGCATGCACACGCTGCTGGCGGTGGGCATGGGTTCTGAAAGCCCCTCTAAGGTCGTGATTATGACCTGGAAGGGCAAGGGCGAAGGTGCACCGCTGGCGCTGGTCGGCAAGGGCGTCTGCTTTGATTCGGGCGGCATTTCTCTGAAGCCCGGCGCGGGCATGGAAGAGATGACCATGGATATGGGCGGCGCGGCCGTCGTCTCGGGCGTGATGCGGGCGCTGGCTTTGCGTAAATCTCCCTCGCATGTCGTGGGCATTGTGGGGCTTGTCGAAAACATGCCCTCGGGTCGTGCGCAGCGTCCGGGTGACATTGTCACCTCGATGAAGGGCACCACAATTGAGGTGACCAATACCGACGCTGAAGGCCGCCTCGTGCTGGCCGATGTGCTCTGGTACACCCAGCAGCGGTTTAAGCCCTCGGCCATCATTGATCTGGCGACCCTGACCGGGGCGGTCATGGTGGCGCTTGGCATGGACAACACCGGCGTCTTCTCCAACAACGATGCCTTCTGTGATGAGTTCATGGCGGCCGCAAAGGCCGAGCAGGAGCCGGCATGGCGTCTGCCGCTGGATGAAAAGCTTGACGCCACGCTGAAGTCCGATCTGGCGGATATCCGCAACTCCACCGGCTCGCGCTACGGCGGCGCAGGCCTTGCAGCCTGCTTCCTGCAGCGCTTCATTGAGCCGGAGATGCCCTGGATCCACCTCGATATCGCCGGTACCACGCTGACCAAGACCGGCACCGATTACTCGGGCAAGGGCGCGACGGGCTGGGGCGTTCGCGCGATCAACCGGCTGATCGCCGCCCGTGAGGGCTGAGCCTTGGGCTATGCGCTGTTTTTCCGGCTCTCACACACCCCCGTGGAAGAGCTGGTGCGCATCAACACCACCCGCGCGCTGGCCCAGGGCTGGCGCGTGGTGATCCGGGGGCGCGATATCGGCGCCCTCGACCGTCTGGATGAGGCGCTCTGGCGCGATCCTGCGGATGGATTTCTGCCTCATGGCGTCGCGGGCGGGCCGCATGATGCGGCGCAGCCCGTGCTGCTGACGCTGGGGGCGGAGCGGCCCAATGGCGCTCAGGCCCTCATCGCGCTGGAGGGGGCGGAGGTCACGCCCGGCGAGATTGCGGAACTGGAACGCGTCTGGATCGTCTTTGACGGCAATGATGAGCTGGCCCTGCAGGTCGCGCGCAGCCAGTGGCGTGCGCTGACCGGCGCGGGGGCAGAGGCGGAATTCTGGTCTGAAGCCTCAGGCCAGTGGCGCAAAGAGGCGGACAACCGCAAATCCTGAGGAGGATGGCATGAAGGCGTTTTGGGGTCTGACTTTGGCGGCAGGGCTCAGCGCCTCGCCCGCGGCTGCTGCCCTCTCGGGCTGGTATGACAGCGCCGAAAAGATCGCCGTGATCCTGGCTGACGCCGCGATTGCCGATCAGCACCGCCAGATGCCGCTGCGCGGGATCGAAAACATTGGCACCAATAAAGACGGCGCCGATCTGTGGCAGGTGGAAAGCCAGGAGTGCCGGATGCAGGTGGCGCTGCGGGCTGTGCCGCCCAAAGGGGTCGGGAAAACCACCTATGAAGTGGCGGGCCGCAGCGCCTGCGATTAACGCCGCTCGCGGCCCGGGTCTTTGACGGCGACCAGATAGATCACCAGCGCCAGCGCCAGCACGGCGGAGGAGAGGAAAAATCCGGCATCCGGCGTGCGGATCGGGGCCGCCGGAGACATGAAATAGCTGAACATCTGCGTGAAAGTCACCGTGCCTGCCAGCATCGCCAGATTGGTCAGCGCGGCGATGCCGCCCTGCAACTCCCCTTGGGCGTTATCCGGCACCATCCGCGTCATCCGCGCCATCAGCATGGGCTGCACAAAGCCCTCCGGCCCGTGGACGAACATCAGCAGCACCACACCCCACATCGTGCCGGTGATGCCATAGCAGGCTGCCGCGACGATCCCGCAGATCAGCCCGATCATCGCCACCCGATGCTCTCCCAGGCGGCGCACGGAAATGCCGGTCAGACCGCCCTGGAAGCCCGCAAGGATCAGACCGAAGATCGCCAGCGTCAGACCGATCGTGGCCTCAGTCCAGCCGAATTTCGCCATGCCCCAGAAGGGCCAGATGGCCGGGTAAACGGCAGAGCCGAAATAAAAGGTCACCAGCACCGCACAGATCGGGATCACGCCGGGATAGGTGGTGAAGACGCGGAAGGCACCGAAGGGATTGGCCCGCTTCCACTCAAAGCGGCGGCGTTTGCGTTTGGGCAGGGTTTCGGGCAGCACAAACCAGCCATAGGCGCAGTTGGCAAAAGAAATCGCCGCGGCGACCCAGAAGGGCACCCTGGGGCCGAGTTCGCCGAGCAGCCCGCCGATGGCCGGGCCGATCACAAAACCCGTGCCGAATGCCGCGCCCATCAGGCCATAGGCCTTCGCGCGGTTCGCGGGCGTGGTCACATCAGCAATATAGGCATTGGCAATAACCCAGCTTGACCCGCAGATCCCCGCCAGAAGCCGCCCGACAAAGAGCCAGAACAGCGTCGGCGCAACTGCAGAGAGCAGATAATCCATCCCCAGACCGAAAATCGCCAGCAGCAGCATGGGGCGGCGGCCGTAGCGATCCGACAGATTGCCCATGATCGGCGCGAAGAGAAACTGCGCCATGGAATAGACGAAATACATCCACCCCGCGATCACCGCGGCATCCTCAAGGCCAAGGCGGCCCACCTCTTCCACCAGCGCGGGCAGGACAGGGATAATAATCCCAAAGCCGATCATATCGATCAGAACCGTGATCAGCACGAAACCGAAGGCGGGGGCGATGGGGGTCTTCATCTGCTCAGGCCGCGGGACAAAGCTGCGACAGAAGGGCAGGCAGGTCAGGGTAGGCTGAGACGACGCCGTCGGGGTTCATCCCGCGCACCAGATCCCCCTCCGGCCCGAGGGTGACAAGGATCACCGGGACCCCGGCATTCTCAGCGGTCTTGCGATCGGTAATGGTGTCGCCCACCAGCACCGAACGCTCGCGACGCCCGCCGGCAAGCTCAATCGCATGCCACAAAGGCGCGGGGTCGGGCTTGCGCACAGGCAGGCTGCCCGCGCCGACCAGAGCGTCGAACAGATCCAGAGTGCCAAGCGCGCGCAGAAGTTTCTCTGCCAGATCAACGGGTTTGTTGGTGCAAATGCCAACCCGCCAGCCATCGCGCTTCAGCGCTTCGATGGTTTCAACCGCCTCCGGGAAGAAGCGGGTTTCGCGGCAGATATCGGCCTCATAGGCCCCCAGCAGCACCGGCTGCCAGCGATCGAGATCACTCTCCCCCCAACCGAGGTTCATGATCTCAGACCCGCGACGCAGCATGGCCCGGCTGCCGAATCCCGCAACGGGCGCATCTTTTGCGGTCAGCGGACGGCCATGCCCGGCCTTCTCAAAGGCGTGATTGGCCGCAGCGAGCAGATCCGCTGCCGTATCCGCCAGCGTACCGTCGAGGTCAAAAATGACTGAGCGCATGGAAAGTCCTGTCGCTTTAGCTGTCGCGCGGGCTGCGCCTGGCGCAGGGCGTACCCCTGCCGAACCCGTTTGAAAAGCAGTTTCTGAACCGATGGTTCCGCTTGTGGCCGCCGCGCCATAGCGACGCGGGCGGATTTCGCGCTTGTGACCCGGGCTCTGCGGCTTTACCGAAGCGGTTTCTGCCGGTATCCCGGCCTGAACCGGACACGGAGAGTGATATGCTGGCTGAAGACGCGCTTGAGCATCTGAAAACCCTTGGTGATGTGCAAAAAGCCGCCGAAGCTGCCGCCTGGCACAAGGTGGACCGCCCCTATCTGGGCATCGCACCGGCTGTGATCGACGGGCTGGCCCGCGAATGGCGGCAAAGCCTGAGCCTGGAAGAGCGTCTGGCGCTGGCCGATGGCCTTTGGCAGAGCGGTGTTCACGACGCGATGATGGCGGCGGCAAAACTGCTTGAGCAGGCGCGCATCCGTCCCTCCGATGAAGAGGCTTTCGCGCTGATTCTTGCCTGGCTGCCCGGTGTTGAAGGGGCCGCGCTCTCCGATCAGCTGGCGGTGGCCGGGGCGAAGCGGCTGCTGGCAGATCCTTCGCGTGTGGAGGCGCTGGAGCCCTTCGTCACCGCTGAGAACCGCTGGGCGCGGCGCTCGGTTCTGCTGATGCTGAGCCCTTGGGCGAAGATGAACAACCCGAAGGAAGCGGATCTGGCGATCCGTGACCGCGCGCTGCTTTGGGCCGGAACTTTAATTTCGGACCGCAACTGGTTCATTCAGAAAGCTGTTTCGGGTTGGATTGCGGATCTTTCGCGCCACGACGAGGCCCGCGCCCGCGCCTTTATCGACGCTCATGGCGCTGCGCTGAAGAGCTATGCGCTGAAGGAATCCGGGCGTTTCCTGAAAGACTAAGGGTGCAGCGCCCGAAACGCCTTCAAGGCCTCGGGCGCGACCTGATCGACATGCACCACGGTGGTGTGGATCGAAAACACCACGGCGCGCGACTTCGGCAGGCGCAGCAGGGCCTGCCGCTCTGAGCGCAGATAGGGCCTGCTGGCGGGTTTGGGGCGCATCTCACCCTCGCGGCGCGGCTGAAACAGCGCCGGGCCTTCATAAAGCAGAGCATTCGAGCGCCAGAGCGGCTGGCCGGGCCGAATGGCATCAAAGAGACGCTGCACCCGCGCTGCGAGATTTTCGTCATACTCCGGCACCGGGCGGTGGATCCCGCTCAGCGGCCTGCCGATCTTTTCGCTCAGCGTCCAGCTGGCGGGAAAGCACAGGATCGCCGCTTTCATCACATGCTCGCGCCCCTCGGGCAGATGGATGACAAAATCCTCCTGGACAAGCCTGCCAAGCGTGATCAGAGGTTCGTCAAATTTAATCGGAATCCGGCAGTTGTCTGGTCGGGTTACCGCATCTTTTTCAAATAGATATGAGCCGTTCTTCATCAAAAGGCTGAGCGTCTCTGACAGCAGTTCCTGCGTCGCGTCAAAGGCCTCTGGCAGCAGTGCATGCACAGTGGAGCGCTGCCGCTCAATCAGCCCATCGCGCAGCCGCATCTGTCCCGCGAAGGCTTCGTCCTGAAAGATCCAGTCCTCAGGCGCAAGCGGACGGATGCCCGGCAGCTTCGCGCTGACCGGATCCATCCAGGGCATGTGGACCAGTCGGTCCTGAAGGACCGGAACCGGGCTCACTCCCACCGTTTCGGACCCTTGCCGCGCGGCAGGGGCCGACGCTCAACCGGAACGCGGCGCAGCGGGGTGGCCGGTGCTTTCGGGGGCGGCGCGGGTTTGTGGATCGGCGGCGGCACGGCTTTTGGCGGCGCTTTCGGCGCGGCGGAGGAGGGCTTGGCCTTCTCCGCCAGATCGCGGGCAATGGCGAAGCTGCCTTTGATCTTCTCGGCGTCATTGGGCCAGTCGCGGGCGATGATCAGCTTGTTGTCTTTCAGCTTCACATTATGCGGATCGGCCTGCAGATATTCGACCAGACCGCCCGGATTGGGGAATTTATCGGCGTGGAACTGCACCGTGGCCCCTTTGGGCCCGGCGTCCAGCCGTCCGATCCCGGCGCGTTTGCACATCGCTTTGATCCGCATGACCAGCAGCAGCGTGTTCACCTCTTTCGGCACCGGGCCGAAGCGGTCGATCAATTCAGCCGCAAAGCCTTCAAGCTCAACCTTGCCCGAGAGCCCCGACAGGCGGCGGTAGAGCCCGAGACGCACGTCGAGATCGGGGATATAGGCTTCGGGGATCAGCACCGGCACGCCAAGGTTAATCTGCGGTGCCCAGTCGCTGTCGAGCGACTGCGGCCCCTCAATCTCGCCCGAGCGGATCTTGGCGATCGTCTCTTCCAGCATGTGCTGGTAAAGCTCAAAGCCCACTTCTTTAATGTGACCCGACTGCTCCTCGCCCAGGAGGTTGCCCGCACCGCGCTGGTCAAGGTCATGGGAGGCGAGGTTAAAGCCCGCACCCAGACTGTCGAAACTGGCCAGGAGTTTCAGCCGCCGTTCCGCCTGGGGTGTCAGCGGGCTGCGGGGTTTGGTGGTCAGGTAGCAATAAGCGCGGGTTTTCGAACGGCCCACCCGGCCACGGATCTGGTAAAGCTGGCTCAGGCCGAACATATCAGCGCGGTGGATGATCATCGTATTCGCGGTGGGGATGTCGAGGCCGGATTCCACGATTGTGGTGGCCAGCAGCACATCGGCCTTGCCGTCGTAAAAATCGTTCATCCGCTGGTCGAGCTCACCCGCCGCAAGTTGGCCATTGGCGACGATGAAGCTCACCTCCGGGACCTGATCGCGCAGGAACTCTTCCATATCCGGCAGATCCGAGATGCGCGGCACCACGAAGAAGCTTTGCCCGCCGCGGTATTTCTCGCGCAAAAGCGCTTCGCGGATCGTGACGCCGTCAAATTCCGAGACATAGGTGCGGATCGCCAGGCGATCGACCGGGGGCGTCGCGATGACCGAGAGATCGCGCACGCCCGATAGCGAAAGTTGCAGCGTGCGCGGGATCGGCGTTGCGGTCAGCGTCAGCACGTGGATGTCAGAGCGCAGTTCCTTCAGCCGCTCTTTATGTGTCACGCCGAAGTGCTGCTCTTCGTCGATGATGAGCAGGCCAAGGTTTTTGAACTTCACCGCCTGGGCCAGGACCGCATGGGTGCCGACGACGATATCCACCGAGCCATCGGCCAGACCTTCACGGGTTTTCGCGGCCTCTTTGGCCGTCACGAAGCGCGAGAGTGGTTTAACATTCAGCGGGAAACCTTTGAAACGGGCCTCAAAACTGCGGAAGTGCTGCCGCGCGAGCAGGGTGGTCGGGGCGACCACGGCGACCTGCATCCCGGACATCGCCGCGACAAAGGCGGCGCGCATCGCCACTTCGGTTTTACCAAAGCCCACGTCGCCTACGACCAGGCGGTCCATCGGGCTGCCCTGGCCGAGATCTTCCAGAACGGCGGCGATGGAGGCGAGCTGATCGTCGGTCTCCACATAGGGGAACCTTGCGCAGAAGGCATCCCAAAGCCCCTCCGGCGGGGTGAGGATCGGGGCGGCGCGCAGGGTGCGCTCTGCCGCGACCCGCATCAGGCGGTCGGCGATTTCGCGGATCCGCTCTTTCAGTTTCGCCTTGCGGGCCTGCCAGGCACCGCCGCCGAGCTTGTCGAGAAGCCCCTCCTCATGGCCATAGCGTGAGAGCAGCTCGATGTTTTCGACCGGCAGATAAAGTCGGTCACCACCTGCGTATTCCAGCGCCAGACAGTCATGCGGCGCGCCGAGGGCATTGATGGTCTCAAGCCCCTTAAAGCGCCCGATGCCATGCTCAATATGCACCACCAGATCGCCCGGGGTGAGCGATGTGGTGCTTTGCAGGAAGTTTTCGGCCTTCTTCTTGCGGCGCGGGCGGCCGATCATCCGGTCGCCTAAGATGTCCTGCTCGGAAATGACTGTCAGGCCCGGGGCCTCAAAGCCCTCTTCCAGGCCCCAGATCACCAGGAAAAGCTGGCCCTTGCCCTTTTTATACTCGGGCAGCGCGCGCAGATCGGCCACCGCTTCCGCGCCGGTCAGCCCCTGATCGGCCAGAAGCCCGGCCATCCGCTCCCGCGAACCCTCTGAGTGATGGGTCAGCACCACATGGCCGTGCTGGCGACGCGCCCGGATATGATCGGCGAGGGCCCCAAAGAGGTTCAGCCCCTCGGTCTGACGCTCAATGGCGAAGTTTTTGCCTCTGCGGGCACCGGCATCGATCACACCGGGCCCGGGCGGCTGCGGCGCGCCGTGGAAGCGCACCACGCGGCGGTCCGCAATGGCTGCGAGCCAGGCCTCTTCGTCGAGATAGAGAAGTCCGGGAGGCGCGGGCTTATAGGGGCTGTCGAGCCGTGCCTTATTGCTCAGCGCTTCGCGGCGGGCGTCATATTGCTCAGAGATCTGATGCCAGCGGGCGTCGCGCACGGCGTCAAGCTGGTCGTCCATGGTGACGGTGGCACCCGGCAGGAAATCAAAGAGCGTGGCGAGGCTTTCATGGAAAAAGCCCATCCAATGCTCCATGCCGGCGTACTTGCGCCCCGCACTCACCGCCTCATAGAGCGGGTCGTCCTGACCCCCGGTGCCGAACTCCACCCGGTAATTCTGGCGGAACCGCGCGATGGCCGCCTCATCCAGGATGATCTCAGAGACCGGCGAGAGATCCACGGAGGTCAGCCGCTCGCCCGAGCGTTGGGTCTCGGCGTCAAAGCGGCGGATGCTGTCGAGCTGATCGCCGAAGAAATCAAGCCGCACCGGGCCCTCATGGCCGGGGGGCCAGATATCCACGATGCCACCGCGGATGGCGCAGTCGCCGGGCTCCGTCACCGTGGGGGAATGCGAAAAGCCCGCACGCACAAGGAAGGCCCGCAGGGCCGCCTCGTCCACGCGGTCACCGACCTGGGCGATAAAGCTTGCGCGCAGCACGGTCTCGCGGGTGGGCACGCGTTGCATGGCGGCCGAAAGGGTGGTGACCACGATGGGTGGCACCGGCAGGCCATGGCTCAGCGCCGCGAGCACCGACATCCGCATGGCCGAAAGCTCGGGGTTGGGCGAGATCCGGTCATAGGGCAGGCAGTCCCAGGCCGGGAAATGAAGCACTACCCGGGCGGGATCGAGCACCGAAAGCGCCTCAATCATCGCAGCCGCGCGTTTGTCGTCGCGCGCAATATGCAGCACCGGTCCATTGGCACGGTCAGCTTCAAGAAGAACGCGGGTGGCGTCAAAACCCTCGGGCGCACCGCCCGTCAGCAAAAGAGGCATGGGTCAGTTTCCCAAAAACGAGGCGGAGAGATTTTGATACATCCCCCACATGGAAGTCACAAAGATCGCAATCATCCCGATCAGCTGCACGAAGAAGCGGTGCCGCGCGATCAGGGCGAAGGTCTCTTCAGGGCCGGGCTGCTGTTCGATGCGCAGGCAGGCGCGGCGGGAAAGGGCCGCAATCAGCATGGCGGGCACCAGCAAAAGCGCCAGAGCCTGCGCGAGATGCAGCCCGTAATGAAAGCCCAGCACCACCAGCAGGCTCAGGGCGCAGAAGACGGCGCCGGTCAGAAGCGTGCCACCGGTCCGGGTGATATGGCCGATGCGGCGGGCATGGATGGCGGCCAGGGTGCAGACATCGCGGATGACCTGCGGGTCCTGGCTTCTGCGCGCCCGTGCCACCAGATCCCAGGGCACACCCAGCACGAAATGGCTGGCCCGCGACCACATGACCGCCAGGGCTATCCAGAACCAGAGGTTGGAGAAGCTGTAGAAGTCGATGATCTGTGGCAGCAGGCGCAGGATGTCCACCCGGGGTCAGGCTCCGTCTGAAAGGCTCTGCATCTGTCTAGCGCTGCAGGGGCGGTTTGCCCAGAGAGTTCGGGCAGGCTGCGCCGTGCGGGTCTTCAGGCTTGAGCGGGGGGGCAGATCATGGCAGGACAGGGCATCTTTGTTGATGGGAAGCCCGCTATGACCTTCGCAGATTACCCTGCCACCCGCTTTCGCCGCCTGCGCCGCACGCCGGCACTTCGCGATCTGGTGCAGGAGCACCGTCTGTCTGCGGCGGATCTGATCTGGCCGGTGTTCATCCGTGAAGGCCACAACACCGAAGAGCCCATCGCTTCGATGCCTGGTGTCTCGCGTCTGACGTTGGACCGTTTGCTGGTGCGCGCCACCGAGGCCCATGAGGCCGGCGTTCAGGTGATCTGTCTTTTCCCCTATACCGACCAGTCGCTGCGCACTGAGGATTGTGCCGAGGCCTGGAGCCCCGAGAACCTGACCAACCGCGCGATCCGCATGCTGAAAAAGGAGCTGCCCTCGCTGGCGGTGATGACGGATATTGCGCTCGATCCCTATAATGCCAATGGCCATGACGGCTTTGTGGTCGACGGCGTCATCGTCAATGATGAAACCGTTGAGGCGCTGGTCAAAATGGCGCTGGCTCAGGCCGAAGCGGGGGCCGATATTCTGGGGCCGTCGGATATGATGGACGGTCGCATTGGTGCCATGCGCGCGGCGCTGGAGGAGAATGGCCATCAGGATGTGACCATCATGTCCTATTCGGCGAAATATGCCTCCTGCTTCTATGGCCCTTTCCGCGATGCGGTTGGCGCTTCGGGCCGTCTGGTCGGCGATAAAAAGACCTATCAGATGAACCCCGGCAATTCCGATGAGGCGCTGCGCCTCGTTGCCCGCGACCTGGCTGAGGGCGCGGATATGGTCATGGTGAAACCGGGCATGCCCTATCTCGATATCTGCACCCGCGTGAAGCGCGAGCTGCAGGTGCCGACCTTCGCCTACCAGGTCTCGGGTGAATATGCGATGCTGAAGGGCGCTGCGCAGAATGGCTGGATCGATGGGGAGAAATCCATGCTCGAGAGCCTTTTGTGCTTCAAGCGCGCGGGCTGCGACGGGATTCTCACCTATTTCGCGGTAGATGTTGCAAAATATCTGAAGGGCTGATCAGCGCCACTTCGCCGTTCTGTCGCCCTGCGGGGTGACAGAACGGAAATTTCTGCCTAGTGTGTCAGGCAATAAGCGGGAACAACCCCGCACAAAGGCGGAGCAGACAGATGACAGCCACCACCCTTCTGCAGCGGCGCGGGCTTCTTATGGGGCTCGGGGCGAGTTTTGGTCTCGCAGCCTGTGCCAATGGCATCGGCTCGACCGGGGGCGCTACGATTGATGCACGGGTCGATGCGACCCGCGACTACCTTTACAACCGCTATCCCGGCACCCGCGATCTGGCGATGAAAGCCGTGGGCATCCTTTATATGCCGCTGATCACCGAGGCCGGTTTCGGCTTTGGCGCAGGCTTCGGGCAGGGCGCTTTGCGCATCAACGATATTACCGTTGATTACTACTCAGCTACCCGCGCCACCGTCGGTTTTCAGATCGGCGCACAGCAATACGCCCATGCGCTTTTCTTTATGACCGAGCAGGCGCTTGGAGAATTCCGCCAGAACCACGGCTGGGCGGTGGGTGCGGATGCCCGTTACGCGCTGCCCGATCAGGGCGGATCGATCGGCAAGGAAAGCACTGAAAACGCGCCGGTCGTGGCCCTGGTCTTCGGGCAGTCCGGTCTGATCGCCGGTGCAACCCTCGCCGGGATCAAATACACCCGCATTATTCCGTGATCCCGAGGGGTCATTTGCATTAAATCGCAAAGGCGGCCCGCTGAGGGGCCGCCTTTTGTGTCCTGTGGACCCCTACAGGGCGACGCTTCGCTTGCTCCTGCGGCAGCAGGTGGCTATAGTCCGGGGCAATGATATCCAGGGTGCCCGCACCCCAAATCCAGAGATCGAGCAAACGTGAGCGACCTTCCGGAAGACACCGATACCTCCGCCGAACTGCCTGAACGTCCGGTCCATTCCGGTCCTCAGGTCGATATCTCGGCAGAGATGAAAACGGCCTATCTCGACTATGCGATGTCGGTCATCGTCTCGCGCGCGATCCCGGATCTGCGCGACGGGCTGAAGCCGGTCCACCGCCGCATCCTTTATGCGATGAATGAGGTGGGCAATACTTTCGATAAACCCTATCGGAAGTCCTCGCGCCCGGTGGCCGATACCATGGGGAAATATCACCCGCATGGCGACTCGGCGATCTATGACGCGCTGGTGCGGATGGCGCAGCCCTTCTCGATGAGCCTCGTTCTGCTCGACGGTCAGGGCAACTTCGGCTCGATGGACGGCGATCCGGCCGCAGCCTTCCGTTACACGGAAGTGCGGATGGCCAAGACCGCAAACTTCCTGCTGGCTGATATCGACAAAGATACCGTCGATTTCCAGGACAACTACGACGGCAAAGACCAGGAGCCGGTGGTTCTGCCCGCCCGCTACCCGAACATGCTCGTCAACGGGGCAGAGGGGATCGCGGTCGGTATGGCGACCCGTATCCCGCCGCATAACCTGGGCGAAGTGATCGACGGCACGCTGGCGCTGATCGAAAACCCCGACCTCTCGACTGAGCGTCTGATGGAGATCATCCCGGCACCGGACTTCCCGACGGGTGGTCTGATCCTTGGCCGGGCCGGGGCGCGCAAAGCCTATCTGGAAGGCCGCGGCTCGATCATCATCCGCGCCAGGACCCATATCGAAGAGATCCGCAAAGACCGCTACGCCATCGTGGTCGACGAAATTCCCTATCAGGTGAACAAAGCCACCATGATTGAGAAGATCGCCGAACTGGTGCGCGACAAGCGCCTCGAGGGCATCTCCGGTGTGGCCGACGAATCCGACCGGATCGGCGTGCGTGTAGTGATTGAACTCAAGCGCGACGCAACGCCGGATGTGGTTCTGAACCAGCTCTTCCGTTTTACGCCGATGCAGGTGAGCTTCGGCGCGAATATGCTGGCGCTGAACGGCGGCCGCCCGGAAACGCTCGCGCTGCGCGATTTCCTGACGCATTTCCTGCATTTCCGCGAAGAAGTCGTGGTGCGCCGCACCGCCTTTGAGCTGAACAAAGCCCGTGACCGCAGCCATATTCTTTGCGGTCTGGCTGTCGCCGTCTCCAACGTCGATGAGGTGGTGCGGACCATCCGTGCCTCGTCTGATGCGGCAGAGGCGCGTGAAAAGCTGATGACCCGGCGCTGGCCGGCGGCTGAGATTGAGGTCTATATCCGCCTTGTCGATGATCCGTCGCATAAGATGAATGACGACGGCACCTATAACCTGTCGGAAACTCAGGCCCGCGCGATCCTCGATCTGCGCCTGCAGCGTCTGACGCAGCTGGGTGTGTCGGAAGTCACCGGCGAGCTTGAAGAGCTGGCCGCAAAGATCAAAGAATTCCTGACGATCCTTGGTTCGCGTGAGCGCATCCTCGGCATCATCTCGGATGAGCTGCGCGAAGTGAAAGAGCTTTTCGCCGTGCCGCGTCGCACCGAGATCGCCGAATGGGGCGGCGACATGGAAGACGAGGATCTGATCGAGCGCGAGGATATGGTCGTGACCATCACCTCGGGCGGCTATATCAAGCGCACGCCGCTGGCCGAATTCCGCGCCCAGCGTCGCGGCGGCAAGGGTCTGTCGTCGATGGCGACGAAGGAAGACGATGTGGTGACCACGCTCTTTGTGGCCAATACCCACACGGCGCTTCTCTTCTTCACCACCACCGGCATGGTCTATCAGCTGAAGACCTGGCGTCTGCCGCTGGCGGGCCGCACCGCCAAGGGCAAAGCCATCGTCAACATCCTGCCGATCGAGCCGGGTGTCTCGGTCGCAGCGCTGATGCCGGTCGATGCGCCTGAGTTGGAGTGGGATAACCTTCAGGTCGTCTTCGCGACCTCGGAAGGCGATGTGCGCCGCAACGCGCTGTCGGATTTCACCAATATCATGCGCAACGGCAAAATCGCGATGAAGCTGCCCGAGGGCGTGACCCTCGTGAACGCCCGCATCGCCGATGAGAACGATGACGTTCTGCTGGTGACCCGTATGGGCCGCGCGATCCGCTTCCCGACCACCGATGTGCGCGTCTTTAAGGGCCGCGATTCGACCGGGGTGCGCGGTGTGAAACTGGCCGAAGGCGATGAGGTCGTCTCGATGGCCGTGATCCGCCATACCGAAGCCACGCCGGAAGAGCGCGTTGCCTATATCCGCATGAAACGCGCGATGGAGGGCCAGGTTGAGGAAGATCAGGCTGAGGTCGCGGATGACGAAGATGGCGTTGAAGCCGGTTCGCTCAGCACCGAGCGCTATGCCGAGATGTCGGCGCTGGAAGATCTGCTGCTGACCGTGACCTCGAAGGGTCTGGGCAAGCTGACGTCGAGCTATGATTATCCGGTGCGCGGTCGCGGCGGTATGGGCGTGCGCGCCACCGATGCGGCGATGCGTGGCGGCCCGCTGGTTGCCGTCTTCCCGGTGGAGCGCTCGGATCAGGTCATGCTGGTGACTTCGTCGGGGCAGTCGATCCGTATTCCGGTTGAAGGCATCCGTTTCATGGCCCGTTCGGGCGGTGGGGTCCGGGTTCTGAACCTGTCCGGCTCGGAAGAAGAGATCGTTTCGGTCGCGCGGATTGCAGAGGCGGCGGAAGAGGACGTGATCGGCGCGGAGGCCACGGCAGAGACGGCGGCTCCGGAGGGCTCAAGCCCGCCTGACGCAGGTGCTATGGACGCGTAACGGCTGAGGGCCGGCCCGGAAAGGGCCGGCCCTTGTGCTGAGGGAAGGCCGATGTTTGAAGACGATCTGGGACGCTTGATTTATCTGGTGCTTCTGCTTGGCGCCCTGGGCGGATGGGCGCTGGTTGAATCGCGCGGCCGTTTTGGTCAGTTCACCCGCCAGGCGCTGGCCTGGCTGATGATCTTCGGCGCGATGGCCGCCGGTTACGGCCTTTACAAAGACATGGGGTTCGGCAGCCAGCAGACCCTGGTCAGCGATGCAGGTCTGCCCCGGCTGGAGCTGAAGCGCAGCGGGGACGGGCATTATTATCTGGCCCTCGCGGTGGATGGCGTGCCTTTGCGCTTTATGGTGGATACCGGCGCCAGCAGCATCGTGCTCTCAGATCGTGACACCGATCGGCTGAACATTGACCGCACGAAACTGGCTTATCTGGGTCAGGCGCGCACCGCCAATGGCACTATCCGCACCGCTCAGGTGACCCTGCGCAACGTCACCCTTGAGGGGCAGCCGATGGGGGATCTTCAGGCCTCGGTCGGGGACGGGCCTTTGGGGGTGTCGCTTCTGGGCATGGATTTCCTTAACCGCTTCTCAAAGGTTGAGATTGCCCGCGACAGGCTGATCCTGACGCCCTGACGGGGCTGTGACTTGATCACGTTCGTGAAATGTTCCAGACATGTTCCATGTCTGAACCGGATCCGACCCTGCCATCTCATCTGCGACTGCGTGCGCGCGGAACTGCGTCCAACGCCGCGGGGCGCTTTGAGCGTGAAACGCGCGAGCGTTTTGACGATGGCTGGGATCTGACAGAGGAAGAGCGCCTGCTGCGCACCGAGGTGCGGGAGGAGGTGCCTCGCTCAGCCCTTACCTATAACCGCTCGCCCGATCTGCCCTTTGACCGCTCGGTCAATCCCTATCGGGGGTGCGAGCATGGCTGCGTCTATTGTTTTGCCCGGCCCAGCCATGCCTTTCTGGGGCTTTCCCCGGGGCTTGATTTTGAGACCCGGCTGATCGCGCGGCCAGGCATTGCCGATGTGCTGGCGCGGGAACTGCGGGCGAAATCCTATCAGCCGGGCGTCATCGCTTTGGGCACGAATACCGATCCCTATCAGCCTGTCGAGGCACGCTACGGGTTGATGCGGCAGATTTTGCAGGTGCTCTGCGATCATCATCATCCCGTGGCCGTTACGACCAAAGGAACCTTGGTTGAGCGCGATATTGATCTGCTCTCGGTCATGGCCGCGCGGGTGCAGGCGGGGGTGGGCGTCTCGCTGACCACGCTCGACCCCGATCTCGCGCGGCGGATGGAGCCGCGCTGCCCCTCTCCCGCGCGGCGGCTGCAGACCATCCGCAGGCTGGCCGATGCCGGGATCCCGGTGCGGGTGATGATCTCGCCACTGGTGCCGGGGCTGAGCGATCATGAGGCGGAGGCGATCTTAGAGGCGGCCTATGAGGCCGGGGCGCGGCGCGCGACCTGCATTCCGCTGCGTCTGCCGCGAGAGGTCTCGGGGCTCTTTCAGGCCTGGCTGAGCCATCACTACCCTGACCGTGCGGCGCATGTGATGAACCGGGTGCGGGAGATGCACGGCGGGCGTGATTACGACCCCGACTTCGGCCGCAGGATGCGCGGGCAGGGGCTTTGGGCGGATCTGCTGAAGGCGCGGATCAATGTTGCCTTAACCCGGCTGGGCTATGACCGGAGCCCGATCCCGCTGAGCCTTGAGGGGTTTCGCCTGCCCTCACGACCCGGCGATCAGCTGAGCCTGTTTTAGCCCGGAAAGGCTGAGCGCCGCCTGTCACTGCGGATTGATGCGGGCTTGCTTTGACCAGGGGCGGAGGGGCGTGTAAAGGGGAGACTCGGACCACAAAGGACTCGGCGGCGTGATCAGATTCATTACCTCGTTCTTCGGGGCGATTTTCACATTCCTGACGCTGGGCGCTCTGATCGGTGTGCTCGCCGTGGGGGGTGTCCTTTGGTTTTATTCCCGCGATCTGCCCAGCCATGAATCGCTGGCGCAATATACCCCTGCCACCATCAGCCGGATCTATTCGACTGAGGGGCAGATCATTGATGAATTTGCGCATGAGCGCCGCCTTTACGTCCCCATTGAGGATGTGCCGGCCATCGTGAAACAGGCCTTTATCGCGGCAGAAGATCAGAACTTCTACACCCACAAAGGCTATGATGCCAAAGGCATGGCAGCCGCTTTCGTGGAAGCGGTGGTCAGCCGTGGTCAGCGGGTGCGCGGTGCATCGACCATCACCCAGCAGGTGATGAAGAACTTCCTTCTCGGCGGCGAGAAGACCGGCGAGCGCAAGATCAAAGAACTGATCCTTGCAACCCGCATTGAAGAGACGCTGTCGAAAGACAAGATCCTTGAACTTTATCTCAATGAGATCTTCCTCGGACAGAACTCTTATGGCGTGGCGGCTGCCGCGCAGACCTATTTCAATAAGCCGCTTCACGCCCTTGCGATTGAAGAGGCCGCGGTTCTGGCCTCGCTGCCGACGCAGCCGTCGAACTTCCACCCCGTCCGTGGCCGTGAAAAGCTGCTGGAGCGGCGCGCCTATGTGCTGCGCCGGATGATGGAAGACGGCTATATCACGCGCGTTCAGCACGATCAGGCCGTTCTGGCCCCGCTGCGGACCGTTCAGGGCGGGGATTATGTCTCTTTCCGTCAGGCGCTGCCGCCGCGTGATTACTTCACCGATGAAATCCGCCGTCAGCTGTCGTCGAGCTTTGGCGAGAAAGAGTTTTTCGGGGGTGGTCTGACTATCCGTGCCACCGTCGATCCGGAGTTGCAGCAGATCGCGGCGAAAGCTCTGCGCGACGGGCTTGAGAAATATGACCGGGGTCTGGGCATCTGGCGCGGCACCCGCAAGTCGCTTGAGCCTGCGGCACTTGCCTCAGAAGCCGGCTGGCGCGATGCGCTCGCGCGGCTGGAACTGCCGCGTGATGTCGAAGGCTGGTTCCCCGCCGTCGTGCTGGAACTGACCCGCAACACCGCCCGGATCGGCATTGAGGGGCAGGAGGGCGCGGATCATGAGATCCCGGCCGCCGATGTCACCTGGGCGCGCAAGCGCCTTG
Organism: Falsigemmobacter intermedius; assembly: GCF_004054105.1. Lineage (GTDB taxonomy): Bacteria > Pseudomonadota > Alphaproteobacteria > Rhodobacterales > Rhodobacteraceae > Wagnerdoeblera > Wagnerdoeblera intermedia. The sequence goes on from NZ_SBLC01000006.1 coordinate 25,765, forward strand.
AGAACGGCCGTCTGGGACCGAAGGCCAAAGTGCCTGCCGATCTGCTTGAGGTCGGGGATGTGGTTCTGGTGCGCGCGGTCACCAAAGACGGGGCCTTCCAGCGCTGGTCGCTGCGTCAGGTGCCCGAGATCCAGGGCGCTTTCATGGCCATGGACGTCAACAACGGCCGCGTGATTTCCATGCAGGGCGGCTTCTCCTACCAGGATACCGTCTTTAACCGCGCCACCCAGGCCCAGCGTCAGCCGGGCTCGAGCTTCAAGCCCTTCGTTTACGCCGCCGCCCTCGACAATGGCTTCAGCCCCGCGACCATCGTCGTTGACGCGCCGATTGAGGTGAATACGCCCCAGGGGATCTGGAAGCCGAAGAACGCCTCCAACCGCTTCTATGGCCCGACCCCGGTGCGGACCGGGATTGAGCAGTCGCGCAACCTGATGACTGTGCGGATCGCGCAGGAAATCGGCATGGATGTCGTGGCCGAATATGCCGAACGCTTTGGCGTTTATAAGAACATGGGTCACTTCCTGTCGAACTCGCTCGGCTCGGAAGAGACCACGCTGGCCAAGATGGTCGCCGCCTATGCCATGTTCGCCAATGGTGGCGAGCGGGTGGAGCCGACGCTTGTGGACCGCGTGCAGGACCGCTGGGGCCGCACGATCTATCGCCACGATCAGCGCAAATGCGAGAACTGCTCGGTGGCGACGCTCGGGCGCGGTGAGGTGCCGAAGATTGACACCCGGCGTGAGCGGGTCATGGACCCGATCACCGCCTATCAGCTGACCTCGATGATGGAGGGCGTGGTGCTGCGCGGCACCGGGCGGGGCATTTCCGTCGGCGCGCCCGTGGCGGGTAAAACCGGTACGACCAATGACGCGAAAGACGTCTGGTTCGTCGGCTATACCTCAAATATCGCGGCGGGCTGCTACATCGGCTATGACACCCCGCGCAGCCTTGGCTCGGCCTCGGGCGGCGGCATGTGTGGTCCGGTTTTCCAGGCCTTCATGCGCGAAGCGGTGAAGAAATACGGCAGCGGCAAATTCAAAGTACCGCCGGGGGGCTATTGGGTCAAAATCGACCGCCACACCGGCATGCGCCTTGATGACAGCGCCAGCGGCGAGAATGTGATCTCGGAATACTTCCGCGAAGGTCAGGAAGACCTTTACGGCTTTGGCTCTTTCGTCGACGGCGGTTTCGCCATGGGCTCGAACCTGCCGCTTTTCGCCTATGGTGAAAGCGATGGCAGCGACACGACCACCATGACGACCGCCACCGGTGAGACGAGGGCGATCCCGAAAAAGGCTGATTTCGGAACCGTTTCCTCGGGCGGCCTTTATTAAACCTGGTGCCGCAGCCCGGGCAGAGGCCTGGCTTGCGGCATCTGAAACGCTTGCTCTCAGGCTCCGATGGTGTATTTCGGGGCCTGACCTTTTCGTTGTGGAAGAACCCCTGTGCGCGCCGAAACTCAGAACCATGTCTCTGCCATCGAGAAATCGCTGAAGCTTCTTGCGCAGCGGATGGACTGGGAAACTGCTCCGCATCGTCTGGAGGAATTCGACGCTCTGATCGAAGCTCCGGATCTGTGGAACGATCCCGCCAAGGCCCAGAAACTGATGCGCGAGCGTCAGGCGCTGATCGATGCCGTGGCCACCTACAAGCGCATCGAGGCCGGGCTGAAAGACAATGTCGAGCTGATCGAGCTTGGCGAGATGGAAGATGATGAAGAGATCATCCGTGAGGCGGAAGCCGCGCTGAAAGACCTCGTCGCGGATGCTGCTGAGAAAGAGCTTGAAGCGCTTCTCGACGGCGAAGCCGACAGCAACGACACCTTCCTCGAGATCAACGCCGGGGCAGGTGGGACGGAGAGCTGTGACTGGGCCTCGATCCTTGCCCGGATGTATGTCCGCTGGGCGGAGAAAAAGGGATATACGGTCGAGCTTCAGTCGGAAACTGCGGGCGATGAAGCGGGCATCCGTTCGGTCGCTTATAAGATTTCGGGTCACAATGCCTATGGCTGGCTGAAGTCGGAATCGGGCGTGCACCGTCTGGTCCGCATCTCGCCGTTCGATTCGGCAGCGCGTCGTCACACCTCCTTCTCCTCGGTCTGGGTTTACCCGGTCGTCGACGACAACATCGAGATCGTGATCCCCGACAATGAGATCCGTATCGACACCTACCGCTCCTCGGGCGCGGGTGGTCAGCACGTGAACACCACCGACTCGGCAGTGCGGATTACCCACTTGCCGACCAATATCGTCGTAACCTCTTCGATGAAGTCGCAGCACCAGAACCGTGAAGCGGCGATGAACGCGCTGAAGGCCCGTCTTTACCAGATGGAGCTCGATCGCCGGAACGCCGCCGTCAACGCCCAGCACGCCTCTAAGGGCGATGCCGGCTGGGGCAACCAGATCCGCTCCTATGTTCTGCAGCCCTATCAGATGGTGAAAGATCTGCGCACCGGGGTGGAAACCTCGGACACCCAAGGGGTGCTGGACGGCGATCTCGATCAGTTCATGGCGGCCACGCTGGCTCAGGACGTGGTCGGCAAGACCCGCGCAGAGGCGCAGGGCGAAGATTGATCTGACCGGGCCTCTCAGGCGCGTTGAGAGCAAAAGCCCCGCCGGGAACGGCGGGGTTTTTTGCACCGTGACCTGATCGCGGTGTTCCGGCGGCAGGCAAAGAAAAGCCCCCGTGCCATGGGCAGGGGGCCTTTGAAACGCAAAGCTGCCGGATCAGCCGGGCACGAAGCCCGAACCGCTGGCACCGGTTTGAAGCGGATCGTCCTGACGCTGGACCGAACCCTCAAAATGCGCGCCGCTTTCGATGGCGATGGTTTTGTGGACGATGTCCCCCTCAACACGCGCGGTCGAGGTCAGGCGCACTTTCAGACCGCGCACGCGGCCAATAACGCGGCCGTTGATGACGATGTCATCTGCCACGATCTCGCCGCGGATCGTGGCGCTTTCGCCCACGGTCAGCAGATGGGCGCGGATATCGCCCTCAACCACGCCCTCGACCTGAATGTCGCCGGTGGTTTTCAGATTGCCCACCACCGTCAGATCGGCGGACAGGATCGATGCTGCCGGCTTGGAGCGCGGAGCGCCGCCGGGATAGGTCGTCTGGGGAGCGCCGCTGGCAGCCATATCGGTCGATTTCTTCTCAGGCTCGGTCGACTTGGGGCCGGGCTCATTAATCCTGGATTTAGAAAACATCACTCGCTGCCTTGATGTAAGTCATCGGATTTGTGGGTCGTCCGTTCACATGCACTTCGTAATGCAAATGGTTGCCGGTAGACCGCCCAGTACTGCCCATATCACCGATTCTGTCCCCGCGCGAGACTGTTTGTCCGGTTTTGACCCGGATTTGGGACAGATGCGCATAGAGAGTTTCGACGCCAAAGGCGTGGCGGATCACCACCGTATTTCCATAGCCGCCCTGCCAGCCGGCCTTGATAACCGTGCCGTCACCTGCGGCACTGATCGGCGTGCCGCGCGGCCCGGCGAAATCGGTGCCCGAGTGCATCCGGCGTCCCGCACCTTTGGGATCCCGGCGATAGCCGAAAGGCGAGGTGAAGCGGAAATTGCCGCGCACCGGCATGGCGAAGGGCAGTTTGGAGGCGGCGATTTTATAAAGCGCCATGCGGTCCAGGCCTTCGAGGATGGCATTGGCCCGGTCTTCATCCTCCGAGATCTCATGGCCGCGCGTCGAGATCCGGAGTGCCCCTAAAGGGCCGCCCTGTCCCGAATAGCCGGAGCGGATCGAGCGCAGCACATCATCCGGTTTCAACCCCGCGTTGCGGAACATCCGGTTCAGAGGCTCCATCGAGACGGTGACGGCCTCTTCGAGGCGGCGGAAAATCTGATCGTTGCGCTGCTCGAGCTTTTTCTTTTCCTCGGCAACAGTGCGCACATCGGCGCGCGCTTCTTCGGCCGTGGTGACCATCAGATCGCGCTGCAGGGCGGTCGACGAAAGGGTCGAGGCCAGCATATCAAGCGTGGCCTCGCTTTCGCGGGCGCGGTCTTCGGGCGAAATGCCGTCGCCGCCCTGGGCCACCAGATCGGTCTGCAGCGCGGCCACTTCCGCCCGCGCCTCATCGCGCTCGCGCAGGGTGCGGCGCAGAGTGTGCTGCACGACATCAAGACCGGTCTCGACCTCTTTGCGGCGGTCCTCGCTGGCCAGCAGCAGGCTTTGCATCTCAGAGACTTTGGAGAGCGCCTGGTTGAATCGTTCCTGCGCCCGGATCGCTTCAAGCGCGCGCTCATCGCGTTCCCGCGACAGGCTGTCGAGACGACGCTCCAGATCTGCGACCGAGCGTTCAACCTGCTCGCGGGCATTTCCGGCGCTCAGGTGGTCAATCATTACGATGGAGGTGGCGGTGATCATCCAGCCCACGGCAGCCACCGAGACCGCCAGGATGGCGGCCTGGGTCAGCGGGCGAAACCGAATGAACCGCGTGTCGCGGTCCGACTTCAGGAAAAGCCGTTGTTCAGGGAACCGCTGCTCGAGGGCATGGTTCACCCGTTGCAAAAGGCGTTGCGGCATTGGCCGGCAGTCTCCGTCTGACAGGCGCTGGTGCCGCGCCCGGTTCCGTCCCGGCCTGCCGCCTGCGGCATGACCTCTCCCCGGCGAAGATTTACCCGCGCCCTCCGTCCTGGTGCAACCGCTTTAGGGTCACAGAGACCGGCAGAGGGCAGGATGCTGCCGATTCAGGCAGGAACCCGCCGAAGCAAGTTCAGGTTGTGAGAGCGCGGTCGGGGTTCAGGGCTTCGATTTCCGCGATGCGGAGTGTGGCTGCGTTCAAAGCTTTTGCCGCCAGAAATTCGATATCGATTGCCTCGTTCCACTCCAGGCCACGGCGCGGACCCAGCATCATCTTTTGGTCCGTCTGCGAAATACGGCTATGTGCGGTCCTGAGAATTGCATCGATTTCGGAAACTGGCTGGCTGACTGCTGGTACGCATTGCGCTACAACACAACCGACAAAGCCTGCGTTCAACGGCGGAGGCCGGAGGGCTTCATGATATCTATGACTGCGGAGTTTGGTGTACTTAGGGATTTCCTTTAGAATAACGTGCAGCGTCTCGAGTTCTCTGCGAAAGCTCAGATAGTGGTTCCGACGGTGCTGGCCCTCGCCTTGGCGCAGTTGCATGTAAGCGATCATCAGTCCGCCACCAGCGACAGTCCCGGCAATTAGCGTCTGATACCTGTTCAACCAATATTCAAACGCCCCATGGGGTTGCCGCTCGTTATGCGGCACCTCCCACACGCCGCCGATCAGCACACCCAGCATCAGTGCCGCCAGAACGATAAACCCCCAGACGGCGCTGTGCGGTTTCAAGTCCTCTCCCCGATTCCCTCGCCTTAAAGTTGCCCTGCTTCATCCGCCAGGGGCCAGTAGAAATCCGGGGGCAGGCCCGCTTCCGCGCGCTTTTCCTCATTGAAGGGGGGCTTCAGCTGGCCGTGGAAATAGCGCCGCACGAGGGCGTGGAAGACATCCTTCGGGTCCTCATTCGTGCGCCCGCACATGAAGTTAAACCACTTTGAGCCATAGGCCACATGGCCGACTTCTTCGGCATAGATGACCTCAAGGGCCGCTGCCGCGCCCTCATCGCCCGCCTTGCGAAAAACCTCGAGCATCTGGGGCGTCACATCAAGGCCGCGGGCTTCCAGCACCATCGGCACCACGGCAAGGCGGCCCAGAAAATCATCCCGCGTGTCGGCTGCGGCCTGCCACATGCCGGCATGGGCGGGCAGGGCGCCGTAATGGCTGCCATGGGCCTCGAGGCAATCACAGAGCAGGTTGAAATGCTTGCACTCTTCGTCGGCCGCTTTCACCCAGTCATCGTAAAAACCCGGCGGCATCGGGATATGGGTGAAGCGGGCGATGATGTCCCAATGCAGATCGACGGCGTTCAGCTCAATATGGGCCACCGCATGCAAAAGCGCGAGGCGTCCGGCCAGCGTCCCGGTGCGGCGGCGCGGCATATCGCGCGGCGCCAGCAGTTCCGGCAGCGCGGGGCGGGCAGGGCGGTCGGGCGGCGTGGCGCTGCCGATCTCCAGCGGCTGACCGGCAGCGCGGGAGGCGAACCACTCTGCGGCATAGCGCCGTCCAAGCGCGGTCTTCCCGCGTCCGTCGGCGGTGTTCAGAACCTCAACGGCCATTTCTGCCAGGGTTTTCATCCGGATCTCCCCTTTGATTTCGCCTCAGCGATAGCGCTCTGTCGCGGAAGTGGGAAGACCGATGCACAGGTCGGTGGCCCCCTGGGGAGGGGCCACCGACCTGTTTAACAGGGCCACTGGTTACCATACGAGGGTTGCCAACGGCATAAGCCTATCCTGTGTGAGCGCGGCGCATATACCCGGTTCGGGGTAAACTGCTGCCTCGCGGGGCGCTGGCGCGGCGCGGGGGCAGAGATGAAAAAAGGGTGATGGAAACAGCTTCCATCACCCCGTTTTTTGAAAAATAGTCATATGAATAGCGCTGACGAAGGTCTTGGCTCTATTGCTTCAATTTGCCGCAGATGGGGTCAGGGGACATACCCCATACGGAGTAATACAGGCCATTTTTTGCCGGTATTTGCAGAAATCTGCGCCTGTTTATGCCGATCTGCGGCTCGCAGACATCACGGGTGAGTGATCTTATGGCGCAGGGCGTCAAGCGCGCTGAAGACTTCCTGCCAGTGGGTGAACATCAGCAGATGGCCGGCCTGGGGGATCTGCTGCACGCGCACCTCTCTGCCTGTGCGCAGCGGATGGGTCAGGGCGCCGGGAGGGGCGAAGGGATCCTCGCTGCCCTGAAGAAGCGTCAGCGGAACCTGGCTTTGTGACAAAAGGCTGCCCCAGTCGCTTTCGGTGCCGCAAAGCCCCCGGGCCAGCGCCGCGGCCCCGCAGAGCTCATTGTACAGAAGGCTCTGCGCCAGTCCGGCCTGCATCGCTGCGCGCATCTCAGGATCAGTTGCCACAATCCGGTCAGGGCCCTGGGCGCAGAGGGCTGCCTGTGGCAGGCTGCGCCGCGCCGCCCGGGACAGCATCGCCCGGGCCACGAGCGGCATCAGCCCCGGCGTAAAGCGCGCGTTCGATCTGAGCCAGCCCGGCCAGCCGCTCAGGGAGGCCGCCTCATGGGCGTCATGAAGCGGAAGGAGCGGCGCAGCCCCGAGGACAGCCGCCACAAGATCCGGCCGGCGGTGCGCCAGATGCAGCGCGAAGCGCAGATCGCCGCCCATGCTGAGCACGATCACCTCAGTCAGGCCGAGCGTGTCGAGCAGGGCGGCAAGATCGGCGCTGACCCCTTCGACCGCATCTGCCCCCTCGGGCAGTGGACTGCTCGCGCCATAGCCAGCGCGCAGGGGCACGAGGATTCGCAGCCCCCGCGCCGCCGCCGCTGCCTCTGCCCGCGCGGGTAACCGGGTCAGCCCCCAGTCCGAGTGCAGATAAAGGACCGCGACGCCTTTGGGATCACCGAACTCCAGATAATCCATCCGCCGTCCGGCGCTCAGCCGCAGAGAGGTGGAGAGCCGGGGAAGCGCTGCCGTGCTTTCCGGCTGCGCCAGGCGGTCCTCGGGCAGGCAGGCGCCCTGTAAAAGGGTCAGCGCAACCCGCACCAGATCGCTTTGACCATGGGTTTCGGTCTTGGTCAGGATGGTGCGCAGCTGGGTGCGGACCGTCTCGGCAGAGCGGCCCCGCTGTTCGGCGATCTCGGTCAGGCTTTGTCCGCGACTGATGGCGCGGGTGATATCCACTTCAGCCGGCGAGAGGCCAAAGGCCGCGCGCAGGCTGCGGGTCAGACCCTCGGTCCAGTTCAGTTCCGACGTCACGATCAGCGCGAGTGGCGACAGGGCGGCGCCCGGGGACTTCGAGACGCGGCAGATCAAAAGCCCGCCGCTGCCCTGATGACGAAGCCGAAGGGTGATCGGCCCCTCCATGCGGCCTTCCGCGACCAGACGGGTCATCTGCCGCAGCTTATTGAGATCTGCGCCATCGAGGGGCAGGCGGGAGATCCCGGCCCCGTCATAAAGGGCGAGCGTGTCCATGGCCGCAGGATTGACCTTTGCAATCTGCGGCCCGCCATCTGCCAAAAAGGCGGCAACTGCGGGGTAGAGATCAAGGACGCACTGGTCCGCCCCCCCGACTGAACAGCGGTCCAGAAGCTCGGCTGCGAGCGCGAAATGAGCCTCCGGCCAGGAGCGGGCCCCGGGGGGCAAAAGCCGCTGAGGTGCGGCCCAGGTCTCCCAAAGGCTCAGAAAAGAGGCCAGCCCCTCAGGGCGTGCCGCCAGATCGTAAAGGGCATGCAGGATCTCTTGCGCAAGAGAGGCTGCCTGTGCTGGACCTCCCGCTTCATTCATGCTCCAAATCCGCCTGATATTGCTAAGGGGCAAACCCAGAGTGCCGCTGTAGTCGTCATCTGGCAATCCTGCATTGATCGTGAATTTCTACCTATAGTTGAATTTTAATCACCACGAAGAGAGGGAGAGACGAAATATGATCCGCCTGTACGGAGTCGCGCGTTCACGGGCCACGCGCCCGCTTTGGGTTCTTTATGAAACAGGGATGGCGTTTGAGCAGATCCCTGTCGTGCAGGCTTATCGGCTGGCCGACCCGCTGGCGGCCGATGCGCCGCTGAACACGGCCTCCCCGGAGTTTCTCGCCGTCAACGCCCAGGGGCTGGTTCCGGCTTTGCGCGACGGGGATCTGGTGATGACTGAATCGCTGGCCATCAGCTGGTATCTGGCGCGGGCCTATGGCGGCGATCTCGCCCCGCAGACGCCGCAGGAAGAAGCGATGGCGCTCCAATGGGCCTTCGTGGGCGGCACCGCTGTTGAGGATGCCGGTCTCAGGATTACAAAGGCCATCACCGCAGATGGCTATGAGGCCGCGATGCAGCAGCCTGCCGTTCAGGCGGATATCGCTGCGCTGCGTCGCCCCTTCGCGCTGATTGAAGCGGGGCTTGAGGGGCGGGACTGGCTGCTGGGCGCGCGCTTTACGGTTGCAGACATCATGCTGGCAGAATGCGTGCGCTACGCACAGCCGGCAAAGGATCTGCTGGCTGACTATCCGCGCCTTTCCGCCTGGCTGGCGCGTGCGCAAAACCGTCCGGCTTTCGCCAGAGTGATGGCCGATCGCGCCGCCGAACCCGCCTGAGCCGGAGGCGGTGATCCGCCCGCGCTGCATGGTCGCGGCGCGGGCGGACGGCTTTCGCAGGGATGCGACCTTGCGAGCGGCGGCGCAGAGTGGTCTATTGCGGCCTTAAGAAACCAATCGAGCGTGCAGGGTATTTATGTCCGACCTTCTGAACCAACAGCCCGAGACTTATGACGCCTCTTCGATTGAGGTGCTTGAGGGGCTTGAGGCGGTCCGCAAGCGCCCGGGCATGTATATCGGTGGCACCGATGAACGTGCGCTTCACCATATGGTGGCGGAAATCCTCGACAACTCGATGGACGAGGCCGTGGCCGGTCACGCCACCCGCATTGAGGTCGAGCTGCATGAGGACGGCTCGGTCACCGTGCGCGACAACGGGCGCGGCATCCCGGTCGATCCCCATCCGAAATTCCCCGATAAATCCGCGCTGGAGGTGATCCTCTGCACCCTGCACGCGGGCGGCAAATTCTCAAACAAAGCCTATTCGACTTCGGGCGGCCTGAACGGCGTGGGCTCATCGGTCGTTAACGCATTGTCGGATCTGATGCGGGTGGAGGTGGCGCGCAACCGCGAGCTTTTCGTCCAGGAATTCAGCCGCGGTAAACCGAAGGGTCCGGTGGCAAAAGTGGGCTCCGCCCCGAACCGCCGCGGCACGGCGGTCACCTTCCACGCGGACCCTGAGATCTTCGGGAGCCAGCATCTGAAGCCTGCGCGGCTTTACAAGATGGTGCGCTCAAAAGCCTATCTTTTCTCAGGCGTTGAGATCCGCTGGAAAACGGCCGTCAATGACGGCGAGACGCCGCTTGAGGCGACGTTCCATTATCCCGGCGGTCTGGCGCAATATCTCGTCGAGAGCATGGGCAATACCATGACCTATGCCGAGAAGCCCTTTGCCGGCAAAGTCTCTTTTGAAGAGAAATACGGCGTGCCGGGCTCAGTGGAATGGGCGGTGAACTGGACGCCGATGCGCGACGGCTTCATTCATTCCTACACCAATACCGTGCCGACGCCTGATGGCGGCACCCATGAATCGGGCTTCTGGGCAGCGATCTACAAAGGCGTGCGGGCCTACGGCGAGCTGATCAAGAACCGCAAAGCCGAGCTGATCACCCGGGATGATCTGATGACCGGCGGCTGTGCGCTGTTGTCGATCTTTATCCGTGAGCCGAGCTTCGTGGGCCAGACCAAGGACCGTCTGTCGACCGAAGAAGCGGCGAAATGGGTCGAAGGCGCTGTGCGCGATCACTTCGACAACTGGCTGGCGGCCGATCCGAAATCGGCAGGCGCGATCATGGACTTCCTGGTCCTGCGCGCCGAAGAGCGCCTGCGCCGCCGTCAGGAAAAAGAGACGCAACGCAAATCAGCCACCAAACGTCTGCGCCTGCCGGGGAAACTTGTCGACTGCTCGGCCACCAACCGCGAAGGCACGGAGCTGTTCATCGTCGAGGGCGACTCGGCGGGCGGCTCGGCCAAAATGGCGCGGGATCGTCACAAACAGGCCGTGATGCCCATCCGTGGCAAGATCCTGAACGTCCTTGGTGCGGCGGGCGCAAAGCTCGGCTCCAACCAGGAAATCAGCGATCTTTGTCAGGCGCTTGGCGTGCAGATGGGGTCGAAATTCAATGCTGAGGATCTGCGCTACGACAAGATCGTCATCATGACCGATGCGGATGTCGACGGCGCGCATATCGCCTCGCTGCTGATGACCTTTTTCTTCACCCAGATGCGCCCGCTGATCGACAAGGGGCACCTCTATCTGGCCTGTCCGCCGCTTTTCCGGCTCACCCAGGGCGCGCGCCGCGTCTATTGCATCGATGAGGCCGAGAAGAACGAATGGCTGAAAAAGGGCCTGGGCGGCAAGGGTAAGATCGAAGTGAGCCGCTTTAAGGGCCTTGGAGAAATGGACGCCAAGGACCTGAAAGAGACCACCATGAGCCCGGCCACGCGCCAGCTGATCCGCGTGACCATCGATGAGGATGCCCCCGGCGAAACCGGCGATCTGGTCGAACGTCTGATGGGGAAAAAGCCGGAATTGCGCTTCCAGTATATCCAGGAGAATGCCCGCTTCGTCGATGCCGAAGACGTCGATGTCTGAGGCTCTCTGAAGACCGGTCTGCAAAGCCCCGCCCTCACCGGCGGGGCTTTTTCATGGGCGCATTACATCAGGAGATCCGGTGCGCGGTCTGCGCCGGCTCCAAACGGCCAAAGAGCCGCTGCGGAACGGGGACTGCGGCTGGCGATGTGGTGAAAGCTGGTGCCCCCAGACGGAATCGAACCGCCGACCTTCTGATTACAAATCAGTTGCTCTACCTGCTGAGCTATAGGGGCACGAGGACTGGATAGCGCCAGCGAAGCTGCAGGTAAAGCCATTTTGCGAAAAAATTCCGTCCGTTAACCCATCCCGGACCGCATGATGCTACCTGAAGAGGAGGGAGGTCAGTCGCCTGTCGGGCATTTGCGTTATGCGCGAATATCTATACCAATGCACAACCTTAGGTATAAATTTTTCGTTGTTTTAAGGGGCGGGATTTGGTTTCGTGGGGACAGACAAATCATTTTCTTTCTTTTTCTTTTCAGCCCCGAACCTGAATTTTCGGAGAGGACTATGCCAGAGATCCGTTTCTTTGAATGTTCCTGTGGTCACAAGCTGCGCTTCGGCTCAGCCAGATGTGGGTGGTGTTATGAACGAACCACCCTCGTCAATCGCCGTGAGTTCTGGCTGGCCTCCGGCCTCGGTCTGGGTGTCAGCGCCTTTGCCCTGTTTGCCGCGCTGAACTGACGACGCCGGCTTCGGGCAGGGCAGCCGGAGGGCGCGCCGGCCATGGACCTTCTGCCGGTGGCAGACGCAAAAGAAAACGGCCCGCTGCGAAAGCAACGGGCCGTTTTCTTCTGGTACCGCCTCCCCGGCTCGAACGGGGGACCTCCGGATCCACAATCCGGCGCTCTAACCAACTGAGCTAAGGCGGCACTGAGGGCTGTTTAGCCTCAGCGGCGGGGGGATGCAAGAGCAACTTGTGGAAATTCAGGGCTGACTGTCAAAATTCCTGCCTGAAGAACCGGCGATAACCTTCTGAGACAGAAAGAAAAACGGCACCGCAATCGCGGTGCCGTTTCCCTTAAACCGGATCTGCCGGAAAGGCGGATCAGAGTTCGTCCAGAGCTTCAACAGCTTTGGTCAGATCGTCTTTCGAGACTTCTTTGTCAGCGACTTTGGCAGCCGAGAGGATGTGGTCAACGACCTTGTCCTCGAAGATCGGTGCGCGCAGCTGCTGCTGAGCCTGCGGGTTCTTCTGGATGAATTCGAAGAACTGACGCTCCTGGCCCGGGTACTGACGTGCCTGGTTCAGAACGGCCTGGGTCAGCTCTGCATCGGTGACCTGAACGTCGGCTTTGCGGCCGATTTCAGCGAGCAGGAGGCCCAGACGCACGCGGCGCTCAGCGAGAGCTTTGTGCTCGTCCGAAACTTCGATCGCACCGTGGTTGTGATCGTGGACGTGCGGGTTCTCTTCGTGCCAGAGCTGGTGAGCGATCTGGTTGGCTTCGGCTTCCACCAGCGAGGGCGGCAGGTCGAATTTCACCAGAGCGTCGAGCTGGTCGAGCAGGCCACGCTTCAGCACAGCGCGCGACGCGCCGGTGTATTCAGCTTCCAGGCGCTCAGCGACCTGTTTTTTCAGCGCTTCGAGCGACTCGGCACCGAATTTGGTGGCCAGTTCGTCGTTGATCTCAGCTTCTTTCGCAGTCTTCACCGCCTTCACGGTGCAGGCGAAAACAGCGGCTTTGCCAGCGAGGTGCTGTGCGCCGTAGTTTTCCGGGAAGGAAACGTTCACGGCAACTTCGTCACCGGCTTTTGCGCCGACGAGCTGCTCTTCGAAGCCCGGAATGAACGAGCCCGAACCCAGGGTCAGCGGGTAGTCTTCGCCGGCGCCGCCTTCGAATTCCACGCCGTCGATCGAGCCTTTGAAGTCGATGACAACCTGATCGCCATTGGCGGCCGCGGTGCCCTCAGCAGCGTCTTCAAAGTTTTTCGCCGATTTCGCGAGGTTCGCGAGAGCCTCGTCGATGGCTGCGTCGTCAGCTTTGACAACCAGACGCTCCAGCGAAACGCCCGAGAGATCTGCTTCCGGGATTTCCGGCAGAGCTTCATAGGTCATCGAAACAACCAGCTCATCGCCTTCTTTCCAGGTTTCGCCGTTCTGCATCTCGACTTTCGGCTGCAGAGCCGGACGGTCACCCGATTTCTCGAAGTGCTCGTTCATGGCGGCGTCGATGGCATCCTGCATCGCATCGCCAAGCAGACGCTGGCCGAACTGCTTGCGCAGAATCGCCATCGGTACTTTGCCCTTACGGAAACCTTTGACCTCGACGTCGGGCTGGGCTTCGAGCAGTTTCGCCTCGACCTTCGCGTCGAGTTCAGCCGCGGTCACGGTGATCGTGTAGCCGCGCTTCAGGCCTTCATTCAGGGTCTCAGTGACCTGCATGGTGCGTCCTTCTATATCCATATGGTGCGGGTGGAGGGACTTGAACCCCCACGCCTTGCGGCGCCGGAACCTAAATCCGGTGCGTCTGCCAATTCCGCCACACCCGCATCGTTCATAAAGGCAGGGCCGTCCCAAGGGGCGGCCCCGCATTCCGCGCTCTTCTAGCAAAGCCACGACGCGGATGCGAGAGGAAAATCGGGCTTATCGCCCGGCAATGCATCACTTAGCGCTGCACCCCGGGGGGCAGGGCGCGGATGGCCTTCAGGATCAGCTGCCGGATGGGGCCCAGGGCCGCGTCCGACCAGATCATGCGCCGCCCCTTATGATCCACGATCAATGCGCCTTCGGGGGCCGCCAGCAGGGCCTCGGGTTTCACTGCGTCACCGGGCAGGGTGATCGCGGTCAGCCCGGCGCGTCTGCGCCGCACCCAGGGCAGCGCGCCAAGTGCGCGGCTCGCCCAGGTCCAGGGCAGCATGAACTCGGTGGGCATCTTTACCGCAAGACGGCCGGGGATTTCACGGATAACATCCTGCGCGGCCCAGCTGATAAAGCGCTCATCCGCCCGCATCGGATGAAAGGTGCAGTCCGGCCAGTCTTTCAAAAGCGCCTGAAAGCGCGCGGCGATATAAGCGGTTTCTGCGGGGTGAAACACCACCAGCGAGGAATTGCCCCGCGCATAGCGCCGCCCCTTTGTCAGCCGGAAGGCCAGTCGCCCCGGCCAGCCAAAGCGCAGCGGCGTGCTGCGAAAGAGCGCGACCGTCTGCGGCGTTTCCATCAGATCGATCAAGGCCGCCGGATCTTTCAGAAACAGCGTGTCGAGATCGCTGAAAAGCGCGGGCATATCCGTCGGGATCAGACCTTCGGTAAACATCGCAAGCTTGGCCTGGCAGCCGGAGCGCAGGAGCTGCGGCAAAAGCCAGCCCTCAGGGAAGGGGCGTTGCAGAACAGGTTCCGGCAGTCCGTCGCGCGGGCGGTCGGTGATGACCACCACCCGTGCAAGGCTCGGTGAGAGGGCGCGGGCCGCAAGAATGATGCGGCTGAGGTCACCGCCGCCGTATTTGGTGCCCCAGACAATCAGGACAAGTTGCCAGGGACGGGCTGGGGGCCTGTTCATTACGCGCTCCGGAACATCACACGAACTGACTCTCACCTAGACCTCATCTCTGTAAAACGCCATGGGGCAGCGCGCTGCGAGCGGTTCTGTTTGCGGGATGGTCTCATCTTCGGTCGCACCCATCTGCGCCTCTTCAGGGGGCAGATGCCCTGGGCGGGCAGTCCGCTGTCCTATTGATGCGACCATCTTTTCCACGCGGCGGCGGCAATCTGCTGCGGGGCTGTTTCGTGCCCGCACCGGCTTCCGTTTTCATTGGCCCTGAGCAGGGCTTCGCTCTGTGACAGAGATGTTAACGCAATCATCATAGACAGAGGGAGCGGTGCACCCTAAAGGGAGCGCAGACCTCATCCTCCCCCCAAGATCAGGGATCCGACATGCGCGCGACGAAAACCGTCCAGAAAATTCTTGCGAATTACGAAGGCGAAACCCCCGGCGTGAAAGCCAACCTCTGCCGCATGCTGATGACCGGCAAGCTGGCAGGCACCGGTAAGATGATCATTCTGCCGGTGGACCAGGGCTTTGAGCATGGCCCGGCCCGTTCCTTTGCCGCCAACCCGGCCGGCTACGACCCCCATTATCACTACCAGCTGGCAATCGATGCAGGCCTCAACGCCTATGCAGCGCCGCTCGGCCCGCTGGAAGCCGGTGCAGACACTTTCGCAGGTCAGATCCCGACCATTCTGAAAGTGAACTCGGCCAACTCGCTGATGTCGGGCACCGCCGGTAAAAACCAGGCGATCACCGCTTCGGTCGATGACGCGCTGCGTCTGGGCTGCTCGGCCATCGGTTTCACCATCTATCCGGGCTCGGACTGCCAGCTCGATATGTATGAAGAAATCGTTGAGATGCGCAAAGAGGCTGCGGCCAAAGGCGTGGCTACTGTGATCTGGTCCTACCCGCGTGGTGAAGCTGTCACCAAAGACGGCGAACTGGCGATCGACGTGGCGGCCTATGCGGCGCATATCGCGGCACTGCTGGGCGCACATATCATCAAGATCAAACTCTCGACCGACCATCTGATGCTGCCGGAAGCGAAGAAGGTCTATGAAGAGAAACAGATCGACATTGCGACCCTTGAGGCCCGCGTGCGTCACTGCGTGCAGTCCTCGTTCAACGGCCGTCGTCTGATCGTCTTCTCGGGCGGCGCTGCAAAAGGCACTGACGCTGTTTATGACGACGCCCGCGCGATTCTCGCAGGCGGCGGCAACGGCTCGATCATCGGCCGTAACTCCTTCCAGCGTTCGCGCGAAGATGCGCTGGCCATGCTGCAAAAGCTGGTCGACATCTACAAGGGCAAAGCCTGATCCCTTCGGCGCCCTTGGGCGCCGGAGTGAAATTTTTGAAGGCAGCACCCCCGAGGTGCTGCCTTTTTTCATTATTTCCAGGCAGTCTGATCTGATGCACAGATCCTGTGCGATCGCGGCTCTCGTCCAAAGGGGATGCGGTGAGGCAGATGTCGGGCAAAGGTTACGGGGATTGAAATGTCTTTAAAGAATACGCCGCGCAGTTACGGAAGCCTGGCCCGGGGGCTTCACTGGGCCACGGCCCTGCTGATTCTGACCACCTTTCCGATGGGCTGGTATGCCGAAAGCCTGCCCTACGACAGCTCTGAGGCGCTGGCCTATAAAGCGCAGGTCTTTTCGCTGCATAAAACGCTCGGGATTGCGGCCTTTTTTGTCGGCCTCATCCGCATTCTCTGGGCGCTGACCCAGGTGCATCCGGTCGCGGTTAACCCGGAGCATCGGGCCGCCAACTGGCTGGCGGCTGTGGTGCATTACGGACTTTACGCAGCGCTCCTGCTGGTGCCGCTGGCCGGCTGGGTGCATCACGCGGCGTCGGAGGGCTTTGCCCCGATTCTCTGGCCCTTCGGCCAGTCGCTGCCCATGGTGCCGAAGTCACTGGCTCTGGCTGAGGCTGCGGGTCTGGCCCATGTGACGGCCACCTGGGTGCTTCTGGGCTTTGTCGGGCTGCATGTCGCCGGTGCGCTGAAACATGCGGTCATCGACCGGGACGGCACGCTGGCGCGGATGCTGACCGGTCGCGCCGCCGGGCAGGACGGCCCCAAAGCGCAGGGCGCAGCCGTTGCGGCCGTGGCAATCTGGGGCGTGGCCGCGGCCGTCGCCTGGACGACCTCGGGCGAGCGCGGGGCCACGCCTGTGGCCGAAGCGGTCCCGCAGGTGGTTGCGACAGCGGCTCCCGGCTTCTGGCAGGTCACGGAAGGCAGCCTGAAGATCGCCGTGGTTCAGATGGGCACCCGCGTTGAGGGGGAATTTGCCTCCTGGGATGCCGCGATCCGCTTTGATCCCGAAGCCACGGAGGGCAATGAGGCGGATGTGCGGATCGCGCTGGCCTCGCTGAAACTCGGGGCGGTTTCGGACCAGGCCACGGGCCCGGATTTTCTGAACGCCGCAGCTTTTGCGGAAAGCCGCTACACCGCGCGTCTGATCCCGCAGGGAGATGCCTGGCTCGCGCAGGGAGAACTCACCCTCAACGGACGCAGCCTGCCCCTTGATATGCCCTTCACCCTCACCCCCCGGGGGGAGGTGACACAAATGTCCGGGCGCACCACCATTGACCGGCGTAATTTTGGGATTGGTGAGAAATATCCTGACGAGGCCAGTGTCGGATACCTTGTTGAAGTTCTGGTCGATCTGACGGCCCGTCCGTCGGCTGAGGCGGAGCGTTAATCAGTTTTAACTGTTGCTCTACGGGATTCGCCGTATTGTTCTGATGTCAGGATCCGGACAGGGATGGCAGAGGAACTCTCCGGCAGGGGGTGGCCGGACAGGCGAAAGGGCGGGCTCGGTGAGCAAACGGGCAGAGGGTGGACTGAGGGCTTATAAGATCCCCCTTTTGACAGTAGGGGTGGGGCTGCTTCTTGCGGCCTCGCTCACGAATCTGGTCTATCGCTATGAAACCGACCGTCTGCGCCACAGCGCTGAGCGGCGGCTCTCCGACATCGCCTTTCACATCGCGAGCCGCATAGACCGCATCAATGTGGTCCTGCAGGTCTCGCGCGCCTTTCTGGAGAGCCGCAGCGGCAATGCCATTACCCGTGAGCGGTTTCAGCGGTTCCACCTGCACCTGCAGGAGGCGGGCATGCTGGAAGGCATGCAGGGCCTGGGCTTTGCCGCGCTGCTTTCGCCCGGTGATGTGGCGACGGTAGAAAACCGCATTGCGCAGGACTACGGCCTGCCCCGCAGGCTCTGGCCCGCCCCTGCGGGGGGGCGTCTCCATTCTGCGATCATGCTGCTTGAACCTGCGGATGAGCCGAACCTTGCGGCCCTTGGCTTTGACATGATGTCAGAGGACCAGCGCCGCACGGCCATGGAAGCCGCGATGCTGAGCGATCAGCCGCAGCTGACGGGCCCGGTCACTCTGGTTCAGCAGCTTGACGATCCGCGACGGGCAGGGGCACTGATGTATCTCTACGTCAACAGCGACAGAAACGCTGATCTGCCGGGGTTTCTCTACGCGCCGCTGCGGCTTGAGGCCTTGCTGGCGACGGTGCTGGAAGGGCGCTACGAAGGTTATGCCATGCGCATCACCGATGTGGAAATGCCGCAGACGGCGGTTTATGAGACGGCTGGCTATCAGGAGACGCAGGAACATCGCGGCGCCGCGTCCCGCCGTCTTGAGGCCGCGGGCCGCATCTGGCAGCTGAACCTGCGCGATCCGCGGATGGCCAATCTGGTGACCAGCCTGCCGATGACCTTTGTGGTGGGCGCGCTTGCGCTGATCTCGGCGATGCTGGCGGGGGCGGCGACCCATTCGCTCCAGGCCTATCTGCGCAACGCCCGCGAGCTGGGGCGGGTGCAGCGCCGCATGCTGGCGCAGAAAGATCTTCACCTCCGGGAGATGTCGCACCGGCTGAAGAATGTTCTGGCGCGGGTTTCGGCCATCGCGCGTCAGACTGCCAACCGCTCTGAAGATCGCGGTGAATTTCTGAAATCCTTTAACGGTCGTCTGCAGGCCATGGCGGCGGCGCAGGATCTGCTGACCCGCGCCGTGCCTGCGGGCACCTCGCTGCGCGCCCTGATGACGGCAGAGTTGAACCAGCTTTACGACGACAGCCCCTCGAATGTCTCCATCGAGGGGGAGGACATCCACCTGACGAGCGAGCAGACCGAGGCCCTTGGGCTTTGCATCCATGAGATGGCCACCAATGCGCTGAAATATGGCGCGGGCACCATGCCTGGAGGGCAGATTGCCATCCGCTGGGATCTTGACGGTCAGATGCTGCATCTGGTCTGGGATGAGGCGACCACAGCGCCGGTTGCGCGGCCTGCCAAACCGGGTTTTGGCACCCGTCTGATGGAAAGCTGCGTGCAGGGAACGCTGAACGGAACCCTTGGTGGGGAATTCCGCACCCACGGGCTGACGATCAGAATTTCTTTTCCGTTACAGAGCGTTAGCTAAATCTGTCTTTCGCAGATTTCGGGAACCCGCAGCCTCTTTGCTGCGTTATCTCATTGTGAATGTAAGAGTTTTCCTCTGCAGGCAAGGGTTCCGGGCGTCGTTGCCTCGTGGTTCGGGATCTGCGTCCGCAGCGGGCGGTCCGACCTTCTGTTTCGGGTCGGAGATGGTGTTTGGCGTGCTCCGGATGTTTCCCGGATAGTGGGGTAAGAGTGCTTCTGCCCGTGTCCTGCGAGTGGGGCCCTGCGAGTGGGGCTGCGAGTGGGGCAAGGAAAGGTCTTTACACATTTTTAACGGTTTCTGGGTTTACTCTCAGGTGAACGGCCGTCCGGCCCTCGCCTGAGGGCGTTGTTCCACGCTCAGGCAAAGCCTGTCGGGATAGTATGGTGCGAGTGACGGGTCTGCCTTCGGGCGGACCCTTTTTTGTTTCGCAGTGCCCTTTGCAAATTCGCTCTGCGCAAAGACGCATCCCGGCCGCACCGCCCGCGCAGCCGGGGCGTGAAAGGCGGGAACCTCTTTCTCCGGACGGGGGTTGAGACTGTGCAGCCCCGCAGCGTGCGCCGGCATATCAGGCGCATTTCGCGGGGAGGGGGCGTCCCGAATTGCACGATCAGCAGGCCCGCGACGGGCAGGAGAGGTAAAGAATGTCTAAGAGCGACGAGTTGAAGGCAGATCTGAAAGACGCGGCGAAGGATGTACGCGAGGGCGCGCAGGACGCCAAAGAGCGCGTGACCAGCGCGGCGAAAGACGCCGTGGCCGAAGGCAAAGAGGCGGTCGCCGCCGGTAAAGCCAAGGCGGCGGAGCTTGCGGATCAGGCCTCCGATGCGGCCGAAGATCTGGCAGGCCGTGCCTCTGACGCGGCAGGCTCGGTCGCAGACAGCCTGCGCAGCGCCGCCGGGCAGGGTGCGGATATGGCCAAAGATGTGCTCGCCGGCACCCGCGAAGCGCTGAACGCCACCGGTGAGAAGGTTGCCGATACGCTGCGGTCTGCCCGCGATCATGCGGATCTGAAGGCGGTTCAGGACAAAGTCACCGATGTCGTCGCCGCCACGGCTGAGGCGCTTCGCGACACCCGGCTGAGCGATGTTGCGGGCGATCTGCGCGAATCCGCGCGCCGCAATCCCGGCATGTTCATCCTTGGCGCCGCCGTTGCCGGTTTTGCGCTTGGCTGCTGGATGCAAAGCTCGGCCACCCGGTCGCGCAGCGATGATCTGATCCGGAGGCTGCGCTCGTGACCCAATCCGGCCGGGATCCGCGGCTGTCGGGCCTGGTCGGGCCCTTCGTCGCGCTCTTTCGTGTGGTGACGGCGGCAGGGGGGCTGCTCTCGACAGAGGCAGCCCTTGCGAAGGCCGAAGCAAAACAGGCAGCGGGCGATGTTGTTCGGGGCCTGGTCATAGTGCTGGTCGCCGCTGTCATTAGTATGGTGGCGCTGAATATGCTGGCCATGGCCGGGGTCGATGCGCTGATCTGGGCGGGCCTCTCGCCGGGGTGGGCACGCTTTGCGATGGGCGGCGGTCTGCTGCTGCTGGCGCTGATCCTCGTCTCGGTGGCGAAGGGGCGTTTCAATGCTTCGCAGCGCATGTCCGGGCATATCGGCGAGCGGGTGAACAGCAATGTGGCGCTGCTGCGCCGGGAAATGGGGCCGCGCGATGTCTGAAAAAGCCCGCCTGGAACTTGAAGCCCGCCAGCGGCAGGCCGAACTCAGCGCGGCTCTGGCAGAGCTGCGCGGAACCATCGAGCCGGCTGTCCATCTGGTTGAAAAGGGCGCCGAAATGGCCGGAGCCGGGATCGACCGGGGCGCGAAGCTCCTTGGCGCAGTCGGCTCTGCGGGTGGCACGGTTGCGGGCACCGCTCAGGCGGCCGCACAAAAGCTGAGCGATGCCGCCGCGACCCTGACCGGCCATGCGCCTGGTGAGGAGAAGACCGCTCAGGTCGCCGGGGCCGCCGGGGCCGCGGGTCTTGCCGGTGTGGCACTCTGGGGCGTGAAGCGGCTGTTGTCGAAAGGCGACAACGCTGAGCCGGTGCCGGAAGGGCCCCTGCCGGCCGTTCTGAACGCCCTTTTGCCGCGCAGCTCGTCAGAGCTGACCGACAGGGGCGGCGAATGGCTGAGTGAAGCCGACAGCCTTCGCCGCGAGGCAGATCGCCAGCTCAATAAAATTGAGCGGGCTCTGGCGCGCGGCCGTGGTGATCCGGATGATCTGATCGCGCACCGCGATGAGGTGCTGGAGACCCTGACCAACGGGCTGAAGATCGCCTTTGCACGCGGGCTGGAAAAGCTTGATCCGGCGACCCGTGCCCATGTCCTGAAAAAACGCGGCGAGGATTATGCCGCCCATCTGGCGCAGCTTGAGGCTGAGGCGGGCGGCGGCGGTCTGACCGGCGCGCTGCGGCGTCACCCGCTGCTCGCGGGCGGTGCCGTTCTGGTGGCGGGGGCTGCTGCGGCCTATCTGCTGCCGCGTGGTGCGGTGACGGCAGCCGCAGGCAAAGCCGCACCCGTGGTCGCCTCGCTTGCAAAGGATGTGGCGCTCGGCGCGGTCAGCCGGACCGGGCTTTGGGGCAGCCTTGCGGGTTTTGCCCTCAAGCGCATGATGACCAGGCGCGAGGAGGACGCGCCGGATGCGCAGGCACCGGCGCAGACGAGCCTGCTGTCCTCAGACCTTCCCGCCCCCTCCCGCTCCCCTCTGGTGCTCGATCAATATGGGGCGCCGGCGCAGCGCTGACTGAAAAAGCCCCGGAGCGATCCGGGGCTTTTTGTCAGAATTCGCCTTCGGTCAGCAGCGGATCATCTTCGCTGGGCAGGCGGATGATGTTCTGCCGCGCCAGATCATTGGCGAGATCAATCAGCTTATCCTGGGCGTCACGCGCATCCCTTGCACGCACCGGCCCAAGGGCGGCCATCTCTTCGAGCAGCATCTCGCGCGCGCGGACGGTCAGGGCCTCGATGAACCGGTCGCGAATGCCCTTCTTTGCGCCACGCAGCGCCAGCGGCACCACCGGTCCCTCGGCCGAGCGGATAAGCCGTGAGAGAGAGTTCTGATCGAGGCGGGCCAGATCGTCGAAGGTGAACATCTTCTGTTTGATCGCCGCGAAAGCCTGGGGGCTTTCTGCCGCCAGGGTGCCCGAGATTTCCTCGAAAAGCCCGCTGTCGAGTTTGTTGAACATATCGGCAATCCGCTGGTGCGGATCGGGCCCTGTCCTGCGCGAGACCGAGCGCAGGAAGTCTTTTTCGAGCGTTTCTTCCAGCACTTCCACCGAGAAGCGGGGCAGGGTTTCCAGCGCGATCATCCGCCCCACAATCCCGGTCATCCGGTCGCGCTCAAAAAGCGGCATAACGCGGGCGGCGACATCGGGTTTCACCCGGCTGAGGATGGCGGCGATGGTCTGATCCGTCTCACCCGAGAGATAGGTGTGGATCATCTGCTCATTGAGGGTGGCGAAGGTCTCCCAGATATTGCGCCCCGAGGCCGGGCCGCGGATCTCGGCCATGATCTCGCCAACCTTCTGCTTGGGCAAAAAGCCCGCAAGCATCCGCTCGGCGATTTCAAACGAGCCGACCACGCCGCTTGCGCCCACGATCCCGGCCTGAAACTCTACCAGCACCTCTTCCACGGCCGAAGCCGGAATGGTCCCCAGAAGCGCCATGGCCTGGGTGATCTGCTGGATCTCAGCCTCATCAAGCTGGCTCATCAGCTCAGAGCCGCGCTCTTCGCCAACGCAGAGAAACAGCACAGCCGCTTTTTCGACGCCACGCAGCGAGACATATTCGGGGGTATATTTCATGCGTCAGGAGCCTGCATAGGATTGCATGAGCGAGCCGGCCAGCATGTACCAGCCATCGATCAGCACAAAGAAAATCACCTTAAACGGCAGCGAGATCATCACCGGCGGCAGCATCATCATCCCCGCGCCCATCAGCACCGAGGAGACGACAAGGTCGATGGCGATAAAGGGCAGGAAGATCAGAAATCCGATGGTAAAGGCGCGGCGCAGCTCGGAAATCATAAAGGCCGGAACCAGAACCGACCAGGGGGTCTCGTCGCTGATCGTGACCTGCGGGCGCTCTTCGCCGCTGCGGGTGGCATTGATGCTCAGGAAGAGATCAATGTCTTTCTCGCGGGTATTGGCGGCCATGAACTTATGGAAAGGCGCAATGATGCGGGGAAAGGCGGTTTCCTCATCCAGCGTGCCTTCGATCATGGGGGCCAGGCCGTCGTCCCAGGCAGTCTGAAACACCGGCTGCATCACAAAAAGCGTCATGAAAAAAGCCAGCGCCGTGATGACCATATTGGGCGGCGACTGCTGCAGCCCGAGCGCCATGCGCAGCATGGAAAAGACGATTACAAAGCGGGTGAAAGAGGTCATCACCACCAGCATGCCCGGCGCCAGTGACAGCGCCGTCATCACCCCGATCAGCTGGATCACCCGACCCGACAGCGGTGCCGTGTCGGTGCCCGGCTCAGCCAGGGTGCCCGACAGCCCCTGCAACAGGCCCGAG
Organism: Falsigemmobacter intermedius; assembly: GCF_004054105.1. Lineage (GTDB taxonomy): Bacteria > Pseudomonadota > Alphaproteobacteria > Rhodobacterales > Rhodobacteraceae > Wagnerdoeblera > Wagnerdoeblera intermedia. The sequence goes on from NZ_SBLC01000006.1 coordinate 49,400, forward strand.
AGGTCCTGCGCAACAGCAGCCGGCGCGATCAGCGAAAGCCCGGCTGCAAGGATCGGCAGAAGACGGCGGATCTGCATGGGTTAAAGCTGCGAGAGGTAGTCTTTGACGATCTCGGTCAGCGTGACGCCAATCCGGTTTTCGCCGACTTTCACGAGATCGCCACGGGCGACCAGGCGGTCGTTGATCATCACATCCACCGGCTCGCCGATCTTTTTGTCCAGCTCAATCACCGAGCCGCGTGAGAGCGCCAGAAGCTGATTGATCGGCATCCGCGAGCGGCCCAGCACGATCTGGACGTCGAGATTGACGTTCAGCATGGCGCGGATGCTGCTGTCTTCGGCTTTGCCGCTCTCACCCGCACCCAGAAGCTGGGCCATGAATTCAGGGTTGTCCGTGGTCATCTGATCCCTCCGTCGTGGCCTGCGCCGCATCCCGCGACAGCAGATCCAGGGTTGCGAGGATCTCACTCATGAGCGCCTCGGGGTGAAAATGGGCCTCGCCTCCGCTCCAGCGGGCGCGGGCTGCGCCCTCTGCCAGATCGGGCGCGGCGATGAGATGCACGGCCGCGCCGGTCCCGGTGAGCGCCTCGCGGAAGTCCGCCTGAAGAGGCTCAAGCGCGGCCGGCGGCACCTCCAGCGTCAGCCCGCCGGGGCCTTCGGCCAGCAGGAGGGCGCGGCGGCAGAAGGCCGCAAGGCGGCGCGGCGCAAAGCGTGCAGCGATCTCGGGCAAAAGCCGGGCCGCCAGGGCCTGGGTCAGCCGGATCAGATCGCGCTCCCGCGCCGCGCGGTAACGGCTGAGATCGCCCTCCAGCGCGCTGATCTGCGGCACGAGGGCTGCAAGGCTTTCGCGCGCGCGGGCCGCGCCATCCTCCTGCGCCAGGTGCTGCCCCTCGGCCAGGCCCTCGGCGTGGCCCTGCGCATAGCCTTCCTCGCGCGCCGCCTGAAGTTTCGCCGCAAGTTCCTCGGCCGTCAGGCTGAGGGGCGCGGGCTTTGCATCGGGGCGCGGCGCAGGGATCAGCCCTGCGGCGGCTTCGGCATCAAAATCACGGTCAAACAGAAAGGACATGGCGGCCTTAATGCTTCTGATTCAGCCAGATGCGAATCTGGCGAAGTGCCGCTTCGCTGTCTTTTTCGACCAGACGGCCAAGCTCCTCGATCTTCTGGCGGGTGACGCCGCCGCGCACCGAAGAGATGGCGACGAAGTCACTCTCCTGCGTGTCCTCATCGGTGCGATTGTCCGGCGAGCCGGTTTCATCGCCGGTGCTCTCACCCGCCGATGCGGCTTCCGCCTCGGTCGTTGCCGCCGTTGCCGCAGAGGCGGGAAGGGGGGCGGGGTCCGCTTCAGCCGCTGCCGCCGCGGGGCGTCCGGTAAAGCGGTTGATGAGCGGGCGCAGACCGAAGACCAGGATCGCCACCATCAACAGCGCCACGATCCAGCGCATCATGGCCGGGATATGGCCCAGCAGCGATTCCGCGACACTGGCCTCAGGCGCATTGGGGAGAATGCCGCCGTCTTCAATGAAGCGCAGGCTGTCCACCGTCAGGCTGTCGCCGCGATCTTCATCAAAGCCCATGGTTGAGCGCACAAGCTGCGTCAGCCGCTCAAGCTCTTCAGGGGTGCGGTCGCGGTAGCCGTTTTCATCGCTGGTGCCATTGACCAGAACGGCGACCGACAGACGGCGCAACCCGCCCGGCTCAATCACGGTCTCGGACCGGGTCGAGCCGATCTCAAAACGGGTCTCATCCTCTTCACGGCTGCGGTCTTCAGAGCGTCCGGCCCCGCCGTCCGCGCCGCCTGCAGCGCCGGGAAGATTGTTCAGCACATCAAGGCTTTGCGCCGATTTTTCGCTGTTTTTGGCATTCTCGCTCACTGAGCGGGTCTGGCGGGCCACACGGCCTTCCGGATCAAAACTCTCGCGCAGGATCACTTCACGGGTGGTGGCGAGTTCGGCTGCCACCCGCACGCGGACGTTTCCGGCACCGACACGGGCCGAGAGGATCTGTTCGATATTGCGCACAAGGCGCTCTTCCATGGCGATCCGGGTGCCATGAAGCGCGGCGCTGCCATCGGTGCCTTCGCCATCTGCCGCAAGGATCGTCTCACCGGAGGCTGAAAGCACTGTCACCCGTTCAGGCGAGAGGCCGGGCAGGGCGGCTGCCACCAGGCTGCGGACCGACAGAGCCTGCTTGCGCTCAAGTGTCGCACCACGGCGGGTGCGGATGATGACGGCGGCCGAAGGCTCCGGGCGCTCGGCGGAAAAGGCTTCGCGCTCGGGCAGGACCAGATGAACGCGGGCCGCTTCGACGACATCCAGCGTCTGGACCGAGCGCGACAGCTCACCCTCCAGAGCGCGCAGGCGGTTCACCTGCTGCAGGAAGGTGTTCATGCCAAGGCCGCTTTGATTGTCAAAAAGTTCCCAGCCCGGCACGCCCTGGGCCGCGACACCAGCCTCCGCCAGCGCCATGCGGGCGCGGGCAATATCGGTTTCCGGCAGGCTCACCAGCGTGCCATCGGGCGAGACGCGGGGGGTAAATCCGGCCTGTTCCAGCGCACGGACCATGGCTGCGCCTTCCGAGGCTGACAGATCGCCCGCCAGCGGCCGATAGACCGGTGCCAGAACAACGCTCAGCCCGAAGAGCACCGCCGCCATAACGGCAAGCCCGGTTGCGCCAAGCGCGATCAGACGACCGCGACCGAGGGATGCGAGATTGGCAAGGATCTGCTTCATGCCCGATATCCCCCTGTCATGTATAAGTTCCTCTCGGCGGTACTTGTCATGTATAGTCTAAAACTGCGGCTTGCTATTCTTGTTATTCTTGATCTAAGCGAGAGTAAATAGACGGTTAAAGGAGTGGTGCATGGCGACCGGACAGCCGGCAACGGATCAGAAGGGCAAAGGCGCCGGTGGCAGGAACCGCATGCGGTGGGTGCTGCTGGGGGCTTTGGCCATTCTGGTGGTGGGGATTGCAGCCGGCGCGGGCATCTGGCGCATGCAGCAGCCTGCGACAGTCTCTGAGGGCCAGACCATCAGCGCTGCGCGTCCGGGCAACGGCCAGGTTCTTCTGCCGATCGGTCGCATTACGGTGAATGTCGCTGCCAGCGGGCTTACCGGCGATCGTCGCACGCGCTTTCTCGTGATCGAGCCGACGCTCCTTTATGACGCGGCCTTTGATGCGGTGGCTGAAGGGCGGAAGATGGCGGAACTTCAGCCCGCTCTGCGCGACAGCTTCATCGAATATCTGTCGCAGCTCCATGAAGACGACGCCTACGGCAGCGCCGGTCTGGCGGATCTGCGCCATGAACTGCTGCGCCGCGCCCGCCTTGTGACCGCCTCTGAGGCGCCGATCAGCATTCTGCTTCAGGACTTCGTGCTGCAATGACCGACGACACCCGCCTGGAAGAGCCTTTGTCGGAACCTGCTGATGACAGCGGCTTTGAGCCGATGGGCCTGAGCCCGAAGCGGCCGCTTGAAGAAGAGATCATCGCCCGCGCCTCGGCCAATCATGAGCCGCTGCCTATGCTTGATGTGATCTGCGCGCGCATCGCCGCAGGTCTCAGCCCGATGCTGAAAAGCCAGAACGGCTTTCTGAGCGAGACCGAGGCAGAGGCGCCGCATTATGACGCCTGGGGCCGCGCGCTCGGAACGCTGCACCGCGACAGCTGTGCGGTGATCGGCCAGTCGAGCTGGGGCGGGCCGGTTCTTTTTGCGCTGGATCCACGGCTTCTGCATGCGGTGCTCTCGGTGATGCTGGGGGGCGCCGCCGGACGTGACGCACCGCCGCAGCGGGCACCGACGGCCATCGAAAAGGCCTTCGCCTCCCGCCTTCTGGCGCAGGTTGCGCGTGAGGCGGAACATCATTTCAGCCGGATCACCGAAGTCAGCTTCCGGCTTGAGCCGATCGAAAGCCCGGTGCAGATCGCCTCGCTTCTGGCGGCCGGCGCTCAGGTCGCGGTCTTTGAGATGCGGGTGACGCTCGGGGGGGTGACCGGGTTGATGAGCATGCTTTTGCCGCTCGACACGCTGGAGCCGGCGCGCGCGCATCTGGGCAAGATGTTCCTTGGCGAGCGCCTGGGTGGCGATGCCTCCTGGCGCGACCATTTCGCCGGGCAGATCGGCACCGCGACCCTGCAGGTTGAGGCAGAGCTGCACCGCCTGCCGCTGCCGCTGGCGGAGGTTCTGGCCTGGAAGCCTGGCGTAACGATCGATCTTGGCATCACGCTGGGGGCAGAGGCCACGCTGCGCTGCTCGGATCGGGCGATTTTGCATGGGGTAACGGGACGGCGCAAAAACGGCCGGGTGGCGGTGAAGATCACCCGCGAGGCCGGAGAGCCGCTGCCGCCGGGAGATGATGATGATCTCCTGGGCGATTGACGGGCTGATCCTGCTGCTGCTCTTCGCAGCGCTTGGCTATGGCCTGGTGCTGGGGCGGCGGATCGCGCGGCTGCAGGCGGTGCTGCTGGAGCTCGCCCCGGTTCTGCAGGCCTTCTCAGATGCGGTCGATCAGTCTGAGCAGTCTCTCGACGCTTTGCGCAGTGAGGCGGACCGGTTGGAGCGGGCCGCAAGACAGCTGCCGGATGAGCCGCCGGTAAGGAAAGCGCCTCAGGACGACCGCAGCGCTCTGGTGCGTTCGTTTTTTGAGACAGCCCGAAGAAAGGCCCGCGGATGAAGCGTGTTTTGTTCCCCGCAGTCGTCATGGCCGCGCTTTTGCCCGCAGCGACCGGCGCGCAGAGCCCGGCTCCGGTGGTGGTTCAGGATGGGGCTGTGCAAAATAACATGTCGGCGCTCGACGGCGCTCCGGCACCAAAAGCCGATCCGCAGCAGTCGCGCATTGCCCAGGAGCCGGGTCTTGCCGGAGAGCTTCTGGCGGCCATTGCCGCAGAGCGACAGGCGCTGAAAGACCGCACAGAGGCTCTGAATCTGCGCGAATCCGAGATAAATTTTGCCTCCGCCGCTCTGGCAGAGCAGGAGCGTCAGCTGACCGCGCTGAAGGAAGAGATCCATCAGCTTCTCGGTCTGGCAGAGACCCGTCACAGCGAAGATATCACCCGCCTCGTCCAGATGTACCGCGCCATGAAGCCCGCAGAGGCGGCAGCGATCCTCTCCAACGCCGATCTGGAAGTGACTGTTCTGGTCATCGCAGCCATGCCGGAACGCGACTCCGGTCCGATCCTTGCGCGGATGAACATGACCCGCGCTCAGGCGGTCTCGAAGATTATTCTTGAGCGCTCCCGCCTGCCGGGGGACCAGCGGCTTCTTAATCTGAAGATCAACTGAACCGCTCAGCGGGGCGGAGAACCTGAAGCCGCAGGGACCTGGTGCCTGCGGCTTTTTATGCGCTCAGGTCACGCCAGATATTCTGCGGCTGTGACCCACGCGTTCCTTCAGACGAGCGCGGAGACCCATAGCAAAACGCCCCCGCAGGATCTGCGGGGGCGTTGCTCAGACCGGAGTTCTCAGATCTCAGTCCGCGGAGGCTTCACCAAGGCGCAGGCCGGCGGGCGCTCCGCTCAGCGCGGGTGCCGCCACAGCGGGAGCGGCGCTTCCCTTCATCACGGCATCGAACTGCTCTTTATCAAGGGCGTTCTCCCAGCGGCTGACGACGACGGTGGCGACGGCATTCCCGATGAAATTGGTGATCGAGCGGCATTCGGACATGAAGCGGTCCACACCAAGGATCAGCGCCATACCGGCGAGCGGCACGCTCGGCACCACCGAAAGCGTGGCAGCGAGGGTAATGAAGCCCGCACCGGTCACACCCGCTGCCCCCTTAGAGGAGAGCATCGCCACCGCCAGAAGGGTGAGCTGCTGGCCAAGGGTCAGATCGGTATTGGTGGCCTGAGCGATAAACAGCGCCGCCAGCGTCATATAGATATTGGTGCCGTCGAGGTTGAAGGAATAACCGGTCGGAACCACCATCCCCACCACCGGCCGCGCACAGCCTGCTTTCTCCATCTTCTCCATCAGGCGCGGCAGAGCCGATTCCGAGGAGGAAGTGCCCAGCACCAGCAGGATCTCTTCTTTGAGATAGCGGATCAGCGCAAGGATCGAGAAGCCATTGACGCGGGCCACCGCGCCAAGGATCACCAGCACGAAGATGGCAGAGGTGATATAGAAGGTCAGCACCAGTTCCGCGAGGTTCATCACCGAGCCGATGCCATATTTGCCGATGGTGAAGGCAAAGGCTCCGAAGGCACCGATGGGGGCCAGCTTCATCAGGATATCGACCACGCGGAAGATGATCTGACCGGCGGCTTCAAAGAGGCGAATGACCGGCTTTGCAGGCTCGCCCACCAGAATGACGCCCACGCCAAAGAGGATCGCCACAAAGAGGACCTGCAGGATATTGCCCTCGGTGAAGGCTGAAATCAGCGTGGTCGGGATGATCTCCATCATGAAACCGGTCAGGGTGGATTCGTGGGCTTTGGCCGCATAACCCTGAACCGCTGCCGGATCGAGAGTGGCGGGATCAATGTTCATGCCCGTGCCCGGCTGCACCACATTGGCCACGATCAGGCCGACGACCAGCGCCAGGGTCGAGAACACAAAGAAATAGCCAAAGGCTTTGCCCGCGACCGAGCCCACGCCCTTCAGATCCCCCATGCCCGCAAGGCCGGTCACAATGGTGATGAAGATCACCGGCGCGATGATCATCTTCACCAGTTTGATGAAGGCATCGCCAAGCGGTTTGAGGTCGGCGCCAAGCTGCGGCCAGAAATGGCCGATCACTGCGCCGAGGATGATCGCCATGATCACCTGGATATAGAGAACGCGGTAAAAGGGTTTGCGGGCCGGTGTCCCGGCTCCGGCTTGGGGATTGAACTGCATGGGGGGCTCCTCCGGGCGCCAATACGTCACTGGCGCCAGGATAGTGATTCCGGGAGGACGCCCCAGTTTTGCCTGAATTTTCACCAGCGCCTTATTTTCATGGGCATTTTTGTCGTGTCTGGCTGCCAGGATGTGTGGTTTTCCACACATGCCGGATCTGCTAGTTTCGGATCTGAAACAGTTTTGTGACGAGGTCGCGGCCCAGCATGCCCCGAAGATTTTCCCCTCTTAGGCGGCTGATGCCGCGGGCGCTGATCTTTACGGGGGCCTGTCTTGCGGTGGTCGCGGCCTTTGAGGTCAGCCGCCGCACCGTGCGGGCGACCCTGTTGAATGAGGCGCAGATCACCGCGCAATCGCGGGTGCAGACGCTTGAGAGTATTCTCGCGGTGCAGCGTGCGGTGGCGGGCACCCTCGCCGATGACGGTCTGGCACGGGCGGCGCTTGTCAGCGGTGATACGGATCTGGCCGAGCAGGTCTCGCGGAAGCTCGAGTATCTGCGCGCAGAGACCGGCAGCACGATCATCTATCTGATCGACACCGAAGGGCTGACGATCTCAGCCTCGAACTGGCAGGAGCCGGTCAGTTTTGTCGGCGGCAATTACGCCTTTCGGGAGTATTTCCGCAAAGCGGTGACCGAGGGGCGGGCGCTGGAATATGCGCTTGGCCGCAACAGCGGCCGCCCCGGGCTCTATCTCTCCCATGACATCCGGGCAGAGGGTGAGCTTGTCGGGATCATCGTCGTGAAAATGGAATTTGAGGCTATGGAGGCGGGTTGGGCCCGCAGCGCGGCCCCGAGCCATGTCACCGATCCGACGGGGCAGGTTGTGCTGGCCTCGGACCCCTCGCTGCGCTTCAGCCAGCCTCCGGCGGCAGCGGGGCGGCTGGCGGTGCATGAGGCGGTGGCCGGTGCGCCGGGCTGGCAGCTGACGCTATATACCTCGGCTGCGGCCTCCTGGCGCGCGGGCATCGGCGGGGGGCTGGTGATGTCGGCGGTCCTTGCGCTGGTCTTCGCGCTCGGGCGCAGGCGCAGGAGGATCATTGAGGCGCGCCGCGCCGTCAAAGAGGCGGCTTTGCAGTATCAGCGCGACCTTGAGCAGGCGGTGGAAGACCGCACCCGCCTTCTGAAAGCTGAGGTCGAAGAGCGCCGCAATGCCGAGGAGCGTCTGGCCCATATGCAGGGCGAACTGGTGCAGGCCAATAAACTCGCCACCCTCGGGCAGGTCACCGCCGGACTTGCCCATGAGGTGAACCAGCCGCTGGCCACCATTCGCCTTCTGGCCGACAACGGGGTTGCGCTTCTCGATGATGACCCGGAAGAGACGCGCGCCAATCTGCGCCAGATCGCGGGCATGACGGAACGCATCGACCGCATCACCACCCAGCTGCGCGGCTTTGCCCGCAAGGCCACCGGTGAGCTGAAGGCGGTGCCGGTGCGGGAGGTGATTGAGGCCTCAGTGCTGCTGACCGCCTCGCGCCGCAGGGCGCGGGGGGCGCAACTGGTCATTCGCGGGGATGATCCTGACCTGAAAGTCCGGGCAGAGGCCGTGCGGCTGGAGCAGGTTCTGGTGAATCTCATCCAGAACGCCCAGGAGGCGCTGCATGATACCGCCGATCCGGTCATCACCCTGACGGTGACGGCGGATGCCACAACGGTCACTTTTGATCTGCGCGACAACGGCCCCGGCATAGAGCCTGCCATGGTCGGCCAGTTGTTCATGCCCTTTGCTACCTCGAAAAGCGAAGGCCTGGGGCTTGGGCTGGTGATCGCCCGCGATATTGCGCGCGATCTGGGCGGCGAGTTAAGCCTTGCCCCGCCCGAGCCCGGGCAGGGCGCGCATTTCATTTTAAGGCTGCAACGCGCATGAGTGAAAAATTCCTGGTCCGCCTTGTCGACGACGATGAAGATCTTCTGGCTGCCGAGCTTCAGAGCCTGAAGATCGCGGGCTTTCGCGCGGAAGGTTTCAGTGACCCGCGCAAAGCCCTGGAAGGGATCACCCCGGACTATCCCGGCGTGATCCTCTCGGATGTGCGGATGCCCGGCATGGACGGTTTTGAATTTCACCGCCAGATCCGGGCCATTGACGAGGATCTGCCGGTGATCCTGCTGACCGGCCACGGCGATGTGCCCATGGCGGTTGAGGCGATGCGGGCCGGGGCCTGGGATTTTCTGACCAAGCCGGTCTCGCTTGATCAGCTGACCGCCGCCCTGCGCCGCGCGGCTCAGGCCCGCGCTCTGGTGCTGGAGAACCGCAGCCTGCGGCAGATGAGGGCGCAGCCGCTGCCGGTGCGCGGCGATCTGCTGGGCGTCAGCCCGGCGGTCACGCGCCTGCGCGATGCGGCGGCGCGGATCGGGGAGGCGGGGATTGATGCCCTCATCACCGGCCCCACGGGCGCGGGCAAGGAGGCGCTGGCCCATGCGATCCACAGGCTTGGCAGCCGCGCAAACCGGCCCTTCGTGCATGTGGCCTGCGACACCCTGAATGAGGGCCGCTTCGACAGCGAGTTCTTTGGCGCCGAAGCGGGCCACCCTGATGCGCCGCGTCACAGCCGCCTTGTGGGGCGGATTGAGAAGGCGCACCGCGGCACGCTTTATCTCGACCGCGTCGAGATGCTGACCGCGCCTTTGCAGGCAAGGCTTCTGCATGCCATTGAAACCCGGTCGTTCTGGGCGGCGGGGGCCACCAGTGCGCGGCCGCTCGATCTGCATGTCCTGGCCTCGACCTCTGCCGATCTGGGGGAACTGGCGCGGCAGGGCAGCTTTCACGCCGATCTTTACTACCGCCTCTCCGGCGTCACCCTGCATGTCCCGCCGCTGGCGGAGCGGCGCGGAGACATCCCGGTTCTCTTCCGCGCCTTTCTGATTGAGGCCTGCCAGCGTTATAATCTGGCCGTGCCGGAGATCACGCCCCTGGTGCGGGCGCGGCTCGACAGCCACGACTGGCCCGGCAACGGACGGGAGCTGCGCCAGTTCGCTGAAGCCCAGGCCCTTGGTCTGACGGAAGATGAGCAGGGCGACGCGGGCGGCCCTTCTGACCTTGCCGGACTGATGGCCCGCTATGAGGCGGGGCTTTTGCGTGATGCGCTCAGGGCCACGAAAGGCAATGTCACCCGGGCCATGGCGCAGCTCAATCTGCCGCGCAAAACCTTTTACGACAAACTGGCCAGACATGGCCTTCAGGCCGAGAGTTTCCGCGAACGGGGTTGAGACAGCGGGCCTCAGCCCTTGCGCTTGCCCAGCAAGCCCGCATCCGCTAAGCCCTTTCTGCCAGACACGAAGGCAGATGAGGCCAGAAGATGACCAGGGAAAAAGCCCCCCGCCGCCCGCGCGCTGAGACCCCCAAAGGGTTTCGCGACTATTTCGGCGCGGAAGTGACCGAACGCAAAGCCATGCTCGATGCCATTGCCGAGGTCTATCATCTTCACGGCTTCGAAGCCCTTGAGACCTCTGCGGTGGAAACCGTTGAAGCGCTTGGCAAATTCCTGCCCGATGTCGACCGCCCGAATGAGGGTGTGTTCGCCTGGCAGGAAGACGAAAAAGACTGGCTGGCGCTGCGCTATGACCTGACCGCGCCGCTCGCGCGGGTCGCGGCGCAATACCGCAACGATCTGGCCTCGCCCTATCGCCGCTATGCGATGGGGCCGGTCTGGCGCAATGAAAAGCCGGGACCCGGCCGTTTCCGTCAGTTCTATCAGTGCGATGCCGATACCGTGGGCGCGCCCTCGGTCGCGGCAGATGCGGAAATCTGCGCCATGCTCGCCAATGCGCTGGAGCGTGTGGGCATTCCGCGTGGCGATTACGTCGTGAAGGTCAACAACCGCAAAGTGCTGAACGGCGTGATGGAAGTCGCGGGGGTTCTCGACCCCTCGGACCCGTCGAAGTTTGAAAACGAACGCGGCATCGTGCTGCGCGCGATCGATAAGATCGACCGTCTGGGCGATGCGGGTGTGCGTCTGCTGCTCGGCGAAGGCCGCAAAGACGACTCTGGTGATTTCACCAAAGGCGCGGGCCTCTCGGCAGAGCAGGCGGAAGTGGTCATGGGCTTTGTCTCGGCCAAACGCGCGACCGGTGCGGCCACGGTTGCGCGTCTGCGCGAACTGGTGGGCAATTCGGTGCTCGGCGCAGAAGGCGTGAATGAGCTGGAAACCATCGCCACGCTGCTCGACGCCCAAGGGTTCGGTGCTGACCGCATTGAGCTCGACCCCGGCGTTGTGCGCGGCCTTGGCTATTACACCGGCCCGGTCTTTGAAGCGGAACTCACCTTCGAGATCCTCGATGAGAAGGGCAATAAGCGCCAGTTCGGCTCGGTCTCGGGCGGCGGTCGTTATGATGATCTGGTGAAGCGCTTCACCGGTCAGGCGGTGCCCGCAACCGGCGTCTCGATCGGTGTGGACCGACTGCTCGCCGCCCTGCGCGCCAAGGGCCGCATGGGAGCAGAGGCTGCAGGTCCGGTCGTGGTGACCGTGATGGACCGCGACCGCATGTCGGATTATTTCGCCATGGCGGCGGACCTGCGCAATGCGGGCATCCGCGCCGAAGTCTATCTCGGCAATCCCAAGCAGTTCGGTAACCAGCTGAAATATGCAGACAAACGCCAGTCGCCCATCGCGGTCATTCAGGGCTCCGATGAGGCTGCCCGTGGTGTTGTCGTGCTGAAAGACCTGATCCTGGGCGCGAAGATCGCTGAAAACGCCACGCTGGAGGAATGGAAAGACCGTCCCGCACAGCGTGAAGTGGCCCGTGGCGATCTGGTCGACACCGTGCGTCAGATGCTGGCCGAAGGGTAACTCATGCCGATTTCCCCCGCCGCCCGCCGCGAAGCCGCCCGTCTGAAAGCCGCCTTTGAGGCGGCGGGGGCTCTGCCGGTTGAGGCAGATACACTGCTGCCCGCCGATACGCTTCTTGATCTTTACGGCGAAGACATTCGCGGCCGCGCCTATGTCACCCAGGACCCGCTTCTGGGTGAGATGATGCTGCGCCCGGATTTCACCGTCCCGGTGGTGCAGATGCACATGGCCCATGGGGCAGAGCCTGCGCGTTATTGCTATTCGGGTGAAGTCTTCCGCCGTCAGGACCGCGATGAGGGGCGGGCACGCGAATATCTGCAGACCGGCTATGAGGTTTTCGCCCGCGAGAACCCCGCCGAGTCGGATGCCGAAGTTTTTGCGATGTTCTCGCAGCTTCTGGTGCCGCTGAAACTGCGTGCGGTGATCGGCGACATCGGTCTGCTGCTGGCGGCGGTCAATGGCCTTACCACCTCGGAAACCCGCAAGGCGGCGCTGCGCCGTCATGTCTGGCGTCCCAAACGCTTCCGGGCGCTGCTTGACCGCTTCTCGGGTGCCGCGCCTGTCGCTCCGGCGCGGGTGAAGCTTCTGGAAAAACTCGCCACCGGTTCTGCCGAGGCGCTGATGCAGGAGGCCGGCCCTTTCATCGGCCAGCGCAGCCCGGCTGAGGTTGAGGCCCGCGCCCAGGCGCTTCTGGAAGATGCAGGCACCCGCCATATCCCCACCCGTGAGGCGGATCTCCTCGATGATCTGCTGCGCGTCGAAGGCGCCGCGCCTGAGGCGCTGAAGCGGCTTGAGGATATCGGGACGGAGCTTTCCTCCATCCGTCCGGCCATCGCGCTGATGGAGGCGCGGCTTGAGGCGCTGTCCGAGCATGGCATCAATGTCGACCGTCTGGGCTTTGAGGCCAGCCATGGCCGCACCACGATGGAATATTACGACGGCTTCGTCTTTTCCTTCATGGCCGATCAGGAGGGTCTGCCCCCGGTCGCCAATGGCGGGCGCTATGACGCGCTGACCCGGGTTCTGGGGCAGGGCCGTGAAATTCCGGCGGTCGGCGGCATCATCCGCCCCGGCCTGCTGGCGCAGCTGAAGGAGGCCCGGGTATGAGCCTTCGTATCGGGGTGCCGTCCAAGGGGCGGCTGATGGAAAAGACTTTCGAGTGGTTTGGCGCGCGCGGCGTGACCATGGCGCGCTCGGGTGACGACCGGGAGTATTCCGGCCATGTCAGCGGCATCGGCGGCGTGCATCTGGTGCTGCTCTCGGCCGGTGAGATCCCGCGCGAACTCTCGGCCGGGCGCATTCACCTGGGCGTGACCGGGACCGATCTCATCCGCGAAAAGCTCGCCGGCTGGGACACCCGGGTCGCCGAAGTCGCGCCTCTGGGCTTTGGTTTTGCTGATCTCATCATCGCCGTGCCGAACGCCTGGATCGATGTGGACACGCTCGATGATCTGGATGCGGTCGCCGCGCAGTTCCGGGCCGCCCATGGCCACCGCCTGCGGATTGCGACCAAATACCACCGTTTGGTGCGGGAGTTCCTGCAAAGCGCAGGGGTTGCGGAATACCGTCTCGTCGACAGCCAGGGCGCGACGGAGGGCACCATCCGCAATATGACCGCAGAGGCGGTGGCGGATATCACCTCCTCGGGCGATACGCTCAGGGCGAACCATCTGAAGATCCTCTCGGATGGTCTGGTGCTGAAATCCCAGGCCGAGCTTTTCGCCTCGCGCCGCGCCAATTGGGATGCGATCACCCTCGCGCGATTGAACGAGCTTTGCGCAAAACTCGGGGTTGAAGCGCCCGCGCTTTAACCCTTGGGTCAGGGCCGCTCTCACCATGGCGCGAGCGGCCCAGCAGCCTTGAAGTTAAGGCTTGCAAGGCCCCCCGATTGGGGCGAAAAACGCCCCCGAAAACAGGGAGCTGCGCCATGACCCACCGTATCGCCATCCTCGGAGCCTCGGGCTATACCGGAGCCGAACTTGTCCGCCTGATCGCGACCCATCCTGAGATGGAAATCGTGGCGCTGTCAGCCGATCGTAAGGCCGGGCAGGATATGGCGGAGGTCTTTCCCTTCCTGCGCCATCTGACGCTGCCGAAGCTGGTGAAGATCGAGGAGATCGATTTCTCGCAGGTCGATCTGGCCTTCTGCGCGCTGCCGCACGCCACCACCCAGAAGGTCGTAGCGGCCCTGCCGAAAGATCTGAAGATCGTTGATCTGTCGGCGGACTTCCGTCTGCGCGATGTGGCGGATTATGAGAAATGGTACGGCCAGCCGCATTTCGCGCCGGAGCTGCAGCCCGAAGCCGTTTACGGCCTGACCGAGTTTTACCGCGAAGAGATCCGCAACGCGCGTCTGGTGGCAGGCACGGGCTGCAATGCGGCGACCGGGCAATATGCGCTTCGCCCGCTGATCTCGGCAGGTGTGATCGATCTTGACCGCATCGTGCTTGATCTGAAGGCCGGTGTCTCGGGCGCGGGCCGCTCGCTGAAAGAGAACCTGCTGCATGCAGAGCTTTCAGAGGGCACCCACAGCTATTCGGCGGGCGGAAAGCACCGTCACCTCGGTGAATTTGACCAGGAGTTCTCGAAACTTGCCGGTCGTCCGGTCCATGTGCAGTTCACGCCGCATCTGATGCCCTTTAACCGTGGCATTCTGATGACCGTTTATGTTGACGGTGATCCGGCGGTCATCCATCAGACCCTGGCTGATGCCTATAAGGATGAGACCTTTATCCAGGTGCTTCCTTTTGGCGCACTGCCGTCAACCCGGGATGTGCGCGGCTCGAACTTCTGCCATATTGGCGTGACCGGCGACCGTGTGCCGGGCCGTGCGACCATCGTGGCGGTGCTCGATAACCTGACGAAAGGCTCGTCGGGTCAGGCGCTGCAGAACGCCAACCTGATGCTGGGTATTGAAGAGACCACCGGCCTGATGCTGGCTCCGGTCTTCCCGTAAGATATGAAAACGCTTAAGAAACGCCGCCGTATTCAGATTATCGTCGTTGCCGTGGTGGCGCTGGTCCTGTCGACCGCGCTGATCGGCTATGCCATGCGGGACGGGATCAACTTCTTCCGCTCCCCCTCGCAGGTGGTGGCTGAGCCGCCGCCCGCGACCGAGACCTTCCGCATCGGCGGGCTGGTCGAAGAGGGCAGCATTCAGCGCGGCGACGGTGCCACGGTGCGCTTTGTCGTGACCGATGGCGGGGCGAGTGTGCCGGTGGAATTCACCGGGGTGCTGCCCGATCTTTTCTCAGAAGGTCAGGGCATGGTCGGCACCGGTAAGCTGGTCAACGGGGTCTTCATCGCGGCAGAGATCCTCGCCAAACACGATGAGACCTATATGCCGAAAGAAGTCATGGACGCTTTGAAAGAGCAGGGCGTCTATAAAGACGGCAGCAACTGAGATCATAAGCCCCGCTTCGGCGGGGCTTTGTTTTTTCGCTGAGCCCAGGGCAGGTGGAGATGAAAGGGAGCGGCCTCAGATGGTTGATCCTGGCCTCAGTCACGGCTCGTTGACCATCACTGCGGTCATAAAGGTGGTCCGCTCCGGCAAGGGTGATGGACTTTGCAGCGCCATCGCAGCATAGGATGGGACATGGAACAGGATGTCATCATCGCAGGCGGTGGCCTGAACGGACCGGCGCTGGCACTCGCGCTGGCTCAGGCCGGATTTCATGTGACTTTGGTCGATGCGCGCCCTGATGGCGCGCGGGCCGCAGAGGGGTTTGACGGGCGCGCCTATGCCCTGGCGCTGGCCTCTCAAAGGCTGCTTGCCGCACTCGGCGTCTGGCCGGAGGTGGCGCGTGAGGCCACGGCGATTGAGGCGATCCGCACCTCAGACGGGGTGCCTCAGGGCGCTTCGGTGCCGTTTTTCCTGAGTTTTGATCGGGGTGAGCTGGATGAAGGCCCGATGGGGTTTCTTCTGGAGGACCGCTATCTGCATAAGGCGCTGGTCGCAGCCATTGCGGCTGAGCCGAAGATCCGCCGGTTGAGCGGGGTCTCGGTGGTTGCGCAGGAGGCCGGACCTGAGGCGATCAGCGTCACGCTGTCAACTGGCGAAGGACTGAGCGCGCGGCTTCTGGTCGGCTGTGACGGGCGCGGCTCGGGGGTGGCGGGGCGTGCGGGCATCCGGCGGCAGGGCTGGGGGTACGGGCAGACCGCGCTCGTGAACGCCCTGCAGCTTGACGCGCCCCATAGCGGTGTGGCGCATCAGGTATTTTTGCCCGGCGGGCCGGTCGCGATTTTGCCGCTGAGCAGGGATCGTGTCTCGATCGTCTGGTCTGAGGAGGAGCGGGCGGCGGCGCGCATCCGGGATCTGCCTGACAGTGATTATCTGGATCTGCTTATGGAGAAGATCGGTCATCTCACCGGTCCGGCACAGCTGACCGGGGACCGGTTCAGCTACCCGCTGAGCCTGTCGCTGGCGGAGAGTTACATCGCGCCCCGGGTGGCTTTGGCCGGAGATGCGGCCCATGGCATTCACCCGATCGCCGGTCAGGGGTTGAACCTCGGGCTGCGGGACGTGGCGGCGCTGGCAGAGGTGCTGGCGGACGCCCGGGCGCGGGGCGAGGATCTCGCTGCGGGAAATGTTCTCGAGCGCTATCAGACCTGGCGGCGGTTTGACGCGACCTCGCTTGCGCTTGGGATGGATGTGGTGAACCGGCTGTTTTCCAACCACAGCCCGCTGGCACGCGGTCTGCGGGGGCTTGGGATGCGGGCGGTGGCCGCGCTTGATGCGCCGCGGCGCAGCTTCATCCGCGAGGCTGCGGGGCTGTCAGGGGAGCTGCCGCGGCTTTTGCAGGGGCGCAGGCTTTAAGAGCCGCAGGGGCGCTTTTCGCGGTGAGGCCGGAGGGCGCTGCCCTCCGGACCTCCCGGAGTATTTTGAAAAAGCCAAAGGCCGAAGAGATCAGACCGCGGCGCGGATCGCTTCGCGGATGGCGGTCATATTGGCGCCGTAGACCTGCGGCTGGTCAACAGAGCCGCCTTTGAAGACAGCGGAACCTGCGACAAGTACATCGGCGCCGGCTTTGACGAGGGCGGGGGCCGTGGTCGGATCGACGCCGCCGTCGATCTCAATATGGACGGGGCGGTCGCCGATCATGGCGCGCAGTTCGGCCACTTTGCCGGTCATATCGATGAATTTCTGGCCGCCAAAGCCCGGATTCACCGTCATGACGCAGACCAGATCGGTGAGATCGAGCAGATGTTTCACCGCCTCAGCCGGGGTTCCGGGGTTGAGGGCCACGCCGGCTTTTTTGCCGGTGGCGCGGATCGCCTGGAGCGTGCGGTGGATATGGGGGCCGGCCTCGACATGGGCGGTGATGATATCGGCGCCGGCCGTGGCGAAGGCCTCGATATAGGGATCGACCGGGGCGATCATCAGATGCACGTCCATCACCGTTTTGACGTGTTTGCGGAAGGCTGCAACGGCCGGCGGGCCGAAAGTGAGATTGGGGACAAAATGGCCGTCCATGACGTCCACATGGACCCAGTCCGCGCCCTGGGCCTCAATGGCCTGGATTTCGCGGCCGAAATCGGCGAAGTCGGCGGAAAGGATCGACGGGGCGATCTTTACGGAGCGGTCGAAGGTCATGGGCCCACCTGATGGTTCGCAAGCTTTGGCGGGGTTTTGCCCTGAAAGCGGCGCTTTGGAAAGCCGCAAAAGGGTCGCGCGGGGGCGCGCGACCCGGGCAGGGGCTCATTTAACGATCATGACCGGGAGCTGAGTGCCGGCGAGCACCTCGGCGGCCTGGCTGCCGAGGACGAGTTTGGTGATGCCACGCCGCCCGCGCGAGCCGATGACGATCAGATCGCAGCCCTCCTCCGCCGCTTTCTCCGTGATGGCGACCGCCGGATGGGTATTCGGGACATAGAGGAGGCGCGGATGAACGCCCAGTTTGCGCGCCTCCTCTGAGACCAGGGCCAGAACTTCATCGGCATGGGACTGCATGGCAGTGCGGTTGGTCTCCATCTGCTCAGGCGTGAAGACGGTGCCGGCATAGGGGCTGAGATCGGCGGCATAGAGGTAGTCGGGGTAGCTTTCCGAGGCCATGACCACGGTGAGTTTGGCCTTCAGGGCGGCGGCGAGGCCGATGGCTTTTGTGACGCCTTTGCCCGCCCAGTCTGAGCCGTCGGTTGCCGTCAGAATGTGCCGAAACATCTTCACCTCCTGCTTTGGGATGGCTGATGTTAGCACGTGACGGGGCGCCTGTCGCGTTTACCAGTCAGCGCTGTCGATCCAGATGGTCACAGGACCGTCATTGAGCAGGCGCACCTTCATATCGGCGGCGAAGATCCCGGCCTCGACTTTCAGCCCTTCAGAGCGCAGGGCGGCTTTGAAATGCTCATACATCGGCTCTGCCTGTTCGGGGCGGGCGGCGGTGGCGAAGCTGGGGCGGTTGCCGCGGGAGGCATCGCCTGCAAGGGTGAACTGGCTGACGGCGAGGATGCTGCCGCTGACGTCCCGGACGGAGAGGTTCATCTTGTCGTTTTCATCGGTGAAAATGCGCAGTTTGGCGATTTTGGCGGCCATCTTGGTGCTGGTGGCTTCAGTGTCGCCCTCCATGGCGCAGATCAGGACCAGAAGGCCGGGACCAATTTCGCCGGTGATTTGTCCGTCGACCGTGACAGAGGCCTCTGTGACCCGTTGAATAAGCGCCCGCATTGTCCTGTCCTTCCATAAGATAACCCCACCGGATGGCTCCGGCGGGGTGTCTTTAGCAAACCCCGGAGGGGATTACGAATGGATCGCGCCGTCGCCGCAGGCCAGCGCCGCTTCGCGCACGGCCTCAGAGTAGGTGGGGTGGGCGTGGCAGGTGCGGGCCACGTCTTCGGCGGAGGCGCCGAATTCCATGGCGACGCAGATCTCATGGATCATATCGCCCGCCGCCGGGCCGATGATGTGGCAGCCGAGCACGCGGTCAGTGGCGGCATCGACGATCATCTTGACCATGCCGTCGCCCTGGAAGACCGCTTTGGCGCGGGCGTTGCCCATGAAGGAGAATTTGCCGACCTTATAGGCACGGCCTTCCTCTTTCAGCTGCTCTTCGGTTTTGCCGACCGAGGCGAGTTCCGGGGTGGTATAGACCACGCCGGGGATCGCGTCGTAGTTCACATGGCCGACCTTGCCGGCGATGATTTCTGCAACTGCGATGCCTTCGTCCTCAGCTTTATGCGCCAGCATCGGGCCGGTGATCGCATCGCCGATGGCGTAAAGGCCGGGCAGCGAGGTGCGGTAGTGATCATCGGTTTTGACCTGACCGCGCGGCAGCATTTCCACGCCAAGCGCCTCAAGGCCGAGGCCTGCGGTATAGGGGCGGCGTCCGGTGGCGACGAGGACGACATCCGCCTCAATCGCATGTTCGCTGTCGTCTTTGCGCAGTTTGTAGCTGACCTTCGCGCCCGAAGCGGTGAGTTCAGCGCCCTGAACGGCTGCACCCAGAACGAACTTCAGGCCCTGGCGGGTGAGGAGCTTCTGGAAGCTTTTCGCAATCTCGCCGTCCATGCCGGGGGTAATGGCGTCGAGATATTCGACCACGGTCACTTCGGCACCAAGGCGGGCATAGACCGAGCCCATTTCCAGGCCGATGACACCAGCGCCGATCACGACCATCGACTTCGGCGGGTTATCCAGCGACAGCGCGCCGGTCGAGGTGACGATGACCTTCTCATCCACCGGGACACCCGGCAGCGAAGCGGCTTCCGATCCGGTGGCGATCACGATGGCCTTCGCCTCATGCAGGTCGTCGCCGACCTTCACCTGGCCCTGCGCCGGGATCGAAGCCCAGCCTTTCAGCCAGGTGATCTTGTTCTTTTTGAAGAGGAACTCGATGCCCTTGGTGTTGCCGCCCACGACATCGGCTTTATAGGCCTGCATTTTCGCCCAGTCGACGGTCGGCGCAGCCACGTTCAGACCCATTTTGGCGAAGTTATGCTCTGCCTCATGCAGCGAATGGGTGGCATGCAGCAGCGCCTTGGAGGGGATGCAACCAACGTTTAGGCAGGTGCCGCCGAGGGTCTCACGCCCCTCAACAACGGCCACTTTCAGACCAAGTTGGGCGGCACGGATGGCGCAGACATAACCGCCGGGACCGGCGCCGATGACGATCAGATCGAACTGGGCCATGAGATACTCCTGGTAGATCATCCCGGGCCGCAGGAGGCCGGGACGCAAAAGACGACGGGGGGATCAGAACAGAGAGACCCCGAGGATGACAAGGGTGGCGATGGTGCCAATGGCCCAGACGACCGAGCGCCAGGGCGAAAGACCAAGGCCATAGGCCGGAAAGTAGAGAAGGCGGGCCGCCAGCCAGATCCAGGCGGCGCCCTGCGTCACGCCCGAGCTTTGGCCCGAAAGGGTGACCACGACCACAGCGATGGTGAAGAGTGCCAGTGATTCGAACATATTGTTCACCGCGCGGCGCAACCGGCCGGTCAGCGGTGAAAATTCAGGCTCGCGGTCGCGCGGGCCGGTGTTGTAATCGCGGCCGACATCTTTGTTCATCACCGTGCCGGCGATGGCGATCTGGATCATCTGAAAGATGGCGCCAAGCGCAAGGACCGTCAGTTCCGGGGTCATGAGCCTTCTCCGCTTAAGGAAACGGGCAGGCCCGAAGGCCTGCCCGAGTAAGATCAGAGATCCATCAGCAGGCGGCGCGGATCTTCCAGCGCCTCTTTGACGCGCACGAGGAAGGTCACGGCGCCTTTGCCGTCAACGATACGGTGATCGTAGGAGAGCGCCAGATACATCATCGGGCGGATGACGATCTGACCATTCACCACGACCGGACGATCCTGAATCTTATGCATGCCAAGGATACCCGACTGCGGCGCGTTCAGGATCGGCGAAGACATCAGCGAGCCGTAGACACCGCCGTTCGAGATGGTGAAGGAGCCGCCCTGCATCTCTGCCATGGTCAGCTTGCCGTCACGGGCGCGCAGGCCGAGTTCAGCGATCTTCTTCTCGATCTCAGCGAAGGACATCTTGTCCGCATCGCGCACGACCGGAACCACCAGACCGTTGGGGGTGCCGACAGCCACGCCCATGTGGACGTAGTTTTTGTAGATGATGTCGGTGCCGTCGATCTCAGCGTTCACCTCCGGCACCTCTTTGAGGGCGTGGTTACAGGCTTTGACGAAGAAGGACATGAAGCCCATCTTCACGCCGTGCTTCTTCTCGAACTGGTCTTTGTAGGTGTTGCGCAGTTCCATGATCGCCGACATATCCACCTCGTTGTAGGTGGTCAGCATGGCGGCGGTGTTCTGGGCTTCTTTCAGACGGCGCGCGATGGTCTGGCGCAGCTTGGTCATGCGGACGCGCTCTTCGCGGGCGGAATCGTCTGCAGTGACCGGCGCACGCGGGGCAGCAGCGGCAGCAGCCGGAGCAGCAGCAGGCGCGGCTTTGATCGCGGCAACAGCGGCGGCCACATCTTCCTTCATGACGCGGCCGTCACGGCCTGAGCCCTGAACCTGATCGCGCGAGAGACCCGCTGCGGCCATGGCAACTTTCGCCGAAGGGGCATCTTCGACGTCTTTGCCGGCGGCGGGGGCTGCCGGGGCAGCCGCCGGAGCGGCCTCAAGCTTCGGTGCCGGAGCGGCGGCTGCGCCGGCTGCCGAGATCATCGCCAGCAGCGCATTGGCGCCAACGGTCTCACCGTCCTGAGCGATGATTTCCGCAAGGATGCCCGCAGCGGGTGCGGGCACGTCGAGCGAGACTTTGTCGGTTTCCAGCTCACACAGGATCTCATCCTGCGCAACAGCATCGCCCGGTTTTTTGAACCAGGTGGCCACGGTGGCCTCGGTGACGCTTTCGCCGAGGGCGGGGACGCGAACTTCGATGCTCATCCTTATTTTCCTTCGATGGTCAGCGCTTCGTTCACCAGCGCATCCTGTTCAGCTTTATGTTTCGAGGCGAGACCGGTTGCCGGCGAGGCCGAGGCCGTGCGGCCCACATAGCTCACACGCGAGAAGCGCGCGCCGATTTTGGTCAGCACCCATTCCAGGTTCGGCTCAACAAAGGTCCAGCCGCCCTGGTTTTTCGGTTCTTCCTGGCACCAGACCATCTCAGCATCTTTGAAGCGCTCAAGCTCCTTGACCAGCGACATCGCCGGGAAGGGGTAGAACTGCTCGAGACGGAGCAGATAGACGTTGTCGGCACCGCGTTTGTCACGCTCTGCCAGCAGGTCATAATAGACCTTGCCCGAGCAGATCACGACGCGTTTGATCTGGCTGTCCGCCTGCAGTTTCAGCTGCGAGACGCCGGTGCCCCGCTCTGCATCATCGGGCAGCACGCGGTGGAAGGTCGAACCGGTGGTGAATTCCTCTGCGGTCGAGACGCAGAGCGGGTGACGCAGCAGCGACTTCGGCGTCATCAGCACCAGCGGCTTACGGAAGCTGCGGTGAATCTGACGGCGCAGAATGTGGAAGTAGTTCGCCGGGGTCGAGCAGTTCGCCACGATCCAGTTGTCCTGAGCCGAAAGCTGCAGGAAACGCTCAAGCCGCGCCGAGGAGTGCTCGGGGCCCTGGCCCTCAAAGCCGTGCGGCAGCAGCATGACCAGACCCGACATCCGCAGCCATTTGCTTTCGGCCGAGTTGATGAACTGGTCAAACATGATCTGCGCGCCGTTAGCGAAGTCACCAAACTGGGCTTCCCACATGGTCAGCGCGTCAGGTTCCGCCAGCGAATAGCCGTATTCAAAGCCAAGAACCGCATATTCCGAGAGCATCGAGTCGATGACCTCATAGCGGGCCTGACCCTCACGGATATTGTTGAGCGGGTAGTAACGCTCTTCGGTCTGCTGGTTTACAAAGGCCGAGTGGCGCTGCGAGAAGGTGCCGCGGGTACAGTCCTGGCCCGAGAGACGGACCGGATGACCTTCGGTGACCAGCGAGCCGAAAGCCAGCGCCTCAGCCGTGGCCCAGTCAAAGCCTTTGCCGGTGGCGAACATCGCCTTTTTGGCTTCGAGCTGACGGCCGACGGTTTTGTGGATCTCAAAGCCTTCCGGCACGCGGGTCAGGGCTGCACCGACGTTCGCCATGGTTTCCGGCGAGATGGCGGTGGCACCGGCCTCATAATCCGCTTTCTCGCGGCCGAGGTTTTTCCAGCGACCGTCCAGCCAGTCGGCTTTGTTCGGCTTATAGTCTTTTGCGGCCTCGAAATCTTCGTTCAGACGCGCCTGGAAGGCGGCCTTCATATCTTCGATTTCGCCTTCCGGGATCAGCCCGTCTGCCACCAGACGCTCGGTATAGAGCTGGAGGGTGGTTTTGTGCTTTTTGATGTTCTGATACATCGCCGGGTTGGTGAACATCGGCTCATCGCCTTCGTTGTGACCAAAGCGACGGTAGCAGAAGATGTCCAGAACCACGTCTTTGTGGAACTTCTGGCGGAACTCAATGGCCACGCGGGCGGCATGCACAACCGCTTCCGGGTCATCGCCGTTCACGTGGAAGATCGGCGCTTCGACCATCAGAGCGATATCGGTCGGATAGGGCGAGGTGCGCGAGAAGTGCGGCGCGGTCGTGAAGCCGATCTGGTTGTTCACGATGATATGGATGCAGCCGCCGGTGCGGTGACCTTTGATGCCCGAAAGCTGCAGACCTTCGGCCACAACACCCTGACCTGCGAAAGCGGCATCTCCGTGCAGAAGAACCGGCAGAACGGCGATACGCTCTTCGGTGTCGTTCAGCTGGTCCTGCTTGGCGCGGACTTTACCCAGAACGACCGGGTTCACCGCCTCAAGGTGCGAGGGGTTGGCGGTCAGCGAGAGGTGAACGACATTGCCGTCAAACTCACGGTCCGACGAGGCGCCGAGGTGGTATTTCACGTCGCCCGAGCCGTCAACGTCATCGGGTTTGAACGAGCCGCCCTGGAATTCGTTGAAGATCGCGCGATAGGGTTTGCCCATCACGTTCGCGAGCACGTTCAGACGGCCGCGGTGCGGCATGCCGATGATGACTTCCTTCAGGCCCAGCTGACCGCCGCGCTTGATGATCTGCTCCATCGCCGGGATCAGGGCTTCGCCGCCATCAAGACCGAAGCGCTTGGTGCCCATGAACTTGACGTGGCAGAACTTCTCAAAGCCCTCCGCCTCGACCAGTTTGTTCAGGATCGCTTTGCGGCCCTGCTGGGTGAAGGTGATCTCTTTGCCGTAGCCCTCAATACGCTCTTTCAGCCATGCCGACTGCTCGGGGTCCGAGATATGCATGAACTGCAGCGCAAAGGTGCCGCAATAGGTGCGCTGCACGATATCTACGATGGTGCGCATCGAGGCATGGGTCAGGCCGAGCACGTTGTCGAGGAAGATCGGGCGGTCCATATCGGCTT
Organism: Falsigemmobacter intermedius; assembly: GCF_004054105.1. GTDB lineage: Bacteria > Pseudomonadota > Alphaproteobacteria > Rhodobacterales > Rhodobacteraceae > Wagnerdoeblera > Wagnerdoeblera intermedia. Next base: position 73,333 of record NZ_SBLC01000006.1, read on the forward strand.
CGGTGAAACCATAGGAGCGGGGATCAAGCTCCGGATGGAGCGACTCGTCGCGCAGGTTGAGCGGATCCAGGTCCGCAGCCAGGTGGCCCCGGATCCGGTAGGCGCGGATCAGCATGAGGGCGCGGATCGAATCCAGCACCGCGCGCTGGATCGCGGCTTCCGAGACCTGCGCGCCGCTTTCGGCCGCTTTCTCAGCGATCTTTTTGCCTGCGCCTTTGGCCTCTTTCGGGACCATCGGCCATTCGCCGGTCAGCGCCAGCGTCAGATCATCCATCGGCTGCGGCGGCCAGTCTTTCCGGGCCCAGCTGGGGCCTGCGGCAGCGCGTTCCGCTTCGACCGGGGTATCCCCGATCGCCCGGAAAAACTCAGCCCATGACGCATCTACGCTGGCCGGGTCGCGGGCGAATTGCGCCGCCATCTGGTCGATATAATCGGCGTTGGCACCGTCCAGGAATGACTGGGCGTGCATCGCCTGATTGGGGGAATGATCGTTCATCCTGATACCTCGCGGGAACGAGTTTGGGCGGGGTCGTCGTGACCCTCTGGTCGGGCGGGCTGCTTTGCGGTGAGCTGCAAAACAGAGAATGGATCGGGCAGGGCGGTCTTTCGCGCTTTGTCCGTCCGGCGGCCGGCTTTCGCGGTGGCAACGGTCGGGCAGTTTCGCAGACTTTCCTGGTTCAGATGCGGCAGCAGGGCCGCCGCATCCCATGGTATACAATCTGACGCCGCAAGACGCCAGGGGCCTCAGATCAGCCCTTGATCGCCTTCAGCACGGCTTCGCCGAGACCGGCCGGGCTGTCTGCAACGATGATGCCAGCCGATTTCATGGCTTCGATCTTCGATTCCGCGTCACCCTTGCCGCCCGAGACGATCGCACCGGCGTGGCCCATGCGACGGCCTGCAGGGGCGGTACGACCGGCGATGAAGCCCGCGGTCGGCTTCCAGCGGCCTTTTTTCTTCTGCTCCTTGAGGTATTCTGCGGCTTCTTCTTCCGCCGAACCACCGATCTCGCCGATCATAATGATCGATTGGGTTTCGGGATCGTTAAGGAACATCTCGAGCACGTCGATATGTTCGGTGCCTTTGATCGGGTCGCCGCCGATGCCGACAGCCGAGGACTGGCCAAGGCCGACATCGGTGGTCTGTTTCACAGCCTCATAGGTCAGGGTGCCCGAGCGCGAGACAACGCCGACCGAGCCGCGCGAGAAGATCGAGCCCGGCATGATGCCGATTTTGCACTCGCCCGGGGTCATGACGCCGGGGCAGTTCGGGCCGATCAGGCGCGATTTCGAGTTCAGCAGCGCGCGCTTCACTTTCATCATGTCGAGGACCGGAATGCCCTCGGTGATGCAGACGATCAGCGGGACTTCTGCGTCGATCGCTTCCATGATCGAATCCGCTGCGAAGGGCGGCGGCACATAGATCACCGAGGCATCGGCACCGGTTTTTGCAACGGCTTCGTGGACCGAGTTGAATACCGGCAGACCGATATGGGTGGTGCCGCCCTTACCGGGGGTCACACCGCCAACCATCTGGGTGCCGTAAGCAATTGCCTGCTCGGTGTGGAACGTGCCCTGCGAGCCGGTCAGGCCCTGGCAGATAACTTTCGTAGCTTTGTTAACGAGAACGGCCATGCTGGCCTCCTTATCGGGGGGCGCCCGTCGGGGACGGGGCCCTGAATTTCAACGAAAGACGGATCAGCCTTTGACGGCTTTAACGATTTTTTGCGCTGCGTCCGACAGGTTGTCGGCGGCAATCACGTTCAGACCCGACTCAGCGATGATTTTCTTGCCGAGTTCGACATTGGTGCCTTCAAGGCGCACGACCAGCGGAACCTGCAGGCCAACGGCGTTCACCGCAGCCAGGATGCCTTCCGCGATGATGTCGCAGCGCATGATGCCGCCGAAGATGTTCACGAGGATCCCTTTAACGTTCGGGTCCGAGGTGATGATCTTGAAGGCCTCAGTCACTTTCTCTTTGGTGGCGCCGCCGCCAACGTCGAGGAAGTTTGCCGGTTCTGCGCCGTAGAGTTTGATGATGTCCATGGTGGCCATCGCCAGACCTGCACCGTTCACCATGCAGCCAATTTCACCATCGAGCGCGATGTAGTTCAGGTCGTATTTCGAGGCTTCCAGCTCTTTGCTGTCTTCCTCAGTCTCGTCGCGCAGGGCGGCGATATCGGGCTGACGGTAAAGGGCGTTGTTGTCGAAGCCGACTTTCGCGTCCAGGGCTTTCAGATCGCCGTCGGTGGTCACGATCAGCGGGTTGATCTCAACCATCTCTGCGTCCTTCTCGATGAAGAACTTGTAGAGTTTGTTGACCAGATCGCCGCATTGCTTGATCGCTTTGCCTTCAAGGCCGAGCGCAAACGCCACGGTGCGGCCGTGAAACGGCTGGATGCCGGTCGCCGGATCCACCGAGAAGGAAACGATTTTCTCGGGGGTGTGGGCCGCGACTTCCTCGATGTCCATGCCGCCTTCCGTCGAGACGACGAAGGACACGCGCGAGGTCTGACGGTCGACCAGCAGCGCGAGATAGAGTTCGCGCGAAATGTCCGAACCGGCTTCGAGGTAGATGCGATTGACCTGCTTACCGGCCGGGCCGGTCTGGTGGGTCACGAGGGTCTTGCCCAGCATCTGGCCTGCAAATTCCGCTGCCTGCTCTGCCGAGAAGGCAAGGCGCACGCCGCCTTTTTCGCCGGCTTCCGGCTCAACGAATTTGCCCTTACCACGGCCACCGGCGTGGATCTGGGACTTCACCACCCAGAGCGGGCCGCCCATCTCATCGGCAAGCGCCTTTGCATCTTCAGCTTTCAGCACAATACGGCCATCCGATACCGGCACGCCATAGGTGCGCAGAAGCGCTTTGGCCTGGTATTCGTGAATGTTCATGTCACAGTCCTGTCCTGGGTGGAATTGGCCGTTTCATGGCACAGACTGCTTTGCAAACAAACAGGATTTGGTTGGATTTGAACGTTACCCACAGAATTTCAGCTCTATGTGATCACAACAAAAATTCGTGTGATCACAAATTTTCAGGCATACTGCGTCGCAGCGTCAATCTGTCGCGAAATTGCTGCAGGGCAGCATCACGGGCGTTCACCTGACAGTAACCAGGACGCGATCGGGATGGGAGCGGGGCGGGCCGAAAGACGGCCTTTGCATAAAAAAACGCGCCCCGGAGGGCGCGTTTTCTGTCGTCTCAGTGGCAGATTATGCCAGCGACGGATCGATCGCTTTGCAGGCTTCGACCAGGCCGTTCACAGCGGCGACGGAGTTGTCGAACATCGCCTGCTCTTCTGCGGTCAGCTTGATTGCAGCAATACGCTCGATGCCGCCGGCACCGATGATCGTCGGAACGCCGACATACATGCCGTTCAGGCCGAAAGCGCCGTCCACATAGGCTGCGCAGGGCAGCAGACGCTTCTGGTCTTTCAGATAGGCTTCTGCCATCTCGATGGCCGAGGTTGCCGGAGCGTAGAAGGCCGAACCGGTCTTCAGCAGGCCCACGATCTCTGCGCCGCCGTCACGGGTACGCTGAACGATCGAGTCCAGTTTCTCCTGGGTGGTCCAGCCCATTTCGACCAGATCCGGCAGCGGAATGCCGGCAACGGTCGAGTAGCGGGTCAGCGGGACCATGGTGTCGCCGTGGCCGCCCAGAACGAAGGCGGTGACGTCTTTCATCGAGACGTTGAACTCGACCGACAGGAAGTGACGGAAACGAGCCGAGTCGAGAACGCCGGCCATGCCGACAACTTTCTCAGCCGGCAGGCCCGAGAACTTCTGCAGCGCCCAGACCATTGCGTCGAGCGGGTTGGTGATGCAGATCACGAAAGCGTTCGGAGCATGTTTTGCAATGCCTTCGCCGACCGATTTCATAACTTTCAGGTTGATGCCCAGCAGGTCATCACGCGACATGCCCGGCTTGCGCGGCACACCTGCGGTCACGATGCAGACGTCAGCGCCGGCGATATCGGCGTAGTCGTTGGTGCCTTTCAGGATGGCGTCAAAACCTTCCGAGGGGCCCGATTCAGCGATATCGAGGGCTTTGCCCTGGGGCGTGCCTTCCGAGATGTCGAACAGGACGATGTCGCCGAGTTCTTTCAGAGCTGCGAGGTGAGCAAGGGTGCCGCCGATCTGGCCTGCGCCGATAAGCGCGATCTTGGAACGGGCCATAGTATCCTCTCCGGTTGAGGGTGGTCGGTAACCGCATATGCCCAGATGCTGCCGCTTGCAAGCCTGCGGGAACATGCCGCAGCACCCGGAGAGTATGTTTCCGCTAACCGCCCGCACAGTTGCGTAAGATTGTGTTCCTTCTGACGCTGCGGGCGACAGAAAAATCCGGGCCAGTTCGGGGGCGGCCCGCCAAGGGCGGCTCACCGCCGCCAAAGCAAAAGGCCCCGCCACAGGGGCGGAGCCTTTCAACAGATGTCAGATCCGGTATGCCCAAGGGCTTACTTCGGAATATCGCCTTTGATGCCTTCGACGTAGAACATCATACCGGCCAGATCGGCGTCGGAGATGACTTCGCCCTCTTTAAGGAAGGGGGTGCCGTCCTGCTTGTTCAGCGGGCCGGTGAAGGGGTGCAGGGTGCCGGCAACGATGCCGTCCATGACTTCCTGGGCTTTCGCTTTCACGTCATCCGGAACCGCCGAGGAGAACTCGCCGATTTTCACTTCGCCCGAAGCGATGCCGTCCCAACGGTCCGACTGCTCCCATTTGCCTTCAAGAACCGCACCAACGCGCTCGATGTAATAGGGGGTCCAGTCGTCGATGATCGAGGACACGCGCGGCATCGGCCCGAATTCCGGCATATCCGAGGCCTGACCGAAGCCGATCACATTGCCGGCCTTCTGCGCTTCAATGAGCGGCGCGGTCGAGTCGGTATGCGAGAAGATCACGTCCACGCCCTGATCGATCAGCGCTTTTGCTGCGTCAGCCTCTTTCGCCGGGTCGAACCACGAGAAGGCCCAGACGACCGACAGTTCCACATCCGGGTTCACCTTTTTCGCAGCCAGATAGACCGCGTTGATGCCCATGATGACTTCCGGGATCGGGTAGGAGCCGATGTAGCCCAGCTTGTTGGTTTTCGTCATCAGGCCGCCGATGGTGGCGGTGACGGCGCGGCCTTCATAGAAGCGCGCGTTATAGGTCGAGACGTTCGGATGCTCGCGCTTGTAGCCGGTGGCATGCTCGAACTTCACATTCGGGAATTTGCCCGCAACGTTGTTGGTCGCATCCATGAAGCCGAAGGAGGTAGCGAAGATGATGTTGCAGCCCGAAAGCGCCATCTGGCTCATCACGCGCTCAGCATCCGCACCTTCCGGCACCGATTCCTGATATTGCACTTCGACTTTGTCGCCGTAATGCGCCTGCATCTTTTCGACGGCTTCGTGGTGATACTGGCTCCAGCCACCGTCGTTTTTCGGGCCGACGTAGATAAAGCAGGCTTTCGCTTTATCGAGCGCCTGAGCCGAGGCGGTGCCGCCAAAAGCAAGGCCAAGGCCAAGGCCGAGGGCGGCGGTGGCAAGAAGGGTTCTGCGCATCATCAGGTATACTCCGGGTTGCGGGTTTCCCGGGCAATTGCCCGGATATAGCCTAAAGTCAATGTGTTGCGTGGAAGCTGCGGCCAAGAGCGCCTGGGGCACCCTTCGCTTTGCGGCCTCCCATCGCTGACATTACCACAAGAACGAGGATCGTAATCAAGTAGGGCGACATGGAAAGATATTCCGTCGGGATCTGCACGCCCGCGACCTGAAGATTAAGCTGCAAAACGGTGATGCCGCCGAAAATCCAGGCACCGAGCAACAGCCGGCCCGGCTTCCAGCTGGCAAAGACCACCAGCGCCACCGCAATCCAACCCGCGCCCGAGGTCATGCCCTCGGTCCAGAGCGGCACGCGGATGAGCGAGAGATAGGCCCCGCCAAGGCCTGCCATGGCCCCGCCGAACATGATTGCCAGCATACGGATGCGCACGACTTTATAGCCAAGCGCATGGGCCGCATCATGGTTTTCACCCACAGCGCGCAGCACGAGACCCGCGCGGGTGCGGTTGAGGAAATACCAGGTGCCGATCACGGCCGCAAAGCTCAGATACACCATGATGTCATGACGGAAGAGCGCCACACCGATCCCCGGAATATCCGAGATCGGACCGAGGTCGAGCTTGCCCATCATCGGCGGCTTCGCACCGACATAGCCCTGACCGACAAGGGCAGAGAACCCCAGCCCAAAGAGCGTCAGCGCCAGACCGGTGGCCATCTGGTTGGCCAGCAGATATTGCGTCAGCACCGCAAAGATCAGGCTCATCGCGGCCCCGGCGGCCGCGCCGCCGACAAAGCCCATGACGGGGCTTCCGGAATGCACCGCCGTGGCAAAGCCCGCGATGGCCCCGGTGATCATCATCCCCTCAACACCAAGGTTCAGAACGCCCGCGCGCTCAACCACCAGCTCGCCCAGACCCGCCAGCAGAATGGGGGTCGAGGCGACGATCAGAGAGGCCGTCAGGATCCAGAAATCAATTGCAGAGAGATTCATCGCGCAACCTCACGACGGGCCAGACGGATCCGGTAGTTGGAGAGAAGATCCAGCGCCAGCAGGAAGAAGAGCAGCATCCCCTGGAAGGCCTGAATAGAGGCTTTCGGCAGGCTCAGCATGAACTGCGCCAGCTCGCCACCGATATAGGTCAGCGCCAGCAGCAGACCCGCCAGCAGAATGCCGATCGGGTTCAGCCGCCCGAGCAGCGCCACGATGACCGCTGTAAAGCCATAGCCCGAGGCAAAGTCGATGCTGATCTGACCGCCGGGGCCCGTGACCTCAAAAAGCCCCGCCATACCGGCCAGCGCACCGGAAGTGCCCATGCAGATCAGCACCAGCGCCGCAGGCGAGACGCCCGAGAAGCGCGCAGCCCGCGGTGCCTGGCCGGTCAGCCGGATGTTATAGCCCAGCATATGGCGCTGCAGCAGCACATAGGCCGCGATCACGGCAAGGAAGGCCGTCACAACGCCAAGGTGCATGCCGGTGCCTGCGATCAGTTCCGGGTTGGCCGAAGCCTCATATTTGGCGAAGTTGCGCGAGCCGGGGAAGCCGCCGCCATCGGGGTTTTTCATTTTGCCGATCGCCATGGCCGCCAGCAGCGACTCTGCCACATAGACCAGCAGCAGCGAGACGAGGATCTCATTGGTGCCGAACCAGACCTTCAGAAGGCCCGGGATCAGCGCCCAGATCATGCCGCCGACCAGACCTGCAGCCACCATCAGCGGGAAGATATGCCAGCCGAGCGCGGGGTAGAAATAAAGCCCGACCGCCGCACCGGCGATGGCGCCCATGATATATTGACCCTCAGCCCCGATGTTCCAGATCCCCGCGCGGAAGCCCAGCGAGAGACCAATGGCAATCAAGATCAGCGGACCGGCCTTGACCAGAAGCTGCGGGCGCGAATAGGCCGCGAACTGTTCATTGAACAGCGGGTCCCAGAAGATCGTGCGGATCGCCTCAAAGGGGTTTTTGCCCAGAGCCCAGAACATCAGGCCCCCGGCAATCATGGTCAGCAGAACGGCGAGAACGGGGGTCACGGCGACCCAGGTCCGCGAGGGCGTGGGGCGTTTTTCCAGACGGATCACAGGCGGGCCTCTTCAGGTTTTGCGGCCAGGGCAGGGGTCTCGGGCAGGCCATGGGCACCGCCCATCATCAGACCGATTTCATCCACGGTCAGGCCACGTGCCGGGCGCGGAGCGCTCAGGCGGCCTTCGTTGAGTGCGGCAAAGCTGTCGGCCACTTCCAGAAGCTCATCAAGGTCCTGGCTGATGACGATGACCGCCGCCCCTTTGGCGGAGAGATCCAGCAGAGCCTGGCGGATGGTGGCAGCCGCCGCCGCATCCACGCCCCAGGTCGGCTGGTTCACCACGATGATATCGGGGTTTTGCAGGATCTCACGACCCAGCACGAATTTCTGCAGATTGCCGCCCGAAAGCGCGCGCGCCGCGACATGGGTGCCGGGGGTGCGGACGTCAAAGGCTTTGATGATCTGCGCGGCGAAATCTTCGACCTTCGGCCAGTTGATAAAGCCGCCCGAGGACAGCCCCTGACGCAGATTGCCTGAGAGCAGGGCATTTTCCGTCAGCGACATATCCGGCGCGGCCGCATGGCCAAGGCGTTCCTCGGGGGCCGAGACCAGACCCAGGGCGCGGCGTTCATTGGGGCCAAGGTGCCCGGCGGGCTGGCCTTTGATCTTGACGCGCTCTGCCTGGGTAGTGATTTCACCCGAGAGTGCGAGCAGCAGTTCATCCTGGCCGTTACCGGCCACCCCCGCGATGCCCAGAACTTCGCCCGCGCGAAGCTGCAGCGAGATGTCTTTCAGCGAAGTGCCGAAGGGATTGGGCGAGGCGACCGAGAGCCCCGTCACCTCAAGGCGCATCTCGCCCGGCGTCTGCTCGGCACGGGCGGGGGGCGTCAGGATCTGACCCACCATCAGTTCCGCCAGTTCGCGGGCCGATTTCTCCCGCGGATCGCAGGAGGCTACGACTTTGCCGCGGCGCAGGATGGTGGCAGTGTCGCACAGCGCGCGGATCTCTTCGAGCTTATGAGAGATGTAAAGGATCGCCGTCCCCTCAGCGGAAAGCTGGCGCAGCGTGCGGAACAGGATCTCGACCTCCTGGGGCGTCAGCACCGAAGTCGGCTCATCCATGATGAGAAGCTTCGGATCCTGCAGCAGGCAGCGCACGATTTCGACGCGCTGACGCTCACCGGCAGACAGATCACCGACCAGACGCGCGGGATCCAGCGGCAGGCCATAGGCATTCGAGACCTTGCGGATCTGCCCGGCCAGCTCGCCCATGGGCGGCGGATTTTCCATCCCCAGCGCCACGTTCTCAGCCACATTCAGCGCATCAAAAAGCGAGAAGTGCTGGAACACCATGGCCACGCCGTTGCGCCGCGCCTCAGAGGGGCGGTGGGGCGCATAGGGGGCGCCGCGCAGCATCATCTGACCGGCGTCGGGCTGCACCAGGCCGTAGATCATTTTCACCAGGGTGGATTTGCCCGCGCCGTTCTCACCGAGAAGCGCGTGGATTTCCCCCGGTCCGATGCTGAAGGAGACGTCGCTGTTCGCGACCACCCCCGGATAGGCTTTCGTCAGGCCGCTGAGGCTCAGCAGGGGGCCGGTCGATGATGTCATCCGTGATCTCCGCCTCGGAATGCCGTTTTAACAATTGATGTGCCACGCCAATGGCGATGGCCTGAGGGTGCTTGCCAAAACTCCGCTCGCCGATCGGGCAGGTCAGCCGCGCAAGCGCGTCCTCACCATGTCCCAAAGCTGCAAGACGGGACCGGAAACGCGCCCTTTTGGTGGCCGAACCGATCAGTCCCAGAAAGCTGAACTCCCCCCGTAGCAGAAGCCGGTGGCAAAGTTCCAGATCAAGCGCATGTGAGAAAGTGACAATCAGATGCGCAGCCCCGGCGGGGGCGTCGGTGCAAAAGCTTTGCGGGGCGGCATCAAAACGCGCCGTCACGCCCTCGGGGATCTCTTCGGGAAAGCGGCTGCGATCCGTGTCGATCCAGGTGATTTCATACTCTGGCAGAGGCTGCAAAACCTGAACCATGGCACGGCCGACGTGGCCGGCACCCCAGATCCACAAAGCCTGTCGCGGCAGAGTGACCGCTTCGGCCATCCAGCCCTGATAAAGCCCGGGGCGCAGCCGCGCCTCAGCGCCGCTGCGGTTTCGTGCGACGATCCGGCGCAGCGTGAAGGGCATCTCGGCGGCGGCTCTGGCCGCTTCCGTCACAGGGCGCAGCCAGAGATCCGCCTGAGGAGAAGGCAGGGTGCTTTGGGTGAAGACTTCCGTAAGCAGGGTCACCGCGCCGCCGCAGCACTGGCCCAGTTTCGGCCCCAGCGGCTCGCGGGTGAGGCGGGGGCTAAAGTCCGCCGCCGCGATCATCGCCCGCGCCCGCGCCATGGCCTCAAATTCCAGCGCGCCGCCGCCGACGGTCCCCTGCGAGCCGCCGGGCCAGACCAGCATGGCCGTGCCGGTCTCGCGCGGGGCGGAGCCGTCAAAGCCTGCGACCACCACCCGCGCCACAAGCGGGTGCCGGGCGACAGCGTCGCGCAGTTGCGCCAGATCAGCCATTGCCATGACCCTGCCGGCGGCGCACGGCCATCAGAACCCGCTCCGGCGTGGCGGGCGCGTCAAGTGCCACATAGTCCGCGCCGCTGCCGCAGAAAGAGATGGCATGCGACAGCGCCATCAGCACGGAATTGCCATGCATGAAAGGCGGCTCTCCCACTGCCTTTGAGCGGTAGATCGTGGCTTCGGGGTTCGGCTCATCCCAGAGGGTGACATTGAACACCCGCGGCCGGTCGGAACAGGCCGGGATTTTATAGGTCGAGGGCGCATGGGTGCGCAGACGGCCCTTGTCGTCCCAGACCAGCTCTTCTGTGGTCAGCCAGCCCGCGCCCTGCACAAATCCGCCCTCCACTTGACCGATGTCCAGATCGGGGTTCAGCGAGGCCCCGGCGTCATGCAGAATATCGGTGCGCAGAATGCGGTTTTCGCCGGTCAGCGTGTCTATCACCACCTCTGAGACCGCCGCGCCATAGGCAAAGTAATAAAACGGCCGCCCGCGGCCCTTTGCGCGGTCCCAGGAGAGATCGGGGGTTTTGTAAAACCCGGTTGATGACAGCGAGACACGGGCTGCGTAGCAGGCCGCTGCCGCTTCGCCGAAGGTCATCTCCGCAGAGCCTGCGGTGACTTTACCCGCCTCAAAGCGCACCGCATCGGCGCTGACGCCATGCAGGGCGCCCAGATGTTCGGCCATGCGGCTGCGAATGGTCTGACAGGCATTCTGCACCGCCATGCCGTTCAGATCCGACCCCGATGAGGCAGCGGTGGCCGAGGTATTCGGCACCTTTGCCGTATCCGTCGCGGTGATCTTAATCAGATCGAGCGGCAGGCCGAACTCCGAGGCCGCCACCTGGCTCACCTTGCGGAACAGCCCCTGGCCCATCTCGGTGCCGCCGTGGTTCAGATGCACTGAGCCATCGGCATAGACATGGACCAGCGCGCCCGCCTGATTGAGATGCGTCAGCGTGAAGGAAATGCCGAATTTCACCGGCGTCAGCGCAATCCCGCGCTTCAGCACCGGATTGGCGGCGTTCCAGGCTGCGATGGCGTCCCGCCGCGCGTGGTAGTCTGAACTCTCTGCCAGGCGCTCGGTCAGGCGGCCCAGCACCATATCGCGGACCTCCTGACCGTAGTGGGTGGTCGCCACCTGCGCGGGGGCGCTGCCCTCCGTGGAGCTGTCGGGATAGAAGTTCAGCCGCCGCACCTCCAGCGGATCGCGGCCAAGCTCATGGGCCAGATGATCCATCACCCGCTCAATCCCCAGCATGCCCTGCGGGCCGCCAAAGCCGCGATAGGCGGTGGCGCTTTGGGTATTGGTGCGCAACCGGTGGCTCTCAATCCGCATGGCGGGGATGAGATAGGCATTGTCGGAATGCAGCATGGCGCGGTCTGCCACCGGATGGGTCAGATCCTGGGCCCAGCCCGCGCGGGTGTAATGCTGAAACAAGACCGCCAGCAGACGGCCCGTATCATCATAGCCCACATCATAGCTGATGCGGAAATCATGGCGCTTGCCGGTGATGACCATATCGTCATCACGGTCATAGCGCATTTTGCAGGGCCGCCCCGTCAGCAGAGCCCCGATGGCGCAGGCGATGGCCGGGGCATTGCCCTGGCTTTCCTTGCCGCCAAAACCACCGCCCATGCGGCGGCATTCGACCCGTACGGCATGCATGGGGCGGCCGATGGCCTCTGCCACTTTGTGCTGAATCTCGGTCGGATGCTGGGTGGAGCTGTAGACATGCAGATCCCCCCCTTCACCCGGCAGCACGGCAGCGGCCTGAGATTCGAGATAGAAATGCTCCTGTCCGCCCATCTCAATGACGCCCGAGAGGCGTCGCGGCGCGGCGTGCAAAGCGGCCTCCGTCTCGCCGCGCTCCCAGACCACGGGCGGGCCGAAGCGGCTGTCGGCGGCCAGAGCCTGCTCAACCGTCAGGATCGCGGGCAGGGCCTCATAGGTGATCTTTGCCAGACGTGCCGCTTTGCGGGCGGCAAGATGGCTCTCCGCCAGCACCAGAAAGACCGGCTGGCCAACATAATGCACCCGGCCCTCCGCCAGCAGCGGCTCATCATGGGCCGAGGGAGAGCAATCCGCCCCATGGGGCAGATCAGCCGCCGTCAGCACCGCCACCACGCCAGGGGCTGCGCGCACGGCGCTCAGATCCATGCTCAGGATCTCAGCATGGGCCTCAGAGGACAGACCGAAGGCAAGATGCAGCGCATTGGCGGGCAGGGGAATATCATCGATATAGCGCGCCTGACCCGAGACATGCAGCAGGCCGGAATCATGTTGAACGGAAAGACCGACACTCATGCCTGCACCTCGTGAAGATTGGTGGTGACGCCCTGGTGTTCAGCAAAGACCCGGGCCAGCATGCCCTTCGCAGCCTCCATCCGATAGGCGGCTGAGGCGCGCATATCCGAGAGCGGGGTGTAATCACGCTCCAGCGCGGCCTGAGCGCGGGTCAGGGTCGCAGCCGTCATGGGCTGGCCGATCAGCGCTTCCTCTGTCGCAAGGGCCCGCTTCGGGGTGCCGGCCATGCCGCCGAAGGCGATCCGGGCCGAAGCGATCACACCGGCTTCCGTCGTCAGATTAAAGGCTCCGAGGACGGCAGAGATATCCTGGTCAAACCGCTTTGAAAGTTTGGCAACGCGCAGGGTATCGGGCTGCTTCGGGATCTCGATCCATTCGATAAATTCACCCGGGCGGCGGTCCTGACGGCCGTATTCGATGAAATACTCCTCAAGCGCGAGGCTGCGGCGCTCCTCTCCGCGGCGCAGATGCAGCTTTGCCCCAAGCGCAATCAGCGCGGGCGGGCTGTCCCCGATGGGAGAGCCATTGCCGATATTGCCGCCGATGGTCGCGGCATTCCGGACCTGGACCGAGGCATAGCGCGACAGCATTGCCCCCAGAGAGGCGAAATGCGGCGAAAGGGCCGCCAGCAGGTCGGTGATGGTGACCATGGCCCCGATGCGGAAGTGATCTCCGGTCTCCTCCACCCGCTGCAGGTCTTTGACACCGGAAATGAAGGCCACCGGGCCCAGGTCTTTCAACCCCTTGGTGACCCAGAGCCCAACGTCAGTTGCCCCCGCAATAAGCCGTGCCTCAGGGTTGGCCAGATACCAGGCAGCCAGTTCATCGGCGCTGCGCGGGGCGAACCAGGCCGCGCCCGGCGGGTTCAGCAGCGGCGGCAACGCTTTGCTGCGGTCGGCGCTGACCCAGACGGGCAGGGGTGCATCCTGGGATGCTTCAGCCGCGCGGATGATCGGCGCATAGCCTGTGCAGCGGCAGAGATTTCCGGCAAGCGTGCGGTCATGATCGCGCGCGCCGGAAATGGCGGCGGCGGTGAGGCTGGCCACGATCCCCGGCGTGCAAAAGCCGCACTGGCTGCCGTGGCACTCCGTCATAGCCTGCTGCACCGGCGAGAGCCGCCCGTCCTCATCGGCGAAACCTTCGACCGTGCGGATGGATTTGCCCTGAAGCTGCGGCAGAAACAGGATACAGGCGTTGAGCGCCCGCGCACCCGCCTCATCTGAGACGACCACCGTGCAGGCCCCGCAGTCCCCTTCATTGCAGCCTTCTTTGGTGCCGGTCAGCCCGCGCTCCTCGCGCAGCCAGTCCAGCAGGGTGCGTGTCGGAGAGACGCCCTCCACACGTACCGGCGTTCCATTCAGCAGAAACGCTACATCGCTCATCGTCTGATCCGCCGCGTTACCAGTTATATGCAGTATGGCGGCGCGTCCCGATGCGGCGTAAGGACGGGCCCCTGGCTGTCGCCAGAAAACCCGATCCGCGACATTATGTCCACCGAAGAAGCGGTGAGCGCCTCAAAATCTGCGCGAATTTACGGTTCTAGTGACTGCGCGACCCGTTCAAGCTGCCGCGCCACCTGGGTCCAGCCGCCGATGAACCCCATCTCTGCATGGCGCTGCGCGGCCCCGGCGTCGGCGTGACGCGCTGTGACACGGTAGAGGCAGCCCCCCGCTTCGCCGGGGATGAACCGCAGATCGGCGGTGAAAAACCCGGTCGCGTTCGGGCGCCACCCGGCCGACAGCGCATCGGTAAAGACCAGGCGGCGGCCCGGCTCAACATGCAGGATGCAGCCCTCTCCGGCCATCTCGCCATAATCCTCAAAGACTATTTTCGTGTAGAACCGCCCGCCCGGGACCGGCTCAATCACCGCCTCTTCCGTGCGGCCAGGCTCAGGCGCGAAAAAGCGTTTCAGAAGCGCGGCTTCGGTCCAGCAGCGAAAGGCCGCCGAAGGGGTGCAGTCGAGGGCCACCTCAAAGCTCAGGTCATCGGGTCCTCCCTGACCTCAGGTCACCGGATCAGCCTGCGCCCCGTTGCCTGCGCTGTCAAGGAAGCCTTCCACCCGCCCGGCCCATTGCCTATGCTGCCGCCATGAGCCAGCCACGATTCATCCATCTCCGCACCCATACCGAATATTCGCTTCTTGAGGGGGCGGTGCCGCTGAAAAAGCTGGTCAAGCTTTGCGCCGGTGCCAATATCCCCGCGATCGCGGTGACGGATACCAATAACCTCTTTGCTGCACTGGAATTTTCCGTCACAGCCCTCGGCGCGGGGGTGCAGCCGATCGTGGGCTGTCAGCTCTCGCTGCGCTTTGATCCGGCGCCCCAGGGGGAAAAACCCCGGGCTCCGGCGCCGGTGGTGCTGCTGGCGCAGAATGAGCGCGGCTATGAAAATCTGATGAAGCTGAACTCCTGCCTCTATCTGCGAGAAACCGCTGAGGTGCCGCAGGTGACGGTGGAGGATCTGGCGCAATACTCAGAGGGCCTGATCTGCCTGAGCGGGGGGGCGGAAGGCCCGGTGGGGCGGCTGTTGCAGGGCGGGCAAACCGCGCGGGCAGAGGCGCTTCTCGACCGGCTGGCGGCGATTTATCCCGACCGCTTCTATGTGGAGCTGCAGCGCCACCCCGGCGAGGATGGCCAGTTCACCGCCGGAGAGCGGATGACCGAGCGGCCCTTCCTTGAAATGGCCTATGCGAAAAACCTGCCGATCGTGGCGACCAATGACGTCCATTTCCCGGATGCAAAGATGTATGAGGCGCAT
This sequence comes from Falsigemmobacter intermedius, assembly GCF_004054105.1. Classification (GTDB taxonomy): domain Bacteria; phylum Pseudomonadota; class Alphaproteobacteria; order Rhodobacterales; family Rhodobacteraceae; genus Wagnerdoeblera; species Wagnerdoeblera intermedia. Next base: position 88,521 of record NZ_SBLC01000006.1, read on the forward strand.
GATGCGCTGCTTTGCATTGCCGACGGCGCTTATGTGGACCAGTCCGCGCCGCGCCGCCGTCTGACGCCTGCGCACAGCCTGAAATCGCCCGAGGAAATGGCTGCGCTGTTTGCGGATCTGCCGGAAGCGCTGGAAAACACGGTCGAAATCGCCCGCCGCTGTGCATTTGCTGCCTATAAGCGCAAACCCATCCTGCCGGTCTTTGCCGCCGATGAAGTGGAGGAGCTGCGCCGTCAGGCCTGGGAGGGTCTGGAAAAACGTCTCGCCGTCATTCCCCTGGCCGCGCCGCGGGAAGAATATGAGAAGCGGCTTGAGTTTGAGCTGTCGATCATCGAGCGGATGGGCTTTCCGGGCTACTTCCTGATCGTTGCGGATTTCATCAAATGGGGCAAAGCGCAGGGCATTCCGATCGGTCCGGGCCGGGGGTCCGGTGCAGGCTCGCTGGTCGCTTACGTTCTGACCATCACCGACCTTGATCCCTTGCGCTATGCGCTTCTTTTTGAACGCTTTCTGAATCCGGAACGGGTGTCGATGCCGGACTTCGACATCGACTTCTGCATGGACCGCCGCGAGGAGGTGATCCGCTATGTCCAGGGCCGTTATGGCCGGGATAAGGTGGGGCAGATCATCACCTTCGGTGCGCTGCTCTCAAAAGCTGCAGTGCGTGACGTGGGCCGCGTGCTGCAGATGTCTTACGGCCAGGTGGACCGGCTGTCGAAAATGATCCCCGTCGAAGGGGTGAAGCCGGTCTCGATCACCAAGGCTCTGGCTGATGAGCCGCGCCTGCGGGAGGCGGCGAAGAATGAAGAGGTCGTGGACCGCCTTCTGACCTATGCCGAACAACTTGAGGGGCTCCTCAGAAACGCCTCGACCCACGCGGCGGGGGTGGTGATCGGGGACCGCCCGCTGGATGCGCTGGTGCCGCTTTACCGTGACCCGCGTTCTGAGATGCCCGCAACCCAGTTCAATATGAAATGGGTTGAGGCCGCGGGTCTGGTGAAATTCGACTTCCTGGGTCTCAAAACCCTGACGGTGATTCAAAACGCGATCGACCTTGTTCTGGGTCAGGGGCGCGACATTCACATCAGCGCAGACGGGCGGAAACTCTATGATCCTCCGCCGGGAACTGTGAATGAAATCAACGCTATACCGCTCGATGATAAAGCAAGTTATGAGCTTTATGCGGCGGCGAAAACCGTGGCTGTCTTCCAGGTGGAAAGCTCGGGCATGATGGATGCGCTCCGGCGCATGAAGCCCACCTGTATCGAGGATATCGTCGCACTGGTGGCGCTCTATCGCCCCGGCCCGATGGAGAATATCCCGGTTTATTGTGAGGTGAAACACGGGCTGCGTGAGCTGGAATCGCTGCATCCGACCATCGATCCGATCCTGAAAGAAACACAGGGCATCATCGTCTACCAGGAACAGGTGATGCAGATCGCCCAGGTCATGGCCGGCTACAGCCTGGGCGGCGCGGACCTTCTGCGCCGTGCCATGGGGAAAAAGATCCCCGAAGAGATGGCGAAAGAGCGGCCGAAATTCATTGAAGGCGCCAAAGCCACCCATAATATCGACGCGAAGAAAGCTGGGGAAGTCTTTGATCTTCTTGAGAAATTCGCAAACTACGGCTTCAACAAATCCCACGCTGCCGCCTATGCGGTGGTCTCCTATCAGACGGCCTGGCTGAAAGCGAACCACCCGGTCGAATTTATGGCCGCGGTGATGAACTGCGATATCCATCTCACCGATAAGCTGAGCGTCTATAAGCGTGAAGTGGACCGGATGGGCATTCCGGTGGTGCCGCCCTGTATCAACCGCTCGGATGCGACGTTTACGGTCTCCGAAGGCCAGGTGGTCTATGCTCTGGGCGCGCTGAAGAACGTCGGTGTGGAGGCGATGAAACTCATCGTCTCAGCCCGCGGGGATAAGCCCTTCCGCGATCTCGCTGATTTCGCCAGCCGGGTTGAGTTGAAAAAGGTCGGAAAACGCCCGCTGGAAATGCTCGCCCGGGCGGGGGCCTTCGATCTTCTGGTGCCCAACCGGGCGCGGGTCTTTGAGGCGCTGGATGCCCTGGTGGCCTATTCCGCGGCAATCCACGAGGCTCGGGCCTCCAATCAGGTCTCGCTCTTTGGCGAGGCGGGGGATGACATCCCGCCGCCGCGTATTGCGATGCGCAATGACTGGCTTCCGGTCGATAAACTGGCGCAGGAGCATCAGGCCATCGGCTTTTACCTCTCCGGCCATCCGCTGGATGACTGGATGGGGGCTTTGCGGCGCAAGGGGGTTCTGACCCTCTCGGAGCTTGCGAAGAAAGCGGCTTCCGGTCCGGTGGTGGCGAAGCTCGCGGGTTCGGTCTCGAACCGGCAGGAGCGCAAATCCTCGCGCGGGAACCGCTTTGCTTTCGTCGGCTGCTCAGACCCGACGGGTCTTTATGAAGTGACGGTTTTCTCTGACGTTCTGGATGCCGCGCGGCAGTTTCTTGAGCCGGGGATGAATGTGGTCATGACCGTGGAGGCCACGGCTGAGGGAGACAGCCTGAAGCTCCTCGCCCGCGGGGTCGAACTGGCCGACAGCGTGGCTGCGGGGGCTGGCGGCGGCGAATTGCGCATTCACCTGAGCGAGCCTTCCGCGGCAGCCTCAGTCGCTGCGCTTTTGAGCCGCGCCAAAGCAGAGGCCGGGCGCCAGGCGAAGGGAGAGATCAGCATTGCGGTGATCGATCCGACCTCGGGCGCAGAGGTGGAACTGGCGATCCCCGGCTCCTGGCCGGTGACGCCCCAGGTGAAATCCGCGCTGAAATCCGTTCAGGGCGTTCTGGCAGTCGAAGAGGTCTGATCCTTTGGAAGCATCCGATATTGTCATCATCGGCGGCGGTGTTGCCGGACTGACGCTTGCGGCGGAACTGGCGGGCTCTGCGAAAGTCCTGGTGCTCGAGGCTGAGGCGCATTTCGGCTATCACGCCTCGGGCCGCTCGGCGGCGCTTTATGAGCCGGCCTATGGCGCCCCCGCCGTGCGGGCTTTGACCGAGGCGAGTTTGCCGGCCTATCAGGCCGGGGGCTGGCTCAGCCCCCGGGGTCTGATGCTGCTGGGGCAGACCGGCGAGGATGAGGGGTTTCGTGCCGATGTTGCGGGCATGAACCTGCAGGAACTGAGCCTTGATGAGGTGCGGGAGATCGTTCCGATTCTCAGCCGCAGCGTGGCTTTCGCAGCCTTTTGTGACCGGCCGCAGGATATCGACACCGACCGGCTGATGCAGGATGCGCTGAAGCGGCTGCGCGCAGGCGGCGGCGCTTTGCGCACGGGGCTGCGGGTGACGGCGATCCGGCGTGACGGAGGAAACTGGCTGGTCACCGCCGGAGATGAGGTTTTCGCGGCGCCGGTCCTCGTGAATGCTGCCGGGGCCTGGGTCAATGAGATCGCGGCTATGGCCGGGGTCAGCGGGCCGCAGTTTCAACCCTACCGCCGGTCGGTTGCGCGGATTGCAGCCCCCGGCGGGGCGGATCTGCGCCGCTGGCCGATCTTTTTTGGCATCGGTGAGAGCTGGTATGCCAAGCCCGATGCCGGTGCGCTGATTGTCTCGCCTGCCGAAGAGACGCCGGTTGGTCCGCATGATGCCTTTTCCGACGATATGGCGCTGGCAGAGGGGCTTGAGCGGTATCAGGCCCATGTCACACCGGAGGTCACGCGGCCGCTTGCCACCTGGGGCGGCTTGAGAACTTTCGCGCCCGACAGGGTTCTGGTGATCGGCGAAGACCCCGTTCAGCCGGGCTTTTTCTGGCAGGCCGGGCAGGGTGGCTATGGTTTTCAGACCGCACCCGGGGCGGCGCGTCTGGGCGCGGATCTGATCCTCGGGCGGGCACCGGAGCTTTCTGCGGATCTGGTCGCGGCGCTCTCGCCTGCACGCTTTGGCTGAAAGCTTACTTTTTCGTGAAGCTTAATGCTGTCGCAAAGGGATGACACTTCCGTGAAGCTGCGGCAAAACTCTCAGACATCCAAGCCGGAGTTCTGAATTTGTTGTCTTACCTGTCCCGCAGTGTCATCGCGCTGTCTCTGGGTCTTCTGGCCGCCTGCGGCGGCGGTCCGGCCTATCGTCCGCAGGCTCCGGTCTCGCAATATGCACCGCAGTTCGGCGACGTGAAGCCGGTGGACTGGCCCTCAACCCCGCCGCGCCATTATCCGATCCACGGCATTGATATATCGCGCTGGAATCAGGGCATTGACTGGCCGGTGGCCCAGGCTGCCGGGGTGTCTTTCGCCTTTATCAAAGCGACCGAGGGCGGGGATCATATTGACCCGGAGTTCCGCACCCATTGGGAAAATGCCCGCCGCGCAGGCGTGCCCCGCGGGGCCTATCACTTCTGGTATCACTGCCGCTCGGGGGCCGAGCAGGCCGAGTGGTTCATCCGCAACGTTCCGCGCGAAGCGGGCGCGCTGCCGCCGGTGCTGGATCTTGAGTGGCCGCGCTCTCGCAACTGCCCGGTGCGTCCGGATGGGGCGCATGTGCGCCGCGAGGCAGAGGTTTTCCTCAACCGTCTTGAGCGCCATTACGGCCAGCGTCCGCTGGTCTATACCACGCCGGATTTCTACAAAGACACTGACCTGGGCCGCCTGCGGGCTGAGTTCTGGCTGCGCGCGGTGGCGGATCACCCTTCCTCGGTTTACCCCGGTCAGGCCTGGACCTTCTGGCAGCACACCGGCACCGGGATTATTCAGGGCATCCCGGGCAAGGTCGATATCAATGCCTTCCGTGGCAACCCGGGCGACTGGGCCGGATGGCTGGCCCGGCGCCGACAGTAACGCGCTGAAGCGCCGCCCCCCTCCCAAGGAGGGGGGCGGCGGCGTTTTTTCTGATGGCGCAGGCTCTCGGGAGGCTTATAGCTGTGCCAGTTTCAGACGGAGGCCCCCATGATCGTGAAAACTGAGGAAGAGCTTGAGGGCCTGCGCCGGATCGGGCGGATCTGTGCAGAGGTGCGCGACGCCATGATCCGCGCCGCCGAGCCGGGGATGACCACTCTGGAACTCGACACTATCGGGCGCGGGCTTCTGGACAAAGCCGGTGCGGTTTCGGCCCCGGAAAGCACCTATAATTTTCCCGGTGCGACCTGCATCAGCGTCAATGAAGAGACCGCCCATGGCATTCCTGGCCCGCGCGTTCTGAAGGCCGGGGATCTGGTGAATGTGGATGTCTCTGCCTCAAAGGACGGGTTTTTCGCCGATACCGGTGCCAGCTTTGTCCTGCCCGAGGCCAGGCCGGTGCTGGAGCAGCTTTGCCGTGACGGCAAAAAGGCCATGGATCTCGGCATTGCTCAGGTCCGGGGCGGGCAGCCGCTCAATGCCATCGGGATCGCTGTGGGGCGCTTTGCGAAATCAAAGGGCTATACGCTGATCTGCAATCTGGCGAGCCATGGGATCGGGCGGGGTCTGCATGAATACCCCGAAGAGATTGCCACCTGGCCTGACAAACATGACCGCCGCGTCATTGCCAAAGGCCTCGTTCTGACGGTTGAGCCCTTCCTCTCGCGCGGCGGGCGCGAGGCAGTGCAGGGCCGCGACGGCTGGACGCTTTATGCCTCTCCGCAGGCGCCCACGGTGCAATATGAGCATACGGTTGTGGCGACCGATAAAGGCGCGATCATCCTGACGAAGATCTGACGAAAAAGGCCGGGGAACGCCCCGGCCTTTCGCTTAGAGATTGCGGAACTGCTGTTCCTGTTTCGCGGTCCAGAGGGCGGTGATTTTCCACCCCTCTTCCGTTTGTTCCTCTTCTTCGACCAGGCCGCGCTCATGCAGCCAGGCGCGGCGGCGGCCCTCGGCAAAGCTGAGGTTCAGGCTGCGGTGGTGGCGCTCTTCGCCGAGATGGTCATTGACCACGTCGAGAAGGTGATCCACCCCCACACCGGTCCAGGCCGAGAGCGTCAGCACATCAGGACGGATCGCGGCATTGGCAAGCGTGCTTTCGCGGCTGACCGGATCCAGAAGATCCAGCTTGTTCCAGACCTCAAGCACCGGCACCTCTTTGCGCAGGCCCAGCGAGGACAGGATCTCGCGCACGTCTTCGGCCTGTTCCGCGGTCTCCGGGTGCGAGATGTCGCGGACGTGGAGCACCAGATCAGCCTCCAGCACCTCTTCCAGCGTGGCGCGAAAAGCAGCCACAAGCTGGTGCGGCAGGTCTGAGATAAAGCCCACGGTGTCCGAGAGGATGATCCGCCGACCCGAGGGCAGCACAACCCCGCGCATGGTCGGGTCGAGCGTGGCAAAGAGCATGTCTTTGGCCAGCACATCCGCCCCGGTCATGCGATTGAAAAGCGTGGATTTTCCGGCGTTGGTATAGCCGGCCAGCGCCACAATGGGGAAGGGCACCTTGCGGCGGGCGGCGCGGTGCAGCTCGCGAGTCTTGACCACCTTCTCAAGCTGGCGCCTGAGGCGGATCACCTGCTCGTCAATAGCGCGGCGGTCGCTTTCGATCTGCGTCTCACCAGGACCGCCGACGAAGCCAAAGCCGCCCCGCTGACGCTCAAGGTGGGTCCAGGCGCGGACAAGCCGCGTGCGCTGATAGCTCAGCGCCGCAAGCTCAACCTGAAGCACACCTTCGCGGGTGCGCGCCCGATCGGCGAAGATCTCAAGGATCAGACCGGTGCGGTCGAGAAGCTTGACGCCCCATTCTTTTTCAAGGTTGCGCTGCTGCACCGGGGTCACGGGGCCGTCGATCAGCACCAGATCCACTTCGGCCTCTTCGAGGCGCTGTTTGATCTCTGCGATCTTGCCCGAACCAAAGAGGAAGCCGGGGATGCCCTTGCTCAGGCGCACGACTTCAGAGCCGACCACCTCAAGCTCGGGCATGGCGGCGGCCAGCGATACAGCTTCGGCCAGGCGGTGCTCAGGCAGCCGCCGGCCGGGATCATTTTTGCGGTCCGGGTGGATCACCCAGGCGCGGGTGATCTGGTCACCCTGTTCGATCTGGAAGTTCAATCGTCGCCTTCATACAGGCTGATGGGCTGACCGGGCATGATGGTCGAAATCGCATGCTTATAGACAAGCTGCGACTGGCCATCGCGGCGCAGCAGCACACAGAAGTTGTCAAACCAGGTGATGACGCCCTGCAGCTTCACACCATTGATCAGGAAAATCGTAACCGGAATTTTGGCTTTGCGGACGTGGTTCAGGAATGCGTCCTGCAGGTTCTGCTTATCGCCAGCCATTTTGCTGCTGCCCTTTTTTTCGCGTTCTTCTTGGCGTTGCCGCGGGTTTCCTCCCGGCTGACAGCCAATATGGTATGCAACGGGCGGACTTTCCAGCCCAAAATCAAAGAAGTCTCAGCGCCGCCAGGCCTGGGGCATGGCAAACGCAATCAATGCAAGGGTTTCAAGGCGGCCAAGGATCATGCCCGCTGCAAGCACAACACGCGGACCGCTTTCAAGATCCTGCCAGCGGATCTCTGAAATCCGGCTGATATCGGCCATTGGTCCGGTCCCGCTGAGCGCAGAGGCGGACAACAGGATCGCCGCCTCAAAGTCGAGGCCCATGGCGGCGAGAATGAGGTTCATGGCCCCCAGTGTCAGGGCAAAAAGGATGAAAAAGACAAAGGCGATAAAGGCGCCTTCCGTGCGGATATGGCGGGCAAAGGCCCCGCCGCCCGCCACCGAAGAGGGTTCTGAGAGGCGTTCAAGCTCGCGCCGGCCGAGGCTCCAGAGCGCATAGATCCGAAGAAGCTTCACGCCCCCGGTGGTCGTGGCCACGCCCCCCCCGATCATGGCCAGCCCGAGAAGGAACAGGCCCGGCTCCTCCATCCCCGACCAGATCCGCGTCAACGGCCAGGCGGCGCTGTCAAAGCCCGTGGTGGTCATGAAAGACAGTGTGGTGAAGACCGCCCCCCAAAGGGCGCTCAGGCTGCGCATCAGATTGAGGGTGTCATGCTCGGTCAGTTCGCTCAGCCCGTGACGAAACGCCAGAGCGGCCGGAACGGCGATCAGGATCACCAGGGCGGTGCGCAGCTCCGGATCACGGCGCAGCGGAAAATCGACCCGCGCCTGGGGCGCACCCGGCAAAAACCGCCGGGACAGCGCCAGCGTCAGCCCGGCAAAGATCACCACCTCCCCTGCAAAGCCTGAAGGGGCCGACGAAAAGCGGTCCAGCGGCGTGATGCCGGAGGTGGAGATCGTCCCCATGGCATGCATCAGCGCCGTCAGTTCCGTGTCGCCCGCGATCAGAAGCGCCGCCCAGAGGCAGGCGGTGATTCCGAGCCAGGCGGGCAGCAGCGCCAGAGCATGTTCAAAAAGCCGGTCCGCGGGCTCGGCTTCGGTGCCCTCATAATTGCGGCTCAGACCCGCGGGGCGGCCAAAGGCGCGGGGGGCATAAAGCTCAAAGCCGCCGATGTTCAGCGGTGCCAGGATGGCTGAAGCCGAGACCAGCACGAAAAAGCCGCCCGCCCAGCCCACAAGGCCGCGCCACAGATGCACGGGTCCCGGCAGCTCATGGGCCGGAATGATGGTGGCCCCGGTGGTGGTGAAGCCCGAGATCATCTCAAACCAGGCCTGCCCGAAAGTCAGATCCGGCACCGCCTGAACCATGGGCAGCGCCAGCAACGGGGGCAGGGCAAGGCAGGCCCCGGCGAGGCTGCGCAGATGGCTGCGCGCCGGGCTGCGGGGGCGAAATCCCCAGGTGGCGATGCCCAGAAAGAGCCCCAGGATCAGCAGGGCCGTGGCCGAATAGAAAAAGGCCCGCGCCACCGCAGGAAGTCCGGTGACCGAGGCATGAACCGCCGGCACCAGCATCAGGCTCGCTGAGACCAGCAGCATCACCACCGGCAGCGGCAGGGGATAGCGGCGCAACGGGGTCAGGGCGCGGGCGGGCATGGCTCAGAAGTAATCGACCGAGACCTGAAGCAGACGCTCCACCTCGGGGATGTCAGAGGCCATGACGAAGAGGGTGATCATATCCCCCTCTGACACCCGCAGATCGGGGTGGGGGCGCAGCACCTCGCCGCCTTTGCGGATCATGCCGATCATCACGCCTTCGGGCAGGGGCATATCCCCGATCAGCTTTCCGGCAAGAAGTGAGGTCGAGAGGACCTGCGCCTCAATCACCTCAGCCGCCCCGTCCTCGATCGAATAGATCGCGCGGACCCGGCCGTGGCGGATGTGTTTGAGGATCGAGGACACCGTAGTCGAGCGCGGGTTGATCCAGGCATCGACATCAAGCGCCTCCGTCAGCGGCACCATGGTCGGATCGTTGATCAGCGCGATGGACATGCGGCAGCCCATCTGCCGCGCCCGGACCGAGACGAGCAGGTTGGTGCGGTCGTCTTCGGTCAGCACCAGCACCGCATCGGCGCGGTCGATATCGGCTTCTTCCAGCAGATCCCGGTCCAGCCCGTCCCCATTGAGCACGATGGAGCGGTTCAACTCATCGGCGACGACCTCGGCCCGCGCGCGGTTGCGCTCAATCAGGCGGACGCGGATGCGGTCGGGGCGGGCCTCCAGGGCCTTAGCGACGCTGAGGCCCACATTGCCCGCGCCGACAATCACCACCCTTTTGCGCGGCCCCGGCGATTTGCCGAAAATCTCCAGCGTCCGCGAGACGTCATCAGCATGGGAAAAGACATAGATGCGGTCGCCTGCAAGCAGCTGGTCCCCCGCCTCGGGCGCGAAGAGGCGCTGCTCGCGGCGGATGCCCACGACCACGGCGCGCAGACTGGGAAAGAGATCCGACAGATGCCGCAGCGGCGTGTTCAGAACCGGGCAGTCCTCTTCCAGCGCCAGCCCCAGCAGGCGGGCGCGGTTGTCGAGGAAGGCTTCCGTATCAAAAGCTGTCGGGGCCTCAATGCGCTGCAGCGCGGCCTCTGCCACCTCAACCTCCGGCGAGATGATGACATCGATCGGCAGATGGTCTGAGCGGTAGAGGTTGGAGTTCAGCGCATCGAGATAGGCGGCGGTGCGAAGCCTTGCGATTTTGCGCGGCACCCGGAACATCGAATGGGCCATTTGGCAGACGACCATATTCACTTCATCCGAATGGGTCGCGGCGATGATCATATCCACGTCCTGCGCCCCGGCCCGGGCCAGCACATCGGGATGGGAGGCAAAGCCCGTAAAGCCCTGGACGTCCAGCACCTCCGCTGCGCGGCGGATCAGTTCGGGATTGGTGTCGATCAGGGTGACGTCATTGCCCTCACCCGAGAGATGGCGCGCGATCTGCCAGCCGACCTGGCCCGCGCCGCAGATGATCACTTTCACGGGGTCGCAACTTTCGGGCCGGGGACTTTTTGCAGGTAATCGGCCACGGCCTTACGATCCGCCTCCGGCAATTTCGCGTAATTGTCGACGACCAGCGCCATATGACCTCCTACGCTGTCGTAATCGGGAGTCATGCCGCTGGACAGGAAGCCTGCGACCTCCGCCGCGCTCCACCCAAGGCCGGGGCCGGTGATGTCGGGGACGCGCCCTTTGCCGGAGATATCCGGCCCGCCCTGGAGATAACGGCTCATATCCGGCGCGCCGGTCAGCCCGTTGCGCGGCGTGTGGCACTCGCTGCAATGGCCCAGCACTTCGACCAGATATCTTCCGCGCAGTTCTGAGACGTTGAAATCCTGAGCGGCCAGCACCGGCGCACCCTCGCGGGCGAAGGCGAATTTCCAAAGGCCAATGGCGCGGCGGAAATGCAGCGGCAAAAACAACTCATGTTTCTGCGATGGCCTGTCCGAGACGGGCAGGGTCCGCAGATAGGCGTCAAGATCAACCAGATCGCGCGGGGTCATGCCGGCATAGCTGTCCCAGGGAAAGGCGGGGTAATAATGCTCTCCCTCAGGCGAGACGCCCTTCATCACTGCATTCGCCAGATCCGTCACCCCCCAGGAGCCGATCCCCTCAGTCGGATGGGGAGAGATATTGGGAGCGATGAAGGTGCCATAGGGCGTTTCAAACCGCTGCCCGCCGGAGAGGACGAGTTTGTCTTCGCCCGTGGCACCGGGGGCGGCATGGCACGAGCCGCAGCCGGCGGCCAGGAAGACCGCCTCGCCCCGGGTCGCATCAGCATCGGCGATTTTAAAGCGGTATCCTTCAACTTCAGAGGGCTCCGTCACGACCCAGAACACCGCACCACCCAGAAGGGCAGTGACGAGGAGAGAGGGGATCAGTTTTGCCATGACGTCTCCGGGCCGTTTCACTCTATTGTGCCAAAGCAGACTGCCCGGGTCGAGGGGGAAGCGAAAAGGGGCCCGCAGGCCCCTTTGATCACTCTTCGGTGAAGCGCACCTTGCCGATATAGGGCAGGTTGCGGTTGCGCTGACCGTAATCGATGCCGTAGCCGACGACGAATTCATCGGGGATCTCAAATCCGGTCCAGTTGGCGCGCATATCCACTTCACGGCGCGAGGGCTTGTCCAGCAGCGCACAGATCTGCAGACGGCGCGGCTGGCGCGACAACAGCAGGTTCTTCACGTGGTGCAGCGTAAAGCCGGTGTCGACGATGTCTTCCACCACCAGCACGTCACGCCCCGCGATCTCGCCGCGCAGGTCTTTCAGAATCCGCACTTCCTTCGAGGAGGTCATGCCATCGCCGTAAGACGAGGCTTCAAGGAAATCCACCTCGACCGGCAGTTTGATTTCACGCACCAGATCGGCGATGAAAATGAACGAGCCGCGCAGCAGACCAACGACCACCAGCTTATCGGTGTCGTGATAATAGGCGGTAATCTCACTCGCGAGTTCCTCGACCCTGGCCGCAATCGACTTGGCCGAGATCATCTGATCAATCACATATGGGTTCTGAGACATGACCGCCCCTTGATTTCATCGGTCGTTCGCATCTAGAGCAGGTCGGACTTTTAAGCAACCGGGCAGCACAGCTATGACCAGGCACCAGGAAACCCGCCAACTGCCTTATTCGGCAGAGCAGATGTACGATCTGGTCGCCGATGTGGGCCGCTATCCTGAGTTCCTGCCCTGGAATTCAGCCGCCCGAATCCGCTCGCGCACCCCTGACGATCAGGGGCGTGAGGTGATGGAAGCGGATCTGATCATCTCGTTCAAAGTTTTTCGCGAAAAATTCGGAAGCCGGGTCATTCTGGACCCTGTGAACCGTCAGATTGACACGCAATATATTGACGGACCTTTTAAATTTATGCGTTCGACCTGGAAATTCCGCGAGGCTGCCGGCGGCGGCTGCGAGGTCGATTTCTTTGTCGAGTTTGAGTTTAAGAACGCCATTCTGCAGGGCGTGATCGGCATGGTCTTTAATGAGGCCATGCAGCGGATTGTGCGCGCCTTTGAAAAACGCGCCCATGATCTTTACGGCAGCCGCGCCTGAGCGGCTGACGAAAAAGGGGCCGCAAAGCGGCCCCTTTCGGCGGGAAACTGCGACAGTAAAACGCAGGAATTACAGTCGGATAACTTTCACCGTCTGACCAATGGCCGAAAGGGCGATCTCGCCCCGGCAAAGCCGCTGGGCATCCTGGCCGAAGACCTCTCCGCGCCAGCCCTTCAGGGCCTCGACATCCCGATCGCCCGCGGCGAGCGCGTCAAGATCCGCCGCCGAGGCGATCAGCTTCGGGGCCACGCCGGTTTCTTCAGATTTTGCCTTCAGCAGCACGCGCAGCAGATCCGCCAGCGCCGGATTGACCTGCTGCTGCTCCCGCGCGCTGTCGGGTTTGGGCATATCTTCGGGCTTCATTTCCAGCCCGGCCTTCACCGCTGCCAGAATACCGTCGGCGATCTCACCCTTGCGGCCCTCACGCAGCAAAAGACGCGCTTTGTTCAGGTCTTCGAGCGTGGTCGGACGGGTCGAGGCCAGCTCCAGCAGCGCGTCATCTTTATAGATACGCGAGCGGGGGATATTGCGGCTTTGGGCATAGGCCTCGCGGAAGCGCGCCAGCTCCTTCACCACCGCAAGGAATCGGCCCGAGCTGGTGCGGGTTTTCACACGCATCCAGGCATCTTCGGGGGTGACCGTATAGGTCGCCGGATCGGTGAGGATTGACAGCTCTTCCTGAACCCAGGCCATGCGGTTGGTTTTGACCAGCTGCGCGGCCAGATATTCGTAGATGAAGCGCAGATGGGTCACATCCGCCAGAGCATAATCCTGCTGCGCGCGGGTCAGCGGACGGCGCGACCAGTCGGTGAAGCGTGAGGTTTTGTCCAGATCGGCCTTGCAGATCTTTTTGACCAGCGTCTCATAGCCCGCCTGTTCACCAAAGCCGCAGACCATCGCCGCAACCTGGGTGTCAAAGAGCGGATCGGGGAAGACTTTGCCTTCCGTGAAGAAGATTTCCAGATCCTGGCGGGCGGCGTGAAAGACCTTCACCGTCTCCTTGTGACGCAGCAGATCATAGAAGGGCTCCAGCGACATCTCCGGCCCCTCGATGGGGTCGATGAGCACGGCCTCGCCCTCGGCTCCGGGCAGGGCTGCCTGGATCAGGCAGAGCTTTGCCCAATAAGTGCGCTCTCGCAAAAACTCGGTGTCGATGGTCACATAGGGCTGCGCTTTGGCTTTTTCGCAAAAAGCAGCGAGCGCCTGGGTGGTGGTAATGATCTGCATCTGTCCTCTTGGCTGCGGGGATATCCCGCTCAGGAGTGCCGGAATCTGCGGCAGGAACCCGCCACAACTGATCCCGCCTTACGCCTGAGGCTGCAAAATGAAAAGACCGGGCGCGGCAAATCCGTTCATTTCCGAAAGCCATGCGGCGCATTTGCCGCGAAGCGGGCTTGCGGGCAGGGGCTGCGCGGGACTAAAGGAATGCCTTGGTCCTGTGCAGGAGTGTGCGACGATGGATTACAGCAAATCGGGCGGCCCGGCTCAACACAGCAAAGAGGCCCGCTTTATCGATAAGACCGCAAGCGGCAAGAAAAACCCGCCCGGCGGCCGCAGCTCACGCGATGAGATGCTGGCACGGATGAAAGCGGCCTCCGAGGCCCGTGCCGCCAAAGAGGAAAAATAAAAGAGGCCGGGCAATCGCCCGGCCTTTTTCTTCACAGATCGATGCGGCTTTTATCGCCCGCGCCATAACGCCGCAGCACCGCCGGATAAAGCCTGTGCTCGGCCCTGAGCACGCGTGCTGCCAGCGTTTCCGCGGTGTCGCCCGGTTCCACCGGAACCCGCGCCTGACCCAGCAGGGGGCCGTCATCGAGCACCGCCGTGACCTCATGAACGGTGCAGCCCGCCTCGGTGTCACCGGCCTCAATCGCGCGGGCATGGGTGTGAAGCCCGGGGTATTTCGGCAGAAGAGACGGGTGTATATTCAGCATCCGCCCTTCAAAGCGCTGCACGAAATCCGCCGTCAGCACCCGCATAAAACCGGCCAGCACCACGATATCGGGGTTCGCGGCCTCAATATGCTTCAGCAGTTCCGCCTCAAAGGCGGCGCGGTTTTTGCCAAAGGGTTTGTGATCGACCGCAGCGGTCGGAACGCCAAAAGCGGCCGCCTTCGCCAGACCGGCTGCATTCGGATCATTTGAGGCGACCAGAACCGCTGTGCAGGGGTGGTCTTCGTCCTGCATATCCTCAATGAGGCGGACCATATTGGATCCGCCCCCCGAGATCAGAAGAGCGACGCGCTTTTTCACAGAAGACGGCCGGAATAGACCACGCCGTGACCGCTTTCGTCCGCTTTCACGATGGTGCCAAGGGTGAAGACCTGCTCACCGGCCTCTGCCAGCAGGGCTGCGATGGCCTCTGCTTTTTCGGGGGCCACAACCAGCATCATGCCGATGCCGCAGTTAAAGGTCTTCAGAAGCTCAGCCTCGGTCATCTTCGCGGTCTCTGCGAGCCAGCGGAAGACCGGGGGCAGGGTCCAGGCATCAAGATTGATCGCGCAGGCCAGCCCCTCAGGCAGGACGCGCGGCGGGTTTTCGGTGATGCCGCCGCCGGTGATATGCGCCAGACCCTTCACGCCGCCTGCACGCACCGCTGCGAGCGCCTGTTTGACGTAAAGACGGGTCGGAGCGAGCAGGGCAGCGCCGAGGGTCTGGGTCTCATCCCAGGGGCAGGTCGCCTCCCAGCCAAGACCCGAAAGCTCAACCACTTTGCGCACGAAGCTATAGCCGTTCGAATGCACGCCGTTCGAGCCGAGGCCGAGGATCACATCGCCTTCCGAGACATCGCGCGGCAGGTCCGAGCCGCGCTCCATCGCGCCGACCGCAAAGCCTGCAAGGTCAAAATCGCCCTTGTGATACATGCCCGGCATTTCCGCCGTCTCACCGCCGATCAGCGCGCAGCCCGAAGCTTCGCAGCCTGCAGCGATGCCGGTGATGATGCGGGTCGCCTGATCCAGCTCCAGCTTGCCGGTGGCGAAGTAATCAAGGAAGAACAGCGGCTCTGCGCCCTGGCAGACCAGATCGTTGACGCACATGGCGACCAGATCGACGCCGATGGTATCAACATTACCGGTGTCGATCGCGATGCGCAGTTTGGTGCCGACGCCATCGGTCGCAGCGACCAGGATCGGGTCTTTATAGCCCGCGCCCTTGAGGTCAAAGAGCGCCCCGAAGCCGCCAAGCCCCCCCATCACGCCCGAGCGCGAAGTGCGCTTTGCGGCGGGTTTGATCCGCTCCACCAAAGCATTTCCTGCATCGATATCCACGCCGGCATCGGCATAGGTCAGACCAGTGTTCGTCGCGCTCATGGCAGCCTCCGTCAGGGTTGGCCGCGCATTAGCCCGAATTGACGCCCGGTGCAACGCATCGCCGCAGGTTTCATCCGGACGCAGGCGACCGCGTCCCGGATCAGCCCTTGCGCAGGACGGGCGCTGAGACTACTTTTGTGTCAACCAGATATCGGAGGGCGGAAATGACGCCCCAGCGTCCCCAGGGTGCGGACGCGTTCCCGAATGCAGAGGTCGTGCTGAAAGGCAGGGCCCGGCCGGTCGAATCGTCCGGCACCCATAAGAAAGCCGAGCCGGCTCCGCTTTATGCGGCGCTTGATCTTGGCACAAACAGTTGTCGCATGCTGATTGCCCGTCCCAAGGGCAACCAGTTCAGCGTTGTGGACAGTTTTTCCAAGACGGTCCAACTCGGCGCGGGGCTCGAAAGTTCCGGGCGGCTCAGCCGTGCCTCGATGGGGCGGACGGTTCAGGCTCTGCGCATCTGTCAGAAGAAGCTCGAAGCGCATGGCGTGCGCCGCATGCGGCTGGTCGCAACCGAGGCCTGTCGCCGTGCCAGCAATTCGCGTGAATTCATGCGCACGATCCGTCGCGAGACGGGGCTGTCGCTTGAGGTGATCCCGGCAGAGGAGGAGGCGCGGCTTGCCGTGGTCTCCTGTGCGCCGCTCGTCCAGCCCCGGACCGAGCAGCTGCTGGTCGTCGATATCGGCGGCGGCTCGACCGAACTGGTCTGGCTTGATCTGACAGAGCTGGAACCGGCGGAACGTCCGGCGGCGCTGATGCGCTTTTCGATGAATTTCAAGCGCACCGGCACCCGGCCCGAGCCGCGGGTCGTGGACTGGATTTCGGTGCCGCTGGGGGTGGCCACGCTGCGCGAGCAGTTTGGTGATGTGGAAAGCGACTCTGCGCGGTTTGCGCTGATGAGCTGGTTTTTTGAAGAGCAGCTTGCGAGTTTCTCGCCCTATTCGGCGCAGCAGAAACGCGAGGGGTTTCAGATCATCGGGACCTCGGGCACCATCACCACTGTGGCTGCGAGCTGGCTGGGGCTGCGGCGATATGACCGCACCAAAGTCGACGGGCTTTTGATGACCTCAGCGCAGATCGACACGGTGATCAAAGACTATCTCTCGCTGGGACCGGAAGGTCGGCGCACGGATCCGCGGATCGGACGCGACCGTCATGCGTTGATCATGTCGGGTGCGGCGATCCTTCAGGCCCTCATGCGCTGCTGGCCGACCGACCGGCTCTCTGTCGCCGATCGCGGCCTGCGCGAGGGACTTCTATTTGCTCAGATGAGCGCTGACGGCGTTCTCGAACACGGATTGTAAAGATGACTGAGAAGAAATCCTCCGGGCGCGGCCAGCGCGATCTGCGGGTTCGGGTGAAAACCGCAAAGGGACGCAAGCTCTCCTCGACGCTCTGGCTGGAGCGGCAGTTGAACGACCCTTATGTCATCCGCGCCAAGCGTGACGGCTATCGCGGTCGCGCGGCCTATAAGATCATGGAACTGGACGATAAATTCGGCTTCCTGAAGCCGGGAGCGCGGGTGGTGGACCTTGGCTGTGCGCCGGGGGGCTGGTGCCAGGTCGCCGTTCAGCGGGTCAATTCGCTGGGCGAGCAGAAACACAAGCTGATGGGGACGATTCTCGGGGTGGACCTTCAGGAAGTGAAGCCGATCCCGGGGGCGCAGGTCTATCAGCTTGATTTTCTTGAAGACGGCGCTGATGAGCAGGTCAAAACCTGGCTTGGCGGCAAGGCCGATGTGGTGATGTCGGACATGGCGGCATCGGCCTCGGGCAACCGTCAGGTCGACCACCTTCGCATCATCACGCTTTGTGAGCACGCGGCAGAGTTTGCCTTTGATGTGCTGGAACTCGGCGGAACATTCGTGGCCAAAGTGCTTGCCGGCGGGGCAGAGGGTGATCTTCAGGCGACGCTGAAGCGCAACTTCGAGAAGGTGCAGCACATGAAGCCGCCGTCAAGCCGGTCGGACAGCTCGGAGAAATTCGTGGTGGCCACCGGGTATCGCGGACGCTGGGAAGAGCGTCTGGCGGCAGAGGAAGAATAAGCCTTTACGGCGGACCTTTTTCACGCCGTCGCGGTGGGAAGATGAGTATTTAAGAAAAGCCAAAGTTGAGAAAAAGGCCGCGCGGTGAGCGCGGCCTTTCTTTGATCAGGCGCCAAAGACGCGGCGGAAGATCGTGTCGACATGTTTGGTGTGATAGCCGAGGTCGAATTTTTCTTCGATTTCGGCCGGGCTGAGGGCTGCGGTGACCTCCGGGTCTGCAAGCAGCTCCGTCTTGAAGTCAGCGCCCTGTTCCCAGACTTTCATCGCGTTGCGCTGCACCAGACGGTAGCTGTCTTCGCGCGATACGCCCGCCTGAGTGAGGGCCAGGAGCACGCGCTGCGACATGACAAGACCTTTGAACTTGTTCATGTTCTTCAGCATGTTGTCCGGGTAGATCACCAACTTTTCCACGACGCCGGCAAGACGGTGCAGAGCGAAGTCGAGGGTGATGGTGGTGTCGGGGCCGATTGCGCGCTCTACCGAGGAGTGCGAGATGTCACGCTCATGCCAGAGAGCGACGTTTTCCATCGCCGGAATGACCGACATACGGACGAGGCGCGCAAGGCCGGTCAGGTTTTCAGTCAGTACCGGGTTGCGCTTATGCGGCATGGCCGAAGAGCCTTTCTGGCCGGGTGAGAAAAACTCTTCGGCTTCGAGGACTTCGGTGCGCTGCATGTGGCGGATTTCGATGGCGATATTTTCAATCGACGAGGCGATGACGCCGAGCGTTGCGAAGAACATCGCGTGGCGGTCACGCGGGATCACCTGGGTCGAGACCGGCTCAGGCTCAAGGCCCAGCTGCTTGCAGACATAGTCTTCAACATAGGGGTCAATATTGGCGAAAGTGCCGACCGCGCCTGAAATCGCGCCGGTGCGGATCTCTTCGCGTGCTGCAACAAGGCGGCTGCGGCCGCGGGCCATCTCGGCATAGAAACGCGCGAAGGTCAGCCCCATGGTGGTCGGCTCGGCATGAATGCCGTGGCTGCGACCGATGCGGACGGTGTCTTTATGCTCAAAGGCGCGGGTTTTCAGCGCGGTCAGAACGCGGTCCATGCCTGCAAGCAGAAGATCTGCAGCCCGCACCAGCTGGATGTTCAGCGTGGTATCAAGAACGTCCGATGAGGTCATGCCCTGGTGGACGAAACGCGCCTGATCGGAGCCCACATGTTCAGCCAGATGCGTCAGAAAGGCGATGACATCATGTTTCGTCACAGCTTCGATTTCATCGATACGCGCAACATCAAACTGGACGTCTTTCGCTTTCCAGACGGCTTCAGCGTTCTCTTTCGGGATCACCCCCAGCTCGGCCTGGGCGTCACAGGCGTGCGCTTCGATTTCGTACCAGATGCGGAATTTGGTCTCGGGCGACCAGATGGCAACCATATCGGGGCGGGAATAACGCGGGATCATCGCGGGCCTCTCGGGGGTAAAGCTGCAGATAGCGCCCCCTTAGCGGCCCGGGCCTCTCAGGGCAAGTGCGGCCGCGCGGCCCGGCGTGTTTGACTTTGGGTTTTCAAAAATACTCCGGGGGTCAGGGGGCAGGGCCCCCTTGCGCCGGTTCAGTCCAGAAGGCCCGAGCCTTTGATGCCATCAATGATGAACTGAATGGCCAGCGCAGCCAGCAGCATCCCCAGAAGCCGGGTCACCACCAGGGTCCCGGTGCGGCCCAGCAACCGCTCAACCGCACCGGCAGCGAGGAGGCTGAGGAAGCACAGAAACATCACCCCAAGCATGACCCCTTCGACCACCAGGAAGGCGGCCCAGTCGCCGCCGCCCTGCGAGATCAGAAGGATCATCGAGGCAATCGCCCCGGGGCCTGCGATCAGCGGGATCCCCAGGGGAAAGACCGAAGGGTCGTCGTGATCGGAATGATCGGCCTCATGGGTCTTTTCATCGACCTTGTTCTCACGCCTCTGGGTCCGGCGCTCAAAAAGCATGTCGAGGGCGGTGAGGAACAAAAGGACGCCGCCGGCCACCCGAAAGGCGGGCAGCGAAATGCCGGTCAGTCGCAACAGCCCGTCGCCGATCAGCGCGAAAACCGTCAGGATCCCTGCCGCCGTCAGGCAGGCCCGGATGGCGACCTGACGGCGCCGCGCAGAACTCATTCCCGCCGTCAGCGGGATAAAGAGCGGCGCCAGCGCGATCGGATCAAGGATCACAATCAGCGTTGTAAAAACCGTCAGAAGAAAGGTGGCGTCGATCACGGGTCCTCCGACGGTCGTTCCTGTTACAGCGGCCCGCTCAGCTCTCGGCCTCGTCGAGCTTCTCCTGGGCTTCCAGCCAAAGGCCCTCAGCGCGGATCATGGCTTCTTCGATTTCCGCGAATTTGCGGTTCCAGCCTTCCAGCTCATGGATGCCGGCCTCTTCATAAAGGCCTGGATCGGCGAGTTTGTCAGCCACTTTTGTACGCATCTCCTCAAGCTTCGCGACCCGCTCTTCGGCTTTACGCAGATCCGCACGCAGGGCGAGAATGACTTCGCGTGACGGCTTCACCCGGGCGGGGGCTGCTTTTTCCGGCCGGGCCGGGGCAGGGCTGCTCTCGCGGTCCAGAAGCTCGGCGCGGTAGGCGTCAAGGTCTTTGCCATAGGGCGTAACGCTGCCGCCTTTCACCAGCCACAGCCGGTCTGCGACCAGACCCAGCAGGTGCATATCGTGGCTGACAAGGATCACCGCACCGGTATAGGCGGTCAGCGCCTCAACAAGCGCCTCGCGGCTTTCGATATCAAGGTGGTTGGTCGGCTCGTCGAGGATCAGCAGATGCGGCGCATCGAGCGTTGCCAGCACCAGTGAGAGCCGCGCTTTCTGTCCGCCGGAGAGGCGCTTCACCTCTGTGTCTGCCTGATCGGCGGTCAGGCCGAAACCTGCAAGACGGGCACGGAGTTTCGACTGATGCTCTTCAGGACGCTGGCGCTGAATATGCTGAAGCGGCGTCTCATCAAGATAAAGCTCATCCACCTGATGCTGGGCAAAATAGCCGATCCGCAGTTTTGAACTGCGGGTGAGGTTGCCCGACATCGCGGGAAGTTTTCCGGCGAGCAGTTTCGAGAGGGTGGATTTCCCCTCGCCGTTGCGTCCCAGCAGCGCGATGCGGTCATCCTGATCGATCCGCAGGCTCAGACCCTTCAGGATCGCCCTGCCGTCATAACCGACGGAGACACCCTCAAGGTTGAGGATCGGCGGCGAGAGTTCTTCCGGCTCAGGGAAGGTGAAGACCTGCTTTTTCGCCTCTTCAGGAGGCGTGATCGGCGTCATCTTTTCCAGCATCTTCAGACGGCTTTGCGCCTGAGCGGCCTTGGTGGCCTTGGCGCGGAAGCGGTCGACGAAGCTTTGCAGATGCGCCCGGCGCACATCCTGTTTGCGCGCCTCTGCGGTCAGAACGGCGATGCGTTCGGCCCGCTGGCGGGCGAACTGGTCGTAGTTGCCCTGCCAATAGGTCAGCTTTTTGCTGTCGAGATGCAGGATCCCGGTGACCGCGCGGTTCAGAAGGCCGCGGTCGTGGCTGATGATCAGCACGGTATGGGGGTATTTCTGCAGATAGCTTTCCAGCCAGAGCGCACCTTCGAGGTCGAGGTAGTTGGTCGGCTCGTCGAGCAGCAGGTAATCGGGCTGGGCAAAAAGCACACCCGCCAGCGCCACCCGCATCCGCCAGCCGCCCGAGAAATCCGAGCAGGGCCGCTTCTGGGCGTCATTGTCAAAACCGAGGCCCCGCAGAATGGCCGAGGCCCGTCCTTCTGCCGACCAGGCGTCAATATCGGCCAGACGGGTCTGGATTTCACCGATCCGCGCCGGATCGGTCGCCGTTTCAGCCTCGGCCATCAGCTCTGCACGCTCGGTATCGGCGGCCAGAACCGTGTCGATCAGCGAGGTCGAGCTTGAGGGGACTTCCTGAGCCACACCGCCGATGCGGGCGCGGGCCGGGATGCTGATCGCGCCGCTTTCCAGCGCAAGCTCGCCCCGGATCAGCCGGAAGAGCGTGGTTTTGCCCGCACCATTGCGGCCGACAAGGCCGACCTTATGGCCGGTGGGAATGGTGGCGGAGGCCCCTTCAAAGAGCGGGCGGCCTTCGACGGAATAGGTGAGGTCATCAATGCGCAACATGCTCATGGCCTGCCCCTCTGAGGGGGGCTTGTCAATGGGATCTCGCAGACCTTCTCTGAGGCATTCCTTTTGACAGGCACAGATCATGCGTTTTCTTTCGGCTTCTCTGGTCCCGATCACCCTTGGCTTTCTGGCAGGGCCCCTCTTTGCCGGCAGCGGTGAGCATAATTTTCAGGCGCCTTCGGGCAATATTCACTGCGTGATGCAGGAATATGAAGAGCCGCAGAATGTCCGCTGCGACATCATTGAGGGCACTCTCACCCATCGCAGGCGCCCCAAAGACTGCGATCTCGATTACGGGCAGGCCTTCTATGTGGATGCCCGCGGGCGCGGTGAGGTGGCCTGTCACGGCGATACCATCGTCAACCGCCGGGCGCGGGTGCTGAACTATGGCGAGAGCATCAATCTGGGCGGCGTCTGGTGCACCTCTGAGCGCAGTGGCATGACCTGCCGCAACAGTGCAGGCCACGGATTTTCGCTGTCGCGGGCAAAGCAGCATGTTTTCTGAGGGCCTCCCCCATCTGGTGGGGGCGCTTTTGCCGGTGAATTTCCCATAGTGCCGCTGCCCGTAAGGGACTTTGAGATTGAACTTTTTAAGCGACCCGCCTCTGGCGGGTCTTTTTTTATCTGTCTGCCCTTTTGTTCGTCCGGGCCTTTGCGGGCCTTCGGGTTTGATGCAGTGCGCAGGCCCGGTTTCTGTGAGGCCGCCTTCGCATTTCGCGCGGCATTCTCTTTCCAAGCGGGCTTTGCCATGCTAGCAGGGCCGCGCAAGGAGCTGCGCATGGGGCGCGGTTCTCTCCAGATATTTCAGAGGGCATCATGGCCATCGAACGCACCCTGTCGATCATCAAGCCGGACGCAACCAAGCGCAACCTGACCGGCAAGATCAACGCGAAATTCGAAGAAGCCGGTCTGCGCATCGTCGCTCAGAAGCGCATCCAGCTGACCCTGGCACAAGCCGGTCAGTTCTACGCTGAGCACAAAGAGCGTCCCTTCTTCGGCGAACTGACCGAATTCATGGTCTCTGAGCCGGTCGTCGTTCAGGTTCTGGAAGGCGAAGGCGCCATCCTGAAAAACCGTGAAGTCATGGGCGCAACCAACCCGGCGAACGCCGATGAGGGCACCATCCGTAAAGAGTTCGCGCTCTCGGTTGGCGAAAACTCGGTTCACGGCTCGGATTCCGAAGCTGCTGCAGCGCGCGAAATTGCTTTCTTCTTCTCGGGCCTCGAACTGGTTGGCTGATTGCCGCCTTTGAGCTGAGTATCGGGAAAGGCCGCCTTAGAGAGGCGGCCTTTTTCTTATGTGTGGCCGCCGGGTGGGGCGGATGCCTCTGCCCGGGCTCTGGTGTGGCTTTGGGGATGGACTGATCTTTGGGGTGGTTTTTTGGGGCAGCCTCGCGGGGGCTGCCTGCCCCCGCACCCCCGGGAGTATTTGGAAAAGCCAAAGCAGGGGATGGGCGGTTAAGCGTTTGTGCCGGGGCGGGCGGGATGCTGTCGCGGCTCCTCAGGCGCGGATGCCGTAGAAGTCGAGCGCCATGGCCAGCGCGCGGGGCAGGCCTTCGGCGGAGGGATCTTTTGTGGTGGCGACGAGGGCGTCGAAGGCGCGACGCAGGGCCGCTTTCTCTGCGCCCCGGCAGTCATTCCAGGGGCGGCCCTGGAGAGCCATGTGAAGCACGTAATAGCTGATGAAATGCGGACGCTGTCCGGATTGTAACAGGCGCCGGTAGCCCTCATCGGCGCCGATCTCCCGCAGAGTTTCGGCGTCGGGGACGCCCGCGCGAAGAAAGGCCGCTTCAGAGGCGGGACCGAGGTTTTTAATCGAAGAGATCGCTGTGCCGCTCATGGGCGCAGAGTGCCGCTGGCTGAGGGGGCATGCAAGAGGGCGCAGCTTTGGCCTGAAATGCGAAGCGCGCCGGAAGCGGCGCGCGTCAGTCGTTCAGATCGAGGCCCAGTCGGTGAAGCGGGTGCTTCCCTGCTGCTGCTGGCCGGAGCCGGTCTGCGAGCCCTGTTGCTGCGGGGCGGGGGCGGCGGGCTGGCGGCTGCCCGATTGGCTCTGATTGCTGCTCATGATGCGTTCATCTCTGCAAAACACCCGGTTGATACGGGCCGTGCGGGGCATCTAAGAAGGATCTGCATTTTCTTCAAGTCTTCGACACCCCGCGCCTGCTGCAGAACTGTCCGGCGTGCCGAAGTGTCGCGAATGGGCCACAGAAGGCCGGGGAGGTTCTGACTTTTGGGACGGCACGGGCGCGCGCTCAGGCGCCGAAATTCGTCTGTCTGAGGAAGAAGATCACCGTCATCACCGCGCCTACAAGGGTCACAAAGCCCCGCAGCAGGGTGGTGTTTGTGATGCGGCGGCTGAGGCGTGCACCGAGATAGCCGCCGAGCGCGGAGGCCAGAGCCAGGGGCAGCGCGGCCTGCCAGTCGATGATCCCCGCCAGGATGAAGGTTGCGGTTGAGACCACGGAGAGCACCGAGGAGACCACGCTTTTCAGTCCGTTCATGGCATGGAGATTGCGAAAGCCCAAGAGGGTGAAGGCCGCGAGCAGCACAATCCCCAGCCCGCCGTTGAAATAGCCGCCGTAGATCGCCACCGCGAGCAGCAGGAGCGCGGAGGTGAGCCAGCCCGCCTCAGCGGCACCGGCCCGGCGCAGCCTCTCCATCAGTTGCGGCCCGAAGGCAAAGAGCAGCGTCGCTGCCAGCAAGAGCCAGGGAACGATGCCGGTGAAGACACTGGCCGGGGTAATGACCAGCAGGATCGCGCCGATCACGCCGCCGAGGGCTGAGAGAATGAGGAGGTGCCGGAGCGGCAGGGCGCCGCCGGATTGCAGGTCGTGGCGAAATCCCCAGGAGCTGCTCAGATAGCCCGGAAGGGCCGCGAGGGTGGCGGTGGCATTGGCGGTGATCGGCGGGACCCCGGCCCAGACGAGGGCGGGAAAGCTGAGGAAGGTCCCGCCTCCGGCGACGGCGTTGAGAACACCCGCCGCAAATCCTGCGCCAATCAGCACCAGCCATTCCTGCATGCCCTGCCTCCCGATCTGAGTTGCATAATTTTTATGCAGTCTTAGCGGATCGCTGAGAGGGCGGCCATGGCAAAATGCCGCAGGTCTCTGCCGCTGCAGCCTGGTCTCCTGAGGTGGCAGGGGGAGGGGGCCTGTGGTGCTTTTCTTTCACGCGCGCCGGGCCTAAAACTGGTGCAAAGTGACTGCGGAGCGTGACATGTCCGATACCCTGCCGAAAGGCCCTGATGACGCAAGGACGGAGTGGCAGGATCTGGCCGCGCGCCTCACTGCGGCCGATGTCGCCTATCACCGCGATGATGCGCCGGAGATGACGGACGCGGAATATGACGGGCTGAAACGCCGCCTGCGGGAGCTGGAGGCGGCCTTTCCGGACCTCGCGTCCGCGGAGAGCCCCACTGCGAAGGTGGGCGGACCGCTGGCAGAGGGCTTTGGCAAGATCCGCCACGAAGTTGCGATGCTGAGCCTGGAGAACGCCTTTGAGGATGGCGATGTTCAGGACTTCAGTGAGCGCGTGTCGCGCTTCCTTGGCCTCTCGGGCGGGCTGTCGTTCACCGCAGAACCGAAGATTGACGGGCTCAGCCTCTCGCTGCGCTATGAGGGGGGGCAGCTGGTTTATGCGGCAACCCGGGGCGATGGAGAGACCGGTGAGAATGTCAGCGCCAATGCGCGTCAGATCGCGGATATTCCGCAGAGCCTGAGCGGCGCACCCGATGTGCTGGAAGTGCGCGGTGAGGTCTATATGAGCCACGCCGACTTTCTTGCGCTGAATGAAGCCCAGGCGGCAAAGGGCGATAAAACCTTTGCAAATCCGCGCAACGCCGCAGCGGGAAGCCTGCGTCAGCTTGATGCAAAGATCACTGCTGCGCGGCCTTTGCGTTTCTTTGCTTATGCCTGGGGGGCGCTGTCGCAGCCGCTTTCCGATACGCAATATGGGGCGATCGCCCGCCTGGCCGAACTGGGCTTTCAGACCAATCCGCTGACGCGGCTTTGCCATTCGGCGGCAGAGATGCTCGATCACTACCGCCGCATCGGCACTGAGCGGGCCGGGCTTGGCTATGACATCGACGGGGTGGTCTATAAGGTCAATGACCTGAGCCTGCAGGCGCGGTTGGGCTTTCGCGCCACAACGCCCCGCTGGGCGATTGCGCATAAATTTCCCGCCGAATTGGCCTGGACGCGGCTTGAGGGGATCGACATTCAGGTGGGCCGCACCGGGGCGCTGTCGCCGGTGGCGCGGCTGACGCCGGTAACGGTGGGCGGTGTGGTGGTTTCCAATGCCACGCTTCACAATGAAGATTACATCGCCGGAATCGACAGCCGCGGGGCGCCGATCCGTGAGGGCCGCGACATCCGCCCGGGCGATCTCGTGCAGATCTACCGCGCGGGGGATGTGATCCCGAAGATCGCCGATGTGGATCTGGCGCAGCGCCCGGCGGAGAGCGTGCCCTATGTCTTCCCCGAGACCTGCCCGCAATGCGGCAGCCCTGCGATCCGCGAGCCGGGGGATTCGGTGCGCCGCTGCTCGGGCGGGCTGATCTGTCCGGCCCAGGCGGTGGAGAAGCTGAAGCATTTCGTCTCCCGCGCGGCCTTTGACATTGAGGGTCTGGGCACCAGACAGATCGAGATGTTCTTTGGGGATGCCACACTCTCAATCCGCGAGCCTGCCGATATTTTCACGCTGGAGGCGCGGGACGGCCAGGGGCTGACGCGGCTGAAGAACCGCGACGGCTTTGGTGAGAAAAGCTCTGAGGCGCTTTTTGCGGCGATCCGCGCACGCAAAACCATCGGCTTCGGGCGCTTCCTCTTTGCGCTTGGCATCCGGCATCTGGGGGAGGTGGCCTCAAACGATCTGGCCCGGCATTTCCGCACCTGGGACGCGCTGGCCGAGACGGTCGACACCGCCCGCCCGGCAGCCGAGCGTCATCTGTTGGCCGATGAGGCAGAGGCCCATGAGCGCGCCGAGGCCCAAGGGTCAGGCCGCCGCGCCACGGTGAAGGCGGTGCGTGATAAGGTCTGGGCGGCTGAGCCCGCAATCGCGCCGGAGGCCCGTCAGGCCTGGGAGCATCTGATGGCCATTGAGGGGATCGGCGCGGTGCTCGCCACCTCGCTGGTCACCACGCTCTCGCAGCCCGAAGAGCGCGCCTCGATTGAGCGGCTGCTCTCGCATCTGACGATTGAGCCGCCGGAGGAACGCGCCAGCCACAGCCCCGTCGCAGGAAAAACCGTGGTTTTCACCGGCACGCTGGAACGCATGACCCGGGCCGAAGCCAAAGCGCGGGCCGAAAGCCTGGGCGCGAAGGTGGCGGGTTCGGTCTCGGCGAAGACCGACTATCTGGTCGCAGGGCCGGGGGCAGGGTCCAAAGCCACCAAAGCGGCGGAGCTTGGCGTCACCGTGCTTGATGAAGACAGCTGGCTGGAGATGATCGGCGGATGAGCCGTCCGGAGGCGCTCTTTCCGCTCTTTGCCGATCTCACCTCGCTGGCGGGGGTGGGAGAGAAGACGGCAAAGCTTTTCGATGCGCTTTCCGTCACCCTGCCGCGGGATCTTCTGTATCTGCTGCCCCATTCGGTGATCGACCGCCGCCGCCGCGCCACGATTGCCGATCTGGTGCCGCCCGCGGTGGCCACGGTTGAGGTGGAGATCATCGCCCACTTCCCGGCCCGGCGCAAAGGCGGGCCGGCGCGGGTTATGGTGCGCGATGCGGCGGTGGAGTTTCCGCTGGTTTTTTTTGGGCCGCGTGCGGATTACGCGCTGAAACAGTTCCCTCCGGGCGAGCGCAGGCTAGTGTCGGGCAAGGTGGAGCTTTTCGACGGGGTGGCCCAGATGGTCCATCCTGACCATGTCCTGGACCCCGCCGCCCCCCATGATCTGCCCGAGTTTGAGCCGGTCTATCCCGCCACGGCGGGGTTGAGCCAGAAGCAGATCCGCAAGGCGGCGCTTGATGCGCTGAGCCGCGCCCCGGAGGCAGCCGAATGGGCCGATGGTCCGCTGATGGCCCGCGAGGGCTGGCCCTCCTGGCGCGCGGCGCTTGAGGCGCAGCACCACCCACAGGGGGCAGAGGATGTGTCACCGGATGCGCCCGCGCGGCGCAGGCTGGCCTATGATGAATTGTTCGCCCATCAGCTGACGCTGGCTCTGGCGCGGCAAAAGGCCCGCAAAAAGCCGGGGATTTCGACGAAAGGTCACGGGCGGCTGGCGGAGAAGGTGCTCGGGGGACTGCCCTATGCGCCAACGGGGGCGCAGAGCCGCGCTGTCGCAGAGATCCGCGCGGATCTTGCAGCCCCGGTGCGGATGAACCGGCTTTTGCAGGGAGATGTGGGCTCAGGCAAAACCCTCGTTGCCTTTCTGGCGCTTCTGGCGGCGGTTGAGGCGGGCGGACAGGGTGTGCTGATGGCCCCGACCGAGATCCTTGCGCGGCAGCATTATGAGGGCTTAAAGCCGCTCGCGGATCTGGCGGGACTGCGCCTTGAGGTGCTGACCGGGCGTGACAAGGGCGCCGAGCGCACGGCGCGGCTTGCGGCCCTTGCTGCAGGTGAGATCGGCATTCTTGTCGGCACCCATGCGGTCTTTCAGAAAGACGTGGAATTCCACGACCTTCGTCTGGCCGTGATCGATGAGCAGCACCGCTTTGGCGTGGCGCAAAGGATGGAACTGGGGGCCAAGGGGCGTGCGGTCGATGTGCTGGTGATGACCGCCACGCCGATCCCGCGCTCGCTGGCGCTGGCGCAATACGGCGATATGGATGTCAGCGTGCTGGATGAAAAGCCGCCGGGCCGCAAGCCGATCCGCACCTCGCTGGTGGCCGATGAGCGGCTGGAAGAGGTGGTCGCGCATCTCAAACGCGCGGTGGCTGAGGGGAAACAGGCCTATTGGGTCTGCCCGCTGGTGGAGGAATCTGAGTTCACCGATCTGACCGCCTCTGAGGACCGGTATCAACATCTTCGGGCCGCGCTTGGCGAGGGGGTTGTGACGCTGGTGCATGGCCAGATGCCCACGGCGCAGAAAGATGCCGCCATGGCGGATTTCGTCGAAGGCCGCGCCCGGGTGCTGGTGGCGACCACGGTGATCGAGGTGGGGGTGAACGTGCCGGCCGCGTCCATCATGGTGATTGAGCGGGCCGAGACTTTCGGGCTGGCACAGCTTCACCAGCTGCGTGGTCGCGTCGGGCGGGGGGCCGAGGCCTCAAGCTGCCTGCTGCTCTATCAGGCGCCGCTGTCGGAGACGGGGAAGCGGCGGCTGTCGATCATGCGCGATACCGAGGATGGCTTTAAGATCTCCGAGGAAGATCTGGCCATGCGCGGGGCGGGTGATCTGATCGGCACCGCGCAATCCGGCCTGCCGCGCTTTCGCCTGGCCGATCCCGAGCGGATGGCGGGATTGATGGAAACCGCACAGCGCGATGCCCGCAAACTGCTGATGGACGATCCTGATCTGTCCAGCCCACGGGGCAAGGCCGTTCGCTTCCTGCTCTGGCTGCTCAGTCAGGACCGCGCCATTGGTCTGCTCTCCGTGGGCTGAGCAGAACATAAGTTCCCTCCGCCGGAGCCGCGGAGCGGCGTTTGTTACGAAAAAGGCGGGCCTTTCAGCCCGCCTTTTTCCATGTCTCAGAGCCTGCGAGGTCACTCTTCCTCGTCTTTGCCGCCCTTGCCGGTGACGACCCCAAGCGATTTCAGCTTGCGGTGCAGGGCGGAGCGCTCCATCCCCACAAAACTTGCGGTGCGCGAGATATTTCCGCCAAAGCGCTGGATCTGGGTCAGCAGATATTCCCGCTCAAAAACTTCGCGGGCCTCGCGCAGCGGCAGGGTGGCGATCTGGCCGCCAAGGCTCAGCCGTCCTTCTTCGCTGCCGGTTTCGCTCTCCCCCTGAAGCTCGCGCGGGGTGATCGGATCGCTGCTCTCGCCAAGGATCAGCACCCGCTCGACCAGATTGCGCAGCTGACGCACATTGCCCGGCCAGGGCATGGTCTGCAAAAGCGCCTCGGCCTCAGAGGACAGCTCACGCAGCGGCAGGCCCTGGGTTTTGTGCAGGGTCTCGATGAAGTGCTGCGCCAGAAGCGGGATATCCTCGCGTCGCTCGCTCAGCCCGGGGACATGGACCGGCACCACGTTCAACCGGTCATAAAGCTCCTGACGGAAGCGGCCTGCCGCGATTTCCTGACGCAGATCGCGCGAAGTGGAGGAGATCACCCGCAGATCGACCCGCACACGGTCCGCGCTGCCAACCCGGGTAAAGGTCTGATCGACCAGAACACGCAGGATCTTGCTTTGGGTGACGGTGGGCATATCGGCCACCTCATCGAGATAGACCACGCCACCATGCGCGAGTTCCAGCAGGCCCTTTTCCACCCCGCGGCCCGGCGTCTCACGGCCAAAGAGCACCTCCTCCATCCGTTCCGGCTCAATCATCGCGGCCGAGACCGAGACGAAAGGCCCCGAAGCCCGGGCGGAGTTTGAGTGGATGTAGCGTGCCGCCACCTCTTTTCCGGCCCCCGAGGGGCCGGTCAGCATGACGCGGCCGTTGGATTTGGTCACCTTATCAAGCTGGCTTTTCAGGCTGCGGAAGGCGGCGGACTGGCCCACCAGATCCGCAGCGGTGACATCCTTGCGCTTCAGCTCGACGTTTTCGCGGCGCAGGCGGCTGGTTTCCATCGCGCGGGCGACCACCACCAGAAGCTGGTCGATATTGAAGGGCTTTTCGATGAAGTCGTAAGCGCCCTGTTTGATCGCCGCCACAGCGAGTTCGATATTGCCATGGCCCGAGATGATAACCACCGGTACCCCGGGATTGTCGCGCCGCACGGTTTTAAGGATATCAATCCCGTCCATCCGGCTGTCTTTCAGCCAGATATCAAGGATCATCAGCGCCGGAGGTGCTCTGTTAATCGCCTCCAGACATTCGTCCGAATTGGCGGCAAGACGGGTCTGATAGCCTTCGTCCTTCAGAATATCGGAAATCAGTTCGCGAATGTCGCGTTCATCATCAACGATCAGAATATCGGCCATCACGGGTCTCCCTTATTGTGTGTGACGGCTGCGCCGGGGCGCAGCCACCGCGAGCGGCAGGCGGATGACCGCCATGGCGCCGGGCCGGTCGGTGCCCCCGATGAGGGGCGCATCCTCCAGCATCAGCGTACCGCCATGTTCTTCAATGATTTTGCGCACGATCGGCAGGCCAAGGCCGGTGCCCTTCGCGCGGGTGGTAACATAGGGTTCAAAAAGGCTGGAGCGGTCTTCAGGAAGGCCGCTGCCATTGTCGGAAATCCGCAGGACCGCAGAGGGGCCTTCGGTGGTCAGTTCAATCAAAATCAACGGCGTATGTGACTGCGGCGCATCCTTGTCGCGGAAGGCGACAATGGCCTCACCTGCGTTTTTCAAAAGATTGGTCAGGGCCTGGCCGATCATGGTGCTGTCGAGCGGCAGGGTCAGCGGCTCTTCGGGCAGGCGGGTTTCAAAGTGCACATCGGGCTGGCCCGCATCCTGCAAAAGCACCGCATCGCGCACCAGTTTCACCAGGTTCTCGTCGCGGGTTTCGGGAACCGGCATCCGGGCGAATTTAGAGAATTCATCGACGATGCGGCGCAGATCGCCGGTCTGGCGCACGATCACATCGACCAGATTTTCCAGCGCCTCGTAGTTTTCTTCATCCAGCTTCGGGCCAAAGCGACGGCGGATCCGCTCAGCGGAAAGTTGAATGGGGGTGAGCGGGTTCTTGATCTCATGGGCAATGCGGCGCGCCACATCCCCCCAGGCCGCCATCCGCTGCGCGGTCACAAGATCGGTCACATCGTCAAAGGCCACCACATAGCCTTCGGCGATATTCTCATCCGAAAAGCGCGGCGCGATGCGGACCAGCAGGCTCTCCATCCGGTTTTTGCGGGTCAGGCGGATCTCTTCCTGAGCCGTGGTCTCATTCTCGCGGGCATGCTGATAAAGCGTGGCAAATTCCGGCACCAGAAGCGCCAGGGGGCCGCCCTGATCCTCCTGCTGCAGATCCAGCAGACGGCGGGCCGATCGGTTGAGGAAGACCACCTGGCCCTCGGCATCAAGCCCGATCACCCCAGCAGTGACGGAGGCCAGCACGGAATCAAAGAGCCGCCGCTGCGCCTCGGTGACGGCGTGATTGCGGTTGAGCGCTTCATGCTGGTGTTTCAGCTGCCGCGCCATGCGGTTGAAGCTGTGGCCCAGAAGCGCAATCTCATCGCCGGAATGAGTGGGGGCGACGCGGACATCAAAGTCCCCTTTCCCGACGCGGGCCACAGCCCCTGCCAGTTCGCCGACCGGGCGGGCAAGGCGCTCTGCGATCCAAAGTCCCATCCAGACCGCTGCAAGGATCAGGATGAGTGCAAAACCGATGTAGAGAAGGCCAAACTGAAAGAGTTGCCGCCCGCGCTCGGCTTCAAGCTGGTTGTAAAGCCGCACGCTCTCTTGGGTGTCGTCCAAAAGCCGCAGCAGCGTGCCGTCAACCGTGCGGCTGACATAGATCAGCCGGTCGAGCAGATCGGGCAGCAGCATGAGCACGCGAAATTCGTTGTTCGGCCAGTCCTGGATCAGCACCGTCTCGCCGTTGATGGCGCGGGCCAGTTCCTCAGGCGTGGGCTTTTCAAAATCAAAGAGATAGGAACGCTCGCCCCGGGCGCGGATCTCGCCGGTGCCGTCAATCACAAATGCCTCGCGCAGGCCGCGCTGAAGCTGGGCCTGCTCCTGGGTCAGAAAGAGCCGCATATCGCCGTCATTGGTGACGATCCCGGTCTGGCGCGCATGGCCGAGGCGCGAGGAGAGCGATGTGGTGTCATCGACGAGGGCGCGGCGCTGCTCTGCCTCATAGGCTTCAGCCGCCGAGCGTGAGGCCCCGATGACCGAGCGGACCCGGTCTGAAAACCAGCCCTCTAGGCCGATATTGATCGTCAGAACCGCAAAAATTGCGATGAGAATGGTGGGCACCAGCGCCACAAAGGCGAAGATGCCTGAGAGCCGCAGATGCAGCCGCGAGCCGGACTGCTGCGCCCGCCGCCCCGCCAGAACCCGCAGAACCGTGTTCAGAACCAGGGCCGCCAGCAGCAGGATATAGACCATATCCGCCAGCAGCACCGCCCTGAGCCAGCGCGAGATCGAGCGTTCTCCGAAAGGGCCAAGGACCAGAAAGGTCAATACGGCCAGCAATGGCCCCAGCACCACCAGTCCGAGCTGGAAGGTGGTGCGCACGGAGCGCGACCGCATAAGGCCGTAAACACGGTCCCAGAACCCTGGCAGTGCCGTCACCTGCACCTGTGCCCCTCTCCTCCCGGCCACAGACAGCCGGGCGAGACCTGGCATATCCGGGGGGCGCTAATGCGCAAACCTCAACATCTTCGGGGCGACGCGCGGGGTAAGACCGCTTCGCAACGCCCCTGTTGCTGTTTTACATCAACTTCCGCCGGCGTGTCACGCGGATATCAAGATCCGTGATCTTCTTGCGAAGGGTATTGCGGTTGATCCCCAGGAGATCCGCGCAGCGCGCCTGGTTGCCACCGGTCGCATCCAGCGCGATTTCGAGCAGCGGCGCCTCAATTTCGCGCAGAATACGCTGATAAACGCCGGGAGGGGGCAGGGCACCGCCGTGCAGATCAAAATAGCGCTGCAGGTGCCGTGCAACTGAGGCAGAGAGCTTTTCGCCCTCCGGACCACCCCGGGCCGGCTCGGCGGCAGGCTGATTGCCCAGCACCAGCTCCACATCGGCGCGGCTGATATCGTCGCCCGAAGCGGTGACCGACAGACGCCGGATGGTGTTTTCCAGCTGGCGGACGTTTCCGGGCCAGGAATAGGCGCGCATCAGCTCTTTGGCTTCCGGAGAAAGATTGCGCGGCGGCGCGCCATCACGGCTGGCGCGGCCAAGGAAATGCTCGGCCAGCAGCAGGATGTCTTCGACCCGCTCCCGCAGCGGCGGGACCGGAATGGTGACACCACCGAGACGGTAGTAAAGCGCCTGGCGGAACTGGCCATCCTCAATGCGGCGGGTCAGATCGACCTGGCTCGTGGCCATCAGGCGCGGCGCGCTTTCGCCAAAGCCGTCGATCATCCGCACGAGGCTGGCCTGAGTTTCCTCATCGTAATCGGCCACCTCATCGAGCACCAGGGTGCCCGAACGCGCCCGGGTTTTCAGCGAGGCGATGCCCTCAGGCGTGGCCAGATCAGCGGCCTGGGCGACCACGAAAGGCTGCTCGCGGCGATCTGAGAAATCATGGATCGCTTTGGCGATCAGCGATTTGCCGGTGCCGCTTTCGCCGGTGATCAGAACCGGCAGATCGGTGTTCATCACCCGCGCCACCAGACGGTAAAGGCTTTGCATCGCCGTGGTGCGGCCCACCAGCGGCAGATCGTCAACGACTTCGCGCGGCGGCTGGGTGATCGAGGTGACAACGGGGCGCGAAGCAGGCTTGCGCCGCGTCTCCAGCGCTTTGGCGGCGCGTTTCATCAGATCCGGCAGATCGAAGGGCTTGGGCAGATAATCCCAGGCATCGGCCTCGGTGGCCTGAATCGCCGTCATAATGGTGTTTTGCGCCGAGATCACGATCACCGGAAGCTCGGGGCGCAGTTGTGAGATGCGCGGCAGCTGCTCAATGCCGTTGCCGTCGGGCATGATGACATCGGTGATCACCAGATCGCCTTTGCCCTCCTCCACCCAGCGCTGCAGCGTCATCAGCGAGGATGTGGCATGCACCTTGCAGCCCGCGCGCGTCAGCGCCTGGGTCAGAACCGTGCGGATCGTGCGGTCGTCATCAGCGACCAGAACCGTGCCATCCATCAGCTTTTCCTTTCAGCTTTGGGCACCATCGGCAGCGAGATGCGAAAGACGGTGCGGCCAGGCACCGAATCTACCGCAATCCAGCCGTCGTGGTCTGAGATAATTTTGGACACCAGCGCGAGGCCCAGCCCCGTGCCATTGGTTCGCCCTGAAATGAAGGGCTCAAACACATTGGCCAGCATATCCGGCGCGATGCCGGGGCCGTCATCGATCACCTCGATGTTCAGCGGCAGCGCGCGAGATGTCCCGTCGGGACGGCGCAGCCGCAGGCCATGATCGTAAAAACTGCGCAGCCGGATCGTGCCGCCACCAGGGCCGGCCGCTTCGGTTGCGTTTTTCAGAAGGTTCAGGAAAACCTGCAAAAGCTGATCGGGGTCGACCAGAGCCGCAGGAAGCGAAGGGTCAAAGTCCTCAACGAAGGTCATATGCGAGGCATAGCCCACCATGGCCGAGCGCCGTGCCCGGTCGAGCACATCATGGAGATTGACCGGGGTGAACTCCGGCGGACGGGTATTGCCGAACTGCTCCACCTGCTCGAGCAGTTTGACGATGCGGCGGGTCTCTTCGACAATCAGCTCGGTGAGTTCCTGATCCTCGGGCGAGAGGCCCATCGACAAAAGCTGTGCCGCGCCCGAGATGCCTGCAAGCGGGTTTTTGATCTCATGGGCCAGCATCTCCGCCATGCCGATCGCGGATTTTGCCGCCGAGCGCGAACCGGTGCCGCGCCCGAGGCGATCGGCCAGCTCACGCGGCGAGATCATCACCAGAAGGGTCTCGGGCGCATCCTGGACCGGGGCCACATGCAGCGTGCACTGCACGGGCGGGCGGTCGCCCGAGGTGACATCGACGTCATTGATAAAAAGCGCCGATTGATTTTTGCGCACCCGCGCCAGCCCCTCATCGAGCGGCGCATCGATTGACAGGATGTCGAGCAGCGGCTGACCCTTCAGCGCGCGCAGCGACATATTCATGAACAGTTCCGCCGCCGGATTTACTTCGCGAATAGTATTGTCAGGCTCGATCAGCAGAGCCGGAACCGGGAGCGAAGCCCAGATGATGCCGGGGGCGGGCAGGGTCATGCAGCGTATCTTTCGGGGGCAGGGTGCGGCGCATCGCGCAGGGCCGACACCAGGGTGGAAATAACGGCAGAAGGCTCATTGAGCGTCAGAGCCTTTGCGCGCAGCACAGGATCTGCCCCGGCGGCGTCGAGATACCAGCCGAGATGCTTGCGCGCGACTTTCAGCGCCAGCTCAGTGCCATAAAAGCTCAGCATGGCCTCATAATGAGTCACCACCAGATCCGCGAGCGCCGCGCCGGTCGGGATCTGCGGGGCAGGTGCGCCAAAAAGCTCATGGGCAATCTCCGCCAGCACCCAGGGGCGTCCCTGAGCGCCGCGCCCGACCATGACGCCATCCGCGCGCGACAGGCGCAGCGCCTCGGCCGCCTTTGCCGGAGAGGTGATGTCACCATTGGCAATCACCGGCAGCGAGACGGCCTCTTTCACCCGCGCAATTGCCGCCCAATCGGCCTTACCTTTGTAAAACTGGCAGCGGGTGCGGCCATGGATCACCACCATCTGTACACCGGCGACTTCGGCACGACGGGCAATCTCCGCCGCGTTATGGCTCTCGTCATCCCAGCCGAGCCGCATTTTCAGCGTCACCGGAACCGAGACGGCTTTGATCACCGCTTCAATCAGCGAAATGGCGTGGTCGGGTTCGCGCATCAGCGCCGAGCCGCAGGCTCCGTTGCCGCCCGCCGCCGTCACCCGCTTGGCGGGGCAGCCCATGTTGAAATCAATGATCTTCGCGCCCTGGCCTTCGCAGTATTTCGCAGCCTCTGCCAGCCAGTGTGCCTCACGCCCCGCCAGCTGCACCGAAGTGGCCGCTTCGCCAAAGCCAAGTTCCGCCTTGGCGCGGGCCAGGGGACGGCCCTGGACCACGTCCTGGCTCGCGATCATTTCCGAGACGACCAGACCCGCCCCAAAACCCGAAACCACCCGCCGGAACGGCAAATCCGTGATCCCCGCAAGCGGTGCGAGGAAGACCGGCGGGTCGAGCGGAAGGTCTGCCAGAGAAAGGGTCAACTGCCTGATCCTTGTGCGAATGGGTTGTGGGTATGCAGGCACGACCGGGTCGTCCATGCGGAGCGGGGGGATTTTTCATGCTTTACAGGCAAGTGCCTGCAGATTTGGCGCAAAAAGCGGGCAAATGCACGAAAAATGAGCGACGCGCGAAAATTCGGCTGCGCTCTGCCAGCCGCCTGAGGTGGACAGGGCGCGAGCGAGAGCATAGCACAGGCGCAAAGCCGCAGGACAGGAGCGCGAGGATGCGTGAGGCCGCCATTATTGTCGCAGCCGGACGGGGCAGCCGCATGGGCGGCGGTGTGCCAAAGCAATGGCGCGCTCTGGCGGGACGTCCGGTCCTGGCCCATGCGGTCGACGCTCTGAGAGCAGCAGGTCTGACCAGGATCGTGCTGGTGCTGCACCCCGAAGATCTGAACCGCAGCGATATTCCCGGCGGCTGCACCCTGGTGGCCACCACCGGACCTGACCGCGCCGATTCGGTTCAGGCCGGTCTGAAAGCGCTGGAGGCAGAGGCTCCCGAGCATGTCTATATCCATGACGGTGCACGACCTTTCCCCGGTGCCGGGATGATCGCAAGGCTGCGGCAGGCTTTGCAAAGCCACGCCGGAGCGGCCCCGGCGCTTGCGGTGACCGACAGCCTCTGGCGCGGGGACGGCGGCCTGGTCAGCGGAACGCAGAGCCGCGAGGGCCTTTACCGCGCGCAGACCCCCCAGGCCTTTCACTATCGCGCAATCTCTGCCGCCCATGCCGCCCATCCGGGCGGTGCGACCGATGATGTGCAGGTGGCCCGGGATGCAGGTCTTGCCATTGCGATCGTGGATGGGGATGAAGATAATCTGAAGCTGACCTGGCCCGAAGATTTCGACCGGGCAGGGCGCATTCTGAAAGGACGCGATATGGATATCCGCATGGGCAACGGCTTTGACGTGCATGCCTTCACCGAAGGGGATCACGTCTGGCTCTGCGGGGTGAAACTGCCGCATGACAAGGCGCTGCTGGGGCATTCGGACGCGGATGTGGGCATGCATGCGCTGACCGATGCCATCTATGGTGCCCTGGCGGAGGGCGATATCGGCACCCATTTCCCGCCGTCAGATCCGCAGTGGAAGGGGGCTGAAAGCCATATCTTCCTGCGCCACGCCATGGAGCGGGTGGCAGCACGCGGCTATAAGCTGGCGAACTGCGATGTGACTTTGATGTGTGAGCGCCCGAAGATCGGCCCGCATCAGCTGGCCATGCGCCAGGCGCTGGCGGAGATCATGGGTGTGGATGTGGCGCAGATCAGCGTCAAAGCCACCACCACCGAAAAGCTGGGCTTTACGGGCCGCGAAGAGGGCATCGCCTCTCAGGCGACGGCCCTTCTGGTGCGGGCATGATCCGCTTTATCACCACCTTCGGCTATACCGGGCTGATCCGCCCGGCACCTGGCACCTGGGGCTCGCTTGCAGCCCTGGTGCTTGGGGTGCTGATCGTTGAGGGGCTGCACCCGCTGCTGCTGCCGCTGGGCGTGGGACTTGTGACTTTGCTGGGCTTCTGGGCCGTGCCACGGGCCGTGGCGGGCCAGGCCGACAAAGATCCTTCTGAGATCGTGATCGATGAGGTTGCGGGCCAGTGGCTGGCGATGTGCTTTACGGCCCTGCCGCTCTGGCGTCATGGGGTGTCAATGCTGGAGGCCTGGCCGGCCTTTGTGGTGCCCTTCGTGCTCTTCCGGCTTTTTGACATCACCAAGCCCTGGCTTGTGGGGCGGGCCGACCGGCGCGGTGATGCGGCGGGGGTCATGCTCGATGATCTCTGGGCGGGCTTGTTCGCCGGGATCGCATCGGTCATCCTTGCGGGCCTTTATCACGCTGTGCTGGAGCCGGTCCTTCATGGATGACATCCGCCTTGCCGCTTTGATCGAAGCCGCCCGCGATCAGGGTGCGCATCTGACCACCGCCGAAAGCTGCACCGGGGGCATGGTGTCCGCTGCCCTGACATCGGTTCCCGGTGCCTCTGATGTCTTTGAGCGGGGCTTTGTCACCTATTCCAATGCGGCAAAGACCGAGCTTCTGGGCGTCAGTCCTGAGACCCTGACACGCTATGGCGCGGTCTCAGAGGAAGTCGCGCTGGAGATGGCGGCCGGGGCAAGGGCGCGTGCCGGGGCCAGGATCGCGGTCTCCGTGACCGGGATTGCCGGGCCGGGCGGATCAGAGTTCAAACCGGAAGGCCGGGTCTGCTTCGGCCTGGCCGATCAGCGCGGACTGCATACCGAGACGGTCGAGTTCGGCGCTTTGGGGCGGGACAGGGTGCGGGCTGCGGCCTGCAATCACGCCCTTGATCTGATCACCCGCAGCCTCGG
This sequence comes from Falsigemmobacter intermedius, assembly GCF_004054105.1. Taxonomy (GTDB): domain Bacteria; phylum Pseudomonadota; class Alphaproteobacteria; order Rhodobacterales; family Rhodobacteraceae; genus Wagnerdoeblera; species Wagnerdoeblera intermedia. Next base: position 127,499 of record NZ_SBLC01000006.1, read on the forward strand.
CCTCTGAGCCGGGCGCAACCGGCTTTGCAGGGCGGGGATCAGCGCTTCGCCCGCCGTTTCGCCAAAATGCGGCTCCTGGACGAGGCCGGGAAGGTGGGATTCCACCTCCGCCCGCAGGGGCGCGGGCATGGCGGCAAGGGTCGCGTCATTGACCATCAGGCTTTCAACCGGGATCCCTTCGGCATAGATGATCTCATGCCGGTCAAAAACCAGGCTGAAGTATTCCGCGTAACCCCCTTCGCGCACATAGACTTTTTCATCATCAACCAGATGGCGGGCCTGGACCAGAAGCTCTGACTTCCGTTGTCCGGGCAGCCGGTCGCGCTGATAAAGAAACAGCCGCTGGTGCGGACCGACGACCAGTTCGCCCTCATTGCCAAGGGTGCCTGCAGGCACAACCACCGGCGCAAAACTGCCCCGCGCCCGCAGCGTGGTGGTGCCGATCCAGCGCAGCACCTGGGCGCCGTGATCCCGGGTCAAAAGCCGCTCGCCGGGGCGCAGCGTTTCAACCGGCACAGAGGTTCCGTCCGCCCGCATCACGCGGGTGCCGCGGTGGAATGAGAGGCACAACAGATCAGCCAGCCGCAGATCCTGCGGCGCGGGCTCAGCCGTCAGCAGCATATATTCCGTGCGCGGCACAAGGGGGGAGAGCGGCAGCACATAAAGCGCAGCCGGACCGCTCAGCCCGCCGCTGTGGCAGCGTATGAGCAGCAGATCCGCCTTCTGGCCGTCGGGCGCCATAAAGACCAACCGCCCCGAGAGCACCACCGGATCCCCCGGCGCGCCGATGGGAGAGCCTGCCGCGATCTTTTGCCCCCGCGCCGCCGTGCGGCTGACCCCGGGACGCGCGAGTGCAAGGGGCAGCAGCCTGGCGGACGAATCAAGCTCATAAATATCGCCCGCGCACAGCGTCTCTCGCTCCCCGAGGCCATCGCCGTGGTTGGCTCCGGCTGAGACAAAAAGATCATCTGCCGCAAAGACATGCACAATATGCGCAGCATCGGTCAGAGAGGCGTTCAGATCGGCGTTCAACGTCACGTCAGTCTCCGTCACGGCGCGGTGAGGGTAAATTATCTCCGCAGGATAGTGGAGAATGCGTTCACTCTGGCGGCGGAAATGCGGCACAGTGGTGACAAACGCATGAGACGGGCCGTGCGTTGCAGTCTGAAGGGAGCAAATATGGATTTGGGCATCAGGGGGAAGCGGGCACTGGTCTGCGCGGGTTCGAAGGGTCTGGGGCGCGGCTGCGCCGAAGCCCTTGCGGAAGCGGGCGTGGACATCGTTCTGAACGCACGCGGCGCTGAGGCGCTTGAGGTGACCGCAGCCGATCTGCGCGCGCGGTTTGGCGTTGAGGTGACCGCCGTTGCCGCCGATATCACAACCGAAGAGGGCCGCGCAGCGGTTCTGGCGGCGGCCGGGCAGATCGATATTCTTGTGACCAATGCGGGCGGTCCGCCCCCCGGTATGTGGAGCGACTGGTCGCGGGAGGATTTCATCCGCGCACTTGACGCCAATATGCTGACGCCGATTGCACTCATGCAGGCGCTCCTGCCGGGGATGATGGAGCGTGGCTGGGGGCGGGTGGTGAATATTACCTCGCAATCGGTGAAATCGCCGATCGCAACCCTGGGTCTGTCGAATGCTGCACGCACCGGGCTGACCGGATTTGTAGCCGGAACTGCGCGTCAGGTTGCCCCGAAAGGCGTGGTCATCAACAACCTTCTGCCGGGCATCCATGCCACCGACCGGGCCGTTCACCTGGACGGCGCGGCCTCAAAGGCCGAGGGGCTGTCGGTCGAAGAGATCCGTGAACGCCGCACTGCCGGGATCCCGGCACGCCGCTATGGCACTGCGGCAGAGTTCGGCGCAACCTGCGCTTTCCTCTGCTCGCAACACGTGGGCTTCATGATTGGCCAGAACATCCTGCTCGATGGCGGTGCTCTGAGTTACACTCTGTAATCAGCCTGTTACCGGGTGATCTTAAAGTGACTGGAGGGGGCTGTCAGGCCTCCTCCGGCTCAAAGCGCAAGGCAACGCCGTTGATGCAATAGCGCAGACCGGTGGGCGGCGGGCCGTCGGGGAAAACATGCCCAAGGTGCGAGTCACACCGCGCGCAATGCACCTCCGTGCGGCGCATATTAAAGCGCTCATCCAGGGTGTGGCCGATCATCTCTTCTTCGATCGGCGCAGAGAAGGCAGGCCAGCCGCAATGGGCTTCAAACTTCTGCAGATGATCAAAGAGCGGCGCATCGCAGCCCACGCAGCGATAGGTTCCCGGCACATCCGGGAAGTTGTCGTGGGTGAAGGGGCGCTCGGTGCCATGCTCGCGGGTGACGTGATAGGCGAGATCGGAAAGCATTTCGCGCCATTCGGCTTCGCTTCGTTCCACTTTGTCCATGTCCGGCCTCTCTTGTTCCTGACGGGGTCTGGCCCCTAAGATGGCCCCGCGCCGCCTTCGGGAAAAGGGGGGCTGATTGTTTTTCGGGGAAAGATCAATGGCATCACCGCGGGCTCTTCTGCGCTATGCCGAAAGTGGCGAGGATCTGGCGGCGGTTTCCGCGCTGCGTGAGAGGGCTTTTGGCAGATCTGCGGGGGCGGACCCCTGGGATGCGCAGGCACGCCATCTGATGCTCTGGCGCGGGGAGCGGCTGATCGGGACGCTGCGCCTCTCGCTCTGGCGGGGGGCGGCGGGTCAGGCAGGCTATTCCGCGCAATTTTATGACCTGACGCGGTTTTTTAACCATTTCCCGGCCAGCCTCGAAGTGGGGCGGCTGTGCCTTTGCCCTGAGAGCCGCGATCTCTTCGCACTGCCGCAGCTCCTGGGTGGTGTGACCCTCGCCGCACAGGAGAGTGGCGCTGCGGTTCTCTTCGGCTGCGCCTCCTTTGAGGGCTGTGATCCCGCGCCGCACCTTCCGGCCCTGGCGCATCTGGCGCAAAGCGCGCTTGCCCCGGCAGAGTGGCGGCCGGGGCAGACGCTGGCGGGGGCCGTCTCTCTGCCGGACGTCGCCCCGAAAGGGCAGGTCGTTCTTCCGGCGCTGCTGCGCGGCTATCTCGCGCTCGGGGCGCGGGTCAGTGATCATGCGGTGCCGGATCCGGTCCTGAACACATTGCACGTCTTCACCGCGCTTGAGCCTGCGCGGATCGCGCCGGGGCGGTTGAAAGTTCTGCAATCTCTGGCGGAATGAGACGGATACGCAACAGGTGGAAACAATATCCAGGGGATGGTATGGCGGGTTGTAGCAGTTCTGCCCGCCCGCGCTAAGCTGGGTGTCAGTGCTGTGATCTGACACAAAGAGAGCAAGGACCCCTCATGCGTTGCCCGTTCTGCGGCCATATCGATACGCAGGTGAAAGACTCGCGTCCTGCAGAAGACCACGTCTCGATCCGCCGTCGCCGCTTTTGTCCGGCCTGTGGCGGGCGTTTCACCACTTATGAGCGGGTGCAGCTGCGCGATCTGGTGGTGGTGAAAACTTCCGGCCGCCGCGAAGACTTTGACCGCTCCAAGCTGGAGCGCTCTATCCGCATTGCGATGCAGAAGCGTCCGATCGAGCCCGAGCGGATCGATCAGCTGATTTCCGGCATCGTGCGGCGGCTCGAAAGCCTTGGCGATACCGATATTGCCTCGCATATCATCGGTGAGATCGTCATGGAGACGCTGGCGCGGATCGACACCGTGGCTTATGTGCGGTTCGCCAGCGTTTACAAGAACTTCCAGGCAGCAGATGACTTTGATCGCTTCGTGGCAGAACTGCGGCCAAAGCCCCGCGACGACGAGTGAGCGGGCAGAACCGTGAGCGTTGAAGAAGATCTGCGCCATATGGCGCATGCGCTGGCCATGGCGCGGCGGGGGCTGGGGCGGACCTGGCCGAACCCCGCCGTGGGCTGCGTCATCGTTAAAGACGGACGTGTTCTGGGGCGCGGCACCACGGCGCCGGGCGGTCGGCCTCATGCCGAACCCCAGGCTCTGGCCCAGGCGGGCGAGGCCGCCCGCGGCGCGACCGCCTATGTCACCCTCGAGCCCTGTGCCCATACCGGCAAAACCGGCCCCTGTGCAGAGGCCCTGGTGCGGGCGGGCGTGGCGCGGGTCGTCTCGGCCCTTCAGGACCCGGATCCTCGGGTGGCGGGGCGCGGACACGACATTCTGCGCCGCGCCGGGATTTCTGTGACGACCGGAGTGCTGGCCGCAGAGGCGGCGGCGCTGCAGGAAGGCTTTCTCTCGCGGATCACCCTTGGGCGGCCCATGCTTCGGCTGAAGCTGGCTCTGACGCTCGACGGGCGTATTGCCACCGTAAGCGGTGAAAGCCGCTGGATCACCGGGCCTGAGGCGCGGGCGCGGGTGCATCTGATGCGGGCGGAACATGATGCGGTGATGATCGGCGCCGGAACCGCCCGGGCGGATGATCCTGAACTGACCCTTCGCCTTGCGGGATATGACCACCGGCCGGTGCGGATTGTGGTGTCGGGGCGTCTCGATCTGCCGCGGGGCGGACAGATGGAGGCATCGATCCCTCAGGGGCGGTTCGTGCTGATCCACGGGCCGCAGGCCCCGCAGGAGGCGCGAGACCACTGGATGAACTCCGGCGCAGAACTGATTGAGATTAAAGAGCAATCAGATGGCGCCGTTTCACCCGCAGCGCTGATGCGCGCCCTGGGGGATCTGGGCCTGACGCGTGTCTTTTGCGAAGGCGGCGGGGCCTTTGCTGCCGGGCTTATACGGGCCGGTCTGGTGGACCGGCTCGAGGTATTCAGCGCCGGTCTTCTGATGGGCGCGGATGGCCGCGCGGGCCTGGGCGAACTCGGCCTGAGTGCTCTCGCGGATGCGCCGCGTTTTCACCTGAGCCGTTCGCAGCAGATCGGCGCAGACCTCTGGCAAAGCTGGAGCCGCAGCGCATGAGCCGTCTGCCCCCCTCACGCCGGGCCGATTATCCGGTTTTTGAGGCGCTGGCGCTTCGCTGGGATGACAATGACATCTACGGCCATCTCAACAATACCGTGCATTACCGGCTGACGGATACGGCGGTCAATCAATGGCTTTTGCGGGCAGGGCTGCTGGATCTGCACCATTCAGAGCATCTGAATATGGTGGTCGAGACCGGCTGTCGCTTTCACGCAGAGGCCGGATTTCCCGACCGCGTTACGGCAGGTCTGCGGGTGGATCACATCGGCGGCTCCTCCGTGCGCTGGCAGATCGGACTTTTCCGCAATGACGATGACAGTGCCTTTGCGGATCTGAGCTTCACCAATGTCCGCGCAGGGCGGATTTCCCGCCGCCCCGAGCCGCTGCCGGAGAGCCATCGTCTGGCCCTCTCCGCGCTGATGAAGAAGGGCTAAGTCCCTGCGCGCGCTTCTTGTCATCGCCTAGCTCTGCGGCTAGGGTTTCGCACGCTTTCCGGCTGCAGTCCTGCTGTGGCGGAGTAAGATTTACGATCGGGCCTGCGGCCCGCCTCAGGCGGTGCCGCACAGCCCGCAGAAAGGACCGAACAGATGTTCGCAACTCCCGCATTCGCTCAGGCCGCCGGTGGTGGTGCAGCCAGCGCCGTGACCAGCTTCCTGCCGCTGATCCTGATCTTCGGGATCATGTATTTCCTGCTGATCCGTCCGCAGCAGAAGAAGATGAAAGAGCACCGCGCTATGGTTGAAGCGCTGCGCAAAGGCGACAGCGTTCTGACCCAGGGCGGCATCATCGGCAAAGTGACCCGCGTCAAAGAAGACGGCGAGATCGAAGTCGAAATCGCAGAAGGCGTGAAAGTCCGCGTTCTCAAAGCGACCATCGCTCAGGTGATCAACCGCACTGAGGCGGCTGCGGCCTGATCCGCCTGGCGCGTGAACTCTCCGGCGCAGCGGTCACAGCCGCTGCGCTTTTTTATATCCCCGTCCGGCCGCTCTTGCATTTCCGCCGCACCCGCTTCATCGATTTGAGCGACAGCGGCGACGGGACGGGTCCATGTTTGATATTTTCCTTTCTGATCTGGCGCTTGCCGCTGAGACGCCGGGTCTGTCCTGGCTGATTGCGGCGGCCTTTATGGCCGGGCTGACGCGGGGCTTTGCGGGCTTCGGCTCGGGCCTTGTTTTTATGCCTTTCGCGGGAGCCGTGCTGCCCCCTGCTCAGGCGGTGGCAGTGGTGGTGGTCATGGATCTGATCGGCTCGCTCGCCAATATTCCGGGGGCTGTGCGGCTTGCACGCTGGCAGGATCTGAAATGGCTGGGAATCGCGCTGATCCCCGGAGTGCTGGCCGGGCTGTGGCTGTTGTTCTGGATCGAGCCGCTGGTCTTTCGCTGGGGCGTGAGCCTTCTGGCTCTGAGCACCGTTGCGGCCCTCATCTGCGGCTGGCAGTGGCGCGGGCGGCGGGGCATTCCCGAGACCATGGGCGTGGGCTTTCTGGCCGGTATCTTTGGCGGGGCGACCGCACTGCCGGGGCCGCCGGTGATCCTGTTTTATCTCTCCAGCCAGCTTCCGGTTCAGGTGATGCGGGCTACGATGACGATTTTCATGGTCAGCGTGGATCTGCTGCTGGGCATTTCGCTTGGCCTCACGGGGCAGATCGGGTCAGGGCTTGTGGCCCTTGCAGTCATCCTGCTCGTCCCCTTCGGGCTTGGGAATGCGATTGGCTCATTTTTGTTCCGGCCCGAACGCGTTAAGATCTATAAAGTGGGATCGTGGCTTGTGATCGGAGCGTCAGCGCTTTATGGGCTGCCAATCTGGCAGGGCTGAGGCGATCTGCGGCTGTGCAGGCGTCACCGGAGCCGATTGGATGCTGTGGTTTACTGAAAAGGCGGGCGGATGAAACTCACGGAAGTGCAGTTCGGGGCGCTGAAACCCATCGACGGCTATGGTCCGGGCTTCTTCCGCGTCGGCGGTGAGGTATTTCAGGGCGCGGTTCTCGTCACCCCGGAGGGCACGAAGCCCTGGAGCGGCAGCGCCGATCCGGCAGAGCTTCTGGCGCTGCACGGCAGCGTCGATGTGATTTTCTACGGTGCCGGCGCCGATGTGGCCCATCCCCCCAAAGCCCTGCGTGAAGCCCTTGAGGCTGCAGGTATCGGTCTTGAGCCGATGAGCACCTCTGCGGCGGCGCGGGCTTATAACGTCTGCCTCTCGGAAGGCCGCCGGATCGCGGCTGCGCTTTTGCCGGTCTGAGGCGCGGATGCTCAGCCTTCGCAATTTCACGGTGGCCCGCGGCGGCATTGCGGTGCTCGAAGGCGTCAGCCTGACGCTGGGCGCCGGAGAGGCGCTTGTGCTGCGCGGACCGAACGGTCTTGGCAAAACCACGCTTCTGCGCACCATCGCCGGATTGCAGCCCGCCATGGCCGGAGAGATCGACGCCGATCCCGAGACCCTGGCCTATGCAAGCCATGCAGACGGGGTGAAGCCCACGCTGAGCGTGCTGGAGAACCTGCGGTTCTGGGCCTCTGTTTTCGGGCAGGGAGAGGAGGCGATCGCGGCAGCGCTCAGCGCGATGGATCTCGAAAAGCTCACCGATCGGCCGGCGCAGAACCTGTCTGCGGGGCAAAAGCGCCGCCTGGGTCTGGCGCGGCTTGCGGTGACGGGGCGGGCGGTCTGGCTGCTGGATGAGCCCACGGTTTCGCTCGACGCGGCGTCAGTGGGGCTTTTTGCCGCAATGGTAAAGCGTCACCTCGCCAGCGGCGGTGCGGCTGTGTTAGCGACACATATCGACCTGGGGCTTGAGACAGCGACAGTGCTGGATCTTAGCCCCTTTCGGGCCCGTCCACCCTCTGAGGGTGGCATGGGCGGCGCTTTCGACGAGGCTTTTCTGTGATCCTGTGCCGGTTCAAACCTGATCTTTCTTTACGGGAGCGCTCATGCTCGCATTGCTGATCCGTGATCTTCGCATCTCGGTTCGCGCGGGTGGTGGCTTTGGCCTCGGTCTCGGCTTTTTTCTGATTATCTGTGTACTTGTGCCGCTGGGTGTGGGTCCGGACCGTGAGGTTCTGGGTCCGGCCGCTCCGGGAATTCTGTGGGTTGGCGCTCTGCTCGCCTGTCTGCTGTCGCTCGACCGTATTTTCGCGCTGGACTATGAAGACGGCTCGCTGGACCTGCTGGCCACGGCGCCGCTGCCACTGGAGGCGGTGGTCTTCATCAAGGCGCTGGTGCACTGGCTCACCACGGGGCTGCCGCTGGTGCTGATCTCGCCGCTTCTTGGCATTCTGCTGCATCTGCCCGATGCGGCCCAGGGCTGGCTGATGCTGTCTTTGCTGTTGGGCACGCCGGCTTTGTCGGTGCTGGGGGCCTTTGGCGCCTCGCTGACGGTGGGGCTGCGACGCGGAGGGCTGTTGCTCTCGCTGCTGGTTCTGCCACTTTACATGCCGACACTTATCTTCGGTGCCGAGGTGATCCGCCGCGGTGCTCTGGGGATGGATGTTTCGACACCGCTGGCGCTGCTGGCAGGGATTTCACTGGGTTCGGTGGCACTTTTGCCTTTCGCCGCCGCTGCCGCTTTGCGCATCAACCTGCGCTGAGGGGTGGAGGGCAACCCATAAGACGCCGCGGCCTGCGGCGGGAAGGAGGGGGAATGTCACTTTGGGATTACGCGAACCCCCGGAAGTTTATGGAGACTTCCGCGAAGGTTCTGCCGCTGATCTGGGCGCTCGCGGGCATAAGTCTGACTGTGGGTCTGATCTGGGGCTTTTTCTTTACCCCCGACGACTACAAACAGGGCTCGACGGTCCGGATCATCTATCTGCATGTGCCCGCCGCGATGATGGCAATCAATGCCTGGGTGATGATGCTGGTCGCCTCGCTGATCTGGCTGATCCGGCGGCACCATGTTTCGGCCCTGGCCGCGCGGGCGGCTGCGCCTGCTGGGATGGTTTTCACGCTGATCGCTCTGGCGACCGGGGCTTTCTGGGGCCAGCCGATGTGGGGCACCTGGTGGGAATGGGACCCGCGGCTGACGGCTTTTCTGATCCTGTTTCTGTTCTACATAGGCTATATCGCCTTCTGGCAGGCCATTGAGGACCCGGACACCGCCGCAGATCTGACGGGCATTTTGTGCCTTGTCGGCTCAGTCTTTGCGGTTCTGTCGCGCTATGCGGTGAATTTCTGGAACCAGGGTCTGCACCAGGGCGCGTCGCTCAGCCTTGATAAGAAAGAAAACGTCTCGGATGTGTTCTGGTATCCGCTGCTGGTCTGCATCGCCGGTTTTGTGCTGCTCTTTGTGGCCCTGGTGCTCACGCGGACGCGCACTGAGATCCGTATGCGGCGCATCCGCGCCCTCGAAGCACGGGAGCGTCTGGTATGATGCCTGATCTTGGCAAATACGCCTTCGCCGTTCTGGCCTCTTATGGCTCGGGTCTCGGACTTCTGATCGCCCTGGTGGTTGCAACCGTGCTGCGTGGCCGTAAAGTGCGCCAGCGCCTTGAGGCGATTGAGAAACGACAGGGACGAACCAATGGCTAAGAAGTGGCTGATGTTTCTGCCGCCCGCTGTTTTTGGCGTGCTGGTGGGGGTTTTCGCAGCCGGAATGTACCGCGAGAACCCGGATGCGCTGCCTTCGGCGCTGATCGGCCGCGAAGTGCCGGGGTTTGAACTGGCGCAGATGGAAGGGGCACCGCTGCTGACGCCGGAGGCTCTGCGTGAGCCGGGGCTGAAGCTCGTGAACTTCTGGGCGAGCTGGTGCGCGCCTTGCCGGGTGGAGCATCCTTTCCTCATCGAGATGGCGAATGAGGGGATCAAAATTCACGGTGTGAATTACAAAGATCAGCCTCATCAGGCGCAGAGCTTCCTGAAAGAGCTTGGCAGCCCCTATACCACCATGGGCGCGGATGCGGCGGGCCGTATGGCGATCAACTGGGGCGTCTATGGCGTTCCGGAGACCTATCTGATCGACGGCGAGGGCCGCATCCTTCTGCGTCACGCCGGACCCATCACGCGCCAGGAATATGAGCGCGTGGTGCGTCCTGCGATCGATAAGGCGCTTGGTAAAAACGGCAGTTGAGGCTGAGGCTTCGGCGGAGCGGCAAAACTTTTTCAACCCGGTGGAGCGCGACCCGTTCAGCCGGGTTATATCTTTCGGGATCACAGCAGGGCGGATGGCGGCGATGAGCGGATTACTGGCGCTTCTTGATGATGTGGCGGCGATTGCCAAAGTGGCAGCGGCCTCCGTGGACGATATTGCGGCAGCGGCCGGTAAGGCGGGCAGCAAGGCTGCGGGGATCATCATCGACGATGCGGCGGTAACTCCGAAATATGTCGCAGGCATTCCGGCGGCGCGGGAACTGCCGATGATCTGGCGCATCGCTCTGGGATCGATCCGCAATAAGCTGGTCTTCCTGCTGCCTGCGCTGATGCTGCTGAATTACTTTTTTCCCATCGCGATTACGGTGCTTTTGCTGATGGGCGGTGCCTATCTCTGCTTTGAAGGGGCAGAGAAGGTCGTTCACTGGGTGATGCCGCATCAGACCGATGCCGCCGCCGCCCATGAGGCCAAAGATCCGGAACGCCTTGAAGAAGAGCGTGTCGCCGGGGCGATTAAAACCGATTTCATCCTCTCGGCTGAGATCATGACCATCTCACTGGCGCAGATCCCGGAATTCCCGGTCTGGATGGAAATCATTGCGCTTGCGGTCGTGGCCTTAGCGGTGACGGCGGTGGTTTACGGTGCAGTGGCGCTGATCGTGAAGATGGATGATGCCGGCGTCTATATCGCGGCCCACGGGCGGCTGGCTGCAACCCGCAGCTTCGGGCGGATGCTGGTGAAGGGGATGCCGGTTGTGATGACCGCGCTGTCGATCATCGGCACGTTTGCGATGCTCTGGGTGGGGGGCTCGATCATTACGCACAGCCTGCACCAACTCGGCTGGCATCTGCCCTATGAGGCGATCGAGAGCTTTGCCGCCGGCTATTCGGCCCCGGGCAGCTTTCTGCGCTGGCTCATCGTGGCAGCGCTGGACGGGGTGATTGGTCTGGTGCTCGGTCTGCTCCTTATACCTGTGGTTGAAAAGCTTCTGAAGCCGCTCTTTGGCAGCAAGGCGCATTAAAGCCGTCGTTTCGCCCTTGAAGCCCGCCCGTCATCCCGACAGACTGCCCGCGACTGAGAGTGGGAGCTTCTTGAATGGTCTGGAACGTTTTTGATGGCCACAATGATCTGCTGCTGCGTCTGGCCCAGGCACCGGGGCGGCGCGCTGAGATCTGGCTGACCGGAGAGGGCCGCGGGCATCTGGATCTTCCGCGGATGATTGAAGGTGGCTTCGTCGCCGGTTTCTTTGCGATCTATATCCCCTCGCCGGTGCCTCATGACTCGCCGGATTTTGATGCCGTTATGGCCAACCCGCCCTATAGCCTGCCGCTGCCGGATCTGATCGGCGCCCAGGCGGCGCAGCCGCTGGCGCTTTCCATGGCGGGGCATCTTCTGTGGATGGAGCGGGCCTCTGAGGGCCGTTTCAAGGTGGTGCGCAGCCGGACAGAGTTGAAAGACTGCTTGGCCTCGGGTGTCATCGCCGGGATCATGCACATGGAAGGGGCTGAGGCGATTGATGAAAGCCTCGATGCGCTGCACTGCTTCCACGCGCTTGGCCTGCGCAGCCTGGGTCCGGTCTGGTCGCGACCGACGATCTTTGGCCATGGCGTGCCCTTTGCTTACCCCGGCAATCCTGACACCGGGCCGGGCCTGACCGATGCCGGAAAGCGCCTTGTCAAAGAGTGCAATAGCCTTGGGATTATGATCGATCTGAGCCATCTTAACGAGAAGGGCTTTGATGATGTGGCCCGGCTCTCGGATGCGCCGCTGGTGGCAACCCATTCCAACGCCTGGGCCGTTACGCAATCGACACGCAACCTGACCGACCGGCAGCTCGCGGTGATCCGCGAGAGCAGAGGCATGGTCGGTCTGAACTTCGCCACCGTCTTCCTGCGCGAGGACGGGCTGCAGGGCGGGGACATCAGTCTTGATGTCATGCTGCGCCATCTCGACCATCTGATCACCCATCTCGGCGAAGATCATGTGGGGCTGGGCTCAGACTTTGACGGTGCGGGGATTCCGGACCCGATCAAGGACGTGGCGGGTCTGCCGCGGCTGACTGGGGCGATGGAGAAGCACGGCTATAACGCAGCGCTGATGAAAAAGCTGACCTGCGACAACTGGGTGTCGCTGCTCGACCGCACCTGGAAAGACTGACCCAAAGTGGCCGTCCCCTCGGGGGCGGCGTCAGGCCATCCTGTGCAGCAGGATGATGACCCCGAAAATGGCGCCCGCCAGGGCGATGGCCAACAGCATCGCCAGCAGCAGTCCGCTCGCGCCAAGACCGAGGATCCACAGGAGGAGAGAGACCTCTTCTCCGCCGAAGAGCCGGGTCATAAAGATCCAGCTGGTGATCACGAGGCCGGGCAGAAACAGCAAAATGGCCGCCCCGCGCAAAAAAGCCGTGAGAGCGTCTGAAAACCGTCCAACGGCCAGAACGGCGCGGTGTTCCCTCAGCTCACGCGGGAAAATCGGCACACCAAGGCGCAGTTTCAGCAGCGTCTGTCCGGCAAGGCTGCGCAACCCCTGAAACGGACCTGTTTTCTGCGGCCCCAGCAGACGCTGCGCCGTCATGGCCCTACCCCGGGAAATGCTGTGTTTTTTTCGGGTCATCTCAGGGTCATATCGCAGCAAAAAGGGCAGGGCGTCCGTCTGTGGCGGGCGTCACTTCATCCGCAGCCAGGTGATCAGCATGATAAAGAGATAAATCGGAGTCGCGAGGACCTGAAGGATAAGTTCCAACGTAGGTTTGGTGATGTCCTTCCAGTACTCAACGAGACCGCGGACCAGCCCTGGCAGTTCAAAGATCACAGGCGCGAGCGAAATCCAGAGCCAGAGAGGCACCGGCCGCCCGGTCCAGAGAAACCAGCCGATCACCGCCACGATGACGAAAAGAAGCCGCGGTACGAAAAACCGATAAATTTCACAGAGCCGCGCTGCAAACCAGGCCGGCGACGGCAGCCGTCCGCCAAAGAGCGGCAGGTTCCAGCGAAAGCGCCATTGGGTATATTCCTGCTTTTTGCGCCAGTCGGTGCCGTAAACATGCGGCTCAAGCTTTTCGAGCTGCTTCAGACCGGCGCGGCGGCCCTTAGGCTTTTTATCGGAAGGAAGCTTTGCCACGCCTGTAACCCGCTGAAGAGGCGGGCAGACGCGCCCGCAATGCAATCCTAAGATGCGGCGGGGCCTTTGTGCAATCCCCGCAGTCAGGGCTGACTCCAGGACATGAAAAAAGCCGCCGGATGACCGGCGGCTTTCTCTGGACAGATTTTTCCGGGCAGGGCCGGGAAATCACTCAGCCTTCAGGGCTTCGATCTCGATCAGGATTTTCACTTCATCGCCCACAACCGGAGCAAAAGCGCCGAGGTTGAAGTCCGAGCGCAGGAAGCTTGCGGTCGCCGAGAAGCCGAGAGCGGGCTTTTTCATCATCGGGTGATCGGCCGACTGGTTCATCACGGTGTCCAGAACGACCGGTTTGGTTACGCCGTTCAGGGTCAGATCACCGGTGATCTTAGCGGTCTTCTCGCCGGTCACTTCGATCGAAGTGGAGACAAATTTCGCCACCGGATTTGCTTCAGCATTGAAGAAATCTGCGGTCAGGAAGTGCTTGTCACGCTCCGGCCAGCCGGTTGCCAGCGAGGTGATGGCAAATTCAGTCTCAACTTTCGAAGCGGCCGGGTTTTCAGCGTCGAAGCTGATTTTGCCTTCAAAGCCACCGAACATCCCATAGGTGTTCGAGAAGCCCATGTGGTTGTAAGAATAGAGAATCTGGGTGTGGCTTGCATCAAATACATAGTCCACCGGCGCTGCAAAAGCGGGAGCTGCCATCAGCGAAGCGGCCAGTGCGAAAGGGGTCAGACGGATCATAGCTTACTCCTGAGGGTCGGGACAAACCCGATACCGGACGTTCATGTACCGGCTCGTTTATAATGCCAATTCCGATCTGACGAACAGTTAACGTGCGCAGTTGAACACATTGATGTGTCTCAGCCTCCCGCAACGGCAAACCCGTATCTTCCCTTGCATCCGCGATCTGCCCGTGTATAAAGCCCCATCCTTCCGCGTCTGTTTTTCACCGGCGCATACCCTCATGGACGGGGTGCGGAAGGTTAGTCTCCGTCCTACGAAATGCGCTCTGACATCGGAGTTTACATGCCGCTTTACGAGCATGTCCTCATTGCGCGTCAGGATCTTTCCACCGCGCAGGCCGAAGGCCTCATCGAGCATTTCACCGCAGTAATCTCGGACAACGGCGGCAAAGTCGTTGCTTCGGAATACTGGGGCGTCAAAACGATGGCCTATAAGATCAACAAAAACCGCAAAGGCCACTACGCCTTCCTGCGCACCGATGCTCCGGCAGCGGCTGTTCAGGAGATGGAGCGTCTGGCCCGTCTTCACGACGACATGATGCGCGTTCTGTCGATCAAAGTTGAAAAGCACGAAGACGGCCCGTCCGTTCAAATGCAAAAACGCGACGAGCGTGGCGACCGTGATGGCGCACCGCGCGGCGACCGTGGTGACCGTGGCGGTTTCGACCGTCGCGAGCGTCGTTGATAGGGGAGCACTGACCAATGGCTAGCAAACCCTTCTTCCGCCGTCGTAAAGTCTGCCCGTTCTCCGGTGAGAACGCTCCGGCGATCGACTACAAAGACGTGAAACTCCTGCAGCGCTACATCTCTGAGCGCGGCAAGATCGTTCCGGCCCGCATCACCGCTGTTTCGGCAAAGAAACAACGCGAACTGGCACGTGCTATCAAGCGCGCCCGTTTCGTTGCTCTGCTGCCCTACGCTGTGAAATAAGGAGACACTTCGATGCAAGTTATCCTTCTTGAGCGCGTCGCAAAACTCGGCCAGATGGGCGATGTCGTCAACGTAAAGCAGGGTTACGCACGTAACTTCCTGCTGCCGCAGGGCAAAGCCCTCCGTGCGTCGGAAGCGAACATCAAATCCTTCGAAGCCCGCAAAGCGCAGCTCGAAGCCCAGAACCTCGAGACCAAAGCAGAAGCAGCCGCTGTTGCTGAAAAGCTCGACGGTCAGGTCTTCGTGGTCATACGTACCGCTTCGGACGCAGGTTCGCTCTACGGTTCGGTCACCGCACGTGACGCAGCTGAAGCGGCTACCGCTGAAGGCTTCACCGTTGCACGCGGCCAGATCGTTCTGGACGCTCCGATCAAGACCCTCGGTCTGCATGGCATGACCGTTGTTCTGCACCCGGAAGTCTCGGCACGTATCTCGGTGAACGTGGCCCGTTCGGCTGAAGAAGCTGAACTCCAGGCTTCGGGCAAATCGGTTCAGGAACTGGCTGCAGAAGCGGAAGCTGCTGCAGATCTGGAAATCCAGAACCTGTTTGACGATCTCGGCGGCGCTGCCGGCGACGACGAATAATCAGATCTCCTTCGGGAGCTTTGAGGAAACCCCCGCAGCTTCCGGCTGCGGGGGTTTTTCGTTTGGCTCAGCTGGTGACGTGGTGGCTGCCCTCAGGCAGTTTCCGGTGAATGCGCCGGCGCAGATCCAGCACATAGCCCACCAGTTCCGCCACGGCCGCCCAATGTTCTTCCGGGATCAGAGCATCCTCCTCCGTTCCGGCATAAAGCGCCCGCGCAAGTGGCGGGCTTTCGATCACAGCCACATCATGATCGAGAGCGATATCCCGGATCCGCAGCGCCTGAAGATCCGTGCCTTTCGCGATGCAGACCGGAGCGGCATCCACCCCGCGTTCATAGCGCAGCGCGACCGCGAAATGGGTCGGGTTTGTGATGACCAGTGTCGCCTCAGGCACGGTCTGCATATGAGGGCGGCGCAGGGCGCGGCGGCGCAGCTCCTGGCGTTTGGCGCGGATGTGGGGATCGCCTTCGGTGTCCTTCATCTCATCCTTCTGGTCCTGTTTGGACATCTTCTGCTTTTTCATCCACTGAAACCGCTTCCAGAAGATATCGAAGGCAACGAAGGGGATCAGGATCAGCGCTGCCGTCATCAACAGCTTCACCGATGTCTCACCCAAAAGCGGGATCACCCCCTGAGGGGACAGAATGACCCCCGGAAGAAGACTGTCGATCACGGTCTTCAGCGCCATGAATGAGGCTGCGCCCAGGAGCGTCACCCGCAGAATGTTTTTGGTGAACTCGGTCAGGTTCTCCACAGAGAACATCCGCTTCAGCCCGGCGCCCGGATTGAATTTCGACAGCTTTGGTTTCAGACGCGCGGTGCTTACCAGAAACGGCCCGCTCAGCAGCATCGAGACCAGCGCGAAAACAAAGAGAACGCCCAGAGCCGGCAGCACAAAGCCCGCGATCAGGGCTGAAAAATCTGACATCACCTCCAGCAGATCCTCAGGCGTGTCCAGCTGCACGCGGGGGGCCCCTGCAAAGATATCTGCCAGCGAGAGCACCAGCGGGGGTCCGTAAAGCGGGATGACCAGAAGGCACAGCACCAGAAGCCCGAGATAGGCCATCAGATGGCCCGCCTCTTTGGAGGACCAGGTATCGCCCTTTTGCTTCGCCTGACTGATCTTTCGTTCAGAGGCTTCTTCTGTTTTGGACTCCTGGTCTTCGGTACTCATGGCGGCCTCAGGGCATAAGGGTCAGGAAGAAAGCGGCATAAAGATCGGCAAAATGGCGCAGGATCGCCTCGGCGCTCATCCACAAGAGCCAGAGGCCGAGGAAAATGGTGGCGGGTCCGGCGACGAAAAACACGGGCAGCGCAGGCATCACCCGGTTCGCCACGCCAAGGCCCAGGTTGTAGATCACGCCAAAGACAAAAAAGGGCGCGCCCAGAAGGACGGCGGTGCCCAGGCTTTTTACGGCCAGCTGCACAATCTGCCCCGTCAGATCGCCGAGCGGCAGCCAGGCCGGCGAGAGCAGCTCATAGCTGTAGATCAGCCCGCGCAGCATCAGATGATGGCTGTCGGTCAGAAAGATCAGCGCGCCCGCCGCGATCATCAGAAACTGCGAGATCGCAGAGGCGCCCTCATAATGGGTATTGCCCGCAGCCAGAGCGCTGGAAAGCGAGGTCACAAAGGAGATGATCGCGCCCAGCGAATGCAGCGCGGCAAAAAGGATCCGCGCGCCTGCGCCGATATAAAGCCCGATCAGCGCCTCCCGCGCGATCAGTGCCGTCAGAAGCACCGGGCGATCGGGCAGGACCACCGGCACAACCGGCAGCAGGACCAGCGAAAAGATCACCCCCAAAGCCAGTCGCAGACGGCCAGGGACCTGGACATCCCCGAAGCCTGGCAGAAACATCAGGGCGGTGCCCACACGGGCAAAAACCACTAGCGCCCCGGTGATCTGTGCGGCCGTCCAGGCGCTGATCGGATCCACGCGTCAGGCTCCGATCGTGGCCACAGTGCGCAGGCGGGCTTTGCGGTGGATCTCATTATGCGAGATCACCTGGGTCATGGGCGAGACCCGCTCGATCATAGAGCGCACGATGGGACGCACTTCGGGAGAGACCAGCAGCGCAGGCCATTCGTCATTTTGCGCAAATTTCGCCAGTTCTGCCCGGGCGGCGGTGACAAAATCCTGTACCCGCGCGGGCGACATCAGGAAACTCACCTCATCGCCCTGAACACGGGCCGACTGGGCAAATTCCCCCTCCCACTGACCGCCGAGCGCGACGATGCGGACATAGCCGTTCTCATCTTCCAGGGTTTTGCAGATCTGCGACGAGAGCCTTTTGCGGACATGCTCGGTAATGAAGGTCAGGTTTTTCGAGGCGGCGCCCGCTTCGGCCAGGGCCTCGGCGATCAGCGGCAGATTGCGGATCGAGACCCGCTCACCCAGCAGATTCTGCAGGACATTCTGCGTCAGAATAACCGGTGAGGGGTTGGGGATGTCGTTGATCAGCTTTTGATATTCACGATCGAGCCCTTTAATCAGCTCCTGCGTGGCGCCATAGGTCAGCATCTCGGGCAGATGTTCGCGGATCACTTCCGTCATATGGGTGATGACGACAGATTCGCCGTCCACCACGGTCAGACCCCGGGCCTCCGCACGCGGCACCAGTGAGGGGTCGATCCAAAAGGCGTTCAGATTAAAGGTCGGCTCTTTGACCCGCTCTCCGGCGATGTCCTGGGCTTCATTGGCCGGATCGATCACCAGACGGCTCGCGGGGCGCAGCTCACCCCTTGCGGCCTCGACCCCCTGCACGATGATGGCATAGCTCATGGCGGACAGGGCGGCATTGTCTTTGATCCGCACCGGCGGCAGCAGAAAGCCGTAGTCTGACGCAAAGAGGTTGCGCAAAGACTTCACCTTGCCCGGCAATGCCGCATCCGGCGAGCCGATGAGCGGGATCAGGGCCGCGCCCAGTTCCAGCCGCAGGGTGTCAATTTTCAAAAGATCCGCAGGCTCTTCGGGCGGGGTTTTGCCAGCCCGGGCCTCAGCCAGCTCGCGGGTGGCAGCGTCTTCGCGGGCCTTTTCGGCCGCCCGGCTGACCGCCCAGCCCAGGGCTGCAAGCCCCGCTGCAAGCAGGGTGAAGATAAAGAGCGGAAAGCCCGGCAGAAGCCCCAGACAAAAGACAATTGCCGCCGCCATATAAAGCGCGCGCGGCGAGCCGCCGAGCTGGCTGATCACCGCCTCGTTGGCCGCGCCCTCGGTGCCGCCTTTGGTCACGATCATGCCGGCTGCGAGTGAGACGATCAGCGCCGGGATCTGGCTGACCAGACCATCGCCGATGGTCAGAACGGTGTAGTTCTGCAGGGCGGCCATGACCGGCATATCGTGGCGCAGCATGCCGATCAGCAGCCCGCCCACGATATTGATCACCGTAATGATGATCGAGGCGACGGCATCGCCGCGCACGAATTTTGCCGCACCATCCATGGCGCCGAAGAAACCGCTCTCCTGCTCAACCTCACGGCGGCGGCGGCGGGCCTCGGCTTCATCAATGGCACCTGCGCCCAGATCGGCGTCGATGGCCATCTGCTTTCCCGGCATCGCATCGAGCGAGAAGCGGGCCGAGACCTCAGCAATCCGGGTCGAGCCTTTGGTAATGACGATGAAGTTCACGGTCACCAGAATGACGAAGATCACCGTGCCGATGATAAAATCACCGCCGACGACAAAATAGGCGATCCCCTCAATCACGCCGCCTGCCGCATCGGTGCCGGTGTGGCCCTGAGAGAGAACGAGGCGCGATGAAGCGATTGAGAGCGCCAGCCGCATCATGGTCACAACCAGCAGCAGGGTCGGAAAAGAGTTGAACTCCAGCGGCTTGCGCACCCAGAGAGCCACCATCAGCACCAGAACCGATACCGCAAAAGACAGCGCAAGCCCGAAGTCGAGCAGCAGCGGTGGCAGCGGAACAAAGAGCACGCCGAGAATCGCCATAACCCCGATGGCAAAACCGATATCCCGGTTGTCGCCCAGACCGTTAAACCAGTTCAGGACGGGCAGGGCGGGCCCGGGCGTTTTGGGGGCGGGGCGTTTCATGCTCAGCTCTCCGGCGGCAAAAAGGCGGGCAGGACGGGCTCCAGATCGAGGGCCGAGTAAAGCGTGCGGCGCGAACCTTCCTCTCCGGCGATCTCTGCCCCCCAGATGGCGCCTTCGGTGTGCCAGCTTGCCGGGGCGCGGCCAGGCGGCGAAGTCTGAGGCATCTCTCCGGCGGCGGCGAAGGCTCTGGCGCGAAACTCTGCGAGCCTTGCGCCCGCGACGGCCTGGTTGCGCGCCAGCGAGGTCAGATAGACCTGCTGCGGCGCAGGCGAATGAGAGTGATAGCGCCCGGCGGCCAGCTGCCAGTCACCGGCCTCATCGTAAAGGCTGCGCAGAAAACGGGCGGCGTAGCTGACGTTCACAACAGGATCAAACCCCTCGGCCAGGCTCAGGAAGGCCTCGGGGTGCCAGCGCAGATTGATCTGCAGACAGCCCACATCGATCGAGCGGACCCCCTCGTCCTGGCGCTGGCGCACGAAAGCCATGGCGGCTTCGCGGGTCTCAAACCGGCGGCCCTCGCCTGCGGCATTCACGCTCCAGGGCCAGACGGTCAGACCGCCCGGCGCCTTATAGCCCGCCTCCTGCAACCCAAGGGCCAGCAGGAGGTTGTTCGGGATCTGATAGGTCTGTTCCGCCTCAAGAATGGCTGCGAGGCACAGCCCGCCGGGATCGCCCTCCGAAAGCGGTGCGTAGTCCATCGGCGCTTCCGGGGAAGGCGGCGGTTCTGCGGGAGCATTCAGCCAGCCCCAGGACAGGGCAGGACCGGAAAAACAAAGCAAAGCCACAGACGCTGAGAGGAGATGACGCCTCACAGCGCCCCCGAGACAATCAGGTCAAAGGCCCGGTCTGAGACGGTTTTCAGCGTCACAAAGATGAAGGGCAGCGCGAGACCAAGAACGATGAAAATCGCAAAGATCTTCGGAACAAAAGTCAGCGTCATTTCCTGGACCTGGGTCAGGGCCTGAAACAGCGCGATCGCAAGACCGACGACCAGAGCGGCCAGCAACACAGGCGCGGAGGCGATCAGGATCGCCCGCAGCGTCAGCTGGATCATCTGATGAACATCGGCCTGCTCCATCACACGCTCATCCGCATGATTTCCTGATAGGCCTCGACCACGCGGTCGCGCAGTGCGACGGTGGTTTTTACCGCCGATTCCATGGCGAGGGTGGCCTCGACCACTTTCTGAACCGGCATCTGACCGCGCAGGCCTGCGATGGCGGCGGCTTCGCCCGCGCGGATCGTCTGAACCTGGGCGCGGGTGGTTTCGCCGAGAAGATCGGCAAAACTCGGGCGCGGGA
This sequence comes from Falsigemmobacter intermedius, assembly GCF_004054105.1. Lineage (GTDB taxonomy): Bacteria > Pseudomonadota > Alphaproteobacteria > Rhodobacterales > Rhodobacteraceae > Wagnerdoeblera > Wagnerdoeblera intermedia. The sequence continues at coordinate 148,201 of NZ_SBLC01000006.1, forward strand.
CCTCGGGCGTCAGCTGAAGGGCCGGCGCTTCGGCCACCGTCAGGCGGCGGGCAGACTGATAGGCACGCGAGGCCCCAAGCGGCGTGAGAGTGGTCTCCATCGGCTCAGCTCAGCAGATCAAGGAGCTGGCTGCGCATCCGCCGCCCGCTGTCATACATGTTAAGGTTCGCCTCATAACTTCTTGAAGCTTCGCGCATATTCGCCATTTCGATCAGCGGCTCGACATTGGCGCGCTTGACCATGCCCGCCGCGTCCGCCGCCGGATGCGACGGATCATGCACCAGCGGGAACGGCGAGGGATCTTCTGAAATACGGCCCGGTCCAAGCATCTCGGCACCGGTGGCGGGATCGAGCATCCGTTCAAAGCTGACCTCGCGGCGGCGATAGGGATCGCCCCCCGCGATGGTTGAGGTGCTTTGCGCATTGGCGATGTTCTCAGCCGTGATGCGCAGCCGCTCGGATTGCGCACGAAGACCGGAGGCGGCGGCGGCACCGATGGCGCGAAGCGGATCGCTCATTTGCCCACCGCCAGCGAAATCAGATCATGGCCCCGACGGTAAAGCCGCGCGGCAAGGCGGTGGCTTTCCTCGGTCTCAGAGGCCAGAAGGGATTGTTCCTCCAGAACGACACGATTGCCGTCAGCCGAGACATCCCAGGGACTCGCGGCCTCACGGCTCTCGGCCACACCGGTGGCGAGGAAGTCCTCAAAAGAGGTCAGATCGCGGGCGCGGTATCCGGGGGTATCAGCATTGGCAATATTGGCTGCAAGCACCTTCTGGCGCTCGGCAAGCCAGTCCATCCGCTCTGAAGCGAGGCGGAAGAAAGAAGGGCTTACAGCGGTATCCGGTCGGATGGTCATGTAGATTATCCTTGCAATCCTTGAATCTATATACGCACTATTCATGAAGTCACAAGTGTTAACCCTGCGTTTAATCCTGCCCTGCCGGCCCCGGATCTTCCGCGCAGGATCCCCCGGAGAACCCCATGCCGTTCGACGCCCGCGCTGAGCGCACATCCCTGAGCCGCCTTGAGACGCTGCTGCGACAGCGTCCCGATGACAGGATCAGCGGCAGGGTGCTGCAGATCTCGGGCATGGAACTTCGGGCAGAGGGGCTGCGCTACGCCGCAAGAATCGGTGATCACGTCGAGGTTGCGGGACGGGTGCGCGGTGAAGTCGTCGGCCTGCGGCCTGAAGGCGTGCAGATTCTGCCCTTCGGCTCCTGGGAGGGCATCGCCGCCGGGGACCGGGTTGAACTGATGGCGGGCGGGCAGCAGATCTATCCCGACGACAGCTGGCTGGGCCGGGTGATTGACCCTTTCGGAGCAGCCCTCGACGGACAGCCTCTGGCGGGCGGGGCGACACCGCGCGACATCCGAAGCCCGGCGCCCGCGGCTTTCAGCCGACGCCGCACCGGGGCGAAACTTGAAACCGGCGTCAAAGCCCTTGATATTTTTGCGCCACTTTGCCGCGGGCAACGGATCGGCATTTTTGCCGGCTCAGGCGTGGGTAAATCCACGCTGATGGCCATGCTGGCGCGTCAGACGGATGCCGAAGTGATTGTCATGGGGCTGGTGGGCGAGCGTGGCCGTGAGGTTCAGGACTTTATTGAACGCGACCTTGGCCCTGAGGGGATGGCGCGCAGCTGTCTGATTGTGGCCACCTCGGATCTGCCGCCCCTGGCCCGCCGCCAGGCAGCCTGGACGGCGACCACCGTGGCTGAGCATTTCCGCGACCAGGGCAAACAGGTGCTTCTGATGCTCGACAGCGTTACGCGCTTTGCCATGGCCCAGCGTGAAATCGGCCTCTCTGCCGGCGAGCCTCCGGCCTCTCGTGGCTATACGCCGACGGTCTTTGCAGAACTGCCGAAACTTCTGGAGCGATCCGGCCCCGGACAGGCCGGGCAGGGTGACATCAGCGCGATCTATACCGTGCTCGTCGATGGTGATGACATGAATGATCCGGTCGCGGATGCGGTGCGCGGTATTCTTGACGGCCATATTATCCTTGACCGCCGCATTGCCGAGGGCGGTCGCTATCCGGCGGTGCATATCCTGAAATCGGTCTCGCGGATGCTGCCGCAGTGCCATACGCCCATCGAGCAGGAGATCATGCGGATCGCGCGGCGGGCGCTGGCGCGCTATGCCGATGTCGAAGATCTGGCGCGGATCGGGGCCTACCGGCCCGGGACCGACCGCGAGACCGACAGCGCCATTGCTTTTGCCTCAGAGGCCGAAGCCTTCCTGATGCAGGGCCGAAATGAGGCGCTGAGCTCCGCCGAAGGCTTTGCAGCCCTTTACGGGCTGCTGACTGCGGCGGGCTATCAGATCGATCTCAAAGCCTTCAGCTGACCGCCTGACGCGCAAATCGGGCCGTCGTCAGATCTGAAAGCGCGGCCTCTTCCCGGGCCAGCCGCTCGCAGCGCTGAGCGCTGCGAATGTCGTCTCCAAGCCGTTCATAGGTTTTGCCACGGGTGAAACTGGCCATGACCGTGTCGCGCAGCGCGTCGATCCGGCCCGTCATTTCACGGGTCACCTGGCGCTGGCGGTCCTGCTCGCGGCGCAACTCTGCCAGAAAGCGTCCGATATAGGGCAGCGATTCCGTCATGACGGAGCGCGCCTCAAGGCCCGCGCGGGTGTCGAGGGCGGCAATCTCGCCCTCCGCCCGGGCGCGGCGGCCCTGCGCATCGTTCAGATCGCGCGACAGCCGCTCAAGGTCCTGATTTTCAATCCGCTGCATCAGTTGCAGCGCCTGCAGACGACGATTCATCATACCACCGACCTCTGGGCCTGTTCGACCTCTTCAAAACTGGGCTGAATAAATTTCGGAAGGTTGCCGCGGGCGACCTCGGAGCAGATATTGGGCGGATTTCCCTTGACCGTGCAGGCAATCATGTCGCGGATCGCCTTCATCAGATGGGCATCCTGCTCTTCGATCTGGTTCAGACGCGAGGCGACGGGCTGCACCATGCAATAGGCCATGAAAACCCCGAGGAAGGTGCCGACCAGCGCACCGGCGATCATGGCGCCAAGGATCTCCGGCGGCTCATCCACAGAGGCCATGGTCTTAATGACCCCGAGAACCGCCGCCACGATCCCGATTGCCGGAAGCCCGTCCGAGCCTGAGAGCAGCGCCGAAGCCGGGGCCGCCACTTCGGCCTCGTAGATCTCGATGCGGCGATTGAGCACATCTTCAACCTGGTAGGGGTCGTCGAACTGCATGGAGATCATGCGGAAGCTGTCGATGATCAGATCGCGGGCCGGGCGAAACGCAAGGATACGCGGATAGCGTGCAAAGATATCGCTGCTCTCAGGGCGCTCAATATGGGGTTCGACCGCAAGGATACCCCGGTTGCGGTAAAGCCGCGTCAGTTCATAGAGCAGCTTCAGAAGATCGGCATAATCCGTCTTTGTCCAGCGCGGCCCCCGCAGCGCACGCATCACGCCGTGCCAGCATTCGAACATCATCGGCACGGAGTTGGAGATCACAAAGGCGCCAAGCGCCGCACCGCCAACCATCATACCCTCAAAGGGGAGGGCATGCAGCAGGATATCCATCTTGCCGCCCGACAGCATATAGCCCCCGAAGACAAGCCCGATTACCAGCATTGTCCCGATTATCACCGTCATGCGCTGCTCCCGTTTCGCTGATGCATGACCATGACAAGTATATCGTTATTTATTCTTTGGAAAGCATTGGATATGAGCACATTATACATGCTTTCCAGACGGAGTGGGTTCCATGGCAGATCATCATGCACCGATAGTCAGACTTTTCGGACCTGGAGAGTTGCCGGTGCGTATTCCGGACTGGCCGGAGGCGGTGGGGCTGGCGGTTTGCCGCGTAGAGGGCAAGACGCTTGCTTTCGTGCCCTGGCACGTCTCAGAGAAGCCGCAGGTGCTGCGTCGCCGCCTGGTGAATGAGGCGGGGCCGGCCCTTCAGGGCTTCGTTTTCTATCCGGCCGCGAAGGGCAGCACGCCGGTCACGCTGCCGCCCGGAGAAGACGCCCGCATCCTGGGCGAACTCGACAGCGCCATGCGGGGGCTTCCGCGTCTGCTGGAAGAGGCCAATGATTTCGCGATCAACTTCGAATTTGCCGCGGAAGAAGGGCTGAGCCTTGATGCGCTCAGCGACGGAAACCGCCGCAAGGCGGAACTGGCGGCGAAAGCGCAGCCGGTGATCACCGATCAGCTGCCCGTCGGCTATGTGCCCTTCGTCAAAGCTGATCCGGACTGTGAAATGATCGCAGGCGCGGTTCTGCGCCCGGCGGGCGCTGCCGGGGTCGATCTGGTGTTGCAGCCCAATGCCAATGCCCGCGAACTTCCCGCCGAGGTTTCGGTGCTGGTGCGCGAAGACAGTCTGCGCGTTGCCATCCAGCTTGGTCCGATTCTGGTGAACGGGCGGCTGCCTGCGGTGCTGCGCCTTCCCTCCGGCGCGCTGATGCTGGGCAAAACCGGCGGACGTCCGGTGCCGGCGATGGTGCTGCGCCGCTCAGGCATGCTCTTTGTCGCGCCGGATTATTCTGCTGTGGCAACAGCGCCCCAACCCTCTGTGCCCGAAGCGAAAAAAGCGTCGAAACTGCCATGGGTCTGGATATTGGGCGGCCTCCTGGCCCTGGTGACCACCCTCGCGGTGGCGGGGGCTGTTGTCTGGGCGCTGCAGCCTGCTGCCCCCGAGCCGCAGCCTCTGGCACCGGTTGAGGATCTTCGCTCGAACCTCTTCGCTCCGGCCCCGCAATAACGAGAAAAGCCCCCGCGTTCTGCGGGGGCTTTTTTATCAGTCGAGGGCCGATCCCAGTTCCAGGGTGACCCGGCGGTTGCGCGGATCAGCGGGTTGCAGCGGATCGAGCGGGCGCGAAGTCCCGGCCCCCGAAATCAGCGTGAACCGTGCCTCGGGAATGCCAAGATCGCGCAGCGCCCGTCGCACGGCCTGTGCCCGCGCCCCGGAGAGATCCCAGGGGTCGGTGCTTTCAGCGCCTCCGTCAGCGCTTTGCGCGCTGTGGCCGGTGATACGCACCGGATGGGGCAGGGCAATGACCGTCGGGGCCAGGACCTTCAGAACCTCAGTCATCTGCTCCGTCGGCGCGCCGCTGCCCTCGCCGAACTTCGGCGCATCGCCGAGGTCGAGGATGTCCACGACCAGCTGACCCTCAATCTGACGCACGAGCAGATTGCCCGCCAGATTGGAAAGCGCGGAGCTGTTGCGAATGTTTTCAAGGAACTGCCGCCCGGCATTCTCAAGTGCTTCGCCCAGAGGCGCCGGGGTGTTGTCGCGGCGGCTTTCGGCTGCCAGATCCGCCCAGGGGTTGGGCGCACCGGCCTGGGTCTTATCGGTCTCTGCTGCAGGTGCGCTCAGGACGTTCTCATCCTTCGCAACGGCAGACCCCTGCAGGATCCCTTCACCGCCTGGCTGACCGGCAACATTATCGGTGGGCGTGAAATATTCTGCGATGCCGTTGAGTTTATTCTCATCGGTGACCGCAAGGATCCAAAGCAGCAGAAAGAAGGCCATCATCGCCGTCATAAAATCGGCATAGGCCACCTTCCAGTGACCGCCATGGCGCGGCGCATGGCCGGGCCTTTTCTGGCGGCGCACGATGACCGGCGCGGCTTTCTTGGCCACTCTGTCTCTCCCGCAGCTGTAATCTCTGCGGGAGGGATAGCAAGTTTATCAAGAACAGATAAGACTATTCTTGATAAACCTCAGGTTATTCCGCGTCACTTGGCTGACGGCTGTATTTGCCGAATCCAACTGAGCGCGCATAGTTCGCTTTGCGCTCCGAATAACCCGGAGCGACAAGGGGATAGTCATCGGCAAGACCAAACTTCTGGCGATATTCGCTTTCGGTCATGCCGTGCTCGGCGCCAAGGTGGCGCTTGAGCATTTGAAATCCTTTACCGCAGCAGAGGCAGAAGATCTTGTCCCGACGCAACGCTGACTCAGGGGTCAGACCGCTGGCCACCGCGGCATGCAAAGCAGCCGGAGGCGGAGCGTCTGGCGGAGCGTCCGCAAGCTCCAGAGTCAGACGGGTCGTCAGAGCAACAATAGCTTCCACAGTCGCATCTGGTCGGGAAGCAAAAGCCGATACAATTTGCGCCACCAATGCGGTCTTATCAGGCGTATCCATGTCTTAACACTTTCAGACCGTAACATTAATAAATTTATATGGGCCGACTATAGTATGTGATTCAAGAGATGATAATCCCTACCCAGGTTAAAATGTCGCATGCTTCGGGTCAATCAGCGGCTTTACGCCCTTGCTCTTTTCGAGGAATGGCTCTGGAAATTCACATAATTAACAAAAAGTTGCTAATCTGACAAATGATCAGCGGTAACCAGTGACAGAATCAGCGGCGCTCTCTTTCCGCAGGGCGCGCCCGGATTTGTATTTGCCTTTAAATCATCATCTGCATGTGCTTGCGCTGCGGGTTCATGGCGTATAGGCGGTGCAGACATCGCAATACTGGCAGCTGTGGCTGCGACTATATGTCCGGTACCATAGGTATATGATCCTCAAAGCACTCTGGAGCGGCGCTCTCAAGCCGGCGCAGTCTGTCCCCTGCCGCTGCCCTCAACTCCTGTCCGTTTTCCCTTTTGCCATTGTCATCCTGGAAGACCGGACCAGCACGGCTCCAAAGCTGCGGATCTGTGATGAGCGGCGGGCCGTAACGCCGGACCTGACGGTCGGTGATGTCGTGGCCGAAGAGCTTGATATCGACGTTCCGCCGGGGGCCTGCGTGGTGATCTGCAACCACCGCGTGGCGGGGGGGGGTCTCAGAGAGTTTCGCATTTGCGGCCGAAATCCTCTACTCCGTCATTGTGGAATCCGAAGCCCGTAATGAGCTGGCTTTGTTTGACTGGGCGCTGCGCAGCTTCACGCTTTCGTGGCGGGACTCGCTTTGCACGGATGGCGGCAGTGTGGATCGCCTGTGCCGCAGAGCGATCGAGCGGATTTCGGGCTGGCAGCCGGGGGCCTCGACGCTGCAGGATTATCTGCGCCTCGCTGAGCCGGACTATGTGGAATACCCTGCCGAACCCGATCTTGCGCAGAAGCTCACGCCCGGCTCTGACATGAAGGATTTCGGTCAGGCGCTGATCGCAGCCTTTCCGGGCAATCGTCAGCTTCGAAGCTACGAAAATCATTGCCACTAAGATGAATAGTCAAATTTATATTTGACTATTCATGCCGATCTGTCAGGAAGGGCAGACAGATCCGGTGATATGCCCAGATGCCTCGCAGTTTCCGAAAACCCATCCCCGACCTTGACCAGGAGCGCGCTCTGCTTCGCGCCTGGCAGGGCTGTGGTGATACGCGCGCGCTCGGCGCGCTGATTGCGGCCTCGCAGCCGCAGATGCGGGCCATGGCGCGGCGGCTCTCGCGGACCCATACGGAGGATCTTCTCGCCGAAGGCCAGATCGCGCTGATTGAGGCTGCCAGCCGCTGGCAGGCACAGGGGAGCGTGCGGTTTTTCTCTTATGCCTCGATTGGCGTGCGGGCGGCGATGTTGCAGGCCCATTGCCGCCTTCAGACCCCCGTCAGCCAGCCCGAGCGTGCGCTGCGCGATGCGCTTTCGGGCCGCCGCGGCGAGGCGGTTGCCGCACAGGCAGAGGCGGCGCTCAATCTGGCAGGGATCGATGAGAATATGCCGGATCTCTCGACGCCTGCCGCCGAAGACATCGCCCTCGGGCGGGAGCGGCGGCGCAGTCTGCGCCAGGCCCTCGCGGGCGCTTTGCGCCCTTTAGGCCGGACCGAGCGTCACCTGGTGATGCGCCATCTCCTGCGCGGTGAGGATGACTTCGACCGGCTCGCCACGGGCCTTGGCATGGCCCCGGCCCGCGCCCGTCAGATTGAAGGGCGTGCCCTTCACAAAATGCGCAACGCTTTGTTGCATGCCGGATTTGGTCCGGGGGACTTGAACTGATGATTGATATTGCTGCGCTGGCAGGTGCTCCGCAGACCCCGGCCCCAAAGGCTGCAGAGGCTGCGGCGACGACGCCCAAAGCGCCGGGCCGTTCTCTGTTTTCGGTAACAGAGGGGGAGACTTCGGCCCGGCAACCTGCTGATGAGACGGTCGACAGCCTGCTCATTGATGCGGCGCTTTTACAGCAGGCGGCGCTTGCCGTTCAGCCCGGCAGCGCGGCGCTTCGTGCCGCGCTCGGGCTGGCTCCGGCCGAAGACCTCACAGAGGGGGAGGAGGCGGTCGTGCCCCTGGATGCCGCCGAAACACCCCGAACACCTCTCGCGCTGCCGGTTATCGACACGACTGAGCAGCCTTTGCCGATGGCTGAGGCGGTGGCAGACCTGATGCCCCCCGCCCCTGAGCCTGCGCCCCAGCTTTCGGACAGGGTCGCTGAAATAACAACTGACAGGGCGGCGGACAGTGTCATGACTGAAGAGCACGCCCTGGAGCGCCCCCCCGCTGCGGATGCCGTGATGGCGGCCGGACGTCCCGAACCTGAAGTCGCCCCTGCGACGGAAGACATGCCCGAAGTGACGGTGAAGCCTGAGGCACCCGCCAAACCCCTCTCATCTCCGAAGATCACACTCGCCGGCGGGCAGGCGGAGCCGGGGGAGCGCAGCCCGCAGACCAGTGCGCCAGCCCCCGATGCCGGGGTGGAGCAGGCCTTCTCGGCCGAGATGCCCGAGCCTGAACGGACGCCTGAGAAAACCGTTACCGCGCCCGCCCCGCGTGCTGAGCCCTCGGCGCTGCAGCGCAATCTGCTTGACCGCCTGAGTGAGGTGCAGCTGGAAGAGGGACGCAGCCGGTTTCTTCTGCGCCCGCGCGGGCTTGGCGTGGTCGAGATCGATCTGACCCGGCTTGTCGATGGCCGGATGCAGGTGGTGTTGCGGCTTGAAAACCCGATGGTGCTCGACGGGCTGCGCGCCGAAGCCGGACAGCTTGGGGCCTGGCTCGAAGAGCGCGGCTTTGATCTGGGCGGGGGCACGCCTGAATTTGCCGCCTGGGAGGGGCCGGAGACCGAAGGCGAAGCGGGTGGGGATGTCCCCTCCGAGACGCCCTCAACGCTCGCCGATCCTTCTGCCGCCGCCCCGCTCAGCGCGGACGGTCGTTTGAACATTCTGACCTGAGGAAGATCCCATGTCCCTCTCAGCCATCGCACATACGGCCGTCGGCAGCGGTCTCTCGGACGCCTCGCGCAACACCCTGGCGTCGGATTATCAGAGCTTTCTAAACCTGCTGGTTGCGCAGGTCAGCAACCAGGACCCACTGGAGCCGATGGAATCCTCGCAATTCGTCAGCCAGCTTGCGCAGCTGACCCAGGTCGAGCAGTCGGTTCAGGTCAACACCCAGATGGAGGCTCTGCGCCGTCAGTTGTCTCTCAATGCCGCACTCTCGGAAACGGCGCTGATCGGGCGCGAAGTGACGGTGCCTTCGGAGACCTTTTCGCTCGACGAGAATGGCGCGCGCTTTGCCTATGAACTCGGCACCGCGGCCGAAACCGTGCAACTGCAGATCCGCGATGCCTCGGGCGCTCTGGTTGCGGTGATTGACCAGCCCGCCGGTGAGGCCGGGGCGCGGCGTGAGGTGAGCTGGGACGGGATGACCTCGGGCGGCCTTCGTGCGGAAAACGGGCGCTATGGCATCTCGGTCGCAGCCATTACCGCCTCAGGCGAGGCGGGCAGCTATCAGACCTACAGCGCCGGAAAAGTTGTGGCGATTGACTACAACGGCGGCAGCACCTGGCTGCAACTCGCAGACGGCACCCGCGTCAGCAGCGGCGACATCATCGGGGCGAGGTAAGGATCTGATCTGAGGGCGGGGCAAAAAACCGTCCCCGCCTCAGACAGTCTTTCCATTAATCACAATGCGAAGAGCACCCGGAGTTTTGCGGGTGCTTTTTTCATGCTTCCGGCTCGGAGATCCAAGGCCCGGCTCACCCGCCACGCATGGCAGCACCCATCTCCCGAAGCCTGTTCCCCGTCGCGCGGAAGTCCGAGCGGCGCATGTGAATATCCACGAGCCAGGGATAATGCGAGGCCGCGACCGCAAGGATCGCCGCGCGCATCGCCACATCGGGATCGGGCGCGCTTTGAACCAGCGGCATGGAGGAGGCGGCGATCACCAGCCGCTCCAGCGCGTCGCGGATTTCCAGGGGATTTCCGGGGCCTTCGCGCGTGACGATATCGGCGTCAAATTCCAGCATCCAGCGGGCCTGACCCTGAGGGCGGGCCAGTTCCAGCGTGTAGAGCCCGCCGTTCACCCGCTCAATCAGTGTGCCGCTTTCGCTGACGGCCACAGGCTCCGGCGCAAAGAGGGCCGCCCCCCTGTAACCCGCCTGGCTGCCCACCAGCAGAAGGGCCAGCACGCCTGCGCCGATCAGCGCTGTGCGCAGCGCCGGACGCCCCTCTTCGGGGCGGCGTCTCAGAACCACTATCCGTGTGCGGGTGGCCGGGGCGGGTGCAGTCGTCTCAGGCATCAGTAGGGAAGGATCACATCAAGCGCATCGGCACCATAGCGCGGCTGCTGCACCCGGCTCAGCTGGCCTTTGCCGCCATAGGCGATCCGGGCCTCTGCGATTTTTTCATAGGGAATGGTATTGCTCATCTCGATGTCGACGGGACGGATGATGCCGGCCACGCGCAACTCCCGCAGTTCCGCATTCACGCGCACTTCCTGACGTCCGGCAATGACCAGATTGCCGTTGGAAAGCCGCTGTACGATCATGGCAGCCACCTTCAGTTTGATTTCTTCGCCGCGCCGGATCGACCCCTGACCGCGGAAGCTGTCGCTGCTTGACAGATCCACCAGATCGCCGCTCGGCAGATCCTCAGCCTTCAGGCCGGGCAGCACGCGGTCGAGTTTGCTTTCATAGCCAAGGAAGGTCGGCGCATCGATCCCGGTCGAGTTGGAGCGCGAGCGGGTCGAGGCATTGCGCAGCTCTGCCTCATCGTCGATCTCGATCATCACGGTCAGAATGTCACCCACACGCGCTGCGCGGTGGTCCCCGAAAAACCCGCTCGAGCCCTTCGCCCAAAGCGAGGCGCGGTCCGCGCGGGTCGGGGGCACATAGGGCTCAGGTTCCGGCATCGGCACGCGAACGGCGCGGGTTTCCGGCACATCCAGCGTCAGATCGCTGAGCTTAGGGTCGCGCTGCTCGGCAATCTGTGCGCAGCCGCTGAGCAGGGAAAGTCCTGCCAGGACTGCGAAGGGAATGCGGGTCAGGGTCATCGGTCAATCTCCACCCGTCCGTCGGTCAGGGCCTGACCCGTGACGATTTTTCCAGAACTGAGGTTTTGCACCCGCAGCGTCGCGCCGAGTGCCGCATCTTCAAGCGCCCGGGCCGCCGCCGTGACGCGCAGCCCGCGGGCGGTATAGATCAGCTCGAGCCGGTCGCCGCGCCGGATCACCCGGGGCGCGCGCAGAGAACTCGCGGGCACCGGCCGGCCCTCGGGCAGAAGACGGCGCACTTCACGGCCGCGAATTTCTTCCATGGCCAGAACCGACGTGGCGCTGAGGGCGTGAAGCGGCAGGCGGCGATGGGTGAAATCTTCCGCCCGCGCCATCTCACCCGGGGAAAGGCTGCGAGCGGGGACGGGCACATCCACCATCGCCTGAAACCGTCCCGCCAGCGTCAGCGGAGCCCCGTTTTGCGGCTCAACCACGGCGGCGAAGCGCCCGTTGCTGAGGTCTTCGCGCAGTGAAATGACCCGCAGCGCCAGATCGGGCACGCCTTCGGGCAGGATCAGCTCAATGGCGGCACCGGCGGGCAGGGCAGGCCCCGCCGCCTCGGTCAGCGCGGCCTCCAGCAGGATCTCAAGCGGCGCGGGCGAAAGCTCCGCATGAAGCGGAGCGCCCGGCAGCGCAAGGATCAGTGCCAGAAGCCAGCGGCGCATGATCAGCGCACCTGCACGGCGGTCTGCATCATCTGATCAGCCGTGGTGATGGCTTTCGAGTTCATCTCATAGGCGCGCTGCGCCGAGATCAGATCCGTGATCTGGCGGATCACATCAACGTTCGAGGCCTCAACGTAGAACTGGCGCAGCGTGCCGAAGCCTTCATCCCCGGCCTGAGCCAGCACCGGCGCGCCGGAGGCTGCGGTTTCGGCCAGAAGGTTGTTGCCCATCGGGCGCAGACCCGCCTCATTGATAAAGCCCGCGAGGGTGATTTCGCCCAGTTCCTGCGGCAGCATTTCGCCGGGCACCAGGACGCTCACCACGCCATCGGCGCTGATCTGAACGGAGGTGGCTTCCTCCGGAACGGCGAAGCCCGGATCAAGCGGATAGCCGTCATTGGTCACGATCTCCCCCTCGGGCGAAAGGGTGAAATTACCGGCGCGGGTATAAGCGGTGGTGCCGTCGGGCAGAGTGATCTGAAAATACCCCCGGCCCTGAATCGCCAGATCCAGCTGGTTGCCGGTCTCGGTCATCCCGCCCTGCGTGTTCAGCCGCATGATCCCGGCTGTTGCGACGCCCAGACCGATGTCCACGCCGACCGGGCGGATCGCACCGTCATCCGCGACCAGGGCGCCCGCGCGGTTGTCGGACTGATAGAGCAGATCCTGGAACGCCGCCCGCCCGGCCTTGAAGCCGGTGGTATTGGCGTTCGCGATATTGTTGGCGATGACATCCACATTGGTCTGCTGAGCGAGCATCCCCGAGGCGGCAATTCCAAGCGCTTTCATGGCGGTGTCCTTTGCGTGGTTCAGGCCCGCTGGCCGATTTTGCTCAGCGCCGTGCGGCGCAGCTCGTCATGGTTGCGCCCGACCGACATCGCCTGGTCATAGGCACGCTGAATTTTGATCAGGCGGACCATCTCGGTGATCGGATTGACGTTTGAGGCTTCAACCGCGCCCTGGATCACCTGGGGGGCTTCCATCAGCTCCGGCTCCGGCGCGCCGTCGCGGGGCTGAAAGAGGCTCTCGCCGCTGCGCTGCCAGGTGGCCAGATCGGGCGCGGCATAGACGCCGATCCGTGCGATCATCGCCCCCGTGCCGTCAGAAACCGTCCCGTCCCGTCCCACCACCGGCAGGCCAGTGCCTTCCGCCAGAACCACCGGCGCACCGCCGTCGTCGAGGATTGCATGACCTGCGGCCGTGACGAGTTGCCCCTCAGCATCCGGCGTCAGCTGCGCCGCGCGGCCATAGCCGATCCCGCCGTCGGGCAGGGCAAAGGCAAAAAGCCCCTCGCCGCCGAGCGCGAGATCCAGCGGATTGCCCGTCGGGGTCAGCGTCCCGGCCCGGGTGTCGGTATAGCTCATCCGCGGTTGCGGCATGGCGATCGGTCCGCGTGCGGGATCCGCCGGTGTCAGAAGGTCTTCAAAGACAAGGCGCGAGGCGCGAAACCCGGCCGTTGCCCCATTCGCAAGATTGTTTGACGTCACATCAAGCGCCTGCTGCAAACCCGCAGCGGCTGCGAGCGGCAGATATGCAGTGGTATCCATCTCTTGCCTCAATTCATGCGATTTAGGTTGATCTCAAGTATTGTGACAAGTATTGCAAGTATAAATTTTGAACTCTGCACAGACCTGATCGGGATTCTGATGAACGGCCGGCTGCCTTCACCTTTGCGCCTTGCAGTGCTGGCCGCCGCAGCGGGCAGCGCCGCTGTGCTGCCGCCCTTTGCCTTTGCGCAGACCCGCGACGGCTATGTGGCGGCGGTGATCGAGATGCAGACCGAGATGCCGCGCCCGCAACCACGGCCTGAGTTCATCGGCTGGCGCACGCGCGACATCGCCCCGCCAGCCCGCAGGCCCGACAGCGCAGAGGGTTTTGCCGCAGAGGTGGCTGAGGTGGCCGACGAGCCGCTCGCAGAGGTCGCCTCCGCAGAGCAGCATGAGCCGCCGGTATCGCCCCGTGCCGTGCCGACTGAGCCGCAACTCTCTGATGTAAGCGCCGATCAGGCCGAGGTTGCAGCCGATGCGCCGGTTGTCCTTGCCCTCGCAGAGGCTGCGCCGGTGATCGTTCCCGCGACGGAGCCGCAGAGTGCTGAGCCTTCGGCCCTGGTTCTGCCGGCAACGACGGCCACGCCTGCAGCGGCCCCGGAGGGGCCGAAGCCATTCGTGATGCCGCAGAATTCGGTGCTGACGGGGGCAGGCGAGCCGGTGCCAGCGGCCTCTGCCTTTGTGCTCTCCAAAGCGCCGCCGTCGGACCCGGCAGAAGAGGCGCTGATGGCGCGGGGCCTGCCGCAGGTTTCGACCCGGAACGTCGACGAAAAGACCTTTGCCACCGACCGCCGCCTGCTTGAGCGCCGCTGGGGCGCGGCGACTGAGCCCTTGCAGAAAATCACTGCGGCGCTGGATCTGGCGCAGCTTCACATTGGCGTGATGCTGCTGGTTGAGGCGCGGGACTGGCTTGGCCGCGCCCGCAGCCTCGGCGCAAAATCAGAGCCTGAGCTTTACGCCCGCCTCATCGCTCTTGAGCAGGTCACTTCGGTTTTGTCGCTGCGCGGCATCACCCGCGATCTGCCGCAATGGCCTGGCGGTGCCGTCTGGCAGGTAGCGGCCGGTCAGACGGCAGGGCTGTCGCGGGGCGATTTCACGCTTGAGGATGCGGTCGCCGGGCTCAATGACGAATCCCGCGCGGTGATTACCCGACTGATCCCGCTGCTCTTCGATGCGATCCTTGAGGCCGGTGATTACCGTCTGGCCGAAGCGCTCCTGCGCGGGGCTCAGGCGCGCACCCGACTTGAGGGCACCCCCGTCTGGCACATGATGATGGGACGGCTGGCGCTTGGCTATGACATGCCCCAGGAGGCTTTTGATCACTTTGCCCGGGCCGCAGAGGGCAGGGATATTTCCGCACAGCGGGCGCGGATTGCGCTGGCCGATCTGGCACTGGCACGCAAAGATCCGAAGCTGCTTCCCGCTTTGCGCGACATTCTGCGCGAAGGGGTGAACCAGTGGCGCTATGGCCGTGAGGCTCTGGTGCTTCGCGCGCGGCTGGCGCAGGTGGCCGAGGATCTGGGAGACATCCCCATGGCGCTCGACATTATGGGCAAGATCCGCCTCGATCATCCCGGCACGCCGGAGGCCATTCTTGCGCATGAGCGCGGGGCCCTGGCGCTGGCGGCTTTTGCCGTGGCGATGGATGCCGAAGAAATCGATCTCTACACCTATCTGCACAGCCTGCGGAATGTGGAGGCTTTCTACCGCCTCGATCCGGTCTGGCCGATTGCGCGGATGGCGCTGGCCCGCGCCTGGAGCCGGGCGGGGCTGCATGAGGCGGCGGCGGCGGAATATGCCGCGCTCCAAGCCGATCTGACCCGCGACGGCTCGCCTGAGCCGCAGCCCCGCATCGCGGCAGAGCTGCCCGTCGCCGAAGCAGAGGCGCTTCTGGCAGTCTGGCGTGCGGATCGGGCCAAAGTGGCGCTGGCGCGTCAGGGTCTGCCGCGGTTTGAAGATCTCACCCCGCGCTATGCCGGGGCCGCGCTGCAGGCGGCAGCCCCGCAGGCGCTGTCGCTTGTGGTGGCTGAGACCGATCCGCAGGCACAGCTGGTGCGTGCCGCAGCCGCGCGCGCCCTTGGCGCCGATACGGAGGCCCGTGAGGCGCATCGCGCACTGAGCGCGGCGGGGGCGCTGGTGGACAGGCCGTCTGAGGCGCTTGAGGCCATTTTGCTCGCCCAGGAGCAGGCCGACAGCGATTTCGTCGCCAGGACCTGGGCCGGACTGCAGGCCACCGCAGCCGGTCAGGCCACGGCCGTTGCGCCCG
The DNA here is from genome assembly GCF_004054105.1 of Falsigemmobacter intermedius. Classification (GTDB taxonomy): domain Bacteria; phylum Pseudomonadota; class Alphaproteobacteria; order Rhodobacterales; family Rhodobacteraceae; genus Wagnerdoeblera; species Wagnerdoeblera intermedia. Next base: position 163,865 of record NZ_SBLC01000006.1, read on the forward strand.
CTCTCTATGAGGGGCTGACAGAGCCTTTGCCGAACCTGCGCCCCCTGTCGCGCGGGATTGCAGACCAACTCCTGGCGCGCAGCGAAGCCACTGCTGCCGCCACCCGCGCGCTGCTGGCGCGTCCTGCGCCTGACGCATCTGATGCGCCGGGCGTGCCGTAACCATAGTTTGACCGCCGAAGGCCGGTGCGCCGGGGCGAAAGAAGGGAAGAGTGCAATGAGCGTCTCCGCTGCCATGAAAACCGCCGTCAGCGGCCTGGTCGCAAATGCGACGGCTGTTGCCCGCGTCTCGGAAAACATCGCCAACGCCAATACCATTGGCTATAAGCGCAGCTTCGCCGATCTGGTCACTTCAACCTCTCCGGGGATCGGCTCGGTCTCGGGCGTGCAGGCCCGTGTGGGCTCAGAAGTCTCAGGCGGCGGCGCGATCAACAGCACGGCCAATGCAATGGACCTTGCGGTCTCGGGCACCGGGTTTTTCGTGGTCTCCAAGACCCCGAATGACCCGCTTTTGTCGAATTATTTTCTGACCCGCGCAGGCTCTTTCCGTCAGGATGAAAACGGCTATCTGGTCAATTCGGCGGGCTATTATCTGGCGGCTTTCGAGATTGATGCTGATACCGGCACCCTCGGGGCCGTGGATCGCGGCGGCTTTGGCAGCCTTTCGAGTGTCCGTCTGGGTGAGATGATGCTGCCTGCAGAGCCCACCACCGCGGCCAGCGTCAGCGGCAACCTTCCCGCCCAGGAAAGCGGCGTGGCGATCCCCGGCGCACCCTTCCTGTCGAGCATGGAGTTCTACACCCAGCTGGGCAACAGCGAAAATATGACGCTCTCCTGGCAGCCGACCACGGTGGATAACACCTGGGATCTGACGCTCACCGACAGCACCGGACGGCTTCACGGCACTGTGGAGGTTGTCTTTCATAACTCAGGGGCCACCCCCGGCGCCCCGGCCTCTTACGCGCTGAAGACGCCGCAGCCTGCGGGTGCTTCGGGGATCATCCTCGATGCCGCAACCGGCACGCTGTCGCTGAGCGTCGATGCCCGCGGCGATGAACTGCCGATCACGCTCAGCCTTGGTGTTCCGGGCAGCTATGACGGCATTCAGCAGTTTGTGGGTGACTTCACGCCGCAGAAGTTCAAGGTCGACGGTTCTGCCCAGACCGCACTGGCGCGGACCGAGATCGACGGGCAGGGCAATCTGACCGGGGTCTTTGACGACGGCCGCCGCAAAACGCTTTATGAGATCCCGGTTGCCCAGGTCACCAACCCTGACGGGCTGACGCTGATCGACGGCAACGCCTGGACCGTCAGCCGTGCAGCGGGCGATCTGTCGCTGCAGGCGGCAGGCTCGGGCAAAAACGGTGTGATCGTCTCCGGCGCGCTTGAGGCCTCGACCGTTGAGGTCACCAATGAGCTGACCGATCTGATCCGCGTCCAGCGCGCCTATTCCTCCAACGCCAAGATCATCACCACTGCAGATGAAATGCTGCAGGAAGTGACCAATCTGAAGCGCTGATCTGAGGGCATATCATGGGCATTTCCAGCGCCTTTTCCATCGCGGCCTCTGGCCTGCGCGCCACCTCGATCCAAAGCGATCTGGTCGCACGCAATATCTCGAACGCGCAGACCGAAGGGTACAGTCGCAAATCGGCCGAGCTGACCACGCGCAACGGGGCCGTCCTGGTCGCAGGCGTCAGCCGCGAGGTTGATCCGCTTCTCGACCGGCTTGACCGCTCTAACCGCGCTGAGCAGGCGCGGGCCTCGACCATCGCGGGCGCGCTCTCGACCTATACCGATTATCTCGGCCAGCCGGAGGATCAGACCTCTCCGGTCAATGCGCTGAACCGTCTTTACACCTCGATGCTGACGCTTGCCTCCAGCCCTGGTGCAGCCGCCGCGCAGCTTGCCGCCGTTGAGGCGGCTCAGGCGCTCTCGGGTCAGATCAATGATCTCGCCGTCACGCTGAGCGAGCTTGGTCGTGAGGTCGATCTGAACATCCGCTACGATGTGGCTTCGGTCAACGACAACCTGACGCGCCTGGGGCAGATCAACGCCCGGCTGGGCCAGATTGGCGGTGAGGGCCTTGAAGGTGCGGATCTGAAGGACGAAGCGGCCCGGCTGATCGACGGACTGTCCGATTTTATGGATGTCCAGGTCACCAGCTTCGCGGATGGCTCTGTTAACCTCTACACCACCGGCGGGACTGAGCTTCTGACCCAGCGTCGTGTGACGCATATCAGTTACGATCCGACCGCCGGGAAACTTTTTGCCGGCAATGCCGAGATCACCCCGGGGGCACCGGGCGTGCGCGGCTTCAGCGCGGGAAGCCTTGCGGGGCTTTTTGAACTGCAGGGAAAGATCATCCCGCAGCTTTCGCAGGAGCTTGATGGTTTTGCCACGCTTCTGGTGGACCGCTTCCGCGCCATCGACGACAGCCTTGCGCCCGGAGAGCCCGGGCTCTTCGTCGACAGCGCCGGTGAGGGACGCGGGGCGGGCGGGCTTGCGCAGCGCCTGACCATCAACCCGCGCGTCAGCCCCGCAAAGGGCGGCGATCCGGCCCTTCTGACCTCGGGGCTTGGCAGCGAGCCGGGCCTCAGCCAGGGCGATCCGGCGCTGATTTTTGCGATGATCTCCGCGATTGACGAACGCGTTGCAGGCAACACCGCCTTTGGCGAGCGCCAGTCGCTGAGCGATTATGCCACCTCGATGGTCTCAGGCCAGCAGCAGCGCCGCGTGAGCGCTGAGGCCGTGGCGGGGCAGGCGGCGATTTCGGGGGCAACCATTTCGGCTTCACGGCGCAATCTTCAGGGCGTGAACCTTGATGATGAGCTGCAAAGCCTTCTGGTGCTCGAGCAGAGCTTTGCGGCCAACAGCCGGGTGCTGAGTTCACTGCAGTCCATGATGGACGACCTTTTTAACGCCATCTGAGGGAGCCGCCTGATATGACCGCTTTGTCAACTTTATCGACGCTGCAACGCTCGCTCGCGATGCGCGACGCGGTGACCCGCACCGACCATGCGCTGCAAAAAGCACAGCAGGAACTGACCACGGGCCTGCGCCAGGACGTCTATGCCGAAACCGGCTTTCGGGCGGCGCAATCGCTCGACATGCGCAACCGGATGGAGCGGATCGACAGCTTTGCGGTGAACAACCAGCTGCTCGCCGGCAAAATTTCGGTGATGAGCGAACAGCTTGGCCAGATCCGCACGTCGGTCCAGGGCTTTCTCGCCAATGCGCTGTCGCTGGCAGGGGGCGGTGAGGGTGCGGCCGCTGTTGCTCGCGAAGCCGGGGCGCTGATCTCGGCCATCTCGACGCAGCTGAACACGGCCTATGCGGGGGAGTTCCTCTTCTCGGGCATGTCGACCGCCTCGGCTCCGGTCAAAGACACCAGCACGCTTACGCAGCTTTCGGTGCTGCCCGACGGGGCCACCGGCGCTCAGATGCAGGCCGAGATGGACCGGCTGAACGCGTGGTTCGCCCTTGGCGGCGGCGATATCACCCGGTCGGACTATGTCGGCACGATCTACGGCGGCAGCACTGAAGGGCTGCAGAGTGCCCAGATCGATGAATACAGCCGCATGGAATATGGCGTCAGTGCCAATGATGAAGCCATCCGGCAGATCTTCAAAGGTCTGACCATGTTCGCCAATGCCAGTTACGACGGCGCGGCCTCTGCCGACGACCGCGCGGCCTGGATTGAGGAGGCAATGTCCTCGCTTTCGGCCGGGGTCAGCGGCATTCAGAACCGCGAAGCCGGTCTTGGCAACCAGCAGAGCCTGGTGGAAGGTGCGAGCCTGCGCCAGAAAAACCTCAGCACGATCTACAACAACCGCGTGGTCGAGATTGAGGGCGTGGACGGCTATGAAGCAGCCACCCGCTTTGAGCAGTTAAGCGCGCAGCTTGAGGCCAGCTACAAAGTGACGGTGCGGCTGCAGTCGCTGTCCCTGCTGAATTTCCTCTGACACAAAAGGCCCCCCTGACGGGGGCCTTTGCCTCTCCTGGTCCTGCGGCCTTCAGGCCTCAGCCAGGGTCACGTCCTGCAGCCCCGTCTGTGGGGCCGGGACACGGTAGCCACGTCCGGCCACCGTCTCGATCAGCACCTCACCGGCGGGCAGATCGCGGGCAAATTTGGTCCGCAGGCGGCAGATATAGACGTCAATGATCTTCTCAAAGGGCGGATCAGCGCTTAGGCTGTAGAGCGCAACATAGATCGCCGCCTTTGAGACGACCCGGCCTGCATTCAACACCAGAAACTGCAGAATTTCATATTCCCGCCGGCTGATGCGCACAGGCTGTCCGCCGACCTCCGGATGGCGGCCATCGAGATGAAAGGTCATCGCACCGATCCGCACTTCGGCACTGCTGAGGCCATGGATCCGGCGCAGCACCGCATTGAGACGCGCCATCAGATCCGCACCCGAGGCGGGCCAGAGCAGAACATCATCCGCCCCCGCATTCAACAGCACAGCCGTCTGGTCCGCAGCGGCCCCGATGACCAGCACCGGCCCCTGAAATCCGGCCCCGCGCAGACGCAGCAGCGTCGCCTTCAGCGCCTCTTCCTCACCAGCCGCAGGGCGGCTGACCAGAAGGACCGGCAAAAGCCGGTTCTCCCGCAGCGCGGCGGCTCCGGCGAAAAGCGCTTTTTCGCTGATGGCCTCGATCAGAAGTCCCGCCGGGCAGGGTGCCGTTGTCAGGGGCAGAGCCGCGGGGTTCAAAGACAGGACTCGCAATTCATGCTCCCTAGATCACAACGCAACCCCTTTCAGGGGCAACGTCCGCTGCGCTTTCACCACAAGAATTTACATCAATCAATACATGTATTATTATAACTATACTTGTTTCTGCTTGAGCCGCCTATCCCGATTAATGCCGCGCCGGAGTGACCCAGTTTTGACCCGACACAGCCTGACGTTTCCGCTCTTTGCGGCCTGCCTCGCTGCGCTGCTGCCTCAGGCCGCCGCGTCTCAGGTGCGCATCAAAGATATCGCGCATTTTGAAGGGGTCAGGGAGAACCAGCTGATCGGTTACGGTCTGGTTGTCGGCCTGAACGGCACCGGTGACAGCCTGAAGAACAGCCCCTTCACGCGCAAATCCATGGAAGGCATGCTGGGACGTCTGGGGGTGGGCAATCTCTCGGATGAGCAGATCAAGTCAAAGAACACCGCCGCGGTGATGGTCACGGCCAACCTTGGCGCTTTTGCCCGCCGCGGGTCGACGCTGGATGTCACGGTTTCATCGCTGGGCGATGCCACCTCGCTGCGCGGGGGCACGCTGCTGGTGACGCCCCTCGCGGGGGCTGACGGCAATATCTATGCGGTGGGCCAGGGCCCGGTCTCGGTCAGTGGCTTCTCCGTGCGCGGGCAGGCGGCCTCGGTGACCGACGGCGTGCCGACCGTCGCGCGGATTGCCAATGGTGCGATCGTGGAGCGCGAGGTTGAATTTGCCCTCAATGAACTGGATTCGGTGCGCCTCGCCCTCAGGAACCCCGATTTCACCACGGCCAGCCGTATGGCTGAAGCCATCAACCAAAGCCCCGGCAATACACGCGCAAGAGTGCTTGATCCGGGCACCGTTGAGATCCAGGGCGCGGGAAAGTCTGACATTCCGCAACTGCTTGCCGGGATTGAGAACCTGACCGTCACCCCTGACAGCGCGGCCCGTGTGGTAATTGATGCCAAAACCGGCACCATCGTCATCGGGGCAAATGTGCGCATTGATGAAGTGGCGATCAGCCAGGGCGGCCTGACCGTAATGGTCCGCGAAGGCGCAGAGGTCAGCCAGCCGGAGCCGGTCTCGGTCGGCGGTACCATCGTGGTGCCCACCACGGAAATCGATCTGGTGCCCCGCGACAGCGGCTTTGCGGTCCTTCAGGGCGATGTCTCGCTGCAGGATCTGGTGGATGGTCTCAACGCCATCGGCATTGGCACCCGCGACACCATTGCGATTTTGCAGGCGCTGAAAGAAGCAGGCGCCCTGCATGCTGATCTGGAGATCATCTGATGCGTCTGACCCCGCCGGCAGCCGTGACCCCGGATTTCACCACCGCAGCGCCAAAGCGCGATGAGACTGCCGCCGAGACCGCCCGCCGGTTTGAAGCGGCCATGCTGACCCCCATGGTGTCGGAAATGCTGCGCACGGCCGGTGAGACGGCCATGGGGGGCAAAGCGGGCGATCAGTGGCGCAGTTTTTTCGCCGCGGCCATGGCAGAAGAGATCGCCGCCACCGGCCAGACCGGCATCGCCCAAAGCGTTGAGCGCGCCATCGCGGCTTACGGCAAATGAAACTGACGCCTGCGGCTGCGATCAGCCGGATCGCTGCCCGCTTTCAGGAACGCCGCTCCCGCGCCGCTTTGGGAGAGCGCCCGCCGCTGACCGGTGATGATGAGGAAAACATCTCCCGCTTCGCCGCGGTGGTGGCGGAACTGACTGCGCTTCTGGAACGCGAGAATGAGGCGCTTTTGCAGGGCGATGTGGCGGCGGTGGTGGCTCTTTATCCGCAAAAGCAGGTGCTTCTGACCCGGCTGGAAACCCGCCAGCCGGTGGTTGAGCCCTTTCTGCATGAAAGCGCTGAGGTTGCCGCAGCGCTTCGCAGCCGCATTCAGGCCCTTGCCACCCAGATCAACCGCAACGCCGATCTTCTGAGCGCCATGTCCGACGCCGCCCGCGCTATCCGTCTGGAGGTCACCCGCGTGCGCGACCGCCACTCTCTCAAAGGCATGTACGATAAAAGCGGCCAGACCACCGCGCCAGGCGCATCCGCGACGCAACGGGAGATTGACACCAACCTCTGAAAGCCCCTCCCCACCTGCCTTCGGCAGGTGTTTTTCTGTACGGAAGAAATTTTTTAAGAATATTTCACATGATCAACAAGTATTAACCAGGTATTAACCAAGAATACCATGAACCCCTTTTGAAAGCCACAACGGCTCTCTTTTGCCAGAAGGCGGAATGACTGCAGAAGCAAAAAAGGAATGATCTGATGTCCTCGATCAATACCAACACCCAGGCCATGAACGCGCTGTCGACCCTGCGCGATGTGAACAAAAACCTGTCGACCACGCAGGAGCGCATCTCGACCGGCCTGAAAATCTCGTCGGCTAAAGACAACGCTGCCTATTACTCGATCTCCGAGACGATGAAAGGCGACAGCGGTATGTATTCGGCGATTCAGGAAGGCCTGACGCTGACCGCTAACTCCCTGAAAACCGGCCGTCTTGGTGCGGAGACCTTTGTGGAGCTGATCGGTGAATTTACCGAGAAAGTCGCATTCGGCCAAGCCGGCGCGATGAACCACGAAGACATCCAGAAAGAGCTCACCGAACTGGTTGGCCGACTGAAGACTGTCGCTCAACAATCTTCGTTCAACGGCGAAAGCTGGGTCAACGGCGGTCGCGTGGGCACTCCGGGCACCCCTGCTGACAACACCACAGTTCCGCCTACCCCCGCTGTTCCGGCGACCTACGGCGCGAACGTAGTAACCGGTGTCAGCCGTGTTGGTCAGACGTTCAATGTGACGACCATGGGGGTCAACGGCGTCAACCTCGACGCAATCGCGACCGCGCTTGAAGCTCTCGACATCTCGGCAACCGGTGCCGATCCGGAAGAGGCACGCAGAACGGTTCTTGATACTGCAAATAAACAGCTGAAAGCTGCAACCGATGCTTCGACGCAGCTCGGTCTTTCTGAGAAATCGGTTGAGCAACAGCAGGAGTTCCTGAAGAAGCTCACCGACACCATCGACACCGGCGTTGGCGCCATGGTTGATGCGGATATGGAAGCTGAAGCAGCCCGCCTGCAGGCGCTTCAGGTTCAGCAGCAGCTGGCAACCCAAGCTCTGTCGATCGCCAACCAGGCGCCGCAGAACCTCGTCTCGCTGTTCCGTTAATCCGGCGCGACAGATTATCGGGAAGGGCCCTTCGGGGCCCTTCTTCTTTTGTCTCGACCTTCATGAATTACAAGAATAGAATAAATTGTACTTGTGAAGGAGTGAGCCAGTGAGCGTCTCAGCCTATAAGCGCGTGCAGCGCGATCTTGAAAGCCCGCGCTCGGTCGAGCGGCGTATCTTTAACCGCATCACCGCCGATCTTGAAACCTGGGGTGCGGCTTACGATCGTGCGGAAAGCAAAGCCGATCGTCTGTCCGCGCTGAAAGGCAGTCTGCAACTTGCGTTGGTTGATAACACCCGCCTCTGGTCGCTGCTTCGGCGCGATCTCTCGCAGCCTGAGAATGCCTTGCCGCCCGAGTTGAGGGCCGCGATCATTTCGATCTCCTACACTGTTGATCGCATCACCGCTGATCTGATGAGCGGGGCAGGCACTGTGGCTGCGCTGGTTGGCATTAACCGTCCGTTCATTGACGGGTTGGCCGGCATCAGCGGGGCAGAGGGCTGATATGCCGCTTCATCTCTCGCTGCGCCCGGGTGAGCGGGTCATCATCAATGGCTGCGTTCTGAAAAACGGCCCCCGCCGTCAGACGCTTGAGATTGAAAACCGTGCCGATGTGCTGCGCGGCGATGAGATGCTGGAAGAAGCCACCGCCCGGACCCCCGTGCGGCGTGTCGCCTATCAGATCCAGATCGCCCTGGTCAGCCAGGCCCATCGTGCCGAACTCCTGCCGGTGATCACCGCCGGGCTTGAGGATCTGGCCCGCGCGCTGCCACGCTTTTCCGCCCCTATCGGCGAGGCAGAAACCTGCCTTCAGTCGCAGAATTTCTATGGCGCCTTTCGGGCGCTGGCCCCTGTCATCCGCCATGAAGACACCCTCTTCGCGCGGTTTTCTCCGGAGCAGTCGCTATGATCAACACCAGCTCTCTCCCGGCCGCACTTGCGCTGAAACTCGTCACCTCAAAGCGGGAAAGCTTTGAGGCCTCCATTCGCAAAGACGTGGTGAATGCCCGCGAAATCAAGGCCTTTGAAGAGCGCATCGCCTCGATCACCTCGGTGGATGATCTGGTCAAGGATTATCAGGTCTATGCTTTTGTGATGAAAGCGCACGGGCTTGAGAACCAGATGTTCGGCAAGGCCATGATGAAAAAGGTGCTGGTCTCAGATCCTGCTGAGAAGGGCGCTCTGGTGAACCGGCTGACGGACAAGCGGTTTCGGGAAATCCGCAATACGCTTGAGTTCGGAAGCGACGGCAGCGCTCCGGCGAAGTTCAAAGATCCCGACTGGCGCAAGGCGCTTGTCGATACTTATGTCACTCAGAAGCTGATGGAATCGCAGCTTGAGCAGAATGAGCCGGTGGGCGTCGTTCTGCATATGCAGCGCAAAGCACCGGGCATTACCAGTTGGTATAACGTTCTGGCCGACACCAAGGCACAGGATTTTTTCTACACCGCCCTCGGACTTCCGCAGAGTCTGAAAACCAGCGATGTCGACAAACAGGCAGCCACGCTTGCCAAGCGGTTTGACCTGGAGAAGCTGCAGGATCCCGCAGAATTGTCAAAGCTGATCAGCCGTTACACCGCGCTTGCGGGCAGCGGCACTGCCTCGTCGGGCAGCTCCAACCCCATCGTGCAGCTGGTCTCTGGCGGGGGGGCACGAATATCACGTCGATCAACCTTTCAGGACTGACCGCGCTGCGTGCCGGGAAATACAGCTGATAAAATGAAAACCGCCCCGGGAAATCCGGGGCGGTGGCACATTGGGACGGGACGTCCTGTCAGAGGCGCGAAGCCCAGTCGTCCACACGTTTCTCCGCGGCCTCTTTCGAGTCGCCGTATTTCTTCTGCATCAGCCCGACCATCTGGTCACGCTTGCCCGCAACACGATCATATTCGTCGTCGGTCAGATCGCCCCAGGTTTCCCGAGCTTTGCCTTTGAACTCTTTCCAACGACCTTCAATCTGGTCCCAGTTCATTTCTCATCCCTTTCTTACCGTTGCTTCGGGAGGTTAACCCCTGAGAACGAGGGCGCGTTCCTCCGGCTCACCGCTCTGTGAGCGGGTGTGAACCGCGATCAGACGGCAGCTTCACCAGAGGAAGGATCGGCTTCTGAGAGAGATTGCGGGGCCCTGGCGACAAAGCGCATCTCAAATCGCAGCCGCTCGGGGGAGAGGGTGATCAGATCCATTTCCCCATCAAGTTGACGCACGAAATTGCGCAAAAGCCGCGCGCCAATCTGCGAAGGAACCGTGCCATCGGTGCCGTTCAGACGCGGCAGGGCCCCTGCAGGGCCATCGATGGCGAAAATGGCATCATGGTCGGATTTCATCGACAGATGGACGACGACGGGATCGGCATCCTCATCGGAATAGGCGCTGTAGAAAGCGGGGAGCACTTCTGACAGCATCAGGGCCATGGGCACCGCCTGCTGCGGCGGCAGGCTCAGGCTTTCAACCTCTGCCACAACGCTGCGGCTGCGCTCGGGCCGGCTGTGCAACAGATCGACCCGCGAGATCACATCGTTAAAGAGCCGCTGCATATCGAGGCTGGAGACGCCTGAGGTCCGGTAAAGGCCAAGGTGCACGGTCGAGAGGATCATCACCCGTCCGTAAAGGTGGTCAAGAACGCCCTTCTGCACCGGATCTTCGGTCTCACGGATATGCATCCGCAGGATCGAGGCGATCAGCTGCATCGAGTTCCCGGTCCGGTGGTGGACCTCGCGCAGCAGATATTCCTTCTCGCGCAGAAGATCTTCCAGCTCGGCTTCTTCGCGCTGAATGGTCTCCGTCATCATATCATAGGCTTCGGCAAGGACCGCGATCTCGGCGGGCGGATCATGCAGCGTACTGCGATAGGACTGCCGCGAGCCTGAGGCAAAAGCCTCCATCGCGGAGGCCAGACTGCGGACATGGCGCGTCACCAGGCGGTCCGCTGCCAGCGTTGCCGCCGTAAAGCAGGAGATCAGAACAAGGCCGAAGATCAGGAAGGGCGAGATCCGCAGCGCGGCAATGCCGCTGCGCGCTTCGCTGTTCCAGACGCCGAGCAGAAAAAGCTCCCGCGTCAGGGGGACAACCGCATAGCTGCGGTCGGTTCCGGTGTAATCAGTATCGAGGAAAGAGGTATTGCCCATATGGGTCAGATCCAGAAGCTCGCGCCCCTGGGGCAGGAGTTCCAGCGCCCGCGACACCACGACCGAGGTGGTCAGAAGCTGCCCCTCATTGTCGAAGGTTAAAAGCGCCTCGGGAACAGGGGCTGAATCGTCGCCCAGGTCCTCACGCTTGATATGCAGCACATGCTGCGGGATTGAGACGACGATCATCCCGTCGCGGTCGCCATCCGTCCCGATGACCGGAGAGGGCACCGACAAAATCGGAACCCCCGACACCGGCCCCACCCGCGCGAGCGCGATATTGGTGCCCCCGCTTTCGGTCATACGCGCAAGAAGATCACTTCCGGCAAAATCATACTGCCGCCCGCCCGAGCCGCAGCGCATCATCCCGTCTTCTGAAATATAGCCGACGAGCGAAAAATCAGGGTGAGAGGCGGCCGCCAGATCCATGACCCTTGCGCAGTCTTCGTCACTGCGCAGCACATCCGGCGCGATGGCCGCCAGCGTCGCAGAAAGTGTGCGCGCCGCCCTGATCAGATTGATCTCAGGCTCGGCCGCCCGCACCGTCAGGCCAAGCGCGGCGCGGGCCTGATTGCTCTCATATTCTTTAAACAATTCCCGCGTCAGCAAAGCTGCCAGCATCAGAAGCGGCAACAGCGCCATAATATTCGTAATGGTCAATCGCCGGGCGAGCCCGGTGCGAAAGGGCCAGAAAAGGCGTCTGAGCATCATCCCTGCACGGCGGATTTACTGATCACGGCAGCCATGGCACCATCGGTTCCGGCAAAAAGATCTTCGCCTTTTTCAAGTTGCATCAGTTCCGCCAGCTTTTTACGTGCGCGGCTGGCGCGGCTTTTGACGGTTCCGACGGCGACGCCCATCATCTCAGAGGCTTCTTCACAGGAATAGCCCGAAGCCCCGACAAGGATCAACACTTCCCGATGCTCGGGCGAAAGCTGATCGAAGGCGCGCTGAAAGTCATTCATCGCCAGGCGGCCGTCATGGGCAGGCTTTTCGTAAAGCGAACCGGCATGGGCGCCATCAGGATCGCTGACTTCTCGGCGGGACTTACGAAGTGAGGAATAAAACGTGTTGCGCAGGATGGTGAAGAGCCAGGCTTCAAGATTGGTCGCGGGGTCGAATTTCTCGATATTGCGCCATGCCTTCAGCAGAGTTTCTTGGACAAGGTCATCAGCCTGAGTAACGTTGCGGCACAGACTGATCGCAAAGGCCCGCAGGCTGGGCAGCGTTTCAGCGAGCCGCTCACGCGGGTCCACCGGGGGGGCGGGCTTGCGGTCCGCCATCAGGGTGTTTCCTTCGCTTTCAGTTTCTCAAGCAGGTCTTTGAACCGATCAGGCACCTCTTCATTCAACGCCGCTTCATAAACTTTCCTGAGGTTGTCGTCGATCTGTGCCTTAAGCGCAGACCGCGAGGCTGGATTCCCCGCTTTTTTAGACTTCATAAGTTTCTTCCTGCCATGGCTCCGGGAACCAAACACCCTAAGCGTGCGTTTGGTTCCGAAGAATTGAACAAAACGGGAGAGAAATTCTATGACCGCTCAGGGCCAAGTCGATCTGACAGCCTCGATTGCGGGGCATTTGCCCTACCTTCGGCGCTATGCCCGCGCTCTCACCGGTAACCAGACCACCGGCGACAATTACGCCATTGCAACGCTCGAAGCCATTCTGGCCGACCCTGGTATCCTTTCCTCCCACGACAATCATAAGGTCGCGCTTTTCTCGGTGCTGCACACTGTCTGGGCCGGAACCGGCGCACCGGTTTCTGACGCCAGCGACAGCCGGCTTGGCGCGGCCGCACAGGCGCATATGGCGCGCCTCACCCCCAACTCCCGCGAGGCGCTGCTGCTCAGCACCATCGAGGGGTTCACGACCTCCGAAGTGGCCGCCATCATCGGAGCGGATGAGGCCGAAGCTTCGGCACTGATCGAGAAGGCAATTACCGAAATGGCAGATTCCGTCGCCGGAAACGTGATGATCATCGAGGACGAAGCTGTGATCGCAATGGATCTCAGTGCCATCGTCGAAGAGATGGGCCATGATGTGACGGGTATCGCGCGGACCCGGACCGAGGCTGTTGCGCTGGCCAAGCGCGAAAAGCCCGATCTGATCCTTGCGGATATCCAGCTGGCCGACAATTCCTCGGGCGTCGATGCCGTGAACGACATCCTGAAGGACTTCCCCGACCTTCCGGTGATCTTCATCACCGCCTTCCCCGAACGGCTCCTCACCGGTGAGCGTCCGGAGCCGGCCTTCCTGATCAACAAACCCTATACGGATGAGCAGGTCCGCTCGGCTGTCTCGCAGGCGATGTTCTTTGCCTCGACTGACACGCTGGTCAACTGAAGCATCTCTTCAGAACGGGCCGGCGCGACCGGCCCCTTTCTGTCTTCAGACGCAGCCCCAGGGGCTGCGTTCTTTTATGCCTTCCCGATGATGCCGGACCAACGCCGGTGCCGCGCTCCGGTTCCGTCGCCGCTCAGCGGCGCACGAGGCGGGCATTGCCGTAAAGGCTTTCCATGGTCACCTGGGCGACCCGCAGATTGCCTGCGCCATCGGGGCGGTAGTGCAGGGTAAAGGGAAACTGAACCCGCTCAGCCATTTCCGCCGCGCTGAAGCCCTCACGCCGGATATAAGCGCCGTTGCAGGTCACACCGCCATCGCGGGCGGGCTGAGCACGGGAGAGTTGAAGCTCCATCCGGTAGCGGCCGTCAAACATCACGAGGCCGCTTTTGCAGGCCTCTGACTGCGGAACGTCGCGCAGGGTGGCATAGATCGTAGTCAGCGTGTCCACGGTCCCGCGCTGGCGGGCCGGATCGGCGTCATTCCCGCCCGGAGAGCGCGGCGGCTCACGGCGGGTGATGCGCGGCACGCCACCGCTCCAGGTGACGGTCTCCTCGCTGTAGCGATTGCCCGCACCGCCGCTCTGGTCATAGCGGACCGGCGCATAGCCGCGTGAAGTGATGCGGCCCTGCACCTTGGCGTCATAGCGCATTTTCCGCAGCATTCCGGCGAGACCCGTGGTCTGAACCGTGCCCGAAATCGCATAACTTCCGTCTTTTTCCACCGCCGAATAGACCAGTTGCCCCATGCGGATGCCCCGGATCTCAAGGTCAAAGCGCGCTTCCTGGCGTGTTTCGGCGGCGGCCGGAACCGCGCTCAGGGCGATCCCTGCAAAAAGGGTCAGGGCCTTGAGCCGTGAAAACACTGTCATCAGGGGCCTCCTTCAGGCTTGCGCCCTCTGGACACAGAAGGCTTCCCCAGGCGAGATAGCCGCAAGGCCATGCCTGGCTCTTTAGATGCGGTGAGAGCTGCCGGGGTGCAAGGGCAGAGGGGGGAAGAAGTGGCGATGGATATTCAGGATCTTGCGCAAAGACTGCGCAGCGGTGAGCGGCGGGCGCTGGCACGGGCAATCACTCTGGTCGAAAGCTCACGCTCGGATCACAGGGCGCTTGCCGCAGAGCTGCTGGAAGTTCTGCGCGACAGCGCCCCGCGGGAAGCCATGCGGATCGGGCTGTCCGGGACGCCGGGGGTCGGCAAATCGACCTTCATTGAGAGCTTTGGAAAATATCTGACCGGGCAGGGCAAACGGGTCGCCGTGCTGGCAGTGGACCCCAGCTCTTCGCGATCGGGCGGCTCAATCCTTGGCGATAAGACGCGGATGGAGCTTTTGAGCCGGGATCCGCTGGCCTTCATCCGGCCCTCGCCCAGCCAGGCCCATCTGGGCGGCGTGGCGCGGCGCTCGCGCGAGTCGGTGACGCTGTGTGAAGCGGCAGGCTATGACGTTGTTCTTGTGGAGACCGTGGGCGTCGGGCAATCCGAGACCATGGTGGAAGGGATGACCGATCTGTTCATCCTGCTCCTGGCGCCTGCGGGGGGCGATGAGCTTCAGGGGGTGAAACGCGGCATCATGGAGATGGCGGATATCATCCTCGTGAACAAAGCCGACGGCGATCTGAAGCCCGCAGCCCTGCGCACTGTGGCGGATTACGCAGGCGCTTTGCGGCTCCTGCGCAAGCGTGCCCAGGACCCGGCGGATTTCCCCAAAGTGCTGCCCGTCTCCGCCCTTGCGGAAGAGGGCATTGCCCGCGCCTGGGAGGAGATGAAAACCCTTTGGGACTGGCGCGCGGCCAATGGCTTTCACCAGTCCCGCCGCGCCGCCCAGGCCCGTGCCTGGTTTGAGGATGAGGTGCGTCAGGCGCTTCTTGCGAGGCTGACCGAAGATCCGCAGCTGCGCGCCCTGATGGGGGAAAAGGCGGCTCAGGTCACCAAAGGGCACCTCAGCCCGGTCCGCGCGGCTGCGGCGATCCTGGAGCGGATGTAACAGGCTCTTGCGGCACCGCATTCCCCTATGTGACACGGCCGGGCAACTCTGTCATAAAACTGTGATACTTGCAGGCCATAAGGCCCCAAAAGGAGCCAGGGATGCAGCCTCAGACTTTAGCGCCCCCCGTATCCGCGGGTGAGATGATTGACGCGGTGCCGATGCCCATGCTGCTGATCGGCGCGGATGAGCGGATCACCCGTGTGAACAGCCTTGCCCGCGCGGTCTTCGGCGATTGTGAGGGGCGGCATTATCTGATCGTCCTGCGTCATCCCGAGCCGGCCGCTGCCATTGAAAAAGCCCTGAGCGGTGAGCCGGGCGGCGCGCTCAGCTGGCGCAACAGTGGCGCGGGACGGGAGCGGCATTATCAGGGCCGCGTCGCCGCCCTGAGCGACGGCAGCGTCAGCTTTGCTTTCCAGGATGTCTCAGATGTGGAACATGCCGCCGATATGCGGCGCGACTTCGTCGCAAACGTCAGCCATGAACTGCGCACGCCGCTCACCGCTCTGATGGGCTTTGTGGAGACGTTGCGAGGCGCTGCGAAAGATGACCCCGCCGCGCGGGAGCGGTTTCTTGGGATCATGGAGCGCGAAGCCCTGCGGATGAACCGGCTCGTCGGGGAGTTGCTGTCGCTGAGCCGCGTTGAGGCGGAGGAGCGCGTGCGCCCGACGGCCATGATTGAGCCCCGGACCCTGGTGGTCTCGGTCATGAACACGCTGCGCCCTATGGCCGAGGCGGCGGGTGTGACGCTGGAGAGCGATTTTGCACCTTCGGTCCCGAAGATCCGCGCCGATTTTGACCAGATGACCCAGGTGCTGCACAATCTGATTGAAAACGGCGTCAAATACGGCGGATCGGGCGGGCGTATCCGGGTGCGGCTGCAGTTTCTGCAGCACGATGCCCAGCTGCGCGGCCCGGCTGTCTCCATCGCCGTGCGCGATTTCGGCGAGGGGATTCCCGCGATCCACCTGCCGCGCCTGACCGAGCGCTTCTACCGCGTGGACAACCACCGCTCACGCGAAAAGGGGGGGACGGGGCTCGGACTGGCGATTGTGAAGCATATCCTCAACCGCCACCGCGGCCGGCTGAAGGTTGAGAGCCGCGAGGGAGAGGGCAGCTCCTTCGAGATTATTCTGCCAGCCGCCGAAGAGTGAGAGATGAGAAACCCCCGCAGGTCATAAGATCTGCGGGGGTTTTCTGTCTCTTATTTCACCAGGCTGCCCCATAGGTCATAATCTCCGGCCTCATCCACCTCAACGGTGACGATATCGCCCGCCGAAAGCCCCTCGAAATCTTCGTCGATAAAGAGGTTGCCGTCGATTTCCGGTGCATCACCTTTGGTGCGGCAGGTCGCCCCGGCTTCATCCACCTCATCGACGATCACCTGAAGGGTGGTGCCGACTTTGGCTTCGAGCTTGGCGGCCGAGATCGCCAGCGCCTTTTCCATAAAGCGGTGGTAACGCTCTTCCTTGACCTCTTCGGGCACGTGGTCGGGCAGATCGTTCGAGCGCGCGCCCGCGACGTTTTCGTATTTAAACGCGCCGACGCGGTCGAGCTGCGCCTCATCAAGCCAGTCGAGCAGGGTCTGGAACTCAGCCTCAGTCTCGCCGGGGTAGCCGACGATGAAGGTCGAGCGCAGAGTGATATCGGGGCAGTCCCGACGCCATGCGGCGATCTCATCAAGGGTCTTTGCCGCTGCCGCAGGACGCGCCATGCGCTTCAGGACATCGGGATGCGCGTGCTGGAAGGGAATATCCAGATAGGGCAGGACCAGGCCTTCCGCCATCAGCGGAATGAGGTTGCGCACATGCGGATAGGGATAGACGTAGTGCAGTCGCACCCAGGCCCCAAGCGAGCCGAGATCGCGGGCGAGATCGGTGATATGGGCGCGGTGGCCGCGCTCTTCCTTATAGCCGATATCAAGGCCATAGGCGGACGTGTCCTGGCTGATGACCAGAAGCTCACGCACACCGGCCTCAACCAGCTTTTCCGCTTCGCGCATCACGGCATGGGCCGGACGCGAGGCCAGTTTGCCGCGCATATCCGGGATGATGCAGAATTTGCACTTATGATTGCAGCCCTCTGAGATTTTCAGATAGCTGAAATGGCGCGGGGTCAGCTTCACGCCGGTCGCAGGCAGCAGATCCACAAAGGGATCGGGCGAGGGCGGCGAGGCTTTATGCACCGCGTCGAGCACCTGCTCATATTGCTGCGGGCCGGTGACGGCCATGACCTTGGGGTGAACCCCGGTGATATATTCGGGCTCTGCACCAAGGCAGCCGGTCACGATGACCTTGCCGTTTTCACGAAGCGCCTCACCGATGGCTTCCAGGCTTTCGGCCTTGGCGCTGTCGAGGAAGCCGCAGGTGTTGACGATCACGGCTTCAGCGCCGCGATAATCGGGGCTGATGGCATAGCCCTCGGCACGAAGCCGGGTCAGAATGCGTTCGCTGTCCACCAGCGCCTTGGGGCAGCCAAGGCTGACCATACCGATTTTCGGCTGACCCGGACGGACCGGCTCCTGAAAACGGGGGCTGGGGGCAATATCCGGGCGGAGGTTTGGCGGGTTCTGGCTCATGACGGGGGCGTATAAACCCCATGCGGCTTTCGCGAAAGAGGCATCTTTCGTGAAAGCCCTGCCGTTACCCGATGTCGCGGAAGCGGGGGCTCCGTTTTTGCAGGCCCGCCATGACCGCCTCAATCTGATTGGGGCCTGCAATGATCTGCGCCTGATACTCCGCCTCCAGGGTCAGCCCCTGGCCCCGGGGCGCGGTCCAGGCCTCCTCCACAAGGCGTTTTCCGGCCCTCAGCACATCGGGAGAGATGCTGCGGAACTGCGCCGCCATCTCACGCGCAGCCTTCAGCGGATCATCTGAGAGCCGCGTCACGAGGCCCAGGGACAGCGCCTCAGCGGCGTCAAAAATACGCGCCGTCAGGATCAGCTCTTTCGCCAGATCGGCCCGCATCAGCCGCGGCAGGCTCTGGGTGATGCCCATATCCGGGATCAGCCCCCAGCGGGCCTCCATCACTGACATCTGCGTGCCGGGGGCGGCGATGCGGAAATCCGCGCCAAGCGCCAGTTGAAAGCCGGCGCCAAAAGCGACACCCTGCAGCGCGGCAATCACCGGCACATCGAGGTCAGCCCAGGCGGTCACGGGCCGTTGAAAGCGGTTCGGCTGTCCGGGGGCTGCGGCGCGCATTTCCGCGCGGGTGGCCTCCGCCTCTGTGGCCATGCGGGTGAACTCAGATGTATCGATCCCGGCACAAAAGGCCGCGCCCTCGCCTGAGAGCACCACCGCGCGCAGGTCACGCCGCGCTTTGAGGCTCTCTGCCGCAGCCGTCAGCGCGTCAAAAAGCGCAAGCGTCAGCGCGTTGCGCTTTTCCGGGCGGTTGAGCCGCACCTCAGCAATGCCCTCTTCGATGCTGATTAGGACCTGATCTGCCATCTGCTCCCCCGCGCTGATCTGAGCCGGAAGGCTATCAGGGCAGGGGGCTGAGACAAGAAGAACGTCAGGTCAGGTGCCGCGCGGCTTGGCCCGCAGGGTGGGATCCGCCGCCCGCGGATCCTCGGGCCAGGGGTGACGCGGGTAGCGTCCGCGCATATCCTTGCGCACGTCGGCATAGCTGCCGGTCCAGAACCCCGGCAGGTCTGAGGTTACCGCGATCGGCTTGCCGCCCGGTGAGAGCAGCGAGAGCCGCAAAGGCGTGCGCGCGGGTCCGGTCACCGGATGGGTGGTCTGGCCGAAAAGCTCCTGAATGCGCAGCTCAATGCCGGGCTGATCGCCGTCATAATCAATCGCAATGCGGCGCCCGAGCGGTGTGGTGAAATGCGAGGGATAAAGCGCCTCCAGCCGCTGCACCGCCTGATAGCCCAGATAAAGCTGTAAAGGCTCAGAGAGGTTCAGCCCGCGCAGATCCTCGCGGGTGCGAATGCGCGTCAGCGCCGGGGACAGCCACTCCTCGGCAGAGGCCATCAGACTGTCGTCATCAACAGGCGGGATGTCCTCACCGGCCTCAAGCGCCGCCTGTGCCCGACGCCGCAGCCGCAGTGCCGCCCCGCTGAAGGGCAGCCCGTTGCCCTGACGCAATTCATCGCGCAGCCCTTCAAGGGCTGCGGCGGCGATCGCTTCAGGCGGCGGGTCCGCCCAGATGCGGTCCTCGAGGACGAGGGCCCCAAGGCTCTGGCGGCGGCGCGCAAGGATACGCCCCTCACGCCGGGACCAGTCGCAGACGTCCTGCCACTGCAGACGATCGCCATAGATCTCGCGCAGTTCCGCCTCTGAAATCGCGATGGCCTGGCGCAGCATGGCCTCGCGGGCATCGCCGTCCAGATCGCTGGCCACCAGAAGCCGCGCCCCGGCCAGCGGCGTGCCCGGCGCCATGGCAGCCCCTTTGCCACCCGAGAGCACCCAGCGGGGCGCCTCTCCCTTTCGGCGCAAGCCGATGCGGTCAGGATAGGCAAGCGCCACCTGCTGCGCCTCCGTCAGACCCTGATCGCCTTCAGCAAAGCGGCTGAGGCGTTTGGCCTCAGCCCGGATGCGCGCGGCGGTATCGCCATGTATGGCGAAGGAATGGCGCCTGCGGTAGCCCTCGGGATCGCGCAAAGCCAGCAGGCGCAAAGCCAGATCCGGCGGCGCACCAATAAGCGGATCGCGCTCAGCCATCAGAGCGGCGGTCAGCGCCGCCGGACGACCCGCCTTCAGCAGCATATGCGCCAGCCGCGGGTGCAGCGGCAGGGCTGCCATGCGCCGCCCGTGATCGGTGATACGGAACTCTGCGTCCAGACCCCCAAGATCGCGCAGCAGCTCGCGGGCCGCCAGAAGCGCCGCCGGCGGCGGTGGCGTGAGAAATTTCAATCCCTCATCCGAGCCCCAGAGCGCCAGTTCCAGCGCCAGTCCGGACAGATCCGCGCTTTCGATCTCCGCAGGCGGAAAGGCGGGCAGGGCGCCCTCTTCGGCCTTTGACCAGAGGCGGTAGCAGACACCTGGCGCCACGCGCCCCGCGCGGCCCTGTCGCTGCGTGGCCTCAGCCCGGCTGACCTTCGTGGTCACCAGCCGCGTCATGCCCGAGCCGGGATCAAAGCGCGCCCGCCGCGCCCGGCCGGCATCCACCACAACGCGGATATCCGGAATGGTCAGCGAAGTCTCTGCGATTGAGGTGGCCAGCACCAGCTTTCGTGCCGTGCTGAGAGGCTGCAACACCTCCCGCTGGGCTTTGAAATCCATCGCGCCATAAAGCGGCTGCACCACACAGCCCGGAACCTTATCGGCGAGCAGGGCCGCCGTGCGACGAATTTCACCTTCGCCGGGCAGGAAAACAAGGATGCCACCTTCGGTCCCGTCGGCGGCCTGGCGCACAAGGGCAGCCGTTTCCGTCTCAAGGCGGCTGCCCGTCGCCAGCGGCCGCGGCAGCCAGCGGGTCTCCACCGGAAAGGCCCGACCCTCGGATGTGATGACCGGGGCGTCATTCATCAAAGCTGCGACCGGCGCAGCCTCCAGCGTCGCCGACATGACGAGAACCTGCAGGTCGTCGCGCAGCGCCTCACAGACCTCAAGCACCAGAGCAAGGCCCAGATCGGCAGTCAGAGAGCGTTCGTGAAATTCGTCAAAGATGACAAGGCCGATGCCGCTGAGACCGGGATCGGACTGGATCATCCGGGTGAGGATGCCTTCTGTCACCACCTCAACGCGGGTCTGCGCAGAGACGCGCGCTTCGCCGCGAATGCGGTAGCCGATCAGTCCGCCAATCTCAGAGCCTGTCGCTTCCGCCATCCGCTCCGCCGCAGCCCGGGCCGCGATCCGACGCGGCTCCAGCATGATGATGCGGCCCGCAATCTGATCGAGCAGCGCAAGCGGCACCCGCGTGGTCTTACCAGCCCCGGGCGGCGCCTGCAGCACAGCACGACCTGCAGCCCTGAGCGCGGTCTTCAGATCGGAAAGGATGTCATCTACAGGCAGTCGGAGCGTCATGAGGGGTCTATCGCGTTTTTAGCGGATTTTGACCAGAGCGGAGTAGAATCGTGCAGGTCTTTGGTGGGTGTCCGTCAGGGATACTTATTTAATAAACATAATACTAATTATTAGACGAAAAGATTTCAGAACCGGGATTAGTGTGGCGCGGCGCTGTTGCGTAAATCGACTTTTGGGTAAACAGCCCCTTTCCCCCCGTGAAGTCATGCGACGGCAG
>NZ_SBLC01000060.1:0-3107 GCF_004054105.1 Falsigemmobacter intermedius
GACAACGACAGAGCGGCTATCCCCCCCCCCCCGAAACCGCGTCGAGGCCAGAGTGGATCGCGGATAGATTATTTCAGGGCGGCAGTGCATGTGCCATGTTTGTTCAAGACCAAAGAGCTCACTCATGTAGCTCTTGTCAGTCATGATCATTTGCAGTGTCGCGACCGCAGATGCGGCGCCCGGATGCTCACTGATATGGGCAGCGAGGATCACACGCGTTTTCACATCAATTGCGACAGTGAGATGCAGCCGGCCCGTTCCACCGTCCCAGCCCATTCTCTCGAGGGCAGCCGGAGGCAATAAATCCTTCAGCCCCGGTGCTGTCTTGAGACTGTGCACATCCAGTGTAACTTCATCAATAATAACGATCTGCCCAGGCCTGGCGGCGAGAAGCTTGCCATAGACAGATCCAAACCTTGCCCGGGCTACTGACATCCCCTCCCGCGCGAGGCAGGTTTGAAAGGGGTCCAGCTTTTTGATTTCAGAACGAATGGTTTGATCGCTGGGGCATTTCAGGTGCTCCAAACCGTTCGCTTCACGATCGCGATTGATCGCCCCAAAGTCATCTTTCGTCCAGCGGATGATATCACATGGGCGTGGCCGGCTCCGGCATTGATATTTCAAAATATTTCTGACCATCACCCAGAGTGCTGCATCCGACATTGACCGCCTGCTGCTGTCGGACCGCAGTTTCCGCACCAGGCTCAGGGCTCCGTTGTCAGAGTAACGCTTGGCCCAGTCACGGATTGTGCGTGCCGAAGGGAATGAGCCGCTGCCAAAATATTCGACCTCGATCTCCAGTCTCTGGTGTCTGTCGAGGTTCTCCAGATACTTCGCGCTGTCTTCCTTTACAGTCTGGCGAAGCAGGCGATGCTCATCACCAGTCAGCGTGGCCCGCCGCTTGATCTTTCCGCATGCATGAAGGTCATTAAACCTCTGTATGAACTGGATTTTGATGTAGGTCCGACAAAGCAGATGCACAGGCTGTGCTGAGGCCAGGGTCAGGCGGGGATCTGTCGGAAGAATCCCCAGCGTAAGCCCGGAATTATGGCGAAAGCCGAAGCTGCTTTCACATTCCCTCAGCTTCGCGGGTGAGAAAACTTCAGGCTTTGCGCCATCGATATCCTGCCGAAGCAAAGAGATGCCCCGAGATTTGATTTCGCAGACGGCATATCTGATATTGTTGATGTTCAGGATGTCGCCGACTGCATAGCGGTCACAGATGTCAGAGTAACCAGGAATGCGCCCGGTATTTATGGCTGGTGCCAAAGCAGCGTTCGCTTGCATTACAGGCCCTCCCGAAGACCGATCACGGCATTGCCGTTGCTAAGCCCGTAGCTGTGGAGCAGCGCTACGCGCAGCCCAAGTAAACGAAGGATGGCGTCGCGTCCGCGGCGGCCAAGCTGAACACGATCAATCAAATCCTGATAGGAAACAGGGTCTTGTGCTTCAGTCAGAACAGTGCGCACGGCTTCCTGTGCCATCTCGTCATCCTCTCGCACGGAGAGGATCAGGAGCGCGTCATCCGTCGCCGCTGGATTGATATGCTGATCTGTCAGAAGACGAACAGCGTCCAACTGGCCGGTGCCAATAGCCTGTTCGGCAATTTTGGGCAGCGTCTGAGAAAGCCTGGAGCCGTCATAACGGGCCTTGGGGCGCACTGACCATCCAATCGCCTCACCATTGTGGCCGAGGGTCAGAAGATCAAAGTAGTGGGTGAAAGTTTTTCCGCCGTCGGTCCAGTTAAACCCTGCCTGCTCTTCGATGTAGCGAATGCCGGGATTAAACATGAGGGCCAGCGCGTGGTCGCGCTCAAGTCGGCTGTCGAGAATAAGGATCTGCCCGCCTTGAGCCGGCACCGGCAGATTGCAAATAATGCTGCGATGCGAAATTCCCGCCGATGCACGACCCGCGTAGCGATCTGAGGTGCTTCCCCGTGTTGGCTGCAAGGCTGATTGATCCCTGCAGGCGTTTTCGGCAAGGACCGCATTGGCCTTCAGGCGATCGCGCAGCGAGCGCTTCTGCCTGAATGGCTGCTTACGGGGCGGTTTCGTTCCGAATTCAGTGACTTTCTTCGTGTCTTTGAGCTTCATCTGTGATCCCCGGAGGGTGAGCGATATTGGCCGACAAAACGCGCATCGCGTTGTCGGGACGGAGGAGGTCATCGCGCAGGCTTCATACCGCTCGTCAGACAAGCCGCGTCCGTTCGCAGTCCTGAGGACTTCGTCCAGCCTTGAGGCGTAGTCAGATGTGATCTCCGATCGCGTGCGAGTGCCCGAGATCGCAACAAGCTGTATGATGCGCCGACGCGGGGTCGATGCTTCTTCTGGTTTTCTTTTCGGTCCTCTGCCTGTCTGCCAAACCCGTTAAGGCTTCCGCACGCATTTGAAGACTGCGCACGATCTTGCCATGGATTTATCCAGATTCAGAGTCTTTTCTTTATTATCAGTGCCTTAGCCGAAAATCTCGACGCTGGCCATTTTCGGAATCTATCTTCTCACCGCCCCGAGACCGCGAGGTCAGGGCAGGGGTATTGCAACCCCTTGGCTGGCATTTTCTTTTTTGGGGAGAAATCAGAGCCAGCTGACAAGGCTGAAGGCTCCATTTGCATGGTCTGGGTTTGTGAGAACTGGGACGGTTTGGATTTTCCCAATTCCGCAGACACGAAAGACCGTAACCCGATCACGGCAAAGCCGCCTCCCAGTGCCCAGTGGCTGTGGGAAACCGCATCAACGATTCGGATCGACGCTGCGCCCTGGAAAGGCTGGCCCCCGATCGTCATCGTATCTGTGGTTTTGTCCTGGATCGTCATTGGTCCGGCTCTCATGTCTCACAAATCGGAAGATAAAGCACTTCTGTGGCCGCAAAAGGCCCTGGCGAAAGTTTCCTGTGGATTGCGGCGGAATTTTCCCTGGAATATCCCGGACTTAGCTCTGTGCGGCAGCACCAGGCGCATGAAAATAAACAAGATTTTCACCCTGGGGGTGCTGCGAAAAAATTTTTACGCCTTGAGGCTGTGGCTCCTTGCGAACAGGATGAATTTGGCGCGCAGGCTCGCCTTTGACAGAAACGCGCCAAATATGGAGATCTCCAGGTGCTGGCATTCA
>NZ_SBLC01000060.1:3117-9706 GCF_004054105.1 Falsigemmobacter intermedius
CGTCTCATTCTGGGATATGCGGCCGAGCACGGCGGGATTGAGCTGACGCAGACCAAAGCCTTCAAGCGCAGTTTTGTTGCCTGGGTGTGATTTTCCGCGCAGAACTGACCCGGGGTCAGTTCTAAGCGGCAATCAACATCGGATGTCCATGAAATTAGTTCAGCCGCGCCTTGAGAATAGGCCGCAGCAAATAGCTGATGACCGGGCGATTGCCATTGATGATATCGACCTCGGCAATCATTCCCGGACGGATAGGTAGGATCTGGCCATTATGTTGAAGGGCGTTGCTCTCCGTTCGCAGAAGGATCTGATAATAGACCTCCTTGCCGCGGAGCGTGGTTTCTTCGATGGTATCGGCGCTGATCTGCTCCAGCCGTCCCGTCAGATCGCCGTAGACCGAATAGTCATAGGCAGTGATCTTGACCCTGGCCGTCATTCCAACCGCCAGAAACGCGACGTCCTGAGGGCGCACCTTTGCCTCGATCAGCAGTTGTTCGTCGAGGGGGAGGATCTCCATGATGGCTTCGCCCGGCTGGATGACGCCGCCACGAGTGGTCACGAGAATATTGTTCACCATGCCGCGTACCGGCGAAACGATCTCGGTGCGGCGCAATTGGTCTTCCCGTTGGCGCAGGGACTGTTCCAGCGCGCCCAGCTCGGCCTTGCGCGCGGAAAGCTCGGTATAGGCGTCCTGGGTGTAGCTCGTTAGCAGTTCGGTCAGCTCTCCGCGTAGGCGTTCCGTATCCTGTCGCAGTCGCAACAAGTCCATCTCGCTGACGGCACCTCTTTGGACCAGTGGCTCGAGCAACGACAGCTGGCGCTTGGCGATGTCGAGTTCCGATGTTAGAGCGGCGCTGCGTTCACGGAGGTTGTTGCGCCGGGCGTCGAACAGCGCCTGTTCGTCCAGCGCCTCGGGGCTTTTGGCCGGGACGCCCTCAGAGAAATAGATATGGTCCTCGCCGCGCGCTTCTGCCGCGAGCCGGGCGATGGCTGCGCGAAGGCTCCGCGCCTGCGCTTGACCTTCCAGAAAGGCCGCAGCAAAGCGGGTATCGTCCAGCTGCAACAATGGCTGGCCTGCCTCGACGATGTCACCTTCCTGCACAAGCATGGTCTCAAGGATGCCGCCCTCGAGGCTTTGAATGCGTTGCAGGCGGCTGAGCGGGATAACCCGCCCCTCGCCGCGTGTGACCTCATCGATCCGCGCCAAGGACGCCCAGCCCAGAAAGCAGGCAACGACGAGTATGCACGTCCACATCATCCGCCGGGCTGTGCGTGTGATCATGGCCTGTTCGGCCACGACGGCATCCTGCAGGCGAACATGGCCGGGCTTGAAATCTCTGTTAGCCAAGGCGCATCTCCTGGCGGCCTGCCTGTGATCCGCTCATAAGGTCACTCAGATTGCCATCCATCACAACCTTGCCCGCCTGCAACACGACCCCGCGTGTTCCCAAGCCGAGAAGTGCGCGTTTATGCGTGGAAATTACAACAGTTCGACCCTTGAGAAATTCTTGCAGGTAGCCGATCAGACGGGCCTCTGCCGCCTGATCGAGGCTGGAAGTTGGTTCGTCCAGCAAGACGATCCGGGGATCCTGCAGAATAACTCGGGCAATGCCGACCGCCTGCCTTTGGCCCGTCGAAAGGCTGCCTGACCCGGTGATAGCCATGTCGAGCCCCAAAGGATGGGCCCGTACTGCGGGGCCCAGCCCGGTGGCATCCAGCGCAGAGAACAGGGCTTCGTCGTCATGCGCCTCACCATCAAGAAGCAGGTTTTCCCGCAATGTGCCGTGAAACAGCGCTATTTCCTGAGGCAGATAGCCAATCGACCGGCGCAGGTCGGCCGGATCGATCTGGCCCAGGCTCACATCATCGAGGAGAATACGGCCAGCATCGGGCTCGCGCAGGCCCGACATCAGGCGGAGCAGGCTGGATTTCCCCGCCCCGTTGTTTCCCAACAAGATGACATGCTGCCCCGCTGCAATTTCGAGCGCTGTGACATCCAGCGTGAGTGGAGCCTCGGGTCCATAGCGGAACTGGATCCCTTCCAGCCGATAGTGCCCTCTCAGAGCGGATTTGTGCACGAAGGCGCGGCCCGGCGGACGCTCGACTGGCGCCGCCATCACAGCGTCAAGTCCCTCGATGGCTGCCTTGACATGCTGCCAACGCACTAGAATGCCCGTCATCTGGTTGATCGGGGCGACAGCGCGCGACGCAAGCATCGAACAGGCGATCAGCGCGCCCTGTGTCATCTCGCCCGCACCGATCCGATAGACGCCGTAGACCACCACCCCGACATAGCACAATTGCTGTACCATCCCGGCACTGTGCAGCAAAAAGCCCGACAGGCGGCGGAATTCCAAACTGTCCTGAGAGAGTTGTTCGGTCAGCTCTTCCCAAAGGCGCAGGTTGCGACCTTCAGAGCGGGTTGTCTTTATAGTTTCCAGATGCTCGACTGCCTCAAGCAGCAGCCCCTGCTTTACCGCTCCCTCGCGCAGGTTTTGGCGCGAGAGGGCGGCGAGGCGGCCTTGGAGCAACAGGCTGGGCAAAAGCATTAGCCCGATCGCAGCAAGCGGCACCCAGACGATCGGCCCGCCCACAAAGGCGATCAGCGACAGAAACAGTGCGAGAAATGGAAGATCGCTAATGGCTCCCACTGTTGCTGCCGTCAGAAATTCGCGCACAGTTTCAAATTCACGCAACTGTCCTGTGAATGCGCCCGTCGAACCCGGACGGGCAGAAAGGCGCATCTGCAACAGCTGCGCGAAAAGCTGGGACGAAAGTTCCCTGTCAAGCCGCTTTCCGGTCGCATCCAGAAGATGTGCGCGCAGCGACCGCAGCATGAACTCTAGAAAGACGGCAATGCCGACGCCGATGGTCAGGACCCACAAGGTGTCATATGCAGTTGTCGGGATGACACGGTCATAGACCTGCAGGGCGAAGAGCGAAGTCACCACGGCCAGCAGATTGACGAAAAAGGATGCAACTCCTACCTCGGCGAAGATCGGCCAGCAGTCCCGAAGGGGGCCCCGCATCCAGTGTTCGTCCATGCGACGCGCATAGTTTTCCGCGCGGCTATCGCCGCGATAACGCGGCCTTGCCAAGATGGTGGTGCCTGTCACTGTATCGACGAGCTGCGAGCGGCCAAGTTGAACTTCACCGCCGCCCACCTCGGGCAAAAGCACGACCGCTTTGTCTTCGTGCCACTCAATGAGCAAGAAGGTCCCACCGTCCTTGCGGACAAGCAGTGCAGGGAGTAATAGCGGCTCAATCTCGGTTGGGCGCATATGGGCGATCCTTGCGGTCAGTCCAACACGCCGCAAGGCTCGGGGCACATCGTCAAGCGCAAGGCGTCCAGCCGTCAGCGGCAAACCTTCGGCGAGTTCCGCCTCTCGTGTGTCGCGCCCGAAGTGACGGCACAACAGGACTAAGCCTTGACGTAGACCGTCGTCCTGACACGGTATAAGATTTGCTAGTGGCTGTTCTTGTTGCAACTTTTTTCCTTGTTGGGCGGGACGGGCCGATCAGATAACTTTGTGCAAAGTTTGTGCCTGTCGCCGTGACAAGGTGCTTGGATTTTCACGCCTTGTCACGGCCGAGTTAGCGCAACCTATCAAGTGGTGAAAACGGTCACCGCCTCCTCCACTTCAAAAGTCGCTCCACCGAGGGTGTAAAGCTGGAAACCACCACTCACTCCGCCAGCGACGGCACCAAGTGCGGTCACACTGTCCGCGCTGTCACCGGTGATGCGCAACAGGTCGGGCGCATCGGTCAGGGCGAGAACCGTTTCTTCGTCTAGCGTCAGCGAACTCCCGGCATCGCCGGCGCCCAGATCGATTGTCTCGATCGAGGTTGCGCGCGTCGGGCCCGTCAGGTCGATGGCTGTGCCGCCGGCGACTTGCAGGATGTCCAGCCCGGTGCCCCCATCCAGCAGCACAAAGCCGTCGTCGGCGATCAGGATCAGGTCATCGCCATCACCGGCCCGCAGGATGTCCGCTCCGCCGTTGCCTTGCAGCGTGTCATCACCCGCATAGGAATAAAGCCGGTCGGCGGCCGCGGTGCCCGTCATCGTTTCGCTGTCAGAGTCGCCCTCTTGATACGGCAGGCTATCACCCAGCAGCGTGTTCAGGGCGTTGGCGTCCAGCAAACGGCCGATCGTGTCGGTTGCAGTGGCACCGGAACTGTCTGTCGCGGTAATCGACAGGTTGTCTAGAACCGCCGCATTCAGGTCGACGTTCAGCCCGAGGAGGGTTGCGGCATTGGCGATCTGCACGGTCGCAAGCAGTTCGTTGATCGCGAGGTTGTCAATGTTGCCCCCATTCAGCGCCGTGATTTGCAGCGTCGAGCTTGGGGCGACCAGACCCAAAAGGCCAGGGTTGTTCACGACCTCAAGCTTGAGCCCGAGTTCTGCCGCAAGCGCTTGCGAACCGGCCAGTTCAAGGGGCACCAGATCGACGCTTATCAGCGGGCTGTAGCGCAGGGTGACAGAGCGAAGGTTGCCGTTGGCATCCGCTGCCGTCAGATGCTGCTGTCCCAGCAGAACAACCCCAAGCGCGTCAAGGCCAAGGATCGACAATAGGGCGTTGCTGCCCACCTGCACTTCGGGGGCCACGTTGTTGGGCACCAGCGGATCAGCGGGTGGCAGTGTCATGCCGCTGCCGTCAAAGGTCACGCTGGTCGCGGCGCTGTCGCCTTCAGCATCGACGATCACGCCATTGACAACCGTGGTCCCACCCAGAACCGATGTCGCTTGGGTCGCCTCGTCCACGACTAGGTTGCCATTCGCAAGCAGGGCCTCGATCACCGCTGTCATGCTGGCGGCATCCCCCACAAGGTTGACGCCTTCCAGACGGATCTCCTGATCGACAGCCCCCGTAGCGAAGCCGCCAAGGAAACCGCCGGTCGTGCTGATCGAAACGACCGTCGCGCCAGTACCTGCAGGATCATAGGCGAAATGCAGATAGTTCGTCAGGTTCAGACTCGTGGAACCGATCTTCCCCTCGCCGATCAGCAGGCCACTCAGGTCCAGAATGTCGCCGCCGTTAGGCACTGGCCGTGCGTCGAAATCGGTGATGGTATCGACAGCCGGACTGCCCGTCGTTGCACCATCGCCTTTTTCCCACAGGAAAAGATCGATGCCTGTACCGCCGCTCATCGTGTCGTTGCCGATCCCACCGCTCAGGATGTCCAAGCCATCACCACCATTCAGGCTGTCGTTGCCCGCCCCGCCGCGCAGGATGTCGCTGCCACCAAGGCCACTGATCGTGTCGTTGCCCTCGTAGCCATAGATGCGATCTTCGCCTGCGCCGCCGACAAGGCTGTCAGCTCCAATGCCGCCCTCCGTGAGGTAGGTGGGGCTGTTGTTCGACAGCAACGACAGGCTCAGTAGATCGCTGCGCGATTCGGTGTCGCTGAAGCCGGTCGAGTCTTGGGCCGAGATCGCGAAGGTGCTACCCAGACCGATGAACAACGCGTCACTAAAATAGACCGTTCCGAGGAACTCATTCAGCCTTTGGTTGTCTATCGGTCCTCCGCCAATCGCCGAGATCGTGATCGATGCGCTAAAATCTAAAATCCCCAAGTCGTTGCTGTTGTCGACCTGGAGGCCGAATTCGGTCGCCAGTGCCGAGGATGCCTGGAACGCCGCGCCCAGTGAAATATCGATCGCCGTGAGAGAGATCGTCACTGAGGTGATGTTGTTGTTTGGATCAACTGCTTGGAAGGCCTGTTGCTCGCTGAAGTCGAGTAGACCCAGCGCTTCAAGGCTGACCAGATCAAGAAGGCTGTTCGATTCCCCTAGCGCGACAGTCGGCGCCTGCTGCGTCTCGGCTGCTATCAGTGAGACACCGGTTGCGTCATAACTATAGGAGCCTGTTGCCATGTTGATCGCAAAGGTCTCGCCCCTGATCGTCCCGACGGTCAGGGTATCGGTCGGCGCGTCGAAGCTGTAAAACGAACTACTGGGCACCAGGTCAGAGCTTCCGGTGACAACCGGGGCACCGGCGCCGTCATAGCTGAATACAATCCCGTCGAGGCTGATCTGCGAAACACGACCTGCGCCATCGGCCCCAAATGTATCGACCATCGACCCAGTAATTGGGACCGTAGTTGGTGAAGTCACCGCGAAAAGCGCGGGCGCCGAGGCCTGTGGCAGCCCGTCGACCAGACCGATGCTCAGGGACGCAGGCGCACTCGTATTGCCAGAGGCATCGGTCGCTGTCACCGCAAAATCAACCGACAGTGTATCGGCGGCACCCACGACCGGATGGTCAAGGGGCTGGCTCAGGGTCAGGCTGTAGGCGCCTGCAGTCGTCACAGTCAGCACCGCCACCACTTGCCCGTCGGCGGAGCCGGTCAGCGTGAAGGTGTCACCCGAGAAAACCCCTGCATCCCAGACCAGCAGTTGGCCGCCGGAAGACAGTCCGGCAGGACCCGTCGCAGCAACGCTTGCAACGCCGCTGCCACTTCCGTCACTCAGCTGCATGCTTCCGGTCGTCGAAATCGGGTTAAGCTCGACCCCGCTTTCCGAAAGGCTGGTCTCCGCGCTTTGCAGCAGCGGCGCGGTGGTGTCGGGCACGGTGTTGATGACCGGGCT
>NZ_SBLC01000061.1:0-1268 GCF_004054105.1 Falsigemmobacter intermedius
TTCTCTGATATCTGGTTCTGATATCTGACTATGCTTAAGCTCGGCTGTAGCAATTGCTTCCCGTGCATTGATGTTTTTCAATGCGTTAGCAGTTCCGCCCTTCTTCCCGGCGGTCTTCCGTTCCTGCGATATCGAAACCGCTTTTTGATGCTCTTTCGTCAGTCGGGCGTTGGTCATCACCTCGCCCTCGATCGCGAAAAACTCGCTGATCTCTGCCCAGATTTGCGGCCAGCGCTTCGGGCTGACGCGGCAGACGCGAGCCAGCTTCGCCGGGTCGTTCGGCAGGCTTGCGCCGTTGCGCCACATCGTCATGAGCAGGAGCAGGTATGCCCCGTGCTGCTCGGTGGTGAGGTGCAGGGTGTCGGCCAGATAGTCACCGACATAGAGCTGCATGAAGGGTGCGCTGCTCATTGCTGCACCTCTTCTCGCCATGCAACGAACTCATCATAAGGCTTGGTGCCTTTAGAGCAGTTGCACGACTTGCAAGCGGTCAGCAGGTTATCGGGTTCATGCGACCCACCATCGCGCTCTGGGATGATATGATCGATGGTGAGCTGACGATCGCTGCCGCAGTAATGGCAGCGGTTTCCGTCTCGCTCAAAGATCATAAGGCGCAGGCTTTTGCTGATCTTGGTCTTTCTGTAGCCCGTCTGATAGGAGGCTGCGCTCGACCGCTCATGCAGCTCAACGAACCGCCAGATGTCAGGCTGGATGTATGAGCCATCCCCGCACGAGATGAGCATTCCAGTCTGCACATGTTTTTCGAGAATGGGCCCAGCATCAGCCTCATCGCAGCCCAGCCAGTACGCTGCCCCACGAGCCGAAACAGTGCCGTTACAATCGCCAGCGGCGATGAAAATCAGTCGAGCTTCACCTTTATAGACCCTGTTCTGAAGGGCATAGGACATTGCCGCCATACTCATGGGAAAACCTCCCCTTGTTGCTCAGTCTCTTTGGTCGGGATGCCCCACTCAGCCAGCTTGGCGCGCACGTCCTCGATGCTCTTAACCACCGCAACGCGGTAGCCGAGGCGCGAGAGTTCGGCGTGAACAAACTTCTGCTCAGGGGTGGCGTAGTTGCCCTTAGCCTTCACTTCGAAGAACAGGGGGCCGTGGAAGGTGAAAGCCACGAGGTCGGGAAAGCCCACGGCCATGCCGAGGTGCTTGTGCTTGGCGATCTGGCGGGCAACTGCGGCGCCGGCCATGCCAAACTCATTCGGGCTGTGGTGGATCACCGGATTGCCGAACAGGACGCTCCGAAGGAAGCCC
>NZ_SBLC01000061.1:1278-9480 GCF_004054105.1 Falsigemmobacter intermedius
CTGCCGAGGATCTGGTGACGGTCGAGATACCGGGCCACCAGATCGGGATTGCGATTGCACTGGCGCTCGGCCCGACGTCCCAGATCGACGGTCGGACCAAAGCTGTTCGACAGCGTCGACGTGGGCGAGACAGGCCCAGACATAGCCGCGCTGCTTTTGCTCTGAGAGCAGTCCGGGCAGCCGATAACCACGGCAGCCAGGCGCTTGGCAAATCCGGCAGGGGCCCAATTCACGATCTGCTCCGGCTGGATCGGCCTTGAATTTTTCGCGCTGAGTTCACATTTGGTGAATTAGAAGCGCGCATTTTGAATAGACCCGGGGGGCAATCCTGCCCCGCAGCATCTGCAAGAGATTTAACGGCGAGATACCACGACGAGGGAAACCATCCCCGAACCACGGCATTGCTGACAGCCGTTTGACCAACGCCGAGAGCGTCTGCCATTTTTTTCCGCCCGAGGGCGTCTGCAAGATTGGATGCGGTTACCATGAGAGAGTATTATCCACACAATGTGGATTTCATCAAGTCCACAAATGGTGGCTTGCTGAATATTTCACAATTTGTGAATTTATGCGGTATGGCAGACGTACCGCTTTATATCGAAATAGGCCAGCGCCTCGAAGCAATTCGGGAAGCGTTCTCTGATCTGAACCAAAAAGAATGGGCGGATCGGCACGGATTCGGCACCTCCACCTATAATAACTGGGTGAAGGGTATCCGGCGTATCCCGGTGGAGAGCGCCGAGAAGCTCTGCGACCTCTATGGCCTGGATCTCGATTTTATATATCGCGGCAAGAGAGACGGACTGTCCGAAAACGCGCGGAAAGTGCTCTGATCACACCTGCCCATGTGCTTCACCACATGGTCCAGAGGGACGTCCAGCTCCTCCGCAATCTCGATCATGCGATCCAGACGACGATCAATTTCCTTCATGCAAATTCCCCACGCTCTTGCGGCGCGCCCTGTTGAACATCAGTGCCTGTGCTCGGGAATCATGCGGCAGCTTGGCTGACGGTTCGGTATCACTGCCCGGCTCGATGTTGAGAACATAGCGGGAACAACCCGGGCTGTGTCAACTAAAACGAAACCTCAAGACCCCCTCCGCATGTCTCCATTATAAGTTACGCTTTGATATAACTTGCTTCATAAAAGCGTAACAGGCGACTTTTGCAAGCAAAATATCAGCCAGAAATCCCATGCCCTGAAAGGCTCTCCTGCCGTTAAAATCCACATTTGGTGAATTTTAATATTGACCAGTCCACATTGCGTGGATTAACTTCATCTCATCAGGGCGCGACACATGAGCCGCCTGACATCCCAGATGGAGATCCGAAATGCCCCGCAAGACCGACTTCTCTGTAACCCCTGCTGGCGCAGTTATCCGCGCCGCGCTGCTTGAAGAATTCCGCGCCTATCGGGCCCGCCCGGTGAGTGACGTCACCCTGCCCGCGCCGCTCACCGTGATCGGCCACAACCGCCTCCGGGGCTTTGCTCCTGTCGAGGCCCAGCCGATCCGGGTGCACTGATGAAAACCGTTTCCGCATACCGGGCAGAGGATGGCAGCCTGCACGAAACCCGCGAGGGGGCCGCTGTCGCCGATCTGGTCGCTGCTGGCTTCGATCCCGCCATTGCTTCCCAAATCATCGAGCGCCGCGCAGTGGTCGAGGACGTGCTTCGCCAGCTGACCGGCCGTGCGCACATCCCGGCATATTATCCGCCCCTTGAGGACGCGGCATGAAACACTGGCGCGCAGACCCCACAGCAGATGCGCGCCCTTCCTGGCATGACCGCTCGCCGGAGATCGATGCGCAGAGGCTCATCTGGGAGCAGGAGGACGCGACGAGGCTTCACGCCCTCCTGGACGCTGATCGCAGCCTTCGCCGCTCTCCGGTCGCAGGAGAGCTACCCTGCCCTGAGTGTTCAGGAAAGGGCTATACCACTGAGCCGTTCCATTATATTCGCGGCGAAGGTGGTAATCCGATGACCTGCAGCCGATGCCTTGGCTCCAGCATCCGTTGAATTTGAACAGCGCGGTTCCCCATCGCGCTCAGCCCGCTCGGTTACTACTCCCCAGATCAGTGCCGAGCGGGCGACCTTACCCACCAAAGGATCACCCAATGACTTTCCTTGCACGGATTGACCGGGCCAGTTCCGCGCCCGTACCCACCCTTATCACCACCGACCTCGACCGCGCAGCAGAAGGCCGCGCCATGGCTGAGGACATGGATACCGTTCTCAGCCGGCCCCCGGTCCGCCCCGTTGAGCAGCCCGCCGTTGGCTTCTGGGATCTGCTGGGCTTCGCGGCTGGCCTCGGCCTGCTGGCGGTGGCTCTCGCTATCTTCCTGCCGGCGGTGGTGTGACATGAGCAAGCAGGAGCACATCAGCACTGTAGCTGCCCGCCCCGTGCACGCCTCGATCTATCAGGCCCTCGCAGCTGCACAGGCTGAGATGGGTCCGGTCCTGAAAGAGAACGTCAACCCGGCCTTCAAGAGCCGCTACGCCGACTTGGCGAGCGTGGTCGCAGCCTGCCTGCCCGCTCTGAACGCGCACGGCATCTCAGTTTTCCAGCCAATGCGCGAGATCGATGGCACCCGCTTTGTGGTCACCATCCTCGCCCACGAAAGCGGTGAAACCATCGAGAACCCCGTGCCGCTGCTGGTGTCGAAGAACGACATGCAGGGCCTCGGCTCGGCCATGACCTATGCCCGCCGCTACGGCCTTATGGCAATGGCGGGCGTGGCGCCGGAAGACGACGATGGGAATGCCGCTGCGGCCGCCCCGCCGCCCCGTCAGGAGCAGCGCCAGCCGCCACGCGACCCCGGCCCGACTGCTGCAGACATGGCCATCAAGGCGCTGAGCGGCGCGGATACTCTCGAGCGGCTGGCAGCGATCTGGGGCGACCTGCCCCGCGCTGTACAGGGGCATCAGTCGGTGATCGACGCAAAGGACGCTGCAAAGGCCCGCCTCTCGCAGCCTTCGAATGAAACCACAAACAATGAAGAGGCGCAGTGATGGCAGGCTCAGTGAACAAGGTCATTCTCATCGGCAATCTGGGCCGCGACCCGGAGGTGCGCAGCTTCCAGAACGGCGGCAAGATCGCCAGCCTGCGCATCGCCACCAGCGAGACGTGGCGCGACAAGAACAGCGGCGAGCGCAAGGAAAAGACCGAGTGGCACACCGTCACCGTCTCGAACGAGGGCCTGGTCCGCGTGGTCGAGCAGTATCTGCGCAAGGGCAGCAAGGTCTACATCGAGGGCCAGCTGGAAACCCGTAAATGGCAGGACCAGCAGGGCCAGGATCGATACAGCACGGAAGTGGTGCTGCGCGGCTTCAATAGCCAGCTGGTCATGCTCGACGGTCCGAGCGGTGAGCGCGGGGGCGAACAGGGCAGCTACGGCCAGCAGGATCAGGGCTACGGCGGTGGATCATCAAACGGCGGGTTTGGCGGCGGCGGTCGCCCCTCAAGCGCCGGATTTGACGAAGAAATTCCATTTTTTCCCGAGTGGCGCTGAGGTGTCTGGCCCCGTGCGGGCCAGCATCCTGAACGCCAACCACAGGAGAGAGCCATGAGCGGAGAGCTCGTTCAAATTCGCGAACACATCAAGACTGCATGCCTGACCCTCAATACCGTGAGGGGTGTAATCAGTGCCATAATTGGCCACGTCCCCGAGGCTGTCGATGGCGGAGGTAGCAACACCCCCGATGGGGCGCTCCATGAGGTTCTGGCCCTGGCAAGGGAAATGGCCGAAAGCGCTGAGGCGGTGGATGCGCGCCTGATCGATCTGAAAAACGCTGTATTTGGGGAAGGTACTGATGAGACTGGCAGTGCGACTGATCTGTGCAGAACGCCGCACCCCTGGAGTGCATCGGCGTCTCATCGCAGCCGAGACGTGGCATGACCGAGCGCATCAAATCCTCCCTGCTCGACTGCATGCAGGCCTATGCCCGTGACCACGGCTCCCTGCCCGAAGGTGGCGACATGGACGCGATCTGCGAGACTGTGGCGGCCACTCACCGGCTCAGATCCAGCGAGGTGCGCAAGGTCTATGATCGCGAACTGCGCGTCTGGGATGCGGTGTGATGGGGCAGACCATCATCATTCGCGGCGACCGCCAGCGTGATCTGGCGAAAGCCCTGATCGAGCGGGCACCGGCAGATGCGGTGGTGACGATCAAGGAAGGCACCCGGAGCCTCGACCAGAACGCGAAGCTCTGGGCCCTGCTCTCCGATATCGCCCGCGCCAAGCCCGAGGGCCGCTCTATGGCCCCGGAGCTGTGGAAGGCCGCATTCATGTCGGCTCTGGGCCACGAAATCATCTGGCAGCCGGGCATCGAGAATGCCCCGCCATTTCCGGCAGGGTTCCGCACCTCGCGCATGAGCAAGGCGCAGTTCGCGGACCTGATCACCTTTGTTCAATCATACGGCGACCGCCACGGCGTGCGCTGGTCAGATGGGGGGAATGTGGAATGACCGAGAGACTGACAGACAAGGAGCTGCGGGCGCTGGTGGGGGAAGCAACTCCAGGGCCCTGGGAGCTGTGCGCGCATCTTCGTCATGAGAATGAGAATGGCTGCACCTGCGGTTATCGCGGCGTAATCTTTGGTCCCGGACAGGAAGGATACGCTGTCTGCCAGCCTGGCCATGAGCCTGCCCCGCACGGGCAGGAAGGGTCTGAGCCTCCGCGCTACCCTCGCGAAGTCGAAATTGCCAATAGCCGACTGATCGCCGCCACTCCCGCTCTGGCAGCGGAAGTGCTGGAGCTGCGAGCGATGGCAGCCTCCATGAAAGCCTTACTCATCGAGGGACGTGAAATCGTCGTCTGGGCGGCCGAGATGACCAGAGCCAGTGCGACACATCCTAATTTGGCCGAAGATACTGCCGGGAGGGCGGCGCTGGTCGCGGAAGATATTCGTGACTGCGAAGAGTGGATTTTCCGGTGCGAGCAGGAGATCGGAACTGTTGAGGTGTCATCATGAAGTTCAACATTGAAATCCCCGATGAGCTTCTTTTCGCGGCAATCGAAAAGCATCCAAAAGAGCCGTGGGACAGGTTCGCCAGTAGGGTGAACAATGCCTTGGGCACGTCTTATGATGAGATGTACATCCGTGCTGCAAAATCCGTTGCAGAATGGCAGTTCGACCTTGGGCATAAGAAGTGCAAGCGCATCGATGAGCGCACCTTCACCCTTATCCGCGCTGCATTGAAGTCGGGTAAAAGCCACCACGAGATAGCCGAGTTCGCCGGAGTTTCGCCTTCCACCGTATCCAGAATTGAGCGCGTTGGGGTCAATCTCGAGTTCCGCCAGATACAGGAAATGCGAAGGATAATTGACGGAGCGGCCGCATGAGTTTCCAGCGCCACCAATCCGCCTTTGTCGAAATGGCCAATCCGGTTGAGGCGCAGTGCTTGGGCAAGGAGGCCTTCACGACCCCTGCCCTCGCCTGGAAGGTGATCCGTGCCCGCCACAAAGCTTTCCCGAAAGGGCGCAGGATGCCAGAGCGCAAAACCCCGAGGGAGCCATATCATTGCACCGCCTGTAGGTGCTGGCACATTGGCCCGCTGCGCTACAAGCCGCGCCAGATCCGCGAGAACCATAAGGGGCCGATCCGGTGAGCATCCACCCCGGCAACCTGACTGGGGCCCCACGGAGGGGCCTCAAGGGCACCACCCGAGCGCCAAAGCAGAGCCGCCGCAAGAAGCAAGGCAAGCTGGACCCCGACTATCTGGCCGATGTGCGCCGCCTGCCCTGTGTGATCTGTGACGCCTTCGGGTTTCAGCAAA
This sequence comes from Falsigemmobacter intermedius, assembly GCF_004054105.1. GTDB lineage: Bacteria > Pseudomonadota > Alphaproteobacteria > Rhodobacterales > Rhodobacteraceae > Wagnerdoeblera > Wagnerdoeblera intermedia. The sequence continues at coordinate 7,058 of NZ_SBLC01000061.1, forward strand.
AGACCCGCACGGAAGCGCACCACACTTTTTGCGGCCGCTTCGGGCAGGACAAGACCCCGGACCGCCAAGCTATCCCTCTCTGCAATGGTCACCACGAAGGCGACATGGAGACAGGAAAGATTGCGATCCACCTCGATAAGGCCCTCTGGGTCGACACCTATGGGCCTGACACCGATTTCATCGCCATCACGCAGGACGCGGTGGCCAGACTGAGGGGAGAGACATGAGAGGACGCCGCAGCCTTTTCGACGCAGGCACGGAGCATCACGACATGCTCCCCCTGCCCTCTGTCGCAGCGCTGGTGATCGTCGCGGCCATGGCCGTGCTGGCCTGCATCATCCTCTGGAGCGCATCATGAGCTTCATGGCCCCCATCGACACCAGCCCCCTGCGCGAGATCCGCGGCGCAGATCTGATGGGCGAGCTGCAGGCATTCATCGCGGACCTGCAGCGCGAGAACGCTGCCCTGCATGACCTTTGCGCGGCGCGGGCAGCAGAGAATGAGCGGCTCAAGGCGGATCTGGCAGCTGTCAAGAAAACCTTGACCACTGATGCCCTGCCTGCAATTCAAACAGGAAAGATTACCCGATGAAGAACAAACTCGCCGACCTGAATAACCACCTCTTCGCGCAGCTGGAACGCCTCGGCGAAGAGGGGTTGAGCGCTGAGCGCATCGAGCAGGAAGTGAAGCGCGCTGGCGCGATCGTGCAGGTGGCGGACCAGATCACCGCCAATGCCGATCTGCAGCTCAAGGCGGCAAAGCTGTTTGCCGAGCATGGCGACCAGATCCTGCCCATGCTGCCCCAGATCGGACGGTCTTCGGCATGAAGGGCGCCCGCATTCACTACGAGCCAGAGGAACTGGCCTGGATCGAGGCCCGTAAAGAATGGCCCAGAAAAGACCTTCACGCCGCGTTCTGCCGCTTCTGGAAGCGCGACGATGTGAGCTTCGACAACTTCAAAGCCCTCTGCACCCGAAAGGGCTGGAAAACTGGTCGCACTGGCAGGATTGAACCTGGAAGCGTGCCCCCGAATAAGGGGAAGCCCATGCCCGAGCATGTGCGAGAGAAATGCATGAAAACAGCCTTCAAGAAAGGCAACGTCCCGCACACCTTTCGCGGGCACGGCCATGAGCGCATCGACAGCAAAGACGGCTATGTCGTGATGATCGTCGATGAGGTGAACCCGTGGTCTGGGGCAAGAACGAGGCCGGTTCATAAACACCGTTACCTTTGGGAACAGAAGCACGGCCCCATCCCGCCCGGACATGCTCTCAAATGCCTCGACGGGGACCAAACGAACTGTGACCCGTCAAACTGGGAGCTGGTCTCGCGCGGAGTGCTGAGCCGTCTCAATAGTCGCTGGGCAACGGTACGATTCAACGAAGCCCCGGACGAACTCAAGCCGACCTTGCTGGCTACCGCGAAGCTGAAGCAGGCGGCCCATGAAATCAGAAAGCCGAGCAAAGGAGCCAACACATGAGCGACATGAAGCCCATCATGCGGGCCTCTGAGATCCGCAAAACCATGCTGGAGCTGACGGCGGCGGGTAACACCGTCCGCCTGCTGCCCGATGGCACTTTGATCTCCGAACCCGTGACGACCAAAGCAGACCTCACCCCGGACCTGATTGACTGGAGACGCCCGAAATGAAGCGTGACCTGCCCGTTTACTGCTACCGGAAGGGTAAGCGGGGCTACATCTATTTCATTCGTGGTGTGACATGTGCACGCATCACCGCACAGCCAGGCTCACCTGAGTTTGCTGTGGAATACGCCCGCCTGCTTGCGGGCCGGGTGCAAACCAGCGGCAGAACACTGGACAAGTTGATCGAGCACTACCACGGCTCCTCACGTTGGGCGAAGCTGGCCTCAAACACGCGGAAGTCATATGAGCGCCACTTGGAATATTTCAGTCAGGCGGCGGGCAGCATCGACCCCGCCAGCTTGCGACGGGTTCACATCATCCAAATGCGCGATGCCCTCGCTGACAAGCCGACAGACGCGAATCGGAAGATCAGCACCCTGTCGGTGCTTTTCGAGCACGGCATCGATATCGGCTGGCTGAATGAAAACCCCGCCAAGGGGGTCCAGAGTATTCCGACACAGGGACGTGTTCGGCAGCCTTGGCCCGCCGAAATGGTCGAAGCCTTCCGCCGAGCAGCGCCCCCGCGCACCGCACTCATTTTCGAGCTGCTCATCGGCACGGGACAAAGGATCAATGACGTGCTCGATCTGAGATGGTCGGATCTGAGTGACGGTGCCTTTACGCTGACGCAAGGTAAAACAAAAAAGCGCCTTTATATTCCGCTGACAGAGCGGCTTCAGGAAGTATTAGCAAATACACCGCGGCACAGCCTTTATCCCACATTTCCCAAGTAAGGCGCTGATTTCGCTGTCCTGACCATTATATTTTCTATATAAAAC
>NZ_SBLC01000062.1 GCF_004054105.1 Falsigemmobacter intermedius
AATGGATTATGACGATCCCACCTTGGCACATCCGATGCCGTCGGGGGGGCGGTTACATCATCAGCGCCCTCGGCAAGAGATGCGCGCGCGTCAAGCAAGGGAGAAACGGCAATGAACGGAACGAGTATAGAACATAAACCTGATACCCTCAGTGATACCCTCGGGTGGGCCATGCTTGCTAAATCATTGAAGGTATTGGAGGCGGGTACCGGAATCGAACCGGTCTTCACGGATTTGCAATCCGCTGCGTAACCTCTCCGCCAACCCGCCGTTGCTCAGAGTAAGTGAGGATTTACCCTGGTCCGCGGCAGGGAGCAAGGGGCTGAGGGGCAGGAATTTGCTGAGAACGCAGGGAAATTACGTCAAACGTGACGGGCCGCGGCGGGTGGTCAGCAAAAGATTGGTCTCTGAGCGGATGATTCCCTCAATCTCGCGCACGCGATGGATGACGTCATCCAGCTCCTGCAGGGTCGCGGCGCCGATTTCGGCGATGATATCCCAGGTGCCGTTGGTCGAATGGACCGCCTGAATATGCGGCAGACCCGACAGCCGGGCGAGAATGCGCGCCCCTCCGCGCCCCTCAATGCCGATCATCATCAGAGCGCGCACGGGGGCTTCCGTCACCTCATGGCGCGTCAGAACGGTGAAGCCTGCGATGTCTCCGCGGCTGCTCATCCGTTCAATCCTCTGACGCAAAGTGGCGCGGCTCAGCGACAGTCGGGCGGCGAGATCGGACAGAGACGCGCGGCCGTCACGGCGCAGCTCTGCAAGGATCTTCTGATCGGTGCTGTCCATATTGAACATCCTGATGGAGCAAACTGAGAGGTTCAGAAAAAATCTATACTCCAATGTGGCTATCGACCGCCAGTTTCAGCCTGCACTCTGGAGAAAATGGAGAGGCTTATGCAGGAAAAAATCCTTATCGGAGCGCCGGTCGATTCCGGTCAGCGTCAGCCGGGTTGCCTGATGGGGCCGGCAGCCTATCGCGTTGCGGGGATCGCGCGTGCCCTGCAGGACTTGGGACATCCGGTGTCGGACCGCGGCGACGTGGCGATGGATCCGCTGCCGGAGGTGCGCTCGGAGAATCCGGCGATTGATCAGCTGCCGCAGACCGTTGCCTGGACGGCGGCGCTGTCGCGGGCGGTCGAGGCGGTTCTGAAGGACGGCGGCATGCCGATTACGCTCGGGGGCGATCACTCGCTTGCGCTTGGCACGGTCGCGGGGGCCGCGAAATACGCCGATGAGCAGGGGCGACCGCTTTTTCTTCTCTGGCTCGATGCGCATTCCGATTTTCACACGCCCAGGACCACCACTTCGGGCAATCTGCACGGCACGCCGGTCGCATATATCGCCGGCCGCGACGGGTTTGAGGCCTTTCCGGCCTTTCCAGCCCCGCTTCCGGCAGAGCGTATCTGCCTCTTCGGGATACGCTCGGTTGACCCGGCAGAGCATGCGGCTTTGCAGCAACATGATATTGCAATCAATGACATGCGCGTTCTGGATGAACAGGGAATCGTCGCCCCGCTGACCGCTTTCCTCAACCGGGTGGCCGAAGCGGGCGGCATGCTGCATGTCAGCCTTGATGTCGATTTCCTCGACCCGTCGATCGCTCCGGCGGTGGGGACCACCGTGCCGGGGGGCACGACGTTTCGTGAGGCGCATCTGGTGATGGAGCGTCTGTGCGACAGCGGTCTGGTGACGTCGCTGGATCTGGTTGAGCTGAACCCCTTCCTTGATGAACGGGGCCGCACTGCGAAGCTGATGGTTGATCTTGTCGCATCCCTCATGGGGCGGAAGGTCTTCGACCGTCCCACCCGCAGTTATTCCTGAGGATTTTTCATGACCGCGCCTTCCGACCGCGCTCTCGTTCCCTTTGTGAGCGTGGCGCAGATGATGTCCCTGATCGGCCGCATCGGGTTGAAGCCCATGCTGCGCGGCCTTGCGGATGAGATTGAAGCCGACTTCCGCCGCTGGGAGATGTTCGACAAAACGCCCCGGGTGGCCTCACATTCTGACATCGGCGTGATTGAACTGATGCCCACCTCAGATGGGGAAAGCTACGGGTTCAAATATGTGAACGGGCATCCCGGCAATACGCATCAGGGCCTGCAAACCGTTACAGCCTTTGGGCTTTTGGCCGATGTGGCAACGGGTTATCCGATCCTTCTGTCTGAGATGACCCTGCTGACCGCGCTGCGGACGGCGGCCACCTCGGCCCTGGCGGCAAAGTATCTCGCGCCGCGCGATGCCCGCTGCATGGCGATCATCGGCAATGGGGCCCAGGCCGAATTTCAGGCCATGGCCTTTCAGACGCTCTGCGGCATCACAGAGATTCGGCTCTACGATATTGATCCCGCCGCCACGCGGAAATGCGCAGAGAACCTTCGCAATCAAGGACTTAGCTTGGTGCTCTGCGCTACGGCGGAAGAGGCGGTTCAGGGAGCGCAGATCATCACGACCTGCACCGCCGATAAGCAATATGCCACGATCCTGACTGACAATATGGTCGGGGCCGGCGTTCATCTGAACGCGGTGGGCGGTGACTGCCCTGGCAAAACCGAACTGCACCGTGACATCCTTCTGCGCTCCTCAATCTTCGTCGAATATCCGCCGCAGACCCGGATCGAGGGGGAGATTCAGGCGCTTGAGGCCGATCATCCGGTGACCGAACTCTGGCAGGTCGTCGCCGGCCGGGCAGAGGGACGCAGGGATCCTGCCGGGATTACCCTGTTCGACAGCGTCGGCTTCGCGATCGAGGATTTCAGTGCGCTGCGCTATGTCCTTAATCAGGTTCGGGCGGGTGCGGAGTGTGACCTTCTCGATATGCTGGCAGACCCTGACGATCCGCGTGATCTTTTCGGAATGCTGCTTCGCGCCGGAGCCGTCTGAAGCTGCCTTGCCCCGGCAGCGGCTGCCGGGGTAATGTGCGACAATACGCCATCTCAGGAGAGCCGGATGTCCGCCCCGCAGCCCGACCACCAAGCACCGGAAACGCAACATGTCATGCAGTCGAAAGTCGCCTGTGACGGCGGCGAGGGCGCGCTCGGCCATCCGCGCGTCTGGCTGGCAATCGGGGAAGAGGGCTGGGTTGAATGCCCCTATTGCGACAAGCGCTACATCCTGGATGGCCCCGCCGGGCATCACTGATCTGACCTGAACAGATCACAGATCCGCCGACCGCAGTCCGAAAGGGCTGCGGTTTTTTGTTGCGCTGAGGGCTTTGGGGGGGGCAGGCAATAAATCTGGATTTATTGAAGATTATCAGCCTTATGCTTATTATTTAAGTTGTATGAATAACACTTGTATTTATGTCATCTCCGATGACCCTGTCTGTCTTGCTGCCCGCAGACATGGGCGAAGCTCATATTTGAGGGTCGTCTCTCTGCGGTGGCGTCGCGCAGCGTGCCTGACCAGCCTCCGCAGCGCCTGAAGTTACGCGGGCCGTAAGGTTTTGGGGCTTGTTCGTTTTGCCGGTGAATAGGTGAGATGCAGCCAGACGCCGCGCGAACAGCCGCCTTTCGGAAGGCGGACTTCTTAATTCGCAGCGTGAGGGCGCGTCCCGCTGAATGAAGCTATGGAATTTGGCTGGGGAAGGAATGGCTACGCTCCCCTGCCACGACAGCCCTTCGATATCTGAGTTGTTAGAGGCGCACTCATGGGCTGCGCCAGCGGGCTTCTTCAGCTGATGTGATTCGAGTTGACCGGGCGTCAATGCCAGCACTGTCAGTTGCGCCGCCTTATCTGCAGTGATCAGAGCATCTGAAATCGCAGGCGGATAATTTCGTAAGCTTTCTTAGAGATTTTTGCTTTCGGAGCAGGTGGTAGCATCTGGTTCAGCCAGGCGGTTCGCGGATCGAAAGCGTTTGACCGGGCTTCTCTGGCCCCTCGATTCTGGTGCCTCGTGATCTGTTGAGGCGGCTGTGAACGACCGGGCTGGCATCTGCGGTGTGCTGAGCAGGTTCAGTTCAAAGCCTTTCCAGAACTGGCTGCCAGCATTTGCGAAGGGAAGGGAGTCAAATCTGCTTCGGGTGACGGCTGAAACTCTCCGATTTCGCGCTGCCCGATTGATCCCGGCAATGTGCAAAAATGAAGAATTTTGCCCGAAGGGACTCATGCAACCGGGATCAGCCGCAACTGCGATCGCTGCAGTGCAGGTTGATGGATAGGTCAATGGGGGGGGGATTTCGACGAGGATCAGACATCCGATCTGAGCCTCGTCGATTGAAAAATGACGCAGCGGCGAAGTAATTTTCTACGTCTATAGTATGATCATTCTGGTAAGATAATGATCGTAAACTTACTTGCAGTCCTTTAATGATTGCAGATTAGTCCGGCACCCTCTGGCCCAGTGTCATTGAACCATTTTCTGCCCTGCCACGGAGCTCGGGTGCTTCGGTTTCCTCCCCGGTAATGGCGCTGGCCACGTCAGCCGCCAGTTCACCGAGCAGTTCAATCTCATCCTCAGTGAGCTTTCGCGGGCTCGTATCCAACAGGCAGAGCGCGCCGAGGACGTGGCCATCCGGGGTCTGGACCGGAACGCCTGCGTAGAAGCGCGTGTTCCAAAGCCGGATCGCCGGATGGTCGCTGAAGCGCGGATCGCGATCGGTGTCAGGCACGACCAGAGCCTCTCCCGCAGAGACCACATGATCGCAGATGGCGTCGCTGCGCGGCATGGTGATCATATCGGTGCCGTCACCGGTGCGGCGGCCCGGTAATTCCATGCTTTGACCGACGATATATTCCTGCTCTTCGTCGATCGCGGAAATGACCGCGAAGGGTACGTCAAAGACGTCCGCGGCCCGTTTCGCCAGGGCATCGAGCTCCTCACGCATGTGGCCCTGCAACACCATGGTTTCGCGCAGTGCCGTGACCCGCTCGCTGTCATCCTCAGGTGCCTGAGCCGTCCGGATCTCGGGAACTTCCCCTTTATCGAGCATGCGCGCGATGCGCAGCCGCGCCTCGGTCATCGAGGTGACAATCTCATCCGCTCCGAGATCTTCGGCTTTGAGGTCCTCAAGGACAGTCGGCGGCACGTTCCAGAGTGCAAGGACGATCCGCACGCCGGGCCAGCGATGGCGCAGACGGCGGCAGAAATTCCGCGCAGTTCCCGCCGGATCGGCGCTGAAATAGCTCAGAAGAATGATCTCAACGCTGTCAAGGTTCAGCTTCTCAACATAGCGGCTGGTCACCACGCCTGCCGGGCGCTGCTCTGCGAGAATGCCGTCGAAGGCCAGGGCATGGGCCAGCATTTCGCAGGCCACGGCGTCGATTTCCCACCGTCCCCCGACCGCGGCGACCAGAGGCTGTCCCGACGGCGGTGCGGGCGGAGGGTAGTCTTCGCGCAGATCGTCGAGCATCAGATCCATGCCATTGGCGACGCGCAACCGATGTTCCGCACGGGCATAAAGCGAGAAATCCTGACTGACGCGGCGCAGCACTTCGATGCCGGTGTCGTTGTAGAACTCCGTCACCGAGGTAGCCTCGATCTCTGCGCTGGAGATGGCGATGGCCTCGTCCGCGTCATCGGCGAGCAACCGTTGATAAATCCTGGTTGGCGGATCAAGCGCGGGGGCCGAGCCGAGGATCGTTTCAAGGAAACTTAACTGTGGCAGATTTCGCCCCAGAACCAGAAGACAGACCGTCAGAGGCGTGGACAGAATCAGCCCGACCGGTCCCCAAAGCGCCGTCCAGAAGGTGGCAGCGGCGATCAGCGACAGGGCCGACAGGCCGGTCGAGGTGCCGTAAAGCAGCGGCTCAATGATATTGTTGCTGATAAGTTCGAGAAGCAGGATAAGCGCCAGGGTCCAGAGAACCATTTCCCAGCTCGGATCGACGGCAAAGGCCAGGCTGAGCGGGAAAATCGCGGAAAGCATCGGCCCGACATAGGGGATGAACCGCATGACTGCGGCGAGTGAGCCCCAGAGGATCCAGCCGGGAACGCCGATCAGCCACAGCCCCAGTGCCATCGGGATGCCGTAGCTGACGTTCACCAGCAGTTGCATCAGAAGGTAGCGCGAGATGCGGGACCCGGCTTCTTCCAGCGCATCGGTGGCCCGGTGAAGATTGCCGCCCAGAATGCGCAGCAGGCGGTCCCGAAGGTCGGAATTATCTAGCAAAATCAAGAATACAAAGACAATGACGATACCGGCAGTTGCCAAAGGCTCCAGCGCGGGGGCGAGCCAGGCGACCGCCGTTTCAAAAGGAGAGACGGGGGGCGGAACAACCTGTACTTTCGGCAGGGGCTCCTCCTCGTTTTCAACCGCCTGATCGACCTCTTTTTGCAGGGTATCAACGGTGCGCATCGCGCCGTCGAGGATCCCGGGCCCGCGCATCTGCTGCGAAAGATTTGAGACCTTTTCGCGAATGGTCTCCTGATAAGTCGGAAGTTCCTGCGCGAGGCCCCTCAACTGTGAGCCAAGCAGAACCCCAAGGCCCCCCAGCAGCAAAAAGACCGTGAGCAGCACCATAATTACCGCGATGACCCGCTGCACGCCGATCCGGACCAGCCAGCTGACCAGAGGGGACAGCGCAAAGCTGATGAGGACAGCCACCGCAAGCGGGATCAGAACGTCCCGGCCGACATAAAGGCCGGTGATCAGCAGAGCCGCGATCAGCAGGCCGGCAGCGAAGTGAAGCAAATCGGGACCGCCATTTCCGGACGGGGGACGGTCCAATCCGGTGCGAGGGTCGTGAGAGGTCTCGGGCGACTGGGGCATGAAATACACTGCATATAGGAAAACACCCGCTATGCCGGGCAGAATTTAACGTCCGGCTCTGCGCCACGGTTCCCCAATGCAGCGGTCTGATCTACCCGTGATTGTGCGCGTCCATTTCCTGCATCAGCCTGGCACAGCGCGCTTCAAAGTCGCGTCTGACTTCGCCCGGAGGGCGCAGCTTAATCTCAGCTAAAGCGGCGAATGCGGGATCCTGCCGCCCGAAGAGGGTATCCGCCTCTTTGCGGCTGAAACCAGCAATGTGAATGGCTTCTGCCCAGGCGGAAAGCCGGTCTGCTTTTTTGATCTGCGTTTTTATGGCAACCGGCAGGGAGGCAGGCAGGCCAAAGCGCAGATGGATCGCCGCCGTAAGGCGGCTGTCCAGGTCGGCGTAGCCCGGACCGATCGCCGCTTTGACCGGGCTGATCATATCACCGATCACATACTCCGGCCCGTCGTGCAGCAGGGCGGCCAGGCGCCACTTCGGGCTTTCCAGAGGATTCATCTCTGTGAACAGTCGCTCAACCAGCAGGGAATGTTCAGCGACGGAATAGGCGTAATCGCCCTCAGTCTGGCCATTCCACCTTGCGACAAAGGCCAGTCCGCGTGCGAGATCCGCAACTTCTATGTCCATCGGGGTCGGATCCAGCAGATCCAGCCGCCGCCCCGATAACATCCTCTGCCAGGCCCGCGGCTTGGTCATTTTAGTCACCCTGCTCCAGATCGTCTCGGAATTGGTAGCCGGGGGGGAGAGCCCTGTCAAAGTCACGGACGCCTGAGCGCGAGAGCCGCGTTGGCGGGGATTTCGCTGCCGTTTGACAGAACCAGAAGCCCCGCGCCCTCAGCGCTCAGCCGCACTTCTTTAATGGCTGCAAGGTGGGTGACCGGGGCTTCGCGCAGCGCCCCCGAGGCGTCTCGTGCTTCGACGGAGAAAAAATATTCGCCCTGCGGCAGAGGGGTGCCACTGGCCGAACTGCCCGCCCAGGTCACCTCTCCGGAAGTCCGGGGCCAATCCTGTCGCGCAACTTCCTGCCCGGTGGCATCGCGTATGATCAGCTGTGCGCTTGCAGCGCCCGGCGGAACGCTGGCGCGCAGTGTTAAAGGACTGCCGGCGAAGCGGGCCGGTGTCGGGAGTTCCGCTTCCATACCGATCAGGCCCGAGAGCGTTGTCAGGCCCCCGGCACCGCCGCCGCCTGCAATCTGCTCCAGCCAGGCGTTGGTGCGTACCTGCTGCTCAACACCGGAGAAAGTTGCCAGCTGCGTCGCAAATTCGGTCGATTCCATCGGGTTCAGCGGATCCTGATTTTGCATCTGAGTGGTCAGCATTTTCAGAAAAGTCTGAAAGTCCGATGAGATGAGGGAAGATTGGCTCCCCGTCGGCTGAGGGGCCTGTGCCGCAGAGGTCAGAGAGGTAACACTGGTCATTCGCTGTCCTTTCAAAGTCTTAAATCAAGCCCGTCGCTTCCCTGCCTCACGGCGGTTGCCGCAGCGTGGAGCGGGTTGTCGTCAGGGCGGAGTGCCGAAGGAGGGGGCTGGCCTGCCTGTCCGGGACCGGGGTCTTCGTGATCGCGGCCCTCGAAGCTGAAGCTGACATGGCTGAAGCCCTGCTCATTCAGGCCCTCCTGCAGATCCCCGCGGCTGCGGCGCAAAAGGTCCATGGTTTCAGGGCGGTCGGCGGCAAAGCGGACCTGTGCAAGCTCACCCTCCGTCTTCAGAGTAATCCGCAGCCCCCCCAGTTCGGGCGGATCAAGCTGAAGCTCGATCTCATTATTCTCCAGCTTTCGCAGAGCGGTCAGGATCTGATCCGGCAGACCGGGCGATGACCGGAGGGCCTGAGGAGGGGCGGCGGCCTGAGTGGGGGGGCTGTCATTTTTTAAGGCTGTCAGCTGAAGATCGAAGCGATTTTCCGCAGTGGGAAGGTCACGCAGAGAGACGGGCGGGCCGATGTCGCCGGTCAGGACTATCGGGTCCGGCGTTGCGCCTTTGGACGCCTGCGGCAGGACAGCCGGCATCAGGATGCGGCCTTGAACGTCCGATTCTGCTGCCCTAGGGGCAGGGGCGGGTTGAAGTCTGCTGAGAACATCTGGCTCCCGGTGCAGGGCATCGGCCCTCGGATCCGGGTTCCTGCTCCGTGTCTTTGGCTGTGCTTGCGCCGCTATATCGGGGGGCGCGGACGGATGGGCGAGCGCTGGCTCAGTAAGTGATGCTTCAGGTGGGGGGAGTTGCAGGGCGTCCCCCGATGTCACCACGGCTGTGGTGACTGCGGTTTGCATCTGCGGAGCTGAGTGTTGGGCTGAATGATGCTGGGGAAAAGCCAGGTGATGGCCTGTGGAGGCAGGGGGAGAATCGGTACCTGCCCGGGCGGGAACGGAGAGATCCGTCCCGTCCTCTGCAGGCGGACCCTTATGGTCCGTATCCGGCGTCTGCATCCCATTGAGATCTGCGGTTTTGTTCCAGCTCCATAGCGGCGAGTTTTCTTCTGAGGTTTCAGAAGGATGTCGAGATGGCAGATTGCGGAGAAGGATTTGTTGGTCGGTGCGCGGTTGTGGAGGCTCGCCGGAGCAAC
>NZ_SBLC01000064.1 GCF_004054105.1 Falsigemmobacter intermedius
ATCCTGGTTCAGAACAGGTTTTGATGAACTCCGCCGCCGATTGCGATCAGGCCAGGACGAGCCAATCGTCGACCGGAAAATCGTCATTCCGAAGAGCCTGAGGTTGCGAGTCGTGTAGTGTGGCATTACCCAAAAGGACACTAGCGTTGAGGTGTCCTTTTGGGGTGATCAGCCATTGGCAGGGCGTGCCAAAAGCAGATCAGCGTAGCGAAGATGGCGGTAGCGCCATGGACGCGTGCATTGTTGCGTGAACGGCAACTTTAGCTCGAACGAGATCTGGCATCGACACAATGTCGCGCCGATCGCCACCGCTCAGGATCGCCATTGCACTCGAGGCGGGATCATCGAAGCCACCCAGAAGACGGAATGCCGGGATGCCTGCTTCAGCGAAGTTGGCGTGATCTGAATTAGCCTGGAAGGGCAGATGGATCTGCAGGTCTTCCCCGACGGAGGCGAAGACCTGCTGCAGGAATGGCCCCAGATGCGGAAAATCCGACGTTAGCGCCGTCATCGGCCCGGCTATCCCGAGGCTGTCGAGGTTGATGTTGACGATGATCTGATCACGGTCTGTTTGGTCGAGGGTGGCGACATGATTGCGCGATCCCGTCAGGCGCCATTCTTCAAGATTGAAGAAGCAGAACCGTAGCCGTACTGGCAGATCGCTCTGCCGCGCAACCTCCTCGGCAAGGGTGAGCAGGATGGCACAGCCTGAGGCATTGTCCAGCGCGGCTTCGGCCGGATCATGGCCGTCGATATGGGCCGACAGCACGACCACAGGTCCGTCTGTCGGGCCGAATTCCAGAAAATGGCTGCGCGCGGTCGCGGGAACGGTTTCGACTGCTAGATGCAGGGTGGCTTCACCTGCCGTGACCAAGGCTGCTGCGGTCTCGGGAGAGATGCCCATGGCGGGAATGCCCTCATTGGCCTCCATGCCGGTCGATCCTGCAACAGGGCTGCCCGGCTGGTGTCCGACGACCAGCATGCCGGCCGCCCCGCGCGCGACGGCTTCGGCATATTTCACCCGGCGGTGCACCGTTGTGGCCGAGAACATCCGCTCGTGCGCCACGAGGATTATGCGCCCCGGAATCTGTGCAGCATGGGTAGCGAAATCTTCAGGCGTGCCGCGCCCCAGATCTAGGACAGGGGCGTGCAGCCCTTGCGCGGGGGTGCCTGGTGCATTGAGCAGCGCGCAAGCCTCGAAAATTGCGCCACCCGCCTCGATACTTGCCAGCTTCGGTCGCCAGCCTGACCAGGCATCATCCTGCACGCTCAATCTGCCACCCATGGCTGCCAGCACCTCTCCAAGCCACGCGCTGGCTTGCTGTTCCGAGCTCGATCCTGTGCGCCGTCCGCCAAAGACGCATATGCGATCAAGCCAGTACACCAGGCGATCGGCATCCGTCGGCATCGAGGGAGTGTTGATGTTCATTTCATTGGATTCCTTCGGAAAGAAGATGCGTCTCGAGCAATGCCAGATAGGTGTCATGCAAGGCCGAGTGCGGTCGATTCGGCATGGAGAGGATGGCAATCTCGTAGGGGATCACCGGCAGGAAGGGGCGCAGATGCAAGCCCAGGGGGGCGAAATTGCGCGCGGAGAAGGCATCGACCACCGAGATGCCGCGCCCTGCGGCGACCATGACGCAAATCGATGCGAAATAGTCGACTTCGGCTACGGGATTGTAGAGAGCGCCAGCCTCGTCGAAGGCGCTGCGCACCTGATGGGCGATCAGGCGTTCAGGGGGCATGGCGATGAAGGGCTCGCCCGACAGGTCGGTTGGTGTCAGGATTTCTCGCGCGGCCAAGGGATGGTCGAGGGGCAGGATGACATGAGTGCGGATCTTAATGCGCCGGACCTGGACCCCGGGCAGGTCGCGTGACAGCTCGCACACCGCAATGTCGACGCCGGTACCGGGAAAATGGGTCAGGATCTCCTCGGACATGCGGTTGATCAGGCGCAGCTTCACATCTGGATACTGGCGGGCAAAGGCATCGGCGACATAAGGCATGACCGACACAGCAGCAGAAGGGTGACTTGCCACTGTCAGTGCGCCCAGCCCGTTGATGCGGATGCCCTCGCGCACGTCATGCAGCTTCTTCCAGGCTTGCAGCAGGCTTATGGCTTCGGGCAGGAAGCGCTGTCCTTCGGGAGTGATGACGAGGCCTGATGGTGTGCGGTTGAACAGCTCGAACCCTACCGCCTTCTCCAGCTTGGCCAGCTGCAGGCTGACCGCAGGCTGGCTGATACCTAGGACTTTGGCTGCCGCCGTAGATGATCCGTTGCGCACGACCGTCACGAAAGTCTCGATCAGCTTGATATCCATGCAGACGGTCCTTTTGAGGCGTCAAAAAAATGGCGCTGCAAAAAATTCAACAGCATCAGTAAAAACTATATCATGAATCAATTGATATAAAGGGATTTTGGATCAAACAAAATGATAATGCACCACCCACATAAGGAATGCTTATCATGCAGAACGCGACATCCGGGACCTCTGTGGGCAAGGCGCTGATCTCGGCGCGCGGCATTTCAAAGGCCTTCGGCAAGGTCGAGGTTCTTCATGGCGTGAGCCTTGACGTGCATGCCGGACAGGTCGTCTGCGTGATCGGGCCATCGGGCTCGGGCAAAACGACGCTGCTGCGCTGCATGGCGCTTCTGGAAAGCCCCAGCAAGGGCGAGGTGGTGTTCAATGACACCGTCATCGCCGATGCTGCGGGTTCGCGGGCCGCCAGCCAGGCTGCCCGCGCCATCCGCCCCGAGATCGGGCTCGTGTTCCAGCACTTCAACCTGTGGCCGCACATGACCGTGCTGGGGAATGTCATCGAGGCCCCCATGCGGGTACGCGGGCTGCCGCGAGCCGAGGCAACGACCAAGGCGATGGCACTGCTGGAGAAGGTGGGAATGGCCGACAAGGCAGACCGCTATCCGGCTCGGCTGTCGGGCGGCCAGCAGCAGCGCGTGGCGATCGCGCGTGCGCTGGCCATGAACCCTTCGGTCATCATGTTCGACGAGGCCACATCCGCGCTTGACCCCGAGCTGCGCCAGGAGGTGCTGCAGGTCATGCGCCAGCTGGCACAGGAGGGCATGACGATGCTGGTCGTCACCCACGAGATGGGCTTTGCGCGCAGTGTCGGCGACCGGCTCGTCTTCATGGACCAGGGGCGCATCGTCGAGGACACCGACCCCGAAAGCTTTTTCACCGCGCCCAGCTCCGATCGCGCGGTGCGCTTCCTGCGCCAGATCCAGGACTGACCCCGCCTGTGTCCGGGAGCTTGTCCCCCGGGCCGGCCCATTAGACAGAAAACAGGGAAATGATGATGAACCGCCTTCTTTCCACCGTCGCCGCCTGCACCCTGCCGTTGCTCGCGCTCGGCACTATCGCCGCTCCGACCGCCGCCGATGCCCAGGTGCAGTCGCGCCTCGTCGAGATCACCAAGTCGGGCAAGCTGCGCGTGTGCCAGTATCCGATGTACTATGCCATCTCCTTCCGTGATCCGACGACCGGCGAAATCACCGGCATAGATGCCGACATGTCCAAGGAGCTGGCGAAGGAGCTCGATGTCGAGCTCGAGATCGTCGAGAGCGCCTTTGGCACCTTCATCGCCGATATTCAGGCCAACAAGTGCGACATCGGCATGTTTGGCATTGGCGCAACGCTGGCCCGTGCCCAAGCCGTCGAGTTCTCGAAACCATATCTGAAATCCTCGATTTTCGGCATCGTGCGCCAGGACAGCGAGATCAAGGATTGGGCCGACATCGACCAGCCGGGTGTGACCGTGGTGACGACGCTCGGCTCCTATGTCGAGCCCTTCCTGCGCGGCTATCTGAAGGAAGCGACGCTGTCGGCGATCTCGCCGCCCGCCACCCGCGAAGGCGAGCTGATGGCCGGTCGCGCCGATGTGGTGATGACCGACTATCCGACCGCGATGAAGCTGAAGTCTGAATTCGACTGGCCCCGCGTGGTGGCCTCGGACGTACCCCTGAGCGTGACCCCCTATGCCTATGTTGTCCCGCAGGGTGACCAGGTCTGGCTGAACTACGTCAACCTCTTCATCGACACCGTTGCCATGGATGGCCGTCTGGAAGCCTTTGCCGAAAAGCACGGCCTGACGGAAATTCTCGTCAAGTGACCCCAGCGGGGCGGCGCACTTACCCAGCCGCCCCGTATCCTTCGCCTCATTTTGCCCACTTGCCGGCCCGGAGATCCCATGTTCACTTACGCCTTCCGCTGGGATGTCATCCCCAAGCATTTCGATTTCCTGATGTCGGGGCTACGGAATACACTCGAGATCTCGGCCATCACGCTGACGCTGGCCCTGCTGGGTGGCCTGCTGCTGGCGACCATGGACATGTCGCGCTTCCGCCCGCTGCGCTGGCTGGGCCTGGGCATTGGCGAGGTGGTACGCAACACCCCCATCCTGGTGCAGCTGCTGTGGGTCTACTACGTGCTGCCGATCGTCTTCGGCATCAACCTGTCGGCCTGGACTGCGTTGATCATCGGCCTGAGCGTCTATTCTTCGGCCTTCATCGCCGAATCCTACCGCTCGGGCATCCAGGCGGTCCCGAAGGGGCAGCTCGAGGCCGCGCGGGTCGTCGGTCTGAGCGATGTACAGACATTCTTCCGCATCATTCTGCCCCAGGCCGTTCGCATGACCCTGCCGGCGCTTGCCGCCAATTTCGTGCAGCTGATCAAGTATTCTTCCCTTGGCGCCGTCATCTCGGTCACCGAGATCACCCGTCGCGGGATGGAGCTGTCCTCGACCACCTTCCGCCCGCTCGAGATATTCACCTTCATTGCGGTGGTCTACTTCGTCATCTGCTGGCCGCTGGCGATGGCGATCCGCATCTGGGAACGCCGTCTGGCAGCCCGCTGATCTGCGCCACCTCACCTGGGGCCTTGGCTCCGGGTGAGGTATCCCCAGTCCGATCCACGACCAGGAGCGTCTTCATGAGCATCGACACCCTCGCCCCGCGCACCTTCATGGGCGTGCCCTACCGCACCGACCCGACCGGCGCACGCGCCGCGATCCTGGGCGTCCCCTTCGACTGCGGTATCCATCCGTTCAGGGTCGGGTCGCGCCAGGGGCCCGATGCCATCCGTGAACAATCCCTGCTGGTGCGCCCTTTCCATCCCGAGCGCGGTGACGTGAACCTGGTCGAGGCACTCGGCCTCGTGGATTGCGGCAATGTGCGCCTGACCCCCTCGCGTATCGAGGATGCCTTCGAAGCCACCGAGGCTGCAGCTCGTGACATTATGGATGCAGGTGCCATCCCCGTGGGCTTTGGTGGTGACGGCTCGATCTCGCTGCCGCTGGTACGTGCCGCTGGACAGAAATACCCTGGTCTGTGCGTGATCCACATTGACAGCCATACCGACTGCTATCGCCCCGATCCCGACCATCCGCTTGATGCCTCCACCCAGTACACCTTCGCGGCACTCGAGCAGCGTGTCAGCACCTCGCGTTCCTGGCATGTTGGTCTGCGGGGCACGACAATGGTGGGGGGCGTGCATGATTATGGACGTGAGCTGGGGTACAACCTAGTCACTTTGCGCGAACTATTGACCCAAGGCCCCGAGGCAGTAGTTGCGCGGATGCGCGAGGTGATTGGCGATCGGCCCGTGTGGTTCTCGTTCGACATGGATGTCTTCGATCCTTCCTGTGCACCAGGGGTGGCTACTCCTGTCTGGGGAGGGTTGTCCGCGCGCGAAGGGCTAGACTTCATCCGCCTGTTCGAAGGGTTCAACATCGTGGGTGCCGATGTGAACACAGTTTCGCCGCCGCATGATGTTCAGGGCATGACCGCCTTCCTCGCGGCCGCCGTGACAAGCGAGATCCTGTTGCTGTTGCTGCCCGCCACTGGAGAAAAAGCATGATCCCTGATCTGGTCGCTCGCGCGGCAGCACTGACTCCGCGCATGCTCGATGCCACACGTGCACTGGTGGCCGAGCCCTCTGAGACACCGCCCTCGGATACCCGGGCGGTCGCGGATCTGGCGGCTGATCTGGCTCGTGATTTCGGTTCGGATCATGTTGAATGGCATGAACGTGAACCCCCAGTGCGCAATGTTGTGCTGCGCTGGTGTGGCGGACGCGCGGCACCCAGGCTGATCTTATCCTGCCATCTGGATACCTATCCTGTGGGTGATGCGGCTACCTGGATCCGTGCTCCGTTCGGCGAGCAGGCCGATGGGCGCTTTTATGGCCGGGGATCAGCCGACATGAAGGGAGGCATCGCCGCGAGCCTTGGTGCCATGGAATTGCTTGCAGAGGCTGCGCCGGATGTGGCTGCTCAGATCGCGGTTGTGCTGGCAGGCGATGAGGAGGCAATGGGCGAGCGCGGCACCGGCTTCATGATCGAGGATTTCCCCGGATGGACTGGTGCTTCGGTGATCGTGCCAGATGTCGGTGCCCCGCGTGTGATCCGCATCGCGGAAAAAGGCATGCTATGGCTTCGCCTGACAGCGACTGGAAAGGCGGCCCATTCAGCCCACAAGCATCTTGGCAGCAGCGCCATCGAGACGTTGATAGCCGCGTTAACCGCCTTGCAGGAACTTGAGGCGATCGAGACCCCACAAGACCATCCGGCCCGCGCCATTGCACGTGAGGCAGAGCCCTTCGTGACCAGTGCACAGGGCATCGGTGAGGAAACTGCCCTGAATCGGCTGACCGTCAACATTGGCAGGATCGAAGGCGGCCAGTCGCCAAATCTGGTGGCAGCCCAGGCCGAGGCCGCGCTTGACCTGCGCCTTCCGCAAGGGGTCGGCACTGCCGAGATTCTCGAGCGTATCGCCGCGCTTCTGGCACCTTTCGGTGAGGCGCTGACAATGAGCGTGGATCGCCGCTACGAGCCCAACATGACGCCGCTTGCCAGCCCAGTGGTACAGGCTGCGCTCGCGGCCTCGGGCGCGGTACTGGGTAGGCCATCATTGGCCAATCTGCGCATCGGCGCATCGGATGCCCGGCTGTGGCGGCGTGAAGGGTTCGACAGCATCGTGTGCGGTCTGACCCCTTTCAATCTGGGCGGTGCTGATGAACATTTCCTCATCGATGAATTGCCCCAGCTGGCCGCGATCTTGGCTGTGAGTGCCATAAACCTTCTCTCCCCCCCCTGCGCGATCGACCTGGAGCAAGCATGAGCGAGACCCCTTCCTGCTATGGCGGCATGGTGACCGCCCCCCACCATCTGGCAGCCCAGGCAGGGCGTGACGTGTTGGCGCGCGGTGGTACCGCCGTCGAGGCCACGGTGGCCATGGCGGCAGCCCTCGCGGTGGTCTATCCGCACATGACGGGCCTCGGAGGGGATGGCTTCTGGCTTATTTCCCGCCCCGGCGAGGCCCCGCGCGCGATCGATGCCTCAGGGACTGCCGTATCGGCGGCCACGCCCGCGCTTTACAAGGGCATGGACGTGATCCCACCACGTGGCGTGCTGGCGGCCAATACCGTCGCAGGCACAGTCGGCGGCTGGGACATGGCTTTGCGTATCAGTGCCCAGTGGCGTGCGCCGCTGCCCCTAGCAGATCTGCTCGGCCCCGCCATCCGCCATGCCCGCGAAGGCTTTCCCGTCACCCGCTCGCAGGAAGAATTGACCCGGACCCACCTGGCAGCCCTGGCAGCCGTGCCGGGCTTCGCGCAGACCTTCCTGCCCGCAGGCCAGGTGCCGCGCCAAGGTCAGCGCATGACGCTGCCACGGCTGGCCGACACGCTCGAGGCTCTGGCCCGTGACGGGCTCGACAGCTTCTATCGCGGGCCTCTGGCGGCTAGGATCGTGGCCGACATGGAGACCGTCGGGGGGCTGGTCGCGCAAGGTGACCTAGAGGCCTGGCACCCAACCGAGGTCACCCCTTTGTCGGCGACGCTGCGCGACGGCACGCGGCTTTGGAACCTGCCTGCGCCGACCCAGGGCATGGCCTCGCTCGCAATCCTCGGGATTGCAGACCAGCTACCCGAGGTGGAACCCGAAAGCTTCGCCCATCTCCATGGTCTGATCGAGGCCACCAAGCGGGCCTTCATCGCCCGCGACCGCCTGATCGGCACCCCAGAGCTGACCGGTGATCAGAGCGCATGGCTCCAGACGAGGGTCTTCGCGAACGAAGCCGCCATGATCGACCCTGCCAGTGCCGCGCCCTGGCCACATGTGGCGCAGAAGGGAGACACCATCTGGTGCGGCGCGGTCGATGCCGAAGGTAACATGACCAGCTTCATCCAGTCGATCTTCTTCGAGTTCGGATCCGGGGTCGTGCTGCCGGACACTGGATTGACATGGCAGAACCGGGGCAGCTCGTTCCTGCTGCAGCATGGGGGACCGCGGTCCCTAGCGCCCGGGCGCAAGCCCTTCCATACTCTCAACCCCGCCTTCGCAGAACTGCCTGATGGCCGACGTCTGAGCTACGGCACGATGGGAGGAGAAGGGCAGCCTCAGACACAGGCCGCGATCTTCACCCGCCATGTGATGCATGGCGTGCCACTGCAGCAGGCGATCTCGCGACCACGCTGGCTGTTGGGCCGTACCTGGGGGACCGTGGCCACCAATCTCAAGGTTGAGGGTGACATCGGAGAGGAGCTGATCCTTGCTTTGCGTAATGCCGGTCATGACCTTGAGATCGTCAGCCCGGTGAACAGTCTTATGGGGCATGCCGGTGCATTGTCGCGTTACCCTGATGGGCGCATCGAGGGTGCTAGTGACCCCCGCTCGGACGGTGCGGTAGCAGGTATCTGAAATCAGATCAGAGATCTTCTACAAGACTGAGCCCTGCTGGATATACGTCCTGCCCGCCATGCTAGTGCCTGACTGCCTTGAGTGAATATTGGAGCTGCGGGGCCACCCACACCTCGATCCGCGAAAGTTGGGTGGTCTCGGGTCCACGATCATACAGGTCATGTCATGCCTGCCGTCTGTGGAGGGGCCGGAGCCTTGTAGACGCCACCATGAGCCATCAGGGCCCATACGATCCGCGCCATTTTG
>NZ_SBLC01000065.1:0-2140 GCF_004054105.1 Falsigemmobacter intermedius
CGGCTCCCAAGGCTCTAAAGGCCAGCAAGGTAGCGGCCAAACCGGTGGCAGTTCACAGCCTCTGGAAGAAACCGGTGCCACGCAGGAGATAGGGGACATTTTCAGGGCACTAGCTGATAAGGGTGCGAGCAAAGACAGCGCTGTCATAGCTCTGCCTCATATTGGCGCGACTGATAAGGCTCCTGCCAATCCAATGCTGCGGGATGCTGTGCTTCTCCATGCACGCAGAGCTAAAGCGATGACACAAAGTCTGGTCGCAGCACTGTCACCGATGCTCTGTGGCGACATGGAGTATTCTGCCAATTCAAAGTCAGGAAATCGGATCAACCAAAGCCGCATAACTCGGGCTATCACTGATCGAGATCCAGCTTTGTTCAGGAAAATCCACATCGAAGAAGATCAGTCTGTTGCTGTGCAGATCCTGATCGACACTTCGGGATCAACATCCGGGGCTGTTCTGGATGCTGAGATTGTATCCGCTTTGGGTATCGCCTCGGCTCTCGAACATTTTCAGGATGTTGAGACGGCCATAAGCCATTTTCCTGGGAGTGCCTGGGCCGGAAGAATGGTCCACGCTCCCTTCATTAAGGCTTTTGGGCAGCCGGTTACTTCCTGCTATGCAAAGTGGCCGACTGCTACGGGCGGTACACCCCTTGCAGATGCGTATGTATCTGCATGGTTCAACTTCCTACACTCAGAAAAACAAAGGAAAATCCTTATCATTCTGACTGACGGAATGCCTGATAACGCCCAGGCTGCCGCTAAAGAAAAAGCCAAACTCACAAGGCTTGGCGTCGAAGTCTACGGTGTCATCATTTCAAAACAGCCCTATCCGGCTGGAATGTTTGATGACTCTGAACAGATTTCGTCACCTAATGCCCTGCCCCGCAGCCTCTCGGCATTGGTGCGCAGAAACCTCTGAACTCAAAGAGCCCCAAGTGGGCTCTTTTTTTTGTCGTTTTTACGGCTTCACAGTTAAATTTTCCTCGGCTATTTCTCTATTGTTCCCCTCTCAATGACAGTGATGCCTCATGAAAGCTCTCTCCCTTACCGCGATCATCTTGGCATCTTCAGCCGGCTTCGCGTCAGCTGAAGGATTCTGGAAGGTTCCGGGGGGATTAGACGCCTCTGTCCAGGCAGCGGCGGCCCTTTACGCTGCAGAGCCGAACTTTGACCCGCATAAACCCGTCTCGCTGAGTGGCCGCGCTCCAGAGCTTGCCGCTCTTTATGATGGCATGGACGAAAGGCTTGCGCCTATGCGGATTTACACGTTTTCCGAAAAGCCTGAAGAAGCTCACGATATAACCAAGATCCCCACAACTTTTCTTCCGGGTTCACCAGAAGACATGATCGTCAGCCTTATTCGCCGATTTGAGGCAGGACGCGCCGGATATGACTCTGTTTGGAACGGGAATAAGCACCCGCTGCCCAAAAAGCCTACTGAGATGACGGTGTGTGAAGTCCGCGACTGGCAGCTGGCTGCCCGCCGTATCCAGAAATCAACTGCTATCGGTATGTATCAGATCGTCGGGGGCACATACCGACGGGTAACGGAGCAGATGAACCTTCCATGTGACACTCTCTTTGATGCCAAAACACAGGACAGGATCGGCCTTGCCCTTCTCTACGGCCGCGGATGGGCCGAGTTTAAGGCTGGCACGATGAAGCTCGAAGACTTTGCGTATGAGCTGGCAGGCGAATGGGCCGCCTTCCCTGCCCCGTATGGGGAGCATAAAGGCTTCAGCCGGCACAGAGGTATCGCGGGAAACCGACACCTTATCGAACTGCCAGAGTATTTGGCCTACCTTTCCGAAATCAGAGACCTGATTAAGTCCGGTGATGCGGTATCGTCGGAAGAGCAGCTGGATCTGGTTGACCCGGAGGCGGATAACCTTGAACAGATCCCGCTTGCCTCCATGAGCGGTGATATGCCCCCTGCCCCATCTGAGGCTGGATCAATGCCAGCAGCTTATGAGGTGGTCGATCGTCCGAACCAAGGGTGCGCTGTCGCAGAAGACGGCGAAGCTCATGGTCTTCAAGCTCGTTCAGGCTGCCGCCAAGACATGGCGCCGCCTGAAGGGCGCGAACCAGTTGCCTTTGCTCATCGAAGGCGTCACATTCACCGACGGCGTAGCCACCA
>NZ_SBLC01000065.1:2150-8615 GCF_004054105.1 Falsigemmobacter intermedius
TATAGCTCTGGTCGATCTCAGCCAAGGCACAACTAGTCAGATTGTAGACCCTGACGAAATGAAAACGGCCGCCCTAAAGGACGGCCGAGAGCGTAAGATCCTGCATTTCAGCCAGTAGAACCGGGCTCCTGTTCACTTCTGCTTATCGATCCACTGCTTCACGATAGCCCGCAGTAGCCTGCTGGAGGTCGTATTGCTGCTGTCGGCAGTATCTTGGATGACTTTCCACTCATCTTCACTCAAACGCAGCGAGCAAACCCGAAGGCGCTCTTGCTGGTTATGGGCTCCTGCACGCTTTGAAGCGGGTTTCTTCTTATCGAGCGCAGGCTCATCCCGCGTGGGTGCTTCTTCCCTCACCTGACCTTTTGGGGAGAGCACTGTAGCAACAAGAGCATCGCTCTGGTGCTCCTCGACGCGCTTGGCGAGTTCCGAAAGGTCTGTGGTAGCCTTTTGTGCAGTACCCAGGGAAGCACGGAAATCAACCATGCCGGTCGGCTTCAACATTTTGCTCATGACTTATCCTGCTCCTGATTACCGTTATGCAGTCGCTTCTTCCGCGTTTTGGCTTTCCTCAGTCCCGAGGCTGTTCAGGTAGAAAGTCAGTGGCTTGGAAGGATCGTAATTCACAGTGTCAAAGGCCATAACCGCCTTAAGTGTCTGGGCCGCCTCTAGCATAGCTTTCACTACGCCTTTGCCCCCGTCTTCCTCCATCTCGAACAGGTATGCACCATAGTCGAGCTGCTGCTGGTAGACGCCATAGCGCGTCAATTTGGCATTGTAGACGCTATGTCCTGACTCCAACATTTGTTGAAACAGAACCTTCGAGAAGCGCGCAGTCATGTTCATGACCGGCTCTGTCCGGTTAATGAACAATCCCTGCATGCCGGGGATGTTCAGTTCGTTCCTCAGGGTGGTCAGTCTGTTCAGTGAGTCATTAGCCTCTGCGAACTCAACGACTGACAGGTTTGTCGGAACCATCACTACGTTCGACAGGCACACTGTCCGCAAGGTTTTCGCGTCAAAGAAACCCGGAATGTCGATCAGGATAATGTCGAAGGTCTTTGCCCTCTCAACCAACATTCCGCTATCGAAATCAGTAACTTTGTAGCTCTCAAACACGATCCCATAGTCAGGGCGCCCCATCGTATTTCTAAGCAACGAAAACTTCGTAAGAGATGCCTGCACGCCATCGAGGTCCAGGGCTAAAACCTTCAGGGGGCTTTCAGGATTTGCCGCGTTGTACTGAGCCAGGGCGCTAAGAAGAGTGACAACAGAGGTCGTCTTAGCTGCGCCGCCTTTGGTAGTGTAAGCTGAAATGATCATACCTTGACCTGCCCTATGATCTATTTGTGGATCCCCTGATGCTCGGCTTGGTTAGGAGAGAGCGCCTGTATCTCAGGGTTTGATTTTTCATACAGCGATAAAGGCAGCATGTAAACGATGTTTACGACGTAAACGAAGTTTACAAAGTTTACACGGTATACAAAGTCTACAACGTATACAAAGTCAACATAGTTTACATCGAGAGCAACACCGGAAACGTAAACGATGTATACGACGTATACGATGTAGACAAGGTTTACAACGTATACACGGTAAACAAAGTTTACGATGTTTACAGTATCAGCACTGTTTGCACCGTTTACACTGTTTACTTCGTTTACAGTGTTTACTTTGTTTACATTGCTTACATAGTTTACGATGTTTACAAAGTTTACGTTGTTTACAGAGTTTACGTTGTTTACAGGGTTTACGTTGTTTACACCCCGCACATAATGTTCGCTCATCGCAGAGCCAGATACTCCGGGAACCGCCAGCATATAGGACAGAAAGCAATTCTGGATCTGCTGCTGACGGCCGACAACCATCAGCCCGATAGTTCACGACAAGACGAGCGACAGGATGCGCCTGCCCCTAAGCGGGCCCAGAAGGCCCTCAGGAGCCGACCTTCACCTTTCAGCTACCCTGATACCAAAAAACCTTAATATGCCCCTCAGCGGGCCTCTCCGTCACTTCTAGAGCTATCTGGGATTCCCTCCAACATCCAATCGATCCGAAGCTGCGTACCAGCCGGTAGCTTGCCACTCGCAAAAGCCGTGTGGAATGTGCTTCAAAACGGATCTCCCAAATCCACTCCACCAAGCAAGAATTCCCGCGCTTTTTCACACACTTGCTACGCCAATTATCGGGTTTTCGACACGTCCATTACGCCATCTTCATCTAGGGACATTCTTGTTGTGCATTACGCCATTACGCGCGCGACCCTTTTCCGTCGCAGGAAATGTCTTCTGCCTATCCCTCTTTCTTCCATCTGTGCCGACTTCTCAGATGTAGACGAAAGACACCTGTGTGTGTATCTCTGTAATAGCCGTGGAATTTGGTCGGAAAAATTGGGAGTAAAGCGGGAAAAACTGCACTACCCTCGCTAGGGAAACTGCTTCTCACCCGCGAATGAGGAAGAAGGGGTAACTCCTTATCATGATTATGAAAACGCAAAGGTTGATTGCCCAAAGTATCATCGAAAACAGGGAGACTTTGGAGCATGAGCTTCTGACTGAAGCTAAGATGCTCAGGGATCGCGCCAACGCGCTTATCGTTGTTGAGGATGCGGTAAACCGCAGGAAACCTCCTTGTGCTTTGGCGGTCAAAACTGACGGAAAGGCGATGGGGCCCAGGATCGTGTGGATCCGTTACACCTCGAAAAAATACAACGTGAAGAACATCGGGCCGGTCCGTTTCACGCAGGAAATCCCCGGTCGCGTCAGGGGAAAATATCGCAAATCCATCTTCAGCAAGTTTGATCCAGACCTTCAAGACAAGCTCTGGGAGATCGAGGGAGAGGCCGCAGAACTCCGTAAACGCATCAGCTTCTGGCGGGCCGTGCTGAAGGAGATGGAACAGGTTTTGGAGGAGACTGACCCCCAAGAGCATTTGGAGAGCGATTATGTTGCGTAATTTCCTGAGGCTGTTTCGGCAGGCTCCCACCCCTCAGGCCGCCACCCAAACAGGGAAGATCACAGTCATTGGCTCCCCAACCTCTGGGTCATCAGCAGAAGGATCCACCTCAGGATCGGCACGGACCTCGACGTTCGGACCCGAACTGGACCTCGATGACTTCCTTTCCAGCAGCAAAGATTTGTATGTTCCTCCTGATGTGGTCCACCACAACCGCGAGGGGTTAGCCCCACTTAGCGCCGCGCAACTCATTCAAGCCAACCGCGCCTTGATCGATCAGGCTCTGCAATCTTTCAGCCACAAGCATCTGGTGCCTGACTTCGACAAACAGTTGATGCACCTGATCCGCCGTGTCGCACATTGGATGGGGCCTTTTCCCGCATCGCGTGGCCACCACCACCCTAACCGTGGCGGTTTATTCACCCACTCAATCGGCGTCGCAGTCACCTCGCTTCACATGAGCGTAGCCAAGAACGTCACGGTACACAGCACACCCAGGGACCGAGACGCGGATAATCTTGCATGGCAGTTGATCTGCTTCGTCGGTGGGCTTCTGCATGACATTGGCAAGCTGAACACGACCGGGAAGATCTATCCCCACAGTGTCTCAAACAAGACAGGAGCGGATGGACAATTCATGTCATCTGCCGCCCCGGTTTACGCGCAGCCATGGGAGCCGATGGTTGAAGGCTTTGAGGCCTGGGTCGAAGCCAATTCCATTCTCTCCTACTACATCGACTTTGACATGCAGGAGATGATGCCCCACCGGGATTTCACCGCCCGCTACATCATGGCTTTGGTGCCTCGCCCCTTATTGGCGTTCATCTACAACTCGAATGATCTGGTGCGTACACAGTTCGAGGATTTCATTCGCAACCCCGAAAGTGCTGCCCAGACACCGATTTTCACAGTGGTCCGTGACGCCGACCATATGAATGTTGCTCTTTCTATCGACCCCCGACGCCGCCCCGGATCGGCGGAAATGAGCGCGCTGGTCATCCGCCGCTTCCACGAGTTTGCCTCGGAGGCTGGCTGGAACCTCCCCAACTCCCCCTTCATCTATGCCCATGTTGAACACGATACGGAGCAGGGCATCCGCTACTATGGGGTGCCGTTCTTCGTGGCGAGTGAAAGCTCCATCCAAGACTTCATTGCTTACCTGACCAGCAAACCCCTCATGGGCGTGAGCTTTGGGCCCCACATCCGTGAAATCGTCTTCAACACCTTGGAAGCCTCCTATGTCATGAACCGGACGCTGGAGATGCTGCTTCCCGAACAGATTAAGGTCGATGAGCTTCAGGACTATGTGCCTGCGTCCAAGGGGACCGTGCGTTTCCGTGCGCGGGATGTTGAGTCTATCCTCAAGCCGATCAACGGGCAGATTAAGGACGCACTGATTGAGCTGGCGGTAATCCCTATCGGCATCAAGCCTGCCGCCTCAGTCACCCTTCGAGCACCCACGCTGTCGTTCAGCGGCTCGCCGGCCTCTGCGTCTGCTGTCGCTATCCCGGTTGCGATCGACAACGGCAGGATCCTGCCAGCTGACCACGCTCTGCTGCACGACAACGCTTATATGCAGGACTTCAAGCCTCAAGACGTGCAGGAGGTTATGAAGAAGCATCAGGTGGCCGAAGAAGAGGCGCGACAGCTTCTCGCTATCCGCCCCAAGCTGGCATCAAAGGTCGAAGACGCCCCAGTCCTGTTAAATGACAAGCTTTCTAATGCGCTGGCTTTCACAGCCGGTCTCGCCACTGAGCTGAGCGAAGCGGTAAAAGAAACAGAGGATGAGGTTAAGGCCGAAGAAGCGCCTGCAAAACCTGCCCGCAAGAAACCGGCTGCCCAGGCCGAGTCTACCGCTGCCGTGAAAAAGGGGGCAGGGACCACCACTAAGGCAAAAGCCCCGGCTAAGTCCGCCGCCAAACCAAAGGTGAAGGCAGATCCTCAGGATAAGCCCGAGACGGCAGCCAAGCCGAAGGCCACCGCAAAGCCCAAGGCAGATCCTCCGGCTAAGCCCCCAGCAAAATCTGCCAGCAAAGCAAAGCCCAAGGCAAATCCTTCCGCTAAAGACACCCAGGAGGCGGGGCAGGGGGCCAGCGCCGAGGTGAAGCCTGAAGCAGGCAAGGAAGTGGTGGATAAAGCTCAGGCTTCGCCTAAACCGGGCAAGCCGGGGATTGCTGATGCGCCTGCGACCTTCCCTGAGCCTGAACTGTCCATGCCAGAGCTCGATGATGACGCCCCGTCGTGGCAGTTTGCTTATGTCGCGCTAACCACCCTCACACCTGAGGAGAGAAAGCGGATTTTCTGGGCCTTCTTCTGGCTGTACCTCAGGGACAATCCCACACAGACGGTTGCTGCCATTTCCAATGGTAAAGGGGGGTTCTCTCTGCGCGGCACCAGCATCCCCAAGGCATACCGGGACGGAGCTGTCGGCGCTCTCAAACAGGCAGGCCTCCATATAGGCCACCTCAGCAAGCACTGGCCGTCCAACGCGCTGCGCCTCGATCATGAAACGTTCAAGTCGAGCTTCACGGTCAGCAAACCAAACGAAGACGGGCTGACCACTGTTGATATGGGTGCGGATTGCTCGGCTGTGATCGAACAGCAGATCGCCGCTGAACCTCCCGGCGGGGGAACCTCTGCATGAAACAGACCTATGAAACCGACTATCGGCCCAATTATGAGCTGTACCTTGCGCTTTCGTGGGGCGGCTGTGGAATCTTGTGCGCGATCCTCATGCACTTGGTATCGGGCTTCAGCCTTAAAACCACGCTGATCATGACCTCAGTATTCTTTGTGGTCGCGCTCTATCAGGCCACATTCGCACGCATCCGGTTCAAAAGGCTCGTGAAGCTTGAGCGGCAGGAGCAAAACTTCCTGTCTCTGGACGAAATGCAGGAGAAACTGAGTGACGACAGCCTGTTCCTGGGCCACGGCTTTGAGTGGACCGCAACCCACGCGCAGCAGGTAAGCGACCTTTACCGAGATCCAGAACGGCTTGGGGAGATCAAGCAGCGCCGGAAAGGCGCTACCTTCCTCCATGGAGTGGGGGCGGCGAACGAGAAGCCTGTCTATCTGCTCGATAACGAGAGCAAAGGGCACGTCCACATCATCGGGACAACGGGTGCTGGTAAGACGCGCCTTTTTGATCTGATCGCAACGCAATCAATCATGCGGGGCGAGCCTTTGATCATTCTTGATCCCAAGGGCGACCGCGAGCTGAAGAATAATGCTGAAGCTACATATCGGCGTCTCGGCCGGGATCGAGACTTCACGTTCTTCCATCCAGCTTTTGTTGACGAAAGCGCTGCGATCAACCCTCTGGCATCCCGGCAACGGGGGTCCGAGCTTGCATCACGTCTGGCCGCGATCATCCCTTCAAGCGCGTCAGGCGACGTGTTTAAGCAGTTTTCCCAAAACGCCCTGATGGGGATCTTCTACGCTGTGGAGATCTCCGGCACCAATCCGACCATCATGGACGTACAACGCGCTCTGTCCGAGGGCTTTGCGCCC
>NZ_SBLC01000066.1:0-1046 GCF_004054105.1 Falsigemmobacter intermedius
GCAGATACCAGCTTGAATCACGATCCAGGCTCGGTGTGAATCCCTTTTGTCAACATGACCTAGTGGAGTTAAACCATTTTACGGTGCCGGTGGTCATGATGAACCCTTTCCAAGCATAAAAATAACCATTTCCGCGATTGCGGAATGGGTGCGTTAACGGTGCTTTAATGAGGAGGGTTCGATCGAAACGATGCAGTGGCATCGTTAAAAACTAAGCTCAGCGAAAAACTATCAACTTGTACTGTTTACGCAGATTGTTAGAGCAAGTCAAGTTAGCGCTAACATTATAATCCCGCGGCGTGAATCGGCTGCAAAAAATAGTGCTTGCTTTCATACGCGAAAGCCGTCATTTGGCTCGGATGTTCGAAGTAAATTGGGGCAAGCCCCTCATTATCGCCGTCACCACCGAAGGTGACACCAAGAAAATCTCCACCATTGAGCACGCACAGTATCTTTTGAGCCGCGACTGGCCGGTCGACGATGTCGCGCGCAGAAAAGCGCTGATCGCGATCGACGACGCGATGGAATGTATGGGAAGCGTCACAAGTGCCCGCGCGGCATTCTTACAGGCTGCACAATCGGCCGGGTTTAAGCCAGCTCCAGCTCCAGCTTTTTTCGTCTGAATTTGTAAAAGCGGACGCAGGTTCGCTTTAGGTGCAGGCGCATAAAGCGCGGCCCGCAGCTGAACATCATCTACGAAGTCGAGCGACCACCGCGAGCTGGCCAGACCCGCAGCCGACTGCGCAGTGCCGTAGCCGGCGCACGCGCCTGGTAGCGCACCATCTTGCGACTTGGCCCAGCGGCTGACACCCTTGCTGCTCCGAAAGCTGAGACGGAGCTCCAGCCGCGACAGCTTCGCGTGTCATGGCGGACTTTACCATATATTTTCGCAGTTCCTCCATCGCTCCCATGTCGCCCATTTGCTCGGCCAAACGGCTCTTGAGCTTGGTATTTTCCCCCTCCAGTGGACTCTGATGTTGTAACCGCCTCCCTAATGGATTGTGACGATCCCACCTTGGCACAAAGATGCCGTCGGGGGGCGGTTA
>NZ_SBLC01000066.1:1056-8191 GCF_004054105.1 Falsigemmobacter intermedius
CCAGTGCCTTCTTCATCGTCCACCCTCGTCACGGGCCGGACGCCAATCGCAATTGGAAGAAGTATCCCTTGACGGGTTACCGTTGCTTCACCGCGTGCGGCGCTGAAGCAGGGACATGGCTTGATCGAAGAAGTCGCGCGGACCCATCTGGCCCCCTTTCAACGCTAGATCGAGCGGGCCGAAGGGCCCGTCGCAGGTCAAAAGGGGAACGCCCGCGCAGACCTGTGCTTCATAGTCGAGCCAGCGAATTGCCAGCCGCTGAACGATCGCGCCAGAGGTGTCGCCCCCCGCCACGACGAGCCCGCCCAAGGTCCTACCTACTAGAACATCAGCGACGAAATCGGCCGCTGCCCGCGCAAGCTCGGCCGGAGAGATCTCGCCCGCATGATCGGCAGTCAGATAGATGAGGCAGCTCTCGCCCCGCTCCAGCCGCTCTTCGGCCCACCGGCGCGCCTCGGCCAGCGCCGCTCCTGCCGCCATCATATCCGCCGGATTGACCGGCAACCGCCAATAGCCCGAGGCCGCCGCGATCTGCGCCGTCGTCACTGAGGATCGGCTGCCGGCGAAGGCGAAGACCGGCCGCGCGGTGGGGGCGCGATCCGGCGGGGACGCGACCGAGGCTGTCCCCTCCGTGATCCCGAGCGAAGCAAGCCAAGCCTCGGCCACCGAAGACGCGCCGATCACCAAAACAGGGCCGGGTGCGCTGAAGAGATCGCGCCCAACCGCTGTGATGTCGCCTTGTTCCAAAGCGTCGTATAAACGGGGGAACCTTTCACCCTGCGCGCCGCGCGGCACGAGATGCAAGCCGCAAAGCCCGAGCGCTCCGAGGTGGCGCGTCAGATCCGCCTCACACATCGGAGTGACGGGGTGGCACGACATCACCGGATGCCGATCGATGCGGTGCACGAAGCCGTCGGGCCCCTTGGCAAAGAGCGTGCCGAAGACCGCATAGCGCCCGAGGGAGGGTTGCCCTCCCAGCACCGCCAGATCGACGATGCCCGTCGCTTCGGCGAGGCCCTCGGCGAGGGTGACGAAATTCCCGATCTTGGCGCTGCTGTCGAAGGTCGAGCAGACCTTCACATGCAGGATCTGCGGATTATGCGCCGCCAGTGCTGGCCCTATGTCGCGCAGCAGATCCGCGAGCTCCTCTGGCCCCATCGCGCGGGCATGGGTCGCAAGGCCGAAGGCGTCGAGGCCCGCAACCTCCTCGGGCGAAGGGACCTCTCGAAAGAGACGAACCTTCAGACCCGCCCGCGCCAATGTCGCGAGCGTGTCCGAGGCGCCGGTGAAATCATCCCCCACAAAGACGTAGCGCATGGCTCAGGCCTTCGGACCGAATTTGGCCAGCGCTTCGGCCAAGGTGGGATGGCTGCGGGCCTTCTCCTCAAGGGAGATGCCTTCGGCATGGGCGTCATAGGCCTGACGCAGCGAGGCGATCCCCGCCGCAGGTCCCGAGGGATGCGCCATGATGCCGCCGCCCGCCAGGAACATCAGATCATCGGACCCGGTCTGGCGCAAAGTATGGGCCAGCGTGCCCGCCCACTGCCCCGAGGAGAAGACCGGCATCACCCGGTCGTCCTCCGCCCCGAGCGGGGTCAGGCAGTGGCGCGCGGCCTCGGTCACCTCCTCGTCGGTATCCGCGAATTTGCCGCCCATCCCGTGGACATGCAGATGATCGACGCCGGCCAGCCGGTACAGCGTCTGATAAGCGCGGACCCCGATCCCGAGGGTAGGATGACGGTTCATCGCGCCGTATCCGTTACGGTGGCCGTGGATCGACAGATCGGTATGGCGGCGCAGGGTCTGCACGCCCGAAAGGCCGACCCAGTTCATCGACACCATCGCGCAACTGCCCTCCTCAGCAGCAAGAAAATCGGCGTGACGGCGCATCTCGTCGATTTCGTCGGTGATGTTGAACGCCACCATGACCAGCCGTCCGGTGCGGTCGCGGTGACGGCGCACGCGGTCCATCACCGCGCGGATCCGCGCGGGCACCGGGGCATGGGGGTGGGTGCCCGCGATCTCGTCATCCTTGATGAAATCGCTGCCCGCCTCGCACAGACGCCCGACCAAATCGGCGATCTCCTCGGGCGAGAGGCCGATGTTGGGCTTGATGATTGTGCCGAACATCGGCCCCGTCGCCACGCCGGCCGAACGGCGGGTGCCCATGATCCCCATCGAGGGGCGCTCGTAGCGCGCCCGGTAGCCGGGGGTGAGTTCGACGTCGATCAGCTTGAGGCCGGTGACCTCGCCCAGATCGAAGAGGTTGCCTGCCACGATCGAGGCCAGCGTGGGCAGGTTCACGCCCACGTTGTCCTCGGGATAGTCGATCACCACGCGCCAGATCCCACGCGGGCCGGTCATGCCGCGCCGCAGCGCCCAAGCAGAGACCAGCGAGGGCGCCTCGACCCGCCCGACCTCTTCGATGGAGACCACCTGCGCGCCGAAACGCGCGCGCAGATCATCGGTTTCGCCCTCGACCCGCACGAAGGTGCCCGCGCTTTGCTCGCCCGCCATCATGGCGGCGACCTCTGCGATGGGACAGGACGTCTCGACCAGATAGGTTGCTCGGATCATGTCTCAGATCTTCGTCAGATCAGGGAAGGGGCGCACGGGATCGGCGCCGTCCCATCCCATGGAGGTCTCGCGGATGAGATCGAACATGCGCCCCTTCGGGCCTTTGACTTCCGAAAGCTCAATGCAGGTGCCCGGATGGGTCTCGCGGTCGAAATAGGCGAAGCGCCCGTTTTCGCCGACATTGCCCGACATCTTCACCTTGAACCCCTCGTCCAGCATCAGCGCGAGGTCGCGGTCGTAGTCTTCGGTCCAATAGGCGGTGTGCTGGAGCCCCGAGTGACCCGCATCGGTGAACTCCTTGTAACAGGAGGGGACATCGTTGCGACACTGGATCAGCTCTACCTGGATGTAGCCCGAGTTCGCCAGCGCGACCGAGTTGTGGGGCACGTAGCTTTTTCCCTCGAAGAGATAATCCTCGATTGGAACGCGCGGGTTGTAGAAGAAGGGGCCGACGCCCATCACTTCCGTCCAATGCTTCATCGCCGCTTCGATATCGGGGACGACAAAGCCAAGTTGTCGGATCGGGCCAAGAAGACGGCTCATGACTTACTCCATCAGGTAGTTGGGCAACCAAGCGCTGAGACCAGGGAAGAAGGTCACGAGCGCAAGCGCGATGAACAGCGGCAGGAAGAAGGGCATCACCCCGCGGAGGACCTCGGCGAATGACATCTTCGCGGCGATCGACATCATGTAGAGGCTCATGCCCACGGGCGGCGTCAGCAGGCCGATCATCAGGTTCAGCACCATGACCACGCCGATCTGTTCGGGCGGCGCACCGGCTTGGATCAGGGCAGGCGTGACGATGGGGGCGATGATCAGGATGGCAGCGATGCTCTCCATGAACATCCCCGCGATCAGCAGGATCACGTTCAAGATCAGCAGCAGGACAAGCGGATCATCCGAAATCCCCAGGAGCCAGACGCCTGCCTTGTCGGGGATCTGGTCCATCGTCAGCACCCAGGCGAAGATCGCGGCGGCGGCGACGACGAAAAGGATGTTCGCGGTGGCGAGAACCGTCTCGCGGGTGGTCTCCAACAGGGCCTGCCAAGTCAGCGAGCGGTAGACCGCCAGCCCGATGAAGATCGCATAGGCCACCGTGATGCCCGCGGCTTCGGTCGGACCGAAGATCCCAGAAAGGAGGCCCCCGATCAGCAAAACCGGCGTCAACATGGCCGGCAGCGAGATCAGCGCCAAGCGCCCGAAGGCCTGCAGGCTGGGCGAGACGGTATCGCGCGGCAGGTTCTGCCGCTTGGCGACGAGCGCGATGTAGCCCATCAGCATGGCCGTGATCATCAGGGCAGGCACGATCCCCGCAAGGAGGAGCTTCACGCCCGAGACCTCGGCTGCGGTGGCAAAGATGATCAGCGGGATCGAGGGCGGGAAGATCGGCCCGATGGTCGCGGCGGCGATGCTGACACCGGCGGCGAAGCGGCGGGAATAGCCCTGGGCCTCCATCTCGCGCACCTGCATGGCGCCCATCGCGCCGATGTCGGCCAAGGCGGCGCCAGACATGCCCGCAAAGACCAGCGAGAGCAGCACGTTCACATGCGCCATACCGCCCCGAACGCGGCCCACCACCATGCGCACGAGATCGAACATATAGCGGGTGACGCCGGTCGCGGTCAGCAGACCGGCGGCAAGAATGAACATCGGCACCGCCAGCAAGGGCGAGCTGTCGATTGAATTCACCGCACGCTGCATCAGCACCGACAGCGGCAAGCCGTGGACGAAGATCGTCACCCCCGCCGAGAGGCCGAGCGCCACCGCGATCGGGGCCTTGATGATCAGCAGCCCGGCAAAAACCGTCAAAAGAAGAAGGGTCACGCGGCGGGCTCCTGATTTTTCACGATCGCCGACAGACGCCACAGAGCGATGACGCCAAGGAGGACGAAGGAGAAGACCACGGGCGCATACAGCCAGATGTTCTGCATCCCGAGCGCGGGCGTGCGGAATTTCCAGGCGCGCAGAAGATAGAGATACCCGCCCCAGATGATCAGCGCGCTGAAGACGAAGACTGACAGTTCCGCCAGCATGAGCGAGATCTTCTGCGTCAACCGCGGCATCAGATCGACGAAGACATCCACCGCCACGTGCTGGCCACGCAGCGCGAGATAGGGGGCCGTCAGATAAACGCAAAGCACCCCCGCCAGACGCGAAACCTCTTCGGCGCGCGGCAGGCCTTGGTTCCAGAGGTTGCGCGCCGCGATCTGCGCTACGATCAGCACGACGATCAACAGCATCAAGACGACGGCGAGGCTCAGAAGCCCGCGCGTGATCAGATCCAGCGCCCGTGGAAGGGGCGCTGGCTGAAAGGAAAGATCTTGGTCGGCCATCTTACGCTGTCGCAGCGACTTTGGCGTAGAAGTCACCGAATTGCTCGGCGAATTCCTTGTTGATGCGCGCCTGCACCCCTTCGCGGAAGGCCGCGACGTCAAGTCCGTTGCTATCGTCGATCACGGTCATTCCGGCGGCCTTCAGAGCGGCCAGATCGCTAGCCTCGGCGCCGAGCATCTCTTTCGAGGCACGCGCGCGGGTCTCGGCCGAGGCTTCGGTGATCGCCTTTTGATGGGCTTCGGGCAGGCCCTGCCACACGTCGTCGTTCATCATCACCATCTGCGCGGCAGAGGTATGCCCCGTCAGCATCAGATGCGACTGCACATCGGCCAGCTTGGCGGTCAGGATTACGTTCAGCGGGTTTTCCTGTCCCTGCACCACGCCAGTCGCGAGGGCCGTCGGCACCTCGGACCAATCGACCGGGACGGGGACCGCCCCCATGCCCTCGACGGTCGCCATATAGATCGGGAAAGGAATCGCGCGGATCCGCTGACCGGCGAGATCGGCGGGGGCCTTCACCTCTTTGTTGGCGGTAAGCTGGCGGGTGCCGAAGTAGAATCCGTAGATGACCCGGGTGCCCGAGGCCGCGATCAGGCCTTGGTTTAGCTCCTGCATGAGCGGGCCCGCGGCATCGGTCACCTTCAAAAGATGGTCGACGTCGCGATAAAGATAGGGGGTGTCGAAGGCCGCGAAGGGCGCATGCAGCGAGCCGATGGCGCCTGCGGTGTTATGCGAAAACGCGATCGAGCCGGTCGAGACGGCTTCGGCCAGCTCCTGCAGCTTGCCCAGCTGCGAGTTCGGGAAGATCTGGATGTTGAGCTCGCCATTGGTCTTTTGCGCGACCGCTTCGGCGAACCATTCCGCCTGCGCCCCGGCGATGGAATTGGGCGTATGCATATGGCCGTAGCGCAGCACGGTGGCCGCCATGGCCTTGCGGTTCAGCATCGGCACGGCCAAGGCCGCGCACCCCGCCACCAGCATCTTGCGCCGCGAGACATTGAGCGATTTTGACATCTTTTCCCTCCCCAAGGACTAGCCGGAGCATGCCCCCGGACTTGACCAGCAGATTAGTTCAGAGCGAACATCGCCAACAAATGCTACTTTTTGATGGGTTTTGATGGATTTCTCCGACAAGCGCCGCGCGGGCATTCGCGACATTGCCCGCGCAGCCGGCGTCTCGCAGGCCACGGTCGATCGGGTTCTGCATGCCCGTCCCAATGTGAAAAAGGCGACTGCGGCCCGTGTGTTGGCGGCCGCCGCCGAAGTCCGATACCTGAGCGAGGAAGAGTTGGACCGCCTGCGCCGCCCCGCCATGCCGCGTCTGATGGTGCTCTTTCCCCGCAGCGCAAACCCCTACATCCGCACCCTGAATGAGGAGCTGCGCCTTTGGGCGCATCTGCGCGACCGTGGCGCCAGGATCCGCAGTTTTCTGGTGGAATCCTCCGCCCCCGATGCCTTCGCGCGAGCCCTGCGTCGATTGGGGCGTCAAGCCGAGGCGGTGGCCTTCTTCGGGATAGATCACCCCGATATCCGCGATGCCGCCGATGCGCTGGTGGCGGAAGGAAAAACCGTTCTGACGTTGATCAGCGACCTCACGCGCTCGCGCCGGCAGGCCTATATCGGCATCGACAATCTGGCGGCGGGCCGGACGGCGGCCTTTTTGATGGCGCGGGCAGCCCCGCCCGAGGGCGGTAAGGTGGCGGTGGTGGCCGCGACACGGCATTACCGCGCGCATGTGGAGCGCGAGCTGGGCTTTCAGGAAATCATCGAGCGCGATTGGCCGAAGTTGCGGTTCTCTGGCACGCTCGAGGGGCAGGACGATCCGCAGCTCAACGCGCGGCTGACCGAAGACATGCTGGCGCGCAGCCCCGATCTGGTCGGGATCTACAACGTGGGGGGCGGCTCGGAGGGGATCGGGGCGGCGCTGCGGCGGCTCAGGCGGCCGGGCCAAGTGCAACTGATCGGCCACGGCTTCAGCCCCGGCACGCGAAAGCTCTTGGCCAACGGCACGATGAGCGCGGTGCTGACACAGCGAAACCAGACGCTGATGGAGGCGATGCTGGACCAGGTACACCTGAGTGCAACGCCTGCCCCGCTTCCGCTTCAGTTTATCTTCCCGACGAACCTGCCGAGCGAGGTCTGAGACGCAGACCGCTGCACCCTGTGAGCGTATGCCGCTGCCCGGACAGGCAGGCGTCATGGGGCAGGTCTATACCCTTGAAGA
>NZ_SBLC01000067.1 GCF_004054105.1 Falsigemmobacter intermedius
GATGGCATTTTCATTCGAAATCCTTACAGCAGGGGCTTCACGACACAACAACTTGGCAATGCCTTCAGAATAAAGTGCGGCCATGTTAGCGTCAATCAAACGATATGCGGCATCGCAGCGCGACCCTTCCGGATCGGGTGGCAGCACAGCCGCTGCGGCAACACGCGGGGGGTGGTGCCGGTTCCCGCCCGGCGCTCCGGGGCGGAGAGACCCCTTATAGTTAGCGCTAACATTTAAAATTACATTTTTAGATAAAATTGACAGGACTCCCCCG
This sequence comes from Falsigemmobacter intermedius, assembly GCF_004054105.1. Taxonomy (GTDB): domain Bacteria; phylum Pseudomonadota; class Alphaproteobacteria; order Rhodobacterales; family Rhodobacteraceae; genus Wagnerdoeblera; species Wagnerdoeblera intermedia. The sequence continues at coordinate 275 of NZ_SBLC01000067.1, forward strand.
CAGAGGTCACCCCCTTCCCCGTGGGGAAGCTGCTCCCCTGCCCGGCGGACGATCACCCCAAGCGGCCTCAGTCCCCCTGACGCGCGGCCTCCGGGCTTCTCCGTGGGGAAGGTGGGTGCCACGCCGCAGTAAGCAGAGCCCCACCCCCCCGCCCTCCTTCGGCGCGCCTTCCCTGCGGGGAAGTTCCCGCAAGCCCCTCCAAAAGGAAAGGGGCACCCGAAACCGGATGCCCCTTCTTCCCCTCGGGGAAGTCCCCTGCCCGCCTCAACCGAGATCGTTCAGCATGCGCTCCAGCGCCAGTTCCAGCCGCCGCCGCTCGATCGCCGTGAAGTCCCGCGCGAGGCGGATTTCCAGCCGGCCATTGGCCGCCGTGCATTTCGCCTGCCCCAGCCGCGAAGGAAGCTGGAAGGTGGTCTTGGCCTTGCCACTCGGCGTCGCGGGCTTCGCGGGGGTGGCATCCTCATCGGCGCCCGCAGCCGCCTCACGCGGGCTGTTGCCCAGGACCCGGCGCAGGATCCCCAACTCGTCTTTCACAGAGCGGTTGTCCCAGCCCTTCAGTCGCGCCCGGATTTCCCCCGCCAGATCAGGGTTATCCTCAAGCGCCGTCACAAGCTGCAGCCCAAGCGCGCGCGGAATATGCTGCGAGAACTGCAGGTCCTCTCCCAGGCGCTCCATCAGCCGGATGAACTGGCGGATATAGCTGCGCTTCTGATAGCCCGCAGACTGAAAGAGCTGCGCCACGGCCTTGTCCGGGTCGTTCTCGCTGGTATGGGGATCCCGCGCGTAGTTCAGCGCCAGCATGGCCATCTCAGCAAAGGAGATGTCTTTGCGCACCAGGTTCTCATCGACCATCCGCCGATAAAGCCCCTCCAGGTCTTCCCCGCGGGGAAGAATGCCCGCCGGAATCGCCCCCCAGGAGGCCGCATCTCCGGTTTCCGCCAGCAACTGCCGATAGGCACTTAACCGACGGAACCCCTGCACAAGCTCATAGCGCCCGTCTTCGCGCATCTCGACCCGGATCGGATTCGACAGGCCCAGGTCCCGGATCGAAGTGACCAGTTCAGCAAGCTCAAAGTCATCGCCCTTGACCCGGTCGCGCACCAGCTTCCAGGTCTCAATCTGATCCAGCGGCACCAGGTCCACAATCAGCCCCAGCTTTTTCATGCGCACATGTTCAGCCGCAAGCGCGTCATTTTCCGCGCGGATCTGCTCTTCCATCGCACGACGATCGCGCAGAGAGTCCGCATTCTCGGTAATGGCCGCCGCCATGGGCGAGCGCCGGGTCGGCACCGCCGGGGCAGGGGTCACAACGCCCTTCCCCGCGGGGAAGGCGTTGAGTCCGTCTTCATCGGGGAGGTCAATGCCAAAGGTGCGGCGCTTTTTCATTTCGTCTCCTCCACCTTATCCCAGGCATTCTGGAAGCAGTCCCGAAACTCTATATAAGCGCGGTCAAATGACGCCCGCGCCCGGCGCCAGGTTTCCCGCGTCATCGAGCGGTAGTCGATCTCATAAACCGATGAGAGGAAGCGCCCCGACTGCTCAACCGCGCGGGTCATTTCAATCGGCTCCTTCGCAACCGTCTCACCAAAGACTTTGCGGAAGGCCTCAAACATGGCGCGATGCAGCTCATTCCCCGGCTCATAACGCGTCATCAGGAAGCGCAGGTCCAGAAAGGCTTTCGGCAGCGCCATCTTCCCCGTGGGGAAGGAGCCGTCAAACCCCTCAGCCAGATCGCCCAGAGCCTCCGCCAACTGCCCAATAAAGCTGGTGGTGCTGTCATACTCCCAATAGCCCGGACCCGAGGGGATATAGAGCACATCCGCCGCAAAGACCGCGTTCATCGACTGATAGCCGATCGCCGGCGGGCAGTCGAAAAGGATCAGGTCATAGCTGTCGTCTGGGATCTGATCGAGGTAGCGCGAGACAGAGGCAAAGAACGACCAGTCCGGGTTCAAATGGCGGTACTGGGCGGAGGCGAACTCAACAAAGGCCGCATTGGCGCAGGAGGGCACGATATCAATCGTGGGCCAAGCCGTCGGCTTGATGAAGTCCGTCACCCGCAGGGTGCCGAGGCCCAGATCGCGCACCGAAGCCGGAAGACGCCGCTGCGGAATAGCCGTGCCGCTTTCCGCCGCGCGTGGCGCCGCGTTCATCCGATCGGTTTCATGGACCAGGTCCCGCGCGATGATGCCCCAGACCGTCAGCTCTTCCGAGACGTCGTGCAATCCCATGGCATGGGTCAGCGTGGCCTGGGGGTCAAAGTCCACCACCAGAACGCGGTAGCCATCCAGCGCCGCCGCATGGGCCATGTGCAGAGCCACGGTCGACTTGCCCGCGCCGCCCTTGAAGTTGGAGATGGCCACCCGGATCGCACGCTTGTTGGCCGGGCGCTTGGGCATGAGAGAGGCGCGGTTGACCTTCATCTTGCGGCGCAGCTCATTGATCTCCTGGAGGGTGAACCAGCGCTGGCGGCCATCCTCCTCAACTTCCCCGCCGGGAAGGTCCGGGTCCGCGGCCAGCCGTCCGCGGAAGGTTGACTGGTTAATGCGGAAGATCAGCTCCGAAACCTCCCAGGACGAGAAGCGCCGCAGGGTCTTCTCATGCTCAGGGGAAAAGGTCTGGCGACGGATGTAGCTCTGCATCTTCAGCGACTGCGCCTGCAGCGCCGCGAGGCTCTCATGGTTATACATGCCCGATCCCGTTTCTGGACGTAGATTATTTCTGACGCCCAATTTACGCGCAAAACATCGAAAGCGCAAAAGAGAAAGTTTGAATAAAGCGTAAATCATGCAAATGTCGGATTTAACGCGCAGTCGGTTGCGATCCGAAAAGATGGCGAGGCGCTCTGCGCGGTATTGGTCACGTTTGGGGGGACAAAATACAGGCGGCAGAGCGCAATGAGGGGACATCATAATCCGTATTTAGTGACATGTAAGACGTCCCCTATTACCTAAAACCCTTCAAAACTCTCTCAAAGAGATCAAAAAACCAGAAAGACCGCGTCAGGGCCTTCCAGGCGCTTGACAGAATCGTGTTGCAGGACGCAAATGAGGAAAGTTTCGGAAACAGCGTTGAGTGATTCACTGCAGCGGCTTTCCGGGCCGAGAAGTGAGACGTTTCAGCCACGCAGGTGGTGAAACAGCGCCAGCGGGGGGCGTGAAGGATGACGAGGGCAAATGGCGCAGCTTTGTCTGCGGCGAAGAAATATGACCTGCTGACGGCCCTCGGCGCATGGGGGCTGTCGCAGAACCGCACGGTGCAGCGACAGGTGCTGCGGCTGATCTGTCTGATCACGGCCCATTACAACTGGCAGGAAGACCGCCTCAGCGTCAGTCAGGCCGTCATCGCCAAACTCTGGTCAGTGGATGTGCGCACGGTGAAGCGTGAGCTGGCGGCCTTTCGTGAAAAAGGCTGGCTTTATGAGAAGCGCCGCTCGCTGCGCGGACAGGCGGCCTGGCTTGGCCTTAATCTTGAGCGCATTCTGGCGGATACGGAGGAGAGCAGGGAGGCCTTGGGCACCTCCGCTGCGCAGCGTCTGAGTAAAGCGGCTCCGGTCAAAGAACCCGCCGTCGAAGAGAAAATCATCGCCTTTCCGCAGGCGGGTGACAGCCGTTGGGGGCGCATCGCCCGACGCCTTGCCGCGCAGGACCGGGCCCTCTGGCAGGCCTGGTTTGCAGGGCTGACCCCTGTGTGTGAGGAAGGTGATCTGATCCTGCGCGCGCCTTCGGGCTTTCACGCCAGCTATGTCCAGACGCATTATCTCAGACGTCTGGAACAGCTTTGGGGTGGTCCGGTCCGGCTGCAGGCCTGATCTTCCCCGTGGGGAAGATCAGATGAGTTGGAGTTCGCGGGCCTTGAGGATCGCCTGAGAGCGCGATGTGACGGCCAGCTTCTCATGGATCTTCTTACGGTGGCTTTTAACCGTGCCTTCAGAGATCCCGAGCCGCCTTGCGATCTCTTTGGTAATCAATCCTTCAGCGACCAGGGCGATGATCTCGCCCTCGCGCGGCGACAAAAGGCCGGCGCCGCTGACCGGGGCGACCTCTGCTTCCCGGGTCGTGGGCAGATCGGTGCTCAGACGCTCAAGGATCGCCTGAGCATGCAGGCTTAAGCTGCGCCCGCCGCGGTGGCAGTGGCTGCGCACCGAAAGAAGCCAGGGCAGAGCCTCAGTGGAAAGCCTGCGGTTCGCACTCTGGCTGAGCAGGGGCAGCAGCTCTTCAGCGGCATTCAGCGCCGCGCTGTAGCGCCGCTGGCCAAGCTCTGAGCGGATGCGCAGGATCAGAGCGGCCATAAGCTCACGCTGATCGGCGGGGCGGGCGGACTGGCTGTCGAGAAGCTTCGCTGCCTCTCCCGCGCGGCCCGCGTCGAGGGCAAGGGTTGCCCCGTCCAGCGGGGAAGCGCCCTCGGGCAGAAGACCGCCGCAGTGAAGCGCGATGAGCCGGTCAAGGCAGAGCGTCAGCCGGGGCAGTTCGCTGTTGCAGGCAAAGCGGCGGGCCTCGCTGAGCAGAGGTCGCGCGGCATCGGGCCCTTCCGTTTCAGCAAGGATTCGCGCCAGTGCGCTCCAGCCTTCGGCATAGAGGCTGACATAGCCAAAGACGCCGGTTGCGGCCTGCATGGCGCGGCTGAGCAGCGCCCGGGCCGCTGTGGTCTCTCCGGCCTCGGCCAGGCAGATGCCGTGCCAGACTTCGGCGCTGACCACTTCATAGCCGCCGGGGGTGCACTGGCTTTCGGCAAGGGCGCGGGCGCGGGCCGCGGCCGCCAGGGCTTCGGGCAGGCTGCCGGTGGCAAGTTCGCAGCGGGCGAGATAGATCTCAAGGAAGATCATAGACTTGGAGAGCGGCGCCTGGGTTTGCAGCTGCCGGCCCAGGGTGATGGTGCGGCGCGCGCTGCGGAAGTCCCCTGCCTCCACCTCTGCCCAGGCGAGGACGGAGGCGATGGAAAGGGCCACGACCGGGTGACGGCCGAGGAAGTCCGCAAAGCTCTCGCGCAGATCGGCAATGAGCTGCGGCGGGATCGGGCGATCGGCGCCCGAGACGAAGACCATCTCAAGCATCAGCGCCCAGGCCCGGACCTCCGCGCGATCGGCACTGCCGCGCAGTTCGGTGAAGTTATTGGTGCCGCGGCGGGCATGTTCAAAGAGCAGTTCCGCCTCCGCCAGGCGTCCTGTGCGGCTGCGGTGATAGATCTGCGACAGAAACAGCAGCGGCAGATCGCGGGCGAGGTCGGTGCAGACCGGCAGATCGCGGGCGATATCGGGGCCGTCGCCCATATCGGTGGTGATGCCGCCGGCCGCTTCGAGAAGCCTTGCGGCGCGGGCGCTGTCTTCCAGGTTCAGCGCGTGGCGGGCGAGTTCGGCGCGGTTGTCGCGGCTTTCCCACCAGGTCAGAAGCACGTCCTGGATCAGGGCGGCGCGGCGGGGGAGATGGCTTTGCAGCCGCTCCCGCAGGTGGCGGGCGAAGGCGGGCTGCAGGCGAAACTCCCCCGGCCCGCGCGAGAGGCGCTCGAGCAAAACGCCCTCGCGCAGCAGCGGCGCCAGCCCCTGCCATCCGGCCAGCGGCCCCTCGGGATGCGGGGGGAGGGCGTCGAGCAGGGAAGGGCAGAAGCGCCGCGTGAGCGAGAGATCCATCACCAGCCGCAGGGTGGCGGGATCGAGCCGCTCGCAGATTTCTTCTTCATACCAGGCCGAGAGGGCGGCGGGCAGCGGGGCTTCGGGATCGCTGAGCGGCGAGAGGTGGCGCAGCGCGGCGATCCCGCCGCCGCTCAGATCCAGAAGGCGGCGCAGGGCGGTGTCGCTGAGATCGGGGCCGAGCAGGGCGCGGGCCTCTGCCTCATCAAAGCGCAGATCGGCGGCTGTGATAACGGTGAGGTCCTGGCGCAGCCAGGCTTCGCGCAGGGCGGCGCTGCGCAGGCGCGGTTCTGCCAGGATGACGCGCTGTGTGGTGGCGGCGCGCAGCAGGGCCGGGGCGATGCGGGCAGCGAAAGTCTCCTCCTCAAGCGCGGCGGTGCCGTTGAGAAGCCACAGGCCGGGCGGGGCTTTGGGCGCGTCCGTCAGCGCTGAGAGAAGCCTCTGCGGGCAGGCGGTGTCGAGCCGGATGACGGGACGGTTCCGCGCGGCCGCCTCTGAGGCCAGGAGCGTGAGAAGGGTGCTCTTGCCGCATCCTGCCGGGGCCGCCAGAAGGGTCAGCCCGGTCGGCTTTTCCAAAAGCGGGCCGGTCAGCCGCGGGCGTGCGACGGGGGAGGCGGCCTCGCAGGCCGGGGTCGCGGGCAGGCCGGGGGTGGCTTTGAGAAAGGGGAAAGGGGTGTTCATGGGTTATCCCCGCCATAAAATGCGCTGACAGTCCGAGACGGCGCGCAGAACCGCTGACCGGTCCTCGCGGCCCCGGGCATCGGGTTCGCGCGGCACAGCGCCGGAGGCGGCGCAGGTGCACAGATCATCGATGCTCAGACCCGAGCCTTCGAGCCAGCGGGTCAGCTCCCGACGCTCCGGCCCTCCGGGCGGGCCGTCTTTGAGGGCCGCTTCACAGAGGGCCCGGGCCTCATCGCTGTGGGCGGGCAGATCGGTGATGGCGAGCGGGTGGCGCAGGCAGTGGGTCATGGAGATGCCGAGGTAGCGCGAAAAAGCCTCGCCATCCGTGCTTTCCGTCTTCACCGCACGGGAGAGGGCGCGGTAATTTCCGACCATCTGATCGGTTGTGCAGGCGCAGAACATCTCGCGGCTGCGGCCCGCCTGGCGCAGAGCTTCGGTGAAATGGGTCGGGGTGACGCCCCAGGCAGGGGTCCCGCCGTCAAGCGCCAGTTCACACATTGCCGGGATCACGAAGGGATAGTCGCCCGGGCCCTCATCGGGGTCACCTGCCGCAGCGGCGCGCCCCGGGGGTGTCCCGCCTTCTGCAAGGCAGGGTGTCAGGTGATCGGCGATCACATCGTCGAGCAGCGCATGGGTTGAGAAATTCACCGCAAGTTCCGCCAGCAGACCGCTGAGCACCGAAGGCGGCGCCTGTGAGAGGCTTTGCCCGGTGCAGCCGCAGACCTGGTCCCGCGCCGCAGCGCCGCCTGCCGCGCGGCGCAGAGGTGCGGCTGCAACGGAGGGCAACCCGCCGTCGAAGGCGACTTCGCAGAGGCTTTGTCCAAGCCGCGCAAGGCTTTGCGCGCTCTCAGACCCGCCGAAGGCCACCGGTGCCGGAAGCAGAAGAGGCAGACTGAGCAGCAGGCCGCAGAGCTTACGTTCCACTGGGAGAAAGATCATGACGCGAACAACCGGAGAGAAAGAATGTTCGCAATCTAGAGGGTGACTATACTTTCGCATAGTCCCCGTAAGGGGGGAGTTTCAAAAAAGGCGCGTTTCACGAAACTTTCCGCCACCCAGAGGCGAGAACAGCAAATGCAGCGTATTGGGGGGCGAGGCTCCGCCCGGATCGCCGCCGGTGATGGCCCGTGTGGCGCGGATAACGCCGGAATGGGCGACAAAGACGGTCAGATGCCGCCTCGGGCTGCGCGACAGACAGTCTGAGAGGGCAGCCGCAACCCGCGCCTGCAGATCAGGCCAGCTTTCGCCATTGGGCGGTGTCGCCTCGCGCGGGGTCTGCAGATGCACGGGCTGCCCCTCAAGATCGCCCCAGGAGCGCTCGCGCAGACCCTCATGCAGGGTGATATCCTCTTCAGGAAAGGCCAGGCTCGCCGTTTGATGGGCGCGCTTTTGTGGCGAGGCAAAGACGTAACGCGGCTCGGACCAGGGCAGCGCGGCCAGCGCCTCTGCGGCGCTGCGACCGGCTTCGGTCAGCTGCGCCTCAAGGCGTCCGGCGATGATGCCGTCGCGGTTTGCCCGTGAGCTATGCTTGGAAATGGGTGACGGGGTCTGAAAGGGCGGCGTATCGTGGCGGGTGTCGAA
>NZ_SBLC01000068.1:0-2233 GCF_004054105.1 Falsigemmobacter intermedius
GGATGCAGGAAGCATAACTATCTCACGAAAGCCCGTAACCCATGGGGTCGGCTGCCCGCTTACACCATTGCTGCAGCCGAATAACTTCAACAGCTATCGTGCCCACACTGAGTGAGAGCCCGAAATTACAGGATGATAGGGTCTAAATGTCTGTTTCGAACCATGAATATCTTGGCAACTACGTTGTCAGCCTAGCAGCGTTTAAGGCCATGCCGCTTGAAGAAGATACTATGGGTGACTCCATCGGGTTCGTTTTCAAACTGGATGCGCCAGAGCTCGTTGTTTTGAAACTGCCGCAAAAGGTTGCGAATGCCCTCGCACAAGAGATCGGCAAGATGGTGGAAAACCTGCCGGACACCGCGTTTGATGCGCTTCAGCACAAGGCCATGGAGATTTTCGATCAAAATGTCCCGCTGCAAGCTGATTTTCCTGAAACGGTCTACCGGTCGGACGTTAGCCACTATGGGAAATTCATCCACGTGAATTCCTATAAGGACCATTTCAAGCTGGATGTAACGATGTTCGACAACTCCACTGTGCGTTACTCAATGCCTCTCGGGGTTGCCATGGCCATCCAGGACAACATTATCGCGGCCCTTGAAGCCGGAACCGATGCCTGATCCAGCTGCACCTCCGCAAGCCTGAGCCTTATTACAGATAAACCCCCGCCGCTTCAGGTGGGGGTTTATGCTTCCAGAGATTGCCTCGAAATTCTTTACGATGATCCCGGAAAATGGGTTGGCTGGAAGGCCGAACCGTCGAGATAGGTTGCCCTACAAAACGCTTGGGTGAGTCTGGGCTGGTCGCGCACAGCTACTGCGAGAGTGCGACTGGTGCGAAGGCCCGCGTGATCATGCCTTCCATCGCGGTTAAGAAAGAGGTGTTTTCCGCCACGCCCTCTCCACCTGTGGCCTGCCATAGCGCAAGGCAAGTGTCCCCTGATTGCGCTGTCGTGCGCCGCAGGCCTGTCGGTTCTTGCGGCCACGGCACCTGCAATGCCTTTTCTGCTTCGCCGCAGCTGTCGTAGCTAAGAGCGAGGAGCGTTACAGGCCCATCCGGGCTTTGCAGATCGGCAAGAACCCCTGCTCGATACACGACCGAAGAGCCGTTGATCCCCTCTCCGACGGCGCGGCCAAAATCTGCGGAAAACAGGAAGGCTTGCATCAAATAGCTATCTTCTGTCGGCATAATCCGTACAAATGCCTGTCCGTCGGGGGTGTCCAGTGCAGACGGCTGTGCCGTAGCCCGCATCAGGGCCTTTGCAGAGCTGGCTTGATAGACGATTGTGGGTGCGACTTTCACAATGCTTGCTGTGCCAGTCGGCCCTACCCAAGGATTTTCCGGATCAATGCTGGCGGGGTCGAAGACTCCCAAATCGCCGTTAGCAAACAGATCCTGCGCTTCATCTAGGGTTTTAAAACCTATTTCAGGTAATCTGGCCGCGACCTCTTGCGGAAAACCGCGTGGGCCACCCCAGATGACAGCCTCTTCCGGGCGTTGGCCATAAAGGCCGAAGAACTCAACCTCATAAGGGGCGAAACCTGCTTTAGCTTCAAAATTTTTGCTGTCTGCCGTGCCCATCGCTCTCAAAGCAGAGCTTTCCAATCCAACGACAGCACGCTGAGCCTGTGCTGCGGTGAAGTCCGTTGTTCCAAAAACCGTTGAAAGCGCGTGAAGATTTACGAATGCCGCGGGCTCGCGTGATTGGAAAATTTCGGCCGGAAGAGCCGCAAGGGCACGACTGAAATGATCATGCACATCTGCCTGTCCCCGCAACGGAATCATGATTGCCCCTGCGAGCAGCATAATCGAGTTTATCAGCTTCAAATTTTTGTCCTCGCTGCAGCTTGTTGGCTTTCACACCTTCATCTCTTTAGGACGCGGCGCTTCGTCATTTCCTTGGTTCTTACCAAGCTATGCAGCGCCTCCCTATCGGTTTTGCTCGACTGCAAGTCGAAACTCTTGCCAAGATGCGCCGGTATTGCTTTAATTGCCCCACTTTCTGCTTTGCAGAGTCCAGATCGTCGTCTGGGGCAGAGGCCAAAGACAAGCTGATCGTAGGCAGATACCTGCGGCGCAACGGCCCGAAAGGGTGCATCTCGTCTGATCTTAGGATCATTCAGGTGGCTGGCTTATGAAGCCTATGCGGTGGTTGTAATGACCTTGAGGGAGAGCGAGAGATCCCGAACCGCACCACAGTCTGAGGGATATGGCCCCTCAGCCACGCCCGTCC
>NZ_SBLC01000068.1:2243-7881 GCF_004054105.1 Falsigemmobacter intermedius
GTGTCTGAAATCCTGAATCCGCAACCCATGGGGGCACGCCCTTGTGGGGCTTGGCCTCCACCTAACTGAAGGAGAGCCAGCATGGACGCTGGGATTATTGTCTATTCCAAGCCTGGATGCGTGCAATGCACTGCGACCACGCGGGCTTTGGAAGCGCGGAAGCTTTCGTATGACGTAGTGGATCTTACTCAAGATCCCGCTGCTATGGATCGCGTAACCCGGCTTGGTTATCGCCAGGCGCCTGTGGTTATCGCAGGTGAGAAGCATTGGGCTGGTTTCCGGCCCGATCTGATTGCCAACCTTCCCTGACAACTGACCGACAGCAGGTCTGATCCTGCTCAATCCCAAACGGGAGTCACAGCACTCCCAAGGGGTGCCGGACTCTCATTTTTTTAGGAGAATGATATGTCTGAACTTCGCATCCCCTACCCGACCGAGCGCGCTGGCAAACGTGGCCTGGACCTTCAGAAATGGGGCGTCCTCATCAACACCACATTCCCAGCTGCCCAGACTGAAGACGCCATCATCAACGCTTGGGATCTTGCTCAAGTCCGCGGGCTGGATGTTTTCAGCGGGCACATCGCAATCGTGTCGCAGCGCCGGAAAGTCGATAATCACTGGATCAATCAGGAAAGCTGCTGGCTCACCCTGAAGGCCCAGATCTACACCGCGCACAAAACGGGTGCATTCGCCGGCATCGACCCCATCACTTTCGGGCCGATGGTTGAACGCACCTACTCTGGCTTCAAACGTCAGGATAATGGCCCAAATACTGAGCAAACCGTGTCTTTCACGGTCCCCGAGTATGTTACGGCCACCGTCTACCGCTTCGTAAATGGGCAACGTTGCGCGTTCTCGGACACCCTTTTCTTTGATGAGGCTGTCCCGATCGTCAATAAATTCCCTACCGGTCTGTGGGCTAAGGCCCCTACCCTCATGCTCTCAAAATGTGCAAAGGCAGCTGCCCTCCGGCTCGGCTTCGCGGAATGTGACTACTCCGCAGACGAAATGGACGGGCAGATTATGAACCCTGAAACTGTGTCCGACCTTACAGCGGAGCCTCAAAGGCTTTCTGCAGGGCCGTCTACTCTGGCTAATCCTACCGCGATCCCGGCTTCCGAGTTCAACGAGGTGCCGCAAGGGACTGATGACGTGGTGTCCAGTTTCAACAAGGTGCATAGCCGCGCACTGCGCTGGCTGGATCGATCCGTCGATGCGGCTGTCACGCTGGGAGCGTTTGATGAAGCGATAGATAACATTCGCTCAACCCTCGAACCTGAACTTCACGACATTTCGGTGTCGCTGGTGAATGGTCTCAAGGGCATTTTTGCAGATCCCCGAGGGCCTTCCCTTTGGGCATACCTTTGCGAGGCCCGCCGCCGCGGACCCGAAGCCTGTGATATGGCCTCTAAAGAGGTCAATAATCAGGCCGCCTCAGGCAAGCTTTCCAAAGCTGCTGCCGATGGCGCCAACACCGTGCTGAACTTTAACCGGGCTCTTCAACGCCTGAGCGCAAGTGCAGCTGCATGACTTCAACCCCTGAGGGGCTACCCCCTCATGGCGGTGGCCCCTTATTTTTTGGAGCCTCCACATGAAGTTCATCCGACTGACCCAATCGACGCCGGAATGGCTCGAATGGCGCAGAGGCGGGATTACGGCATCCGACGTATCCGCCCTCTTCGGTAAAAACCCCTATAAGACTGAATGGAAGCTCTGGGCTGAAAAGACCGGACTTCAGGCAGAAGACGACGTTATGGGTAATCCATATGTTCGTCGCGGTAAGGACTTTGAGCACCTGCTGCGCGAGCACGTTGTCGAAGAGCGCCAGATCGGCATCTTTCCTGCCTGTGTCGAGCACGACACCCTTTCGTTCTTGCGCGCTTCCCTTGACGGCATCGACCGCCACAGGAAGCCATGGGAGTTCAAAATCCCGTCTCCCGGCAATTTTGAAGAGGTCCGTAAGCACAGGCTCAACTCTGAGCCCGCTCAACGGTATTTCTATCAAGTGCAGCAGCAGCTGCTTGTCACGGGATCACACGAAGGCTTTCTCGTTTTCGGCCGATTGGAAGAAAGCGATGTAGGCATGCGTGTCGTTGAGACAATCCTTCTCATCGTCACCGCAGACGCCGCCGTCCAACAGGAAATCGTAGCCCGCTCGCAAGAGTTCCTACGGAAAGTCCGGGACGGGATAGAGCCTGCCAAAGATCCAGATCGCGATGTTTTCGCCCCGCAGACGCAAGAAGATGCGCACCGCTGGGCCACTGCATCGCAGGCGATCTTGCCCCTGCTCAGCCGCAAGGCCGAGCTGAAGGCAATGCTCGATGAGGTTGAAGCTGCCATCAAATCAGCAGCCGATCCCGTTATCGACGTTCTGGGTCAGAACAAATTTGGTGAATTCGCCGGGCTTCGCGCCACGCGGGTTGACCGCAAAGGCAGTGTCGATTGGGCCGAGCTTGTCAAAGCACATGGCCTGGATCCCACTGACGAAACAACCGTTGGTCCCTACCGCAAGGCAGGCACCAAAAGTCACCAGTTCACCGCGCTCTGACCAGACGCGCAAACAAACCCTGATGGGGAGAAAGCTTCCCATATCAGGGGCTTTCTCCCTTTTTTTACGGAGAAAGCTATGTCCCTGCACGCCAACAATCTGTCGTCGGCAATCAACTGGAACTTTCAAACCACTGACATCGGGCAGCTGTTCAAGCTCCCTTCGGCCATCGGTAAATCGGTCCCGGTCTTTGAAAACGACCTTCTCGTTCAGAAGATCACTCCTAACTACCACTTTGACGTAGACATGGTGAGGAGCATCCTCGCTTTCCTGTTTGCGGAGAACCATGGCGACGGCCTGATGTTCTATGGTCCGCATGGCTGCGGAAAAACCTCGCTCATCCGCGAAGTCCTCGGCCGTCTGCATTGGCCTACCCTCATGCTCTCGTGGAACGAGACTTCTGACACTGCTGATCTGATCGGCCGCGTCGGCATCTCCTTCGGCAACACTGAGTTTGAGTACGGTCCTTTGGCTTTGGCCGCCAAGAATGGCTATGCCCTTGTTATCAACGAAATCGACCGCGGCCGCGCAGGAAATCTGGTCGCGCTCAATGACATTCTCGATGGTGGCAAGCTACTCATCAAAGAAACGGGTGAGGTCATCACCCCTCATAAAAACTTCAGGCTTATCTGCACCGCAAACTCTGCGGGCAGCGGGGATCTGACCGGCGCCTATACCGGCTCCGTTCGGAAGCTCGATCCTGCCTTCCTCGATCGCTTTGCGATGTTGGAAGTGAGCTACATGGATCATCAGACCGAAACGGATCTGATGCTTCTCCAATTCCCTGATTTTCAGGCAGCATCTGCCGAGTTCGTCTCGCGCATGTGTGCCTTTGCTGCTGAAACGAGAGCCAAATGCCACGACGTGGCTGAAGCCCTCAATTCGCCCCTCTCAACGCGCGCTCTGACGCGGTTCTTCCGCTACGGCCTTTCTTTCGGCCTGCACCGGAAAATCGATCACGGGACGCCTTGCGAGGAAACGGTGATGAACGCCCTTAATCTGGCGTATCTCAGCCGGCTTTCGCCTGAAGAGCGCGAAGTCGCTACCAACATTCTCAAGCTGAACATCGGCTTCTAAGCCAGTTTCAACCCTGATGGGGAGACACGTACTCCCATCGGGGGCGGTCTCCCTTTTTTTTGGAGAAAAAAGATGACTGTCCAAACGACTGTGCTCAAAGATGTAGCCATGGTTATGCTCGATTTTTCGGTGTGGTCCGGGTCCAAAAAGCTCGAACCAAGCGATTTCATCAATGTTGACGTGCAAGACCTGCCACCCTCTCGCGTTGCGAGCTATGGCATCAAGCACCTCATTGAGAAGGAACGTCTTCAACCGTTCAAAACGATCCGCAACCAGGCTGAGCGTGTCTGCAATCGCTATGGCACGCGCCTGCTTGGAGGCTATGCGATCCCATTGGATTGTGTGGAAGTGATCGGCGTTGAGCTCCAGGCCATCTGCGCCAAGTTCAACGATGAGGTTGATAACTTCATTCAAGCTTATGACGATGCAATTGCTGATTGGATCGTCAAAAACCCGGAATTTGCCGAACCTCTGCGCCGCGCCATGCTGCCCAGATCGAAGGTCAAATCCCGGTTCAGTGCAAGCTTCTCGATCTTTGAAGTTTCGGCTTCTCCACGAGATAAAACGAACTCACTGGCATCTGTCGGAAGTGAACTTCTCGACAGTGTACTGTTGAGCATTGTGAACGGTGTGAAACCGCAACTCGCAAGCAAAACAGGCAATTCGGCCTCTGACTGGTTCAGGGTCGAAGTGCGCCAATCCATCGTAGAAGCTGCTCAGAAGCTGCGGCGTTTTTCCTTCTGTGATCGTTCGGGTGGCATGAAAGTGCTGGCTGACGACCTCGAAGCAAGCGTTGCGGGGTCTGGCAAGATCCATGGCGCAGAGTTTGAAAAGCTCTGGGCTATCATCAGCCGCTTCACTTCGCTCGATGCGATGAAGCAGTTTGTTGAGGAATGTGCGAACCGCGCACCGGCCACTTTGGCTATCGCTGGTTCAGCGCCATCGCCAGACACCATCAAAGACGATCTTGGTTTCCCCATGTCAGGGTTTGTTGCTGGAGAGGCACCTGCCTCGCCTGATGCACCCGTTTTTGCGGAAGATAAGGAAGAGGCCTTTGCTCTTGAAGCTGAAGCAGTTGCTGCTTCGGATGAGGAAGCTCCGGCCAACGTCGTGTCTTTCCCAATGCCTGACCATGATCAGCCGGTGAAATTTGCCGATACCTTTGACTTCTGACACCTGAGACAGCCCCCTAACCGGGGCTGTTTCCCTTCCATCAACCCTGCGGGTTTCTCTTCCCGCTGGGGGGAGAAATCCTTTTTTTTGGAGTGCTCCCATGATGAACAAGGCTCAAATCGACTATGCAATGGTGTCTACCAAGCTCTCCGCGGTCCTCGGCCGCAAATGGGGAGTGAACGTCGTTTTTGGCGGCCATCCCTGCACTAACGGCACCACGATCACCCTGCCCCACTGGGACTTGACTGACCCACGGCTTCGGACTGCCCTCTATGGTCTGATCGCACATGAGGCCGGCGGTCATGTCCGTCAAACAGACTTCCAAGCCCTCGGCGCTAAGATCACAGCAATGCGCCGCTCACCCCTGATGGTCGAATGGAAGTCGATCGCGAATATTCTCGAAGACATTCGCATCGAAGCCAACTTGTTGCGCTCTTACCCCGGTGCGGCAGCTTATCTGAACGCAGCCGTGGAAGTGATGCTTGCAGATCCCGACGACAACCGGCCCTTGCCAGATGAAATCACCAACTATTGGGATCTCGTGCTGAACTGGTGCCTTTACATCTTCCGTGCTGAATGCCTCGGACAGGTGGCAATCTCTGGCGACGCAGATCTTTATGAAGCAGCCGTGCTCAACGTGCTGCCCCCAGAAGTTCTGGCAGATGCTCGTAAAATTGGTGTTGCAGTGTCCAAGCTTGGGCCCAGCAAGACTGATTACAGTACGGTGCAAATGTACGCCGACAAGCTTCTCGCGCTCTTTAACGACAATATGCCGTCAAAGCAGTCGCAGAAGTCTCCTGACCCGCAAGGTTCTCAAGGCCAGCAGGGCGGCTCCCAAGG
>NZ_SBLC01000069.1 GCF_004054105.1 Falsigemmobacter intermedius
ACGCGCCGAAAAGATCCAAAATACCCTCTTGCGCAAGGGGCGGTTATACATGATGCACAAATCCACTAGGATTCAATGTCTTGTGTGATCGTGCTACCCCTTTGGCATGAGCTATCGATCCACTCCCCGCTACAAGACGACCAACTGGCATGCTTATAACCATGCGCTGAAGCAACGCGGCTCCCTGACGGCATGGCTTGATACGGATATGCAGTGGGCCGCACAGCCTTCAGGCAAGCGGGGCCGTCAGCAGATTTACAGTGACGCTGCCATCCAAGCCTGCCTTACCTTAAAGGTTCTTTTCGGATTGCCGCTTCGTCAGACCACGGGGTTCATGGAGAGCCTTTTGGCTTTATCGGGGCTGTCCTGGTCGGTGCCCGACTTCAGCACATTGAGCCGACGACAAAACACGCTGAATGTGGCGATCCCCTACCGTGCAAAAGAGGGCCTGCACCTCTTGAGCTGACAGCACGGGGATCAAGGTTGAGGGTGAAGGTGAGTGGCTACGCCGCAAGCATGGCGGCTCTAAACGCCGCATCTGGCGGAAGATCCATATCGCCGTTGATGAACAAACATTGGAGATTTGTGCCGTTGAAGTCACTTCCAGTGCCATCGGCGACGCGCCAGTTTTGCCTGACCTGCTCAATCAGATTGCCCCGCAAGAGCAGATCACATCCGTGACAGCAGACGGCGCCTACGACACCCGGTCTTGCCACGATGCCATTGCCGCCAGAGGTGCTGCCGCGGTCATACCGCCCCGCAAAAATGCTCGCTTATGGAAACCCACAACCGACGGTGTAATGACCCACGGATTTTCTGCTCAGGCTATAGTGGAGTAAATAGCCATGAGTATGACGATGGAAGACAGCATCAAACGTTGGACTGCGAAGCGCAAAACCGCACTGGTGATCGAGATCATCCAGGGCAAGACGACGGTGGCCGAGGCCAGCCGGTCCTTCGACCTGAGCCCTTCCGAGATCGAAAGCTGGGTCGATGATGCCAAGAAGGGGATGGAAAATTCCCTCCGCGCGAACCCGCTCGATATCCGCGAGCAATACGAGAAGCAGCTGAAGGACCTGCAGGAGGCCTACGGCGAAGCAATGCTGGAGCTGCGGGCGAGAAAAAAGCTGCAGGCCTTGCTGGGGCAACAGGACGACTGATGATCCTGAAGCTTCATCAAGGCCTTAGGGAAGACGGCCTGCAGGTGTCCATCTCTCAGCTTTGCACGTGGTTCGGCGTGGCGCGGCGGTCGGTCTATTATCGCCCGACCAAATCCGCGCCCCGCGTGAACCCGGCGTTCGCCGAGCCGATCAAGAAGATGATCGAAGAACAGCCGTCCTTCGGTTATCGAACTGTCGCGTGGCTCTTGGGCTTCAACAAAAATACCGTGCAGCGGATATTCCAGTTAAACGGCTGGCAGGTGCGCAAGCGGGCCATTGGCATGCGGCCCCGCATCCAAGCTTTGCCCTCAGTGGCCAAGGCCCCCAACGAGCGCTGGTCGACGGATCTGTGCCGCGTTTGGGCCGGCAGGGACGGCTGGGCCTCTCTGGCGCTGGTCATCGATTGCCACACACGCGAGCTTTTGGGTTGGCACCTTTCGCGCACCGGCAAGGCCACAACCGCTGCCTGCGCCTTGGAGCACGCCCTGATCGCCCGCTTCGGGACGCTGGGCCGCGTGAACCAAGAGTTCCTTCTAAGGTCAGACAATGGCTTGGTTTTTACATCCCGCCATTACACGGCCTTGGTCCGCAGCTATGGCCTGAAACAGGAGTTCATCACACCGCACTGCCCGCAACAGACGGATGTAATTGAACAGCCCCTTTCTTCGCCACTCGCTATTTTTATGTCGCCATATCTCCCCTCTGCGAAGGCGGGCTACGCTTCCGCGTGCGTTGCCAGTGTTGCATAATCCGCCGATAGGCCTGCTCGGCATGTTCCGCCACAGCACGATCCGCCCTCCTCAGAGCCGGATGGTTATAGTCATACGCAGTGCCGCGTTGGCCACGTCGCGCCTCTGCTCCCGCCGCAAGCTCCATCTTGCGTATTTTGCGCGCGAGGAGTGTCGGACGGCCCCAGGCATAATCCTCCTCCTTTGACAGCATGTGCCAGATCAATACGGCCAGCTTGCGGGCAACTGCGACGGCGCCAACATGGGCTCCGCGCCGTGCCTTGATCCGCTCGTAAAAGGCACGAAGAGGGCCCGGGCTGCGCACTGTCTGCCAGGCCGCTTCCACGAGCAGGTGGCGGGCATCGCTGCGTCCGCGCTTGGTGATCCGCCCGTGATGGGCAGGACCATCTCCGGATTGCCGCACGCTGGCATTCAGTCCGAGGCAGGCGGAGAGCTGATCGGCGGATGGAAACCGGTCGATCCGGCCGATCGCCGCCATGACCCCGACCGCGACGACCATGTCCACGCCGGGGATCGTCATCAGCCGTCTGACAGCCGCGTCCGGTATGGCGGCGCGGGCAATGTCTTCCTCTACCACCCGCTGCGCTGCTGTCTGGCGGTCATACTCTTCGATGTGCCGCGTGATCGCGGCTCTCTCGTCTGGTGGCACCTCCTGCGCCAGAACCCACGCGCGCCCCTTGGCCCCGAAGATGTCCTGATGCGGACAGCGGGGGATCAGATGGGCGTGCAGGATCGACTGCACGATGGCTTTCAGGCGCACGCGGCTTTTGACAAGCTGGTTACGCCGTGTGACCTGCCGGCGTCTGGCCTGTGTCGCGGGATCGGGGATCCAGACTTCGGGCAGGAACCCCGCGGCATAGAGTTGCGCCAAAACGCGGGCGTCGATCTTGTCTGTCTTAGTCTTTGCCCGCGCAATCAGGTGAACCTGCAAGGGATTGGCCACGACAACCCGCGCCACCTTTGGCGCAAGGATATCGACGACAGCGGCCGCATTGCCGGTGGCTTCGACAATCACGTGATCCGTCGGCAGAAGGCGCGCGGCAAAAGCCTGCAGGCTCTCCCGTGTCATGTCGACACGACCCAGCCGTCGCGCCGTCCCGTCTTCTAAAACCATCGCCTCCGCGAAGATGCGATGGATATCCAGTCCGATAATGCGCATGTGACATCCTCCTCACATCAAAGAGGGAGCAGGCGGGCACGCGGCATTTACAGATCCGTGCTCGCGGCACATCCGGGCGAGCCGCAGGGGCGACCATATAACGGCACGGGCTCTCAGCCCATTGTTGTAGCTCGGTCTGCCCGCACTCACGTGCTCCCGATGCCCCAGGTCCCGGATGCCAGTATGATAGCAGATCCGGGCGCCGGAGGCATCGATGGGATCATGCCAGATAATGGCATGGTGGAGAGGCTGATCCGCACCCTGAAGGAGCAGTGCACCCACCGCCACCGTTTCGAGAGCATCCAGCACGCCACCCGCGTGATCGCGGACTGGATATCCTTCTACAACAACCGACGGCCTCACCAGGCGCTTGCAATGCGCACGCCCGCTGAGGCATTCAGATTAGCAGCATGAACTGAGCAGAAACCGCTGGGTCATTACACCGACGGCATTCGTCAGATCTTCCTCCCGCGCGTCCAGCGCAGCTGCACGCCGCTGCAAAGCCTGTTCCTTTCCCTCCAACGCCTCTTCGCGGGCGTCAAGTTCAGCCTCCCGCTCTGATGCGGCCTCGATAAGCTCCTTCCGCATCATGCTGAGGTCTTTATCCACCCGCCCCAGCTCGGCGGCTTCATCCTCCAGCTTCTTGGCAACCTTGACCTTGTGTTTGGCCTCCCTTTGGCGGGCGGCATATTGCTTGGTGCTCAGGCGCTCCTGACGCGGGCCGTGGCGCAGGAAGCCACAGGGCAGGCCCACCGCATCATAATAGTCGTCCTGCGCCCTCTGCATAGTCGCAAGGTAAACTTCCTGATCGCCGGCCTTGCCCCGTGCCAGACGACCCGCTTTCAGATGGGCATGATTGCGCTGCCTCCAGTCCGCCATCATCGCCTCATTCTCGGCCTGAAGCTTGGCACGGGCTCCCTCCCAGGCGTCCACAGCCGCAGCATGGCGGAGATCGTTCTTCGCCTGTGTCGTCCGGTTTTTACTGGGCTTCGGCTTTTTCGGCTGCAGCGGCAGCGGGGCAAGCTCGGGCTTATCCAGACTTTTGATTGCGTCGCTCTCATGGGTTTCGCGATATTCAGCCGCTGCCTTCTTACCGACATGCAGCTTATTCGCGTCCATCTTGGGGTCGGCGTCATTGTAGGCGAGGATATGGATATGAAGATGGCTCTCGTCGGTATGAAGGACTGCCGTGTGAACAACACCCTCCGGCATCCTCGCCCTGAAGTCCTTCATCACCTTCGCCGCCCAGAGCTTAACCTCATCACGGTAGGCTGCGGGATCGGCAAGGAAGGCCGCGCTCGTGACCGGATGCGAATGGACCTCAGTGTAAAGGGTCGCCGCATCGCTGCGTAGGGCGCGGGTATAGGTGCCGCCCCCTTTGGTATTGACCGTCTCCGTCAGCGCCGCCACCTTCATCCGTCTTTGAGCGATGAACTCATCGATAGGGGTGCAGTTGACGAGCTGCAGGTAAGGGCGCGGGTTTTCAACATGCTGGCAGTAATCGGGGGTGCGACGGGCCTCCTCCTCGATCTGCTCAGCCGTGTTGAAGTGATCAGCCGTCTTGCGCACCTTCTTCGGCGCTTGGGAATAGGTCTCGATGTGGAAGAACTGATAGGCCATGGCATCGCTCCATTCGCGGGACATGGTTTCTCAGTTGTGGGCATTTTCGGACAAAACCTAAAGCTTTCTGACCCGAGCCCTTCCTTTCTGGTGGATAACCCCCTTCACCCTATCGCACTGATCCGACGCTATTTTCTTAACCGCATCTTTTGCATCGGACCCAAGCTACCTGCCGTTTCCCCATATCTCACTGCCCTTGCCACCTCTCCTGCCCCCAACCTCCTTGATGAAGCAAAGCCTGTGCGATGAGCACAGGCCCACCGGTCAGATATGACCGGCTCACCAGCGCGCAGGATTGGCGCGTCTGAGCCGGACCGATGGTCCGGCCTTTACGCTCATCAGTTTCAAAAGGGTGCTAATCCTTACCCGTCTTCGACCCGCTGTTTGTTTGATTGTCGTAATCTGGGCCGGTCCCAAAAATGGACCGGGAAGGAGGTAGCCCCAAAGCTACCTACAAAGACAGACTGTATGTAGCTAAAGCTACTTCCAGCTGCCCCTAACGCCGGGGAGGCGCTCCGTCGGGCCCTTCGGTCCCAACTGCGTGTCAGCCACAGGCCGCCTTTGCATAGGAGTAGCCCGTTGGGCCACTCGGGAAGAAGGGCTGCCACTGGCAGCATAGCACCAAGTGGAGGTCTGGCGTTACGGCCAAAATCCGGATTTTGCACCAAGCGTCACAGCCTCCAACCACGCCCCCTCTCTTGGACCTCAAAATGTCAGCACGCTGACAACAAGGCATTGTTTGCACTAAACTATTTCGCAAACTGCCATAGTGCGGGGTTATCCACATAATCCCGCAGCGCCCACGCCATATCCGGCGCTTTTCCTCTCCCAACCCGTCAGGTCTCGCCCATATGCTTCAGTGAGGCCATCACCTAAGGCCACACGCTTTGCCTATGACGCCCCAACCGCATCACCGCAGCCGAGACCACCTCGGCCAGCGATCGGGAGAGATTTGCCGCCATGACCGAGGAGCCGCAGAAGCAGTTGAGAGAGGAGGACACGGCCCCCCGCCGCTGCCCTCTCTCTCGCTGCCTGCGGGAAGGGAACCCAACCTCCCCCTTGCCAAAGATGAGGACGAACCCCATCCTTTGCTCATCGCGCTGGTTCAGGCTATGGCCCGTAACGCCGCGCGGAAGGATTACGCCGCCTCGCAACGGGGCGATGATGACTGATCCCATCTCCCCCGACCGGAGCTCTCCCATGACTCGCGCCGTGATCTATGCCCGCTATTCGACCGATCATCAGTCGGAAGCGTCCATCGAAGACCAGCTGCGGATTTGCCGCCGTCTGGCCGAGACACGTGGTTGGACCGTCGCGGGCACCTATGCCGATGCTGCGATGTCGGGGACAGTCCTTCAACGGCCGGAGTTCCAGCGCCTGATCGCAGATGCAGGCAGAGGACGCTTTGACGTCGTCGTCTCCGAACGACTGGACAGGATCAGCCGTGACCAGGAACATGTGGCTGGCTTCTACAAACAGATGGTCTTCCTCGGCATCCCGCTGGTGACGGTGGCGGAGGGCGAAATCAACGAGCTGCATATCGGCCTCAAGGGAACGATGTCCGCCCTCTTCCTCAAAGACCTTGCCATCAAAACCCATCGTGGCCTCGAGGGGCGCGTGCGCGAAGGTAAATCCGGCGGCGGGCTTTCCTACGGATACCGCGCCGTGCGGCACTTGCTTGAGAATGGCGAGGTCCAGCGTGGCGACCGCGAGATCATCCCAGCCGAAGCAGCGGTCATCCAGCGGATCTTTAAGGAATACCTCGCAGGCCACTCCGCCCGCGAGATCGCATCGAGCCTCAATGATGACGGCATCCCTGCACCTGACAGCGCCAAAAACATCGGCAGCTGGGGGCCTTCGACCATCAGCGGCAATCATAAGCGCGGCACCGGCATCCTGAACAATGAACTCTATATCGGGCGCCTGGTCTGGAACCGGCTGAGCTACATAAAAGACCCCGCCACCCAGAAGCGGGTGTCGCGTTTGAACCCGCCCGAGCAATGAATCATCACCGAGGTGCCGGATTTGCGCATCATCAGCGATGATCTCTGGGAAGCCGTCAAACTGCGGCAAGCGGAGATGCGCGAGTTGATGAACCTCGGAACCGGAGATGGCCCGCACCGCCCTGAGCGGACACGGCGGCCCGACTATTTGCTCTCGGGGCTGATGCGCTGCGCCTGCTGCGGAGCGGGCTACACCTTGATCAACAAAAACCGCTATGGCTGCGCGGCCTCACGGACCAAGGGAAAATCTATATGCACCAATCGCAGCACCATCCTGCGGGAAGAGGTGGAGGCCCGCGTTCTCGAGGGCCTTCAGAAAAAGCTGATGCATCCCAAACTGATAGCAGCGTTTGTAAAAGAATATGTAAAGGCTATGAACGAGGCCGCCGGAGCCCAGACGGCTGCTTTTGAGAAAGCACGGCGCGATCTGGTCGCCACCCAGAAGAAGATCGATGGGATCGTCGATGCCATTGCCGACGGCATGTATCATCCGTCGATGAAGGCGAAGATGTCCGCATTGGAAGAGACGAAGGCACGCCTGACGGCTGAACTTGCCGACCAACCCGAGCCCCCTGCCCTGCGCCTCCACCCGAGCATGGCAGCGCGCTACAGCGAAGAGGTCGAACGGCTGTCGGCCGCCCTTTACGACCAGGGCCTCCGGTTTGAAGCCTCAAACATCCTGCGCAGCCTCATCGATGAGATCCGGATGATCCCTGATCCGATCACGCCTGCGAAGCATGACATTGAACTTATTGGTCATTTG